>NZ_BSVC01000003.1 GCF_030269905.1 Pelosinus sp. IPA-1 | reverse complement strand
GGATCAAACTCTCCAATAAATTATATTAGAGAACCTTGATGGCTCTTTAAAAAACTAGCTTTTTGTTAATCTCACCGAAGTGGATCAACTTTGTTTTGTACTCAAACGAGTACCGCACATCTGGCTTATTTAACCTTACTTACATTGTTTAGTTTTCAAGGAACACGTCGTTTTCTTGCGACCACCGACAGTTATATATGTTATCATAACTAATATCTTGTGTCAACACTTAATTTGTTTTTACATTTTGTTAATTGACACATCGTTGTGACGCGAGTATTATTCTATCATTTTAATAAGATATTGTCAACGACATTTTTCTTAACTAACATAAGAAAAGACTTGGCTTATGCCAAGTCCTCGGACCCAGGCAGAAGCCTTAGTCGTTCTTACTTGGAATCAAGAAAGTTTTTTACTTTCTGATTCCGTAAAAATAAGGGTGAGCCGATTCGCTCACCCTTATTACCTATTACTATTCCTTATGGCGCATATGAGGGAAGAGAAGAACATCTCTAATAGAAGGACTGTCTGTGAGCAACATAACTAAGCGATCAATGCCAATACCTAAGCCACCTGTTGGCGGCAAGCCGTACTCCAAAGCATTCACATAATCATGATCCATCATATGTGCCTCATCATCACCAGACTCACGTTGTTCTACTTGGGAATTAAAACGTCCCTCTTGATCAATGGGATCGTTTAATTCAGAAAAACCATTTGCCAGTTCACGTGCAAAGATGAAAACTTCAAAACGATCTGTAATATCAGGATTTTCTTTATTACGTTTGGCCAATGGAGAAATCTCAGTAGGATGTCCAATAATAAAGGTAGGCTGAATCAAATGTTCCTCAACCTTATCTTCAAATATATTATTTAAGATGCCGCCAATGCCATTCTTCTTCTCGTATTTAACACCTAAGCGATCTGCAATATTTCTTGCTTCTTCGATCGTTGTAACGGTATCAAAATCAACATCCGTATATTTTTTTACTGCTTCAGGCATAGTCATTCGATTCCAAGGTGGCGCTAGATTAATTTCTTGTCCTTGATAGGTAATCTGCGTCGTGCCCAGCACCTCTAAGGCGATACCAGAAACAACGTCTTCTGTTAAACGCATCAAATCTTGGTAATCAGAATAAGCCTGGTACAATTCTACAATTGTAAATTCTGGATTATGTCTAACGGAAATGCCTTCATTTCTAAAAACACGTCCGACTTCATACACTCTCTCAAACCCGCCAACAATCAAGCGTTTTAGATACAATTCAGGTGCTATTCTCATAAATAAATTCATATCTAATGCATTATGGTGTGTAACAAAAGGACGGGCTGCAGCACCACCCGCAATCGGATGCATCATTGGTGTTTCTACTTCTAAATAGTCACGTTTATCCAATATGTTTCGTAAGGATTTAATAATTTTACTACGTGTTACAAAAGTATTTCTTACTTCTGGATTGACAATCAAATCAAGGTAGCGTTGACGATAACGTGTTTCAACATCTTTTAAACCATGCCATTTTTCCGGAAGTGGTCTAAGAGATTTTGCTAAAATTTCAAAGCTGCTTGTTTTTAAACTAATTTCACCACGTTGAGTTCTAAAAACAATCCCCTCAATACCAACAATATCACCGATATCAAGAAGTTTAAACTTTTCATATTCAACTTCGCCAATCACATCTTGACGAAAGTAAGCTTGCACTTTACCAGACATGTCCATTACATGAACAAAACTAGCCTTACCATGACCACGTATTGCCATAATACGCCCAGCAACTCGCACTGACTTTTCTTCTAGCTTCTCAAAATTGGCAATTACATCGTTTGCATGAATTGTAACATCATATTTTCGAGCAAAAGGCTCAATTCCTTGTTCCTCAAATGCCGTCATTTTCTCACGGCGCACACGCATAAGTTCGTTTAAATCTTCAGTTTTTTGAATTTCCTGATTCTTTACTTCTGTCATTTTATGCTTTCTCCCCTAACTCGTCCATCTTGGCATTTCCAAAAGAAGAAACAATTATAAGTTCCGTTTAATATCAATTACTTCATATTTTAAAATACCAGCAGGCACATTTACCTCAACAATACTACCTATTTTTTGTCCTAAAATTGCTTGACCAACAGGTGATTCATTAGAAATCTTTAATTCCACTGGGTCAGCTTCAGCCGAACCAACAAGAGTATATTCAAATTCATCTCCAAACTCCAGGTCTTTTAAAACAACGGTAACACCAATAGAAACTACATCAGTTTTTATCTCTTGTTCATCAATGACTTTACTATTACGAAGCATTTTCTCTAATGTTATAATTTCGCCTTCGATAAAAGCTTGTTCATTTTTCGCATCTTCATATTCGGAGTTTTCACTGATATCACCAAATTCGATTGCTTGCTTAATTCTTTCAGCTACTTCCCGACGGCGTACTGATTTCAGATGATCAAATTTCTGCTCTATCTTCTTTAATCCTTCAGCAGTTAGAATAAATTGCTTTTCAGCCATACGTTTCTGCTCTCCTTTAATTTTGATTCCTAATGATTTATATTAGTTTATTCTATAATAGTCCCTTTTGCTACAACAAAATTAAAAACCCCATTCAAATACTGATCCATAAGACAATATAAATAGTGTCAAGTGAGTAACTTGACACTTTAACAGCAGGTTAGAAACCCAACTTAATATGCAATTAATTATAGGTATAAACCACTTGTTTGTCAATGTTTTCTAACCAATTCCCCTCCTTTGCATTTGATTATTAATAATTACATTTTCTTTAATCGCAGCAATCTCATTTGCTGTGATAGCTCTTTCAAAACTACGAAAGCCCGCTAGTTTAAATCCGTGTTTATTACCTAATTTTTCAATTGTTTCCACCTGTTTCACAGTGAGTTCGCGCCCCAATGTAAAATTCTCATAGCGTTGTTCTAAGGAAAGTATCATTGTTTCTGCCATACAAGCATAAGCCGTCCCTTCAGGAAAACCAAAGTTTAGTCCAAAGTCAACATCCCCAGGAACCTCAACTACGCCGCCTTCAATGACCAATATATCATTACGCATTTCCGCTACACGGCGAGAAACATTTCGTGGTCTTGCAACATCACAAACAATCGCACCTGATTTTAAATCTTCAGGTTCAATAATGCTATCAATTGCGCTAGTCACAGCAATAATAATATCAGCTGACTTTAAAGCAGATTTAGTATTCGCAGTTACCTTAACAGCTAATCCTGTTTTTCGTAAAATTTGCTCAGCAAGTTTTTCCAGCTTTTCTTCATTACGTGCCGCTAGTGTTAGATACCTTACTTCCCGTGCAAGGATTTGAGCACAAGCCCCACCAATAGAGCCAGTAGCCCCTAATATCAATACATTAGCCTTGTCTAGATCAATACCCATTATTTGAGCGGCCTGCCTTGTTCCCTCAAGAGCAGTAGCAACCGTATAACTATTTCCCGTGGTTACAGCAATATTTAAGTTCTTGGCAATGGTAATACCTGCATCCCCTACTATGGAAGTAAATGCCCCCAGCCCCACGATCTTTGCACCTAATTTTTCTGCAACCTTACCTGCTTTAATAATTTTCTCAATTACATACTTTTCAGGCATCTCCATCATCTGCCGTGATGTTAATGGACAACCAATAAACCACCCCTCACTTTGCGTAGACGGTGACTGTATACCTGTTATATGCGAAGCCTTAAATGGGGGAATATATTTTATTACCCCCTCAACCAAACCATCCGGCCAATTTTTAGTAAATGCGAACTTGCGACTAAAGTCTTTTGCGGCGAGCGGATGTACAATAAAAGCAAACTTTTCCATATCAATGCTCCCCTTTCAATCAGAAAACCGCTTAATACGCGGCATAATATCCAATTCCTTTAAAATTCGTCCATAATCATATGGCGTAATTTCCTCTGGCTTCTTGCCTAGTAAAGTTACTAATATGGCTTCCAACACATTGGTACCTAAAGAACGGCCACCAATTTCTGGTGTAGTTGTAACCAGTATTTTCACGCCCCGCTCTTTAAGCAATTCTTCGTCTTGCTTGGTAACCGTATTCGCAATAATCAACTTTCCAGTCAGTTTTTCTGGCATGTTTCTGCGAATAAAATGAAAATCGCCAGCAATAATTTTGGCTTGCTGAAAATATTGACTAAAACGCGGAACATTCTTCATTTGATTTTCCCCAGTGGGATAAAACATCTTAATCGGCAGCCTAGTTATAACTGGCGCAACAACCCGTGCCAGCATTGCCAAGGTACCTAAGCTTCGAATGGGAATGGGCAGACCTAAACCAAATAGTAAATCACCAAATACAGCTTGACTACCTGCTGCTATCAGTTCTTCTGCTAGACCAAACCGATCAACCGCACAAACTACCAATACTTGCTGATTTTTAAATAATATACCTTCTTTTTCCGCTAGATGCTGCACTACCCTCCGCTCAAGGGTGTTTTTCACACCACTACCATCAACGATTGGCGTATATCTAGCTGCAGCAGCGATTTCAGCTGACTCTTTAAAAGTATAACGTTTATTCCCAGCATATATATATAAGTCTGTCCCACCCATGCCAAAAGCATCCACTTTACCATCTAGTTCACGGATCAACTGTATGGCCTTAGCCTTATCACCGTCTGTTCCTATCCGTTCGATAGAAAAAGTATGTCCACCAAACTCTGCTATTGCTTGGTGATCACGCTTCGATGACCCTAAACTAACACTGACAACTCTCTTCATGCTACGTGTAAGCCCCCTATTACGCAAACAACTGCCGTACAATGCTCCTTATACTCTCTGGATCCACGTATTTATTCTCTGCAATAGGTGATTCTCCAATTTGTACGCCAATTATTTCTTTATCTAAAAGTGTTTCCATTAACTTAATTCGTAAATTTGAGCCTAATATAATAACAATGTCATAATTGTGTAATGTAGCAATGATTTCCATTATCGTATTAAAAAGGCCAACTCCCGTTTTATTTTGCACAAAATCCCAACGTTCTTGCTCTGACATGAGTAAAGAATAATCAATACCTTCTTGTGCGGCCATACGTCTTAGTTCCTCACAATTTTCAATGGGAAAACCAACAAGGGCAACCCGTCCTCCTTTGCGAACTTCTCCCACGGTTTCCAATTTAGAAATAACGGTTCGATCTATTCCAACACGGTTAGCTACTTCTTGTTGAGAAAAACCTCGACTACGCAGATCTAACATTTCATCAATTATTTGATTGATCTTTTGTCGGTTGATGATCTTTTCACCAATCCGTAACAGCATCCGTCATCCTCTCCTATATTGAATACTGATAGAATTTTACAAGTGTATGTATTACATCTTTAAATTTATATCACCTAACATAGTATATGTGCACAACCTTGTGCACATACATATTTTAGCATTTTTTTTCGAATTTAACAAATATAAAAACTTTATCTTATCTTAGACTATTGAAATTGTTCTAATACCGCTATAAAATCTTCTTTACTTTCTGCTTGATTAAGCTTTAATCTTAATTCTGCTGAATGCGGCAATCCTTTTGTATACCATGCGCCATGACTGCGCATTTCTCTAATTCCCACATGTTCACCTTTATACTCTATTAACATATCTAAATGCCTAAGCAATACAGCAACGCGTTCACTCATTAAAGGTAACGGTAGGATTTCCCCTGTTGACATATAATGGGTAACTTGCTTGAAAATCCAAGGATTGCCTTGTGCACCGCGACCTATCATAATAGCATCACAGCCAGTTTCAGTCATCATTTTTACCGCATCATAAGGTGCACGGATATCCCCATTACCGATTACAGGAATGCCAACACTTTCTTTAACTTGCTTTATAATACTCCAATCCGCTTCACCTGTATAAAATTGTTCTCTCGTACGGCCATGAACTGCAATAGCTGCTATACCCGCTTTTTCCGCTAACTGCCCCATCTCCACCGCATTAACTGATCCCTCACTCCAGCCTTTACGAATCTTTACCGTTACAGGTACACTTACAGCTGCCACAACACTAGCCATAATACGGTATGCTAAATCAGGCTGACACATTAAAGCCGAACCGCTTCCATTCTTAATGATTTTAGGTGTGGGGCACCCCATATTAATGTCAATGATATCAGCACCGGATTTTTCAACAATGGCCGCAGCTTTTGCCATACTTTCAGGATCTGAACCAAAAATTTGCATTGCGACCGGTCGTTCTCGTTCATCAATTTTTAGCATATGCAAGGTTTGACTATTTTCATATAGCAAGCCCTTATCACTGACCATTTCAGAATACACCAACCCACATCCCATTTCTTTGGCTAATAGCCGAAAAGGCAGATCAGTAACTCCAGCCATCGGGGCCAGAATCACAGGATTTTCTAATTTAATAGTACCAATTTGCATATAATCATCGCTCCTATAAACATAGAACCTTTTAAACCACAGAGGTGCAAAAAGCACTTCTCTGTGGTTCGTATTTCTCACTTGATTACTAGTATATTATAAATTGGAGTTAGTACTTGCTGCCTAGTTGAAAACCGAATATCTCTTACAAGCATCAAGCACCAATCTAACTTTTATTGTTTATTTAAATCATAAATAATTCGTAAGCCTTCCAATGTTAGAAAGTGCTCTACTGCATTAATAACAGTCGTTTCTTGCGCAATCAAATTTGCCAAGCCACCTGTTGCAATGACATAAACATCTTGGCCTATTTCTTCTTTCATGCGATTAACAATTCCATCTACTTGTCCCACAAAGCCAAAAATAATTCCCGACTGCATACTGGTAACTGTGTTACGGCATATGACATTCTTTGGTTTTACCAATTCAATCCTTGGTAACTTGGCAGCCCTTTGGAATAAGGCTTCTGTCGAAATACCAATACCAGGAGCGATAGCCCCTCCTAAATAATCGCCATTACCTGAAACAGCGCAAAAAGTTGTCGCTGTACCAAAATCTACAATAATTAGGGGACCACTATACTTATGATGCGCAGCAACCGCATTTACAATACGATCTGCTCCTACTTCTCGAGGATTTTCATATTTTATAAAAATACCCGTCTTAATTCCAGGTCCTACCACTAATGGTTCTACATTAAAATACCGTTGGCACATCTTTACCAAAGGCACAACAAGGGGTGGTACAACAGAAGAAATAATTACTGCAGAGATGTCTTTAATACTAAGACCACCATAAGTAAAAAGGTTGTTTATTAAGATTCCATACTCATCACCTGTTTTTTGCCTATCAGTAGATACCCGCCAATGCTGTAATAATTCTTCACCGTCATATGCTCCAAGCACTATATTTGTATTTCCTATATCAAACACTAACAGCATAAAATTCAGCCTCCTGTTGTAATTTCTTGTAAAACCAAGGGAAAACCCACCATGACAGTATATAAACTGTTAGGCATCCTGTCAACCTATGTAGACGATAAGATTTCATTGGTAGGTAAAATCTACACTTTTGGCCGAATTGAAATGTCTCCAGCAATAATTCTTTCTATTTTTTCTTCCGTTTGAACCAGCAGTGTACCGTCTTGGTCAATATCAATTGCCACCCCGCTAAACTGTCTGCTCCCACCTAAGGCGTCAATCGTTTGCCCTAGCGTAACGGAAAGTTGACGCCACTCATCTAACATTTGAGAAAAACCATGTTGTATTACTTTATTGTACTCTGTTTCTAACTCCGCCAAAATTGCCTGCAATAAGGTTAGTCTCGCTATAGGCTGCCCAGAGGCCTGAGAAAGAGAGGTTGCAATTTCTCTAAGTTCCTCTGGAAACTCATCTTTGTCAATATTTACATTGATTCCCATACCAATTACGATATAATTGATCGCGTCCATTTCCGCATTCATTTCAGTCAAAATCCCTACTATCTTTTTCCCTTTATATAAAATATCATTCGGCCATTTAATACCACACTGCACTTTAGTTATAGTGCGAATCGCCTTGGTTACGGCAACAGCAGCTAGTAAGGTACACTTAGGAGCATCAGAAGGAAGAAAGGGTGGCTTTAATATTATGGATAGCCAAATACCTTTGCCAGAAGGAGAAAACCAGCTGCGAGCGATCCTCCCTCTTCCCCTGTTCTGCGCCTCAGATAATACAATTGCACCTTCGTGGCATCCTAAGTTTGCTTGTTTTTTCGCTTCATTATTAGTAGAATCAATATCATCAAAATAATATATTTCATGTTGCCCCAACATAGTGGTCTTCAATTGATCTCGAATCTCATCTGGTAATAGGCGATCTGGTACACTTCTTAGACGATAACCTTGACGAGGATGGGCTTCAATCTCATAACCTGCCTGTTTAAGGGTTTGCATATGTTTCCAAATTGCCGTCCTAGAGACTGACAGCTGTCTGCTAATTTCTTCACCGGATAAGTACTCATTTGCGTTATTACGTAACATATTTAAAATGCTCTTGCGCACTGTATACGCCTCCTACTGTATTTGTTAACTAAATAATAATCTTCTAGTTAACTTCTTGTCAACCTGTCACAAGATCACTTAATTAGGTAGCAGCTATACTACAGCAAATTTAATGATATAATAGAGAAAATAATCATAGAGGTGAACTATAATGCCGATAAAAATTTTAGTAGCAGATGATGAGCCTGCTATTTCTGAAGTAGTCAAACTCTACTTAGAACAGGAGGGCTTTACTGTATTTACAGCGGAAGATGGTGAAATCGCTCTTACTATTGAAACAACGGAGCAACCTGATTTGCTAATTCTTGATGTTATGCTACCTAAATTATCAGGCTGGGAACTTTGCCAAACTATCAAACGCCCAGTTCCTGTTATCTTTTTAACAGCTAAAAGTGCAGAGGTCGATAAGATGACAGGTTTTTCCTTAGGTGCGGATGATTATATTACCAAACCTTTTAGCCCAAGGGAACTCGTAGCTAGAATTAAGGCTGTCCTGCGCCGTAGTGGCTTACTACAACCAAACGGCACCACACTAAACTTTGCAGAACTCTCCATCAATACGGCAGCCCAAGGAGTGGAGTGTAATGGACAACTCGCTTCTTTATCCCCCAAAGAATTTGAACTACTACTTTTTTTAGCACGTCACCCCCATGTAGCTTTTTCCCGTGAACAACTGCTGACAAATGTTTGGGGTTATGATTTTGATGGAGATGACCGAACGGTAGATGCTACCATTAAAAGATTACGTCAAAAATTACATGACGCTAACTATACCTACATTCATACGGTTTGGGGTACAGGTTATAAATTTGAGGTATTAAAGAAATGATTCGTTCTATATTTAGCAAGATTCTTCTATCACATATTGGACTTGTTTTATTAAGCACAATCACCCTAACCCTATTTATGTCCTATCTGGTCAGGTCCACTGCTATTGATACCAAACGCCAAGACCTGCTCACTAAAGGTGCTACTGTCATGGAATTGTTAACACCGGACATTATCGCTGGCAAAATACCTCCTGATGATGTTCTAGACAAAATTGGCGATTTAGCAGGAGGTTCCATTTGGATTGTAAATCAAAAAGGGGCATTGCTTGCCGGAAAGCCGCCAAGCAATTTTAGCAAACGTTTTCAAGAAGTAAAACAGGAAAATACAGATTTATTTAGCAATGGCCCCCATTCATGGATACGCCCTACCTCTAAACATAAAGATCCATCCATCATGGTTGCTCTCACTATACCGGATTCCTCAACTCCAATTGTTGTATTTTTAGATGCCCCCATCATAGGAGTCAATAAAACCGTCGCCTCTTTAGAAAACTTATTACTCTACTCTTTGTTATTCACTCTCTTTACAGCCATTATCGTAGGATTCCTGGTTGCCCGCAGCCTTACAAAACCCATAGCAGACATTAGCCAAGCTGCAAAAAGTTTTGCAAAAGGTAATTTCGATAGCCGCACTACTGCCACAGGAAATAATGAGATTGGCCACTTAGGACAAACTTTTAATACCATGGCAGATTCTTTAGCGCAAATTGAACAAAATAGGCGTAATTTTCTCGCTAGCGTTTCACATGAGCTAAAAACTCCAGTTACCTCAATTCAAGCTTTATCGGAAACCATCTTAGATGGTTTAGCCCCTAAACCAGAGCAGCAGCATCGTTATATAAGTACTATATTAAATGAAAGTAAACGTTTAGGTCGATTAATTGGTGACTTGCTTGATTTATCCCAATTAGAAGCAGATGCATTGTCGATTGTCTCCGAGAAATTGGATATAAGTAAATGGTTACAAATAGAAATTGAAAAAATCGAACCCCTATTGACAAAAAAACAAATTGCTCTTTCTCTTGACCTACCAGAACAGGTCCCCTGTGCCTGGGGTGATGCAGATCGATTAAGCCAAGTATTTACTAACTTACTTACTAATGCTATAAGACATTCACCTGAACAGGCAGTAATCACTATTAGCTTATCCATAATAAGACAATCCTTATCCATTGCCATTATAGATTCAGGCTCTGGCATTTCACCTGAAGATCTACCTTATATCTGGGATCGCTTTTACCGTGGGGATAAATCTAGAGCGCGAATTTCTGGTGGCACAGGGTTAGGTTTAGCCATTACCAAAAAGCTAATACAGGCGATGCAAGGCACCATTACCGTTGAAAGTCAATTAGGGAAGGGATCTACATTTACTTTTACACTTCCCATCGTCAAATAATTCTCCTGTCACTTTTTTGTCATATTCTTCAAGTATACTGACCTTAGCAGCTACAATAGCTGACACTAGAAACAGGGGGAATCTCCATGAAAATGATATCTAGAAAAACACTTGCCGCTATGATTGCGGGAACCTTTATTATCGCCGGTGCAGCTAGTCCCTTCATTGCCCAGGCGGTAGAGGCACAAGAATCACCTTCAGCATATCACCAAAAACAAGGACAAATGAAAATGAGCCCAGAAGAAGCTGCCAAAAGAATTTCTGAGACCTTTGGCGTTGAACAATCTACTATTTTAGCCTACCAAAATAACGGCATGAGCCTAAAAGATATTAGAAAAGCAGCATTTTTAGCCAAAGCCAGTGGCAAATCCATGGAAGACGTCGTTAGCAAAAAAACAGCTGATAACACTTGGAAAGATGTTTGCAAAACTTTGGGTATTACAAAGGAACAAATGAAAGCAACTCGTCAAGACATTGCTGCCAATCACTTAAACAAAAAAACTGGCATAGATAAAGAAACCGCCCTTGATTTACTTCACCAAGGATACCACCCTCGCGATATTGGTATGGCTAAAGAGTTATCTAAAAATACCAATCAACCCATTAATGATGTATTATCATTAAAAAAAATCAACAATACTTGGTCTGATGTTGCCAGCAACCTAGGAGTTGATAAAGATACCTTTAAAAAAGACTTAAAAGAGATGGGTTATGCTCCTCACCATAGAGGACCTCATCAAGAAATAGGCCAATCTAGAATTTAGATAGATCACAGGGCGAAAAGGACACGAGAAAATTGCGTAATGACAATTTTCTCGTGTCCTTTGGTCCTCTGGATTCAGTAAGACTAACATATATAGGGTAAAAAAGAAACAACTTGGTTTACACCAAGTTGTTTCTTTTTTTACGGAATCAGAAAATATAACACTTCCTCCGATTCCAAGTAAGAAGACTAAGGCTTCTGCCTACGTCTGAGGAGTTAGCCTAAGCCAAGTCTTTTCTTATATTGTTGCTTCTACCGTTCCGATTACATCGCCACGGTGATTTTTTAGCACAGGAGGAAACTGTTCCACTAAAGTTTGGTACTCCGCTGAAGAAAGTAAATCGAGCTTCTTCAATATAGCTATTCCAGCTGGATTAACCGCACGATAACTTCCATCGTCAATTTTAAAGGTCACACCCAGTCCATCTGGCACGGATGCTAGGCAATACACTGCTTCCGAACCTATTTTAGCTAAAATACGTCCTTTAGTAACGTTCATAAGAACAGTATCAAAACGCTTCGTACCTGCCACAACGTGAGGATGGGCTAGCATAGCGTCACGAATCAGACGTACCGACTTCTCGCGTTGACCCCATTGCCCCTCCTCGGGTTTAGCCAAGCGGGCATAGGCCAATGACATATTATAAAGCGGCAAATAAAATACAGGGACACCGCAGCCATCGATTCCTGTTTCCACTGTTTCTTTTTGCATTCTTACACTATCAGCAACAGCCTGGTGCATCATTTGTTGAACCGGGTGCATTAGTTCTGTATATCCTGCTATCGCAACCTGTAACATTTGAGCAAGAGCCAGCATACCACTGTGCTTACCTGAACAAGCATTATGTACTACCTGAAAAGGCTGCTTTTGCACCATTAATTCTTTAGCCATTTTACTACTCATTGGCTTGGCAGGACCGCAGGCCAATGCCTCAATCGTTAAACCTACTTTTGCCAGCAGGGCATGTGCCAAAGCAACATGCTCTGCTTCCCCACTATGAGAAGAAACCATGAAAGCGATTTCTTCTTCTGTTATTTTAAATTTTTCCACGCCGCCTTGTTCTACAAAAGGTAATAATTGAAAAGGCTTAGCAGCCGAACGCCAAAACATTGGCCTCTTGCCATCCCCAAATTCCCATACCATTTTCCCTGTTACATCTACAACAGCAACATCAGCCCGATGTACACTCTCCACCTTACCACCACGTGTATAATGCAATAATACTTCACTCATCACTAAATACCCCCACTTGATATCTTATTACAACGAAGAAGCCATTTTTCACCAAGAATAATCCTAGTTTTTAAACACAAAGACACAAAAGATAATCCCGTAGCTACTTTGTGTGCCACGCTAGGTATTGTACCTTTGCGGTTCTAAAACCAATATATGAAAGGGCAGGTTTGCACCTGCCCTTCAACTAGGAACGAGAACTATATACGATTTTAGGTCCCGTTTGACTATTGTCATCAGTGCCCTCACCTTTAGTAAGAACAATTTCGTCTTGCTCAGTTTTTTCAGAAATCTTACCATTCGCTAAAAGTTCTTCTAAATCACTGGCTTCTAGTGTTTCTTTTTCAATCAGAGCAGCAGCAATCAAGTGAAGCTTATCAATATTTTCTTGCAGCATTGCTTCTGTTTTATTGTAGGCGCCTTCAATTAACCTACGTACCTCTTTATCAATGGCAGAAGCTACTTCTTCACCATAATTACGATCACGGGAAATATCTCTTCCCAAGAATACCTGTTGCTGTTGTTTATGTCCAAAAGTAATTGGCCCTAAGCTCTCACTCATACCGTATTCAGTAATCATCTTACGGGACAAATCAGTAGCACGTTCCAAATCATTTTGAGCACCAGTACTAATTTCCTTAAGTACTACAGCTTCAGCTACACGTCCGCCTAATAAAACACTAAGCTGTTCTAGTAATTCCGTGCGTGTTGCATAATAGCGGTCTTCTGTTGGTAACATCAATGTGTAACCACCAGCTCGTCCTCTAGGGATAATCGAAACTTTATGTACTGGATCTGTATTATCTAAAAGCATCCCAATCAAAGCATGACCAGCTTCATGATAGGCAGTGAGCTTCTTTTCTCGTTCACTAATAACCTTACTTTTGCGTTCTGGTCCTGCGACAACACGCTCAACGGACTCTTCCATTTCAGGCATGTCAATCCGTTTTTTATTACGGCGTGCTGCTAAGAGAGCTGCTTCATTCACTAAGTTACTAAGATCAGCACCAGTGAAACCTGGTGTACGACGCGCCAACACATCAAGACTGACTTCTTTCGCTACAGGTTTACCTTTTGTATGAACTTTTAAGATCTCCAAACGGCCTTTGACATCCGGTTTATCAACAACAATTTGTCTATCAAAACGACCTGGACGCAATAATGCAGGATCCAAAATATCTGGACGATTCGTTGCCGCAATAATGATAATACCTTCATTAACGCCGAAACCATCCATCTCAACCAATAATTGGTTTAAGGTTTGTTCCCGTTCATCATGACCACCACCGAGGCCTGCGCCCCGTTGACGTCCTACAGCATCAATTTCATCAATAAACACGATGCATGGCGCACTCTTTTTAGCTTGTTCAAACAAATCCCGAACTCTTGAAGCTCCGACACCAACAAACATTTCGACGAAGTCAGAACCACTAATACTAAAGAACGGCACTCCCGCTTCTCCAGCTACTGCTCGAGCTAATAGGGTTTTACCAGTTCCTGGAGGTCCAAACAATAAAACCCCTTTTGGAATACGAGCACCTAAATCGTTAAATTTCTTAGGATGTTTTAGGAACTCAACAACTTCCTCCAATTCTTGTTTGGCCTCATCGGCTCCTGCCATATCGCCAAAGGTTACTTTGATTTTATCTTCACCATGAAGCTTCGCACGGCTTTTGCCAAAAGACATTACCCGATTACCGCCACCTTGCGTCTGTTGCATAATGAAGAACCATACCCCAATTAAGAGCAACATTGGCAAAATAGAAGAGAAAATTGTTGTCCACCAAGGCGGTTGCGGTGGTTGTTCAGCTTTAATATCCACATTTTTTTCTCGCAACGTATTAATAAGCGTAGGGTCATTTGGTGTAATCGTCGTAAATTCTGTACCATCCGTAAGTTTTCCACGAATGTTATTTTCTACAACGGTTACTCCCTGGACCTTTTGCTCCTCAATTTGATGTAAAAATTGAGTATAACTTATTTCCTGTTTATTCGTCGTACGTGAGGAATAATAGTCAATTATTGAAATAGCAATGATAATAATCAACAAATAAAAACTTACATTTCGAAAAAATTTATTCAAAGTAGCCCTCCTCTCACTGAAGCACCATCGATACTTTCCTGCCATGGGCATTGTTATGTCCTTTGGCCTTCATAGAAAAATATTATACCACCAAACCTAATAATTAACAATAAAACTTAGTCTTGATAAACTTCAGGTTTTAAAATACCAATGAAGGGTAAATTCCGATATTTCTCAGCATAATCTAAACCGTACCCAATCACAAAATAATCCGGTATGGTGAAACCGTTATAAGCAATATCTACATCTACCTTACGGCGATCTGGCTTATTAAGAAGTGTACATATTTGAATACTAGCAGGTTTACGCGACTTAAGGTTATCCATCAAGTAATTTAATGTCAACCCTGAATCAATAATATCCTCTACTACTAGAACATGTTTTCCTTCTACGTTCTCATCAAGATCTTTTAAGATACGTACCACACCGCTAGAACTGGTACCTGCTCCATAACTGGACACAGCCATAAAATCAATTGCTACAGGTATTTTAATTGCTCTAGCTAGATCAGCCATAAATAGTACTGCCCCACGCAATACCCCAATCATTAGAATTTCTTTGCCTGCATAATCCGCAGTAATTTGTGCTCCTATCTCTGCAATACGCCCTGCTAATTCCTCTTCACTAAGTAAGACCCTTTCGACATCATTAATCACTCTTGTTCCTCCTGTTTTATTATATATATTACGCAATAAAAAATTCAATCTAACAAAAAAAAATTATTCTTTTATTGCATTTCCTACAATTGTTAGTACCAATTTTTTTTTTGTTGTGTCCCTGCTCTTACCATTTTGACTTTGTCGATAACCACCCACCCAAATAATACTTTTTTGATCGCAGATAATTGGGATGTCATCCCTCATTTCCCGCGGGACCTTTAAATCAATTAGAAAATCTTTCACTTTTTTACTTCCTGCAAACCCAAGAGGTTGAAAGCGATCGCCATCATGACGAGTGCGCACAAATAAAGGATAAGATAATTCATCTGCATCAAACACAGCCCTATTTGTTTTCGCTTTAACAAAAGTGTCTGTTAGCTCTGCTGTAATCTCGATCCCCAATGCTGTAATTAGATTACTACCAGGTACAATTAGTTCCTGTCCAGGATACTCTACCTTTTTTTTTAAAGATACAGGGTTTGCTCCTATATATAATCCGTCATAATCTTTGTGAACGGTAAGGCCACCAGGTAACTGTAATTTGCTGCCTACTCGTCCAGTAAAAAGCATCTCTATCAAAGTTTCCACATGGCAAAAGGTTATTCCTCTTACAGATCCTTGTTTTTTTTCTATGGACATACGAAAAATTTCACGTTTTACGGCAATATGTAAAGAATTCATTGGCTCAGTAGCAATAAATATGCGATCTGTGCCTTCTGTAACAACCTGAGCCCACACGTCTTTCGCTGTCTTTTGAATAAAATTATGCTCATCGCCTACGATCATCGCCGTTCGGCACAAAGCTTCCCTGACAGAACTATTATACTTCTTTTCTAGCTCTGGTAAAAGATGCATTCGAATACGATTACGTAAATAATTCAAATTTTCGTTAGAACTATCAAATCGCGGCTCTAAACCCTCTGTTTTACAATAATCAATTATTTCGGCACGGCTCACTCCTAAAAAAGGGCGAATAATATCTCCATTAACTGGTTGAATCCCACGAATCCCCGCACTTCCGGCTCCACGTAACAGATTCATTAATACAGTTTCCCCTTGGTCGTCTTGGTGATGCCCTGTCGCAATTTTTGCTCCCCCTACGTCCTGAGCAACTTGCCGCAAGTACTGATAACGTAGAATTCGAGCAGCTTCTTCTCCTGATGTCCCCGTCTCTGCTATGAACCTAGGAACATCAATTGCCGTATGATAGCACGTAATACTACGCTCACGACAAAAGTTTACTACAAAGGCTGCCTCGAGGGCCGATTCCTGCCCCCGAATCATATGATCTACATGAGCAACTACTATACTTATACTATATTCTAAACGTAATCTGGCAAGGATATGTAATAAAGCCAACGAATCTGGCCCACCCGAGCAAGCTACAATTATAGTATCACCTGTAAGTAGCATCTTATGTTTATCAATCCACGCTCTAACTTTTTCCAACATCCTGCTAATTACTCTCCCTATTACTACTTTTTACTATTCGAAAAATAGTAGAGCTTACAAAAATACCAAAAGCAATAGCTCCCGCTGACAATATAGTCTGCATTCCCATGGAAACCCCGGCAGAATATTGTCCTTTTACCATATACAACATAGTAAAGTAAGCATCACCTCCAGGCACCAAGGGAATAAATCCAGGTATGATAAAAATGGTTGCGGGTTTTTTTATTATACGAGCTAATATCTCAGCCAGCACTCCCACAGTAACACTTGCAAAAAAATCTGCTACTATCACTGTTGCCCCAGACTGCATAGTAATAAACATAATAAGCCAAGCTGCTACTCCAACTAAACTTGCTGACGCTACTAATTTGCGTGGTATGCGATATAATATACCAATTGAAGCCGAAATTAAAAAAACTGCTATAATTTTCAATGCCATTTTAACGCCACCTCATTATACCGTAAGAGCCAACATAATGACTACCCCCATAGCAACTGCTACCGATGTTAAGGCCGCTTCTAGCCCCCTAGATAAACCACTTAGTAAATCTCCGGCAATTACATCTCGTATGGCATTGGTGATTGCTACACCTGGAACAAGGGGCATAATACCGCCAATTATGACAGCATCTGGTCTTAAATGGGGCAATAAAGAATGTAGAAGGGTCCCACAAAAAGCTACTGCCATCCCACCAAGAAATTCAAAAGAAAAAGAAAGCCCATGCAATCTAGATATAATATGGGCAATATATCGAACGATTGCTGCTGCCATAAAAGCAACTACTACTTCTGGCAAAAGAGCATCTTGCAATATTGCCGTACCTGCGCCTATAGTCCCTGATGCCAGCATGGAGGGTAAAAGGGAAAATCCTGTACGTTCTTTACTAATATGCTCCAAAATTTTCTTGGCATCCCTATATTCCATGCGCTGATCTACCAAACGCCGAGATAACTCATTCACCTTTGAAATACGGTCCAAGTTGATCGTACGATTACTTACCCGACGCATGACAGTCAATGTCTGACCATTAGCGTCCGTTACCGTTAGAAAAACCCCTGTTGGAATGACGAAACTCTCTACAGCAAGGGCGCCGCAAGCTTTGGCCATATGATCCATAGTTTCTTCAATTCGATACGTCTCCGCTCCATTCTTAAGCATAATCTCGCCAGCTACTATAACTAATGAAACGATTTGCTCCAAGGAGATTGTCAACACCTACACCGCCTATGCTATTTTTAGCCTTTATTCTCGCGCCTTATTATATTCTCCTGCAATGAAAACAAAAATAACCCAGATGAGGTACACCTGAGTTATTTCTTATAATACTTATAATACTTATTTTACTGAATCTAGAGAGTTAGAAACTTTAGCAACCATAACTGTCATATCATCATGCACACGATTGCCAGACAATAATAAAGCCTGAGCTAGAATTTGTTCTGCAAGAGCCTGCGGTTTTGTATTAACCCCTCGCCTTAAAAAGTTAGCCAACCAATTTTCTTTATCCAAGCTGCTTTGAGGAACATCAACAATGCCGTCACTTACCATTACAATAAAATCACCATCTACTACAGTTGCTTTTATTGGCTTTAACTCTATTTGCTGTAAAATACCAATTGGCAACGAGGAAGATTTAATCGTCATAACTTCTCTAACTCTCTTAACAAAACTTGGTGCCGAACCAACTTTTAAAAATTCAATTTCTCCCGAGTAAGTATCAATCACTGCCATATCAATCGTTACAAAAGATTCATCCCTTGTACGCAGGAGCAGCATCGAATTGATAGTCATAACTGCTACATCAATATCAAAGCCAATGGATAACAATTTTTGCAAAAACTTAATGGCAAGAGAACTCTCAACGGCTGCTTTCTTGCCACTCCCCATACCATCACTTAATATTAATGCAACCTTTCCTTTACATAAAGGTACAACGGTACAAGCGTCGCCACACACACTTTGTCCCTCTTTGGCAAAGCTAGCAATACCCGTTTCAATTTGAAATTTTTTTGCCACTTTCATTGTTAACGTACATTTCTTATCTTTTCTCTCATCACCACATTCAGCTAATAGTTCTAGTTTTTCTCTTAGGACACTAGAAGCTAAAGGCAAAACTGTGTTGACACATTCTCGTTTCCCGTTACAGCAGGTTTTCTTAGCCTCTATAATACCTTCCCCTGCCTTACCTCTTATTCGCACTCCCGTAAGGGGACACGCAAGCATAGCGGCCTTTTCTTGTAAAAGTAAAGACATATTTTGATCAGTTTGCTCTACTTTGCCAATTTCATAGGCTAAATTGCTAATAATGACGCTAGTTGCTTTCATTTGTTCAGTAACTGTTTGACGCTGTTCTATCATCCTTTTTTGCCAAAAAGCAGCGGAACGATTTCGCTCTGAAACTAAAACTATTGTATCGAGTAATTCCTTACAACGAATACAATTTTCTTGAAATACCTTTGGCATCTTCTCTACAGACAATGAATGATTTTCTACCTGCCCCAAAATATCCAATATCCCATGGTAAGTACGATAAAAATCCGTTTCCCAGCACAGTGACCGTTTATTACAATCCACACACACCTGCTCTCCTACGGCGGATAAGGTCCTAGCCAGCTCGTCATCTTGGATCTTTCCTTTCGTATCTTCAACAATACTACTGAAGGTACTAGCAAAATCATTAAATACTTCTGCGATATTATGAATTTTAGCTACGGTTTCTTTTAGATGCAAAGAATCTGCGCCAATAGAAGGTGTTGATGTAAAAGCAATATCATGCCACGCTGCTAATCTTTTATTGGGAGCAAAAAAGAATAAACCACCTGCGATAGCACATTCACTCATTACCTTTGTCAATTGATCATCCTGACCAAAGTATAAAACCGTAATAACACTCCCTAAGACAAATCCTAAAATAACTGCAAATTTTCCTAATCCTCGAAAGGTTCCTGCTAAGACTCCTGCCACTGCATACAATGATATGGACAGAGCCGCATTTCCGTTACTTAATCCAATGATTGCACCAACTGCCACTCCAACACACGCGCCAAACCCAGGCCCGCCAGCAAGTGACATGGCCATAATTAACAAACAACCTGCCATGTTACGAATACTATAGTCAAATATCACAGTAGTACCCAAGCCAGCTACTGCTACTGCCAGTAGTAAAATCATACAGCTAAGCCGTTCACTTGTTACATATTGCCGCAGCACGATATGAGACTGTTCGCCAATCAGCAGGGGCACCGCATACATAAAAATATGAGATAGGATCATACATGTCCCAGCATTAAGTAACACCACTAAAAAAGTATATAGTGTTGGTTGATGAAACATACCAATGAACAATCCACTACAAAGCACAACGCAAAACAGTAATATAGGGACAGCTAATACTTTTTTATGCAATCGGGTAATTTTATCTGCCCACAAAAAATATAAAAACATAAAGACCGAGTAAGTGCCAATCTCTGTATAGTAGCCTCCTGATGCCAGTCCTGCAATCGAACAAATTCCAACCATAAAGGCTCGTCTTTTTTGAATTTGGGCTACTGCTGCAAAAAAGGCCAATCCCATGGGTGCTATATCTCCCATGATGGAAACCCGCCCCAGTAAAAAAGCCAAAACATTCATAAACCAATTTTCACTATATACCAATGAAAAGAGTCTATTGTACATCTTACGAAAAATTGCCTTCAAAGGAAACCATCTTGGACTTGCTTTTTTCTTTGCCACTGGCTGGAATACCTCTAGCATTTCACTCGGTAAAGTAACAACTGTCATTTTTGGCATATTCAGACACCTCTGTTCATATAATACTAGTAAGCACTAACCCGCCCCACTTGAAAACACAAGACTTATCCATTCTAGTTCTCCCCTCTTATGAGACTGGGAGTATTAAGGCTGTTTATCTATTTAATAAAAGAGCGTACTATTATTTTACATATATTGGTATTCATTCTTTGTCTTAACAAGTCAGGTAAGAAACAAAAATTCCGACAAAAAGTAGAATAAAATTTAAAAAATCACCTGACAAATTCTTTGCCAGGTGATTTTCCCTTTAAGAAAGCTTATTTTTTTGTCGAGTCACACAGAAAATTTACTAAAACTATTCTTACAAAAGTCCTTATAAAGAAGACTTGATTCAGATGGAGTTTTAACTTCATCTGAATCTTAGTCGCACTTATCCAGGGACTTAGCCGCTCTTAACTCCCACTTATATAAGTGAGCCTTGGGTCCGGAGACCCTTAGAGCGAACTTACTTCGAGTTTACAGACTGTTACCCGGACCAGAGGGCAGGATATTACAGGCTGTTAACGAGATGAAGATGGGAGTCTTAGAGCGGTTTAGTCATCGGATAAATCAAAAAGAGCATTTCATTAAGAAATGCTCTGATGAACCATCATTGAGAACGAGCAGCGCCACGTCCGCCACGTTTGGATTCTGTATTACGTTTTAAATCTCCAAGACGCTCATCGCTGTCTTTTAAGAATTTAGTCAACTTGTCTTCAAAGGACGGCGCATTTACTTTACCAAAACGCCGATTATCATTGGCTGGTGCTCTCCTTGGAATAGGATTAGGAGCTGGACTTGGACTTGGTGGTTGAAGCTGCTTAATAGACAACCCAATTTTCCCACGTTCATCAACTGACAAAACCTTAACTTTTACTGGATCTTGCTCTTTAAGGAAATCCTTCACATCGCGAACATATACATCAGCAACTTCTGAGATATGAATTAAACCTACTTTTCCTCCAGGCAGCTCTACAAATGCTCCGAAATTTGTAATACCTGTCACAACGCCCTCAACCACACTGCCAACTTCAATGGACATACTAATCAAACTTCCCCCTTAAAAAACTATGTTTTTCATCCATATTATAACCTTGACACCGAAAAGGTGTCAAGGAAAGCCGCTACAAATTATTTTTTTCTGTTGTAATGAAAGGAATCTCTCCCGGTTTTACTAAACCAAGTTCTTCCCGCGCTATTTTCTCCACGTATTTGGAATCCTGCAACGCATTACGTTCCCCTTTTAGCGCCGCATTCGTTTGTTGTAATTGTTCGAGTTGCATACGTGTACTTTCGGTCTCATGGCGAATAGAAGCTAGCTGACTCTGTTGGCTAACCGTCAAAAATAAAAAATATCCTCCAAGTACTAGGATAAATAACTTAAACCATTTAACTCGATACTTATGCCGCCCTTGCATTGACCACACCACCATCTAAAAAATATTGCATCTGAAGTATGTTTATTCGTCAACTTGATGGTGCATTCCTCTTTTTTATAATCTCTTTTCTATTTTTTCTCATCAATCGGTGGTTTTGGATACTTTTTACGATACCAGGTCCTCATCTTTCGATTCGTGAATTTAAAAGGCCAGCCTATTATTTTCATGCACAATAAAACGGGCTTAATGATTAGTACCATAAAAATTCTTTTAACAAGTATGGTAGTCTTTTTAATCAACTTAATTACAACTGAAAATAAACGAATCGTATATAGGCTTAATAATCGATAATAGAAAACTACACCACTTATAATTCCCAGAAATACATAGAACCTAAGTTCTCCCCAATTACTTATTACTAAAGCAAGAAATACAATCACTGTCGCTAGTAACCAGTATAATAAGTCAGTAAACCAGGTCGTCAGTACTTTGGGTCTAAAAGTACCACGCAGAACCCGATAACCATCAAATAACACTCCTAATAAAATACCAGTGGCAATCGTAATTAGAAAAGTGATAACCTGACTATTAAATTGCACTGCTTCACCCCCAGCGCCACGAATGATGATATCTATATAAACCTCTCGCTACCCACAATAATCCTAGGATTGTAGCAATAAAACACCAACCTATGAGTTTATGTACATTCTCCCACTGTGTTAATGAGAAAATAGAACTAGGTAGCGGATAACCACTTAACTCATACCAGTTGTCAATCACCCGTTTAGTATAGTTAATCGTTTCCTCATAGGGAGGTATACCACCATACTTATCCACAGCTCCCGGACCCGCATTATAGGCAGCTAAAGCCAATACCATATTTCCTTTGTATTTATTTAGTAATTGACTGAGGTATACAGTGCCAATACTAATATTAAGTTCTTCGTTATAATAGCACTCCGAACTACACTCCCCTGGATGGCGACCAACGCATACCTTACTTTCTTGATTGATCTGCCGCCACGTTCCAGGCGTAATTTGCATTAAACCATAAGCCCCTGCTGTTGATTGAGCGCGAGGTTGAAAGGAACTCTCCGCTTGAATCAAGCTAGCAATTACCTGTGCATTAATCCCAACTTGGCGGGCATGACGATTGATATTTTGTGCGTAAGGTATTTTACTATCAACATCTGCTATGGTGTAGGCTTTCTCATTAAATTTCTCCCATACTAGACTATGATTACCTAGATTTAGGTAGCCTACTAAGGTATAAATCGCGAATTCCAGCACCAAAACAATCAAACCAACACGCCACACCATCAATAATCGTCGCCGCAAGACAGTACTCCTTTCATAAGAACTGGACGAATCATTGATAATAAAGATTTTTTTCGTAATAAGAAAAGACTTGGCTTCTGCCAAGTCCTCAGACGCAGGCAGAAGCCTTAGTCGTTCTTACTTGGAATTAAGAAAGTGTTATACTTTCTGATTCCGTAAAGAAAACTTGGCTTGCGCCAAGCCAAGATCCTTAAAAGTTACTAAGGATGTTTTTTTATTTTAAGAACCGTTCTAACAATCCTTTCTTCGCATGAGAAGAATCGTCATAAGAAAGACTTTTAATTACGCCATCCACCACAATATTACCCTTATCTAGATTTAGCTGTTTAATATTAAGCCCTTCCCCTTTTATCAGCAATAACCCCTGTTCTGTTTCCATAATGACTTCTTTTTCGTCGTAACTTCCCAAGCTGCTAACACCATCAATTGTTATTTCCTCACGGTCAACTAAAAGTATTTGGTGACGCCATGTAGGTGTTTTATCATCGATCCCCATAGAAAGAATCCTCCTTTATGCTAACTACTCCATGTATATGACCCCTATTCGAGAAATAGTACATTAGAATAATTTGGGTATACTAAAAATAATTCCTCAGTAAAAGGAGCATTTTTTTATGATCATAGAGCAATCCACACTTTATCACCTTTGGCAAAGAGTGTCTTATGAAATTGTCCACAAAACTACAATCTGGGTTTTACTAGTTTTCTTTACCACTGCTGGAGGATCATGGCATCTTGGTAATATTTTAGCAAAACACAATGCAAGGGGACGTGAAGCCAACCTTGCCTATAAAACAGCCATAGGTTATACTGCTGCTGGTATCTTTTTCTGGTTGTTCAGTATGGTTATGGGGTAAGAGAAACGTAAGCAGGCAACGGCCTGCTTTTATTTGTGTCCCCCTATATTCTCTATTATCACATTAACAGAAGGTATTAAGGAAATATTGGGGAATTGTTCTTCATTCCAATGCTCTTTTACTCGTTCCCAGGCTAATGGCTGATGTGCTTTTAGTTTACCCGCAAAATCTCCTGGATCGGTTTGTAGATGCTGGTAACTATGAAAAGCATATAATATATTATGTTTTACTTCCTCTGCTACTAATATCTCAACTTTATGAAGTTCTTCCTCGTCCATTGCATCAAAATGATCCCCACATTGGTTTTCACCAAGATTACCTTTCATCCTAATGTCCAGGGTAAAGTAAATCTCCTCTCCGTTGATATGGGGAGTGAGCTTTGTCTCATGGAGAAAAAGCTCAAAAGCAAGTATCTTTCCTGGATGGTCAGGGCATTCAATCGTAATAATAGCCGACTTTTCTGAGGCACTAAAAAAGGCCGTTCCCTTAGTAGCATACTCATCTATATACCCAACAAATTTACCTTCCTTAAATAAAGCTGTTCCACCTAGCTTTATCATATCCCCTTCCAACTCAACCCGACTTATCTGCACTGTTTTTTTATTATCAATTGCTTGTGAAGTTTCTCCTAAACCTGAATTCCAACCTGGCATATGAGGATTTTTCTTGTATAAATGTAGGCTACGGGCCAAAAATAGCCCTCCTGGCTCACCGCTAGGAGGCTTAAACTCTAAAAGTTTTTTCGCCTTACCGGAAGTAATTAGAGGTTTTATTAACCAGCGCATTTCCGTATCCCTGCGGAATAGATCAATTATAGGCTGTAATCCCTCCTGCTTGACAGCTTCTTCGCTAATGACAATGGCCTGAATGTGTTCAAACCAAAAGCCTTTACTTACTTGTCCTAACATATCCCTCAGCATTTCAAACATAGACTCACCCGTACTGGAAATAACATAAGTTGATACTGACGCTTTTCTTCCTCCCTCGCCACCGCTACTTGCAGGTGTTAGCTGTAGTATTTGGAAACTAAGACGGTAGAGCTTATCACCATGAGGCTGTATAAAGCTTTCAAGAGACTTTTTATCTTTTTCCTGCTTTGCGTCTTCCCCCTCATCCGCTTTATCAATGCCCACCGCCAACACAAAATGTCTTTCCTGCAGTTCCTTTTGATCCCAACAACCGCCAATAAACATACTGATCGTAATAGTAAAAATGCATCCTAAACAAACCTTACACCATTTACTAATTGTAGAATGTCCTAAATAAGATAACAAATCCACCACCTCCACAGCATAGGCTTGCTACAGATAATCCCAATGAGCCATTTACTTATACACCCTACTTATGGCTACCAATATTTCTTATTGTTACATTAACAGAAACATATAAGGGAATGGTAGGATATAGCTCATCCCATTGGTCTTTTACTTGCTCCCAAGTTTCCGGCTCATGGGCCTTTAATTTGCTGGCAAACCTGCCGACAGCATCTACCTTCATTTCTTTTTTTAAAACCTTTTCTGTATAGTAAATATTTCGCTTAATTTCTTCCGCAAAAGCTACTTCCAGTATTCGGAGATATTCTGGGTCCATTGCATCATTTACATTAATATCACCTTGAATTTCTCCAATATTTCCATACATAGTAATATCATCGGTGAAATAAATGGATCCATTTTCCACGTGAGGTGTTAGCGTTGTATCATGACGAAAAAGCTCAAAAACAATTTGATGCCCAGGGGTTTTAGGCGAATCAATTGTAACAACAGCTGACTTTTCCGTGCCTAACATCATTTTAGAACCTGCTACAGCATACTCATCTACATAACCAATAAACCTATCCTTTTTAAATACAGCAGAACCGCCTAGCTTTACCACTTTATCAACCATTTCGATTCGCGGCAAAATAACATCGCTTTTATTATCTAAATGCTGAACCGTATAACCAAGATCAGTCCGTGATGCGGTAACATGAAGGTTTTTAAGATGCAGGCGACTAAGATTGGCTAAAAAGACACCACCAGGTTCCTTTGATGGAGGGCTGAATTCAATTATGGGGCGAGCCTTCCCAGACGTAACATAGACTTTAATCCGAGAGCGCATTTCCGAATCCCGTTTAAAAAAATCCAGAATTTCTCCTAAGTCTACTTCTTTTAACACTGCATCACTAATAATAAGCACTTGTAAATGTTCAAACCAGAGAGACTTGCTACTTTGGCCTAACATGTCTCGAATCATCTCAAACATAGACTCACCTGTATTGGATTTGATAAAAGTCCTAGATTCGTCCTTTTGCTCTGCACCTGCAGCTAACTTTAATATCTGTAAACTCACTCGATAGCGTTTGCTACCATGGGGTTGTACAAAGGTTTCTACTTCTTTCACGTCATCTGCCTTATCAATTGCCACTGCTAATACAAAATTGCGGTCCTGTAATTCTCGCATATCCCAACAACCAGAGATCATAATACATACAAAAAGTATTAGTACACAAGCAATCCACTTCTTTTTAGCCACAGTCCTTACCTACCTTACTTTTTTTCCACCAAGTAAGCAGAAGAGCCGTGGGCACGACGCCGAAAGAAAATGATAAACCTAGCCACATTGTAAATTTCCCCAGTATTTCATTTACTTGCGGAGTATCAATTAACATAGCGCCTATGTAGATTATTGGTACCAACATTAATAGAATTGGGCGATGATCAGCATGCCGCCACTGCCGCATACATACTTCCGCCATAAAAAACATCATCGCTGCCAAGGTATCAAATACGACAGGTATCCAGGTTACTAGTAAATAATTTTCCAAACGTTCCAAAAATGTACCTGGCAATTCCACACTACGAATGACAATTAGAGATGGGAACGGCAAATTCTTGGCATCTTCCACCGTTAATACTCCAATGGTAAGCACAATGATAAGCATAAATACGATACTAAGCCCTACAAAAGCCACGCCAACCGTTTTAGCTAATTTAGCAAGGCTCACTTTTCGATAGACTAAAGGAAGTAATAAGAGTACACACTCATACCCACTATACATCCCCCATGTGGTAAAGCTCCCCAAAGTCACTCCCTTTATATCTAATGGCCATAAGGGCAACATATTCTCTGGCTGAAAATTTAAGATACTAGTTAACCAAACCAAAATTAATATGCTATAAGCAATTACAAATAAAAACTGCTGTATACGCAGAATTGTTCCCCAATCTTGCAATGCACAATAGGTACATACTACCAATAAAGCCAAAACTACTACCTCGGGTGGCGTTCTATCAAACATATAGAAGGTTATAATTCTACCTACACCATAGAATATTGTGATAACCTGCATATAAAATAGCAAATTGAACCAGAAAATTACAATGCCGCCGCCAATACGCCCAAAAATTCTTGGCGCATATTCTACTATGGTCTCATCCGGATACTGCTTTCCCAGCCTTAGCATAAAATAAGTAGCGGTGTAAAAAAACATTCCCCCCAATAGGACACTGATCCATGCACCATTTTTAACTTCGGCAATTAGACCACGAGGCGTCAGCATAATTTGAGCACCTATACAAGTTACAAATACTACAATTGCCAACTGCCCTGCAGACATATGTTTTTTTACTTCTAGATTAGCCATCCTCCTCACCAATCCTCGTTAGATCCTTAGCACCAAATTCTTTAGGCCTTTCTTTTAGTAATTTAGCAGGCAGCCTGACTATACCATCTTTCCAATCGGATAAAAGATCAATATCAAACAATCCTCCAATATAGGATTCACCAAAACTACGCAGAGAACATGCATGTATTGTTACCGCTAATATTCCTATTATGACTCCATATAATCCTAATATAGATGCTAACATCAGCATGGGAATTCGCAGCCAACGCAAGGCCAAATTGAAGGGATAAGAAGGCATAGAGTAAGAAGAAATGGCGGTAATCGCAACAACGACTACTAGCAATGGGTTAATTAACCCTGCTTGCACTACTGTGGTCCCAACAACAAATGCACCAAGCATAGTGGCGGCACCAGACAATCTTAGGGGTAGACGAACGATAGCCTCTTGAAACACTTCTAGTAAGACTTCCATCATAAAAGCTTCTAAAAAAGAAGGAAAAGGAGTACGAGCCCTCAGTTCTGCAATAGAAATCGCCATAGTAGTCGGTAACATTCCTGGATGGTATGAAACTACAGAAACATAAATAGCTGGTAGATAAATAGCAATAAAGGCTGCCGCATTTCTAGTCAAGCGAATGAGACTGGAGATTACTGGTTGTATTGTATAATCATCCGGAGATTGCATCATCACATTATACGTACAGGGAACTAATAGTGTAGCAGGTGTACCATCTACGATAATTCCTACCCTGCCCTCATATAATGCCGCAAGAACTTTGTCTGGCCTTTCTGTTGTTTGAAGCTGGGGAAAAGGTGACCAAGGATGATCTACGATAAATTCCTCAATCTTAGCTGAAGCTAATATTTTATCCGTTTTGATCAATCCTAGGCGGCGCTCTACCTCTTGCACTAAGCCTGGTTTCACTAAATTTGCTACATACAGTACGGCAACAGAAGTCTTCGTCCGTTCCCCTATTTTTAATATCTGCACTTTAAGATTGGTATCCCGAGAGCGGCGGCGTACCAAAACAATATTGTCTGGAAGACCTTCATTAAAGGCTTCATTGGGTCCTCTTAAAATATGTTCATTATTCGCTTCGCCAATATCACGTTTCACGTATTTAACAGCAGAAATGCTCAAACCTTCAGAAAGACCATCCATTAAAAGAAGAGCATTTCCCGTCATCACTGCATCAATTGCTGCACTAGCTTTGGTTAAAACACTTACAGAAGAAGCACCCAAGATATGCTCTGAAATACTTTTCATCGTAGCAAAAATTTCAGCTAGGTTACCTGTATTCGGATTATCAGGTCCCGTCTGGCTCATCAGCGGCTTAATTACATTTCTTTCTAGATTAGAAGTGTCAGCCATACCTTCAAGATAAACGATTAGTGCTTTCTTTCCGCCCGCATCAAAATTACGAAATTCAATATCACCGCAATCTTTAAAAATAGCTCCTAATAATTCCCTGTTTTCTTTCAATTTTTTCGTAAAAACAAAGGGTTCGGAGGATGGTGCCGCAACTCGACGAAGATCAGCAACAATCTGCTCTATCTCATCGCTTACGGAGATGCTTTGACTGGTCATCTGTTGTAATTTATTCAATTCTTTTTTAGCTAGTTGTACCGAAGCTTCAGGCCTATCCGCTGATAGTTTCCGAATCTTAGAGCATTTCAACCTTTTCATACCATTCCTCCTTCCTGTAATTACTATTTTTTGCGTTTCACTCTCTCTTTATACCAAGATCAATAATAATATTACATAGAAAAACAGCCAGATTATTATTCTGGCTGTTTTTTATCCGATGACTAAACCGCTCTAAGACTCCCATCTTCGATCTCGTTAACAGGTCTGTAATACCCTTCCTCTGGTCAGGATAACAGTCTGTAAACTCGAAATAAGTTCGCTCTAAGGGTCCCCGGACCCAAGGCGGCTAAGTCCCTGGATAAGTGGGACTTAAATTCAGATGGAGTTAAAACTCCATCTGAATCAAGTCTTCTTTATTAGTTCCAACGTTTTTCAATTGTTACATCCTTGAAGTATTGTCCAATGATCTCCTCAGGTTTCTTGCCTTTCGCTGCTAAATTATTTGCCCCCCATTGGGATAATCCTACTCCATGACCATACCCCTTACCGGTAAAGACTATCGTTTCACCGCTAACTTCTACCTTGTCTAACAGCATGGATTTAAGTTTTGTACTGCCCAGTCCTACCCTTACCTCTGGTGCGGAAACTTCTAAAGTTTTGTTAATTAGTAATGTGGTTGCACGGCCTGAAGGTCCTTTTTTTCCAATCTCTACACTTTCGATAGTAGCAGCCGTTTTCCCCATTTTTGTCATAACTTCCATCATTTCTTTTTTCGTGAAAGAAGCCGTCCAATTTTGTACATCACTAGGAGCTAGTTCATCAGGAGAGTTAACAGATTGAATGTAGGGAGGTTCCTCATCCTTAAAGTTAAGCCCTTCTTTCGCCGTTGCTGTGATACCACCGGCAGAAGCGTGAAACCAAGCATGGATTGGTTTGCCTTGATAGGTAGCTATCATTCCTCGTGTCATTTCAACTGCCTTTTTAACACGATCATTTACTGATTTCCCATCATAGGCTTGAAATTCCTTAATATCTGTAGATGCTTGTGTTCCCCTTGCCGGTACACCTCCCTTTTCTTCTATGGCTTGTACCGTAAATGTCCTTGCCAATATAGCTTGTGCTGCTAAAGCCTCTACTGGCCAGTCATTTTTCATTTCCCCTGCGACTACACCTGCTATATACTCTTCCATCTTCATGGTTTTCTTTTCCCCTGTTTCATGCATAAAGACAGTAATATCAGGTTCGTTCCCTTGTATCGCTTGCTTCTGATTAGCAGGCGGCGGAGTTTGTTGATCCGGCTTGGACTGAGGCGTTTTTAAGAGAGAGCAACCACTCATCAAAAGCACACCGATTACTAATGTTGCAATTAGATACCATTTTTTAAATCCCATCTTTTTTGCCTCCTTATTACTTTACTTGTAGTATGAGCGGAAAATTCAAATACATTCATTACCCCTCCCTTATTATGTTATAAATAGGTAAGACTATATTTAAAAGCGCAAGAACAATTACTCCAAAGGCCCCTAATCGATTTCCATTTTTTTTTAACCATAGGCAAAATGAAATTCCGTGGACACCAGCTAATAAAGCCAATAATAAAAACACATATTCCATGTCTTATTCTCCTTTTTCGATTATTTCCATCGGAACGGTTCTAAGCATCAAACCAGTGCGACGAATTTTCGTGTTGATTTCAACATGCACTTCTGCCTGATTGTATTTTTCATTCCAGTTATAATCCAAGAAATCTTGCATATTGGAAAATAGGGGGTGCATGTAATAGCCGAATCCTGCGACATCCGAGTTAAGCTCTTGGGTATGTTTAATAAAATTGACCATTTCTTCTTGTAAAACATTATTTATCTGAGATTCTACTAACTTTAAATAACTATCTTCCTCGTAGTTAATCCCCGATGTAATATTGGTAAATTCACCTTCCAGTAAGATCTTAACAGTAATTAGGGGATGACCATCCTCTAGGGTCGCTTTAATTTTAGGAGAGGAACCTAATCGCAAATAAACGTTTACATAAGATTTAGGGTCAAGAGGATCTTCTACGGATAAAAATCCACGGTGGTATGCACCTAATAACATTGATAACATACGGGTTTCCGTTGTGCTTAGCATTCCCACCATTTTATCTCCAGAAAATATGGCAGTACCTGCAAACTCTGCAGAAGTTCCCCCTTCACGGGGGATCTCTCCCGCAATGTAGCCATTGATCTTGCCGCCGGGAACTTTGGGCACGGCAATCTGCCCTTTACCAGATTGTGGATTGATGGCAACTAACGTGGCATAAGGTTGAGAACTTCTGCTTTTAAGCCGGTGGTAAAATTGATGAAAGCTAGTACGCAGAAAATAACCTGATTCCTCTCCTGAAATAAGCACGGTTTCAAAATACTTAGCGGGTGACATATTTGTAGTAGGCTTGCTTTCCTCTAAAAACTGTTTAGCTGTACCACGTGCTATTAAAACAAACATTGATCCACGATATTCCCGATACCGAAACAGAGACCCCCAAATATCCGTTAATCCCTGCCTGGATAATTCTTCTCCTAGCACTAATACTTTCGTATGCGAGAGTGAAGGCTTAGCTGCGATTATAGAATTAAGCAGATTAAGTGATTCGGCTATGGTTACTGCTGTATTGCTGATTAGAAAGGCATCTCCTCCAGGTTCTTTACTACCTTCTACACTGGGTTTAGCGATCTTGTATGTTACTGTAACCATTCCTTTTTCCTCTGCTTTATCAAGGCCCATAGCAATAATATAAGCAACCTCATTGCTTTCTCGCGCCCCATTACAGCCAGAAAGCACCATAGACACCCCCACTAAAATAATCCCTACAATTAAACGGAGGTACATCCTTCCTTCCTCCTTTTCCACAATGCCATGCTAAACAACAGTGTAGGAAAAACGTATATACCAATATCAAGTGCCGCTAGTAAATATTGATCTACTTTAAGGGTATAACCAATATCAGGAGGAAGCATGGCCAAATTTCCAATAATTAACGCTCCTAAAGGCACAATAGGCCTTAATGTCGGTAATTTGAGTAACATGGCAATTAAATATAATGCGACGTATAAACCACCGGCAACTGCTAATAACCCCAAGATTACCCAACCTATGATAAATAAAGCTTCAATCCGTTGAATATACTGATTGAGATAAACTAAACGTGCCAATTCGAAAAGGGGCATCGTCTTTTCCGATCCTAAAACTCCAAAAACCATTATGTAGACCAAACTAAAACTAATTCGTAATACCCCTGCGCCACATAACGCATAAAGCGCCGCTTTTTTTATGGTTTGTACATTTTGAAATGCAGGCGCCAAAAAAATTAGGGACAATACGCCAAAATTATAACCTGCGCCATTGACTCCCGAAGTAATCACGCGAAAAAAGCCATACCCCTGCCAAGGAGTTAAATTGTAGCCAATATAAAAAGGAATAAGCATAAGTAATATTAAAACAAGTCCACCGAGTAAGAATGGGAAAACAATATAACCCGTACGCGTCAATGCTTCTATACCTAAATAACATATAACGCCAACAGTAATAACATACCAAACGATCACCAATTGGAATTCTACCTGAGGCAAAGCAGTCTCTAAGGTATATTCTGCATATAGACGCAAGGTCAAGGCACTATTACTCAGAAACATAACACTGTAGATTAAGAGTATAAACCATGCTCCCAGCTCCCCTACTAGCTTCTGTAATACAATAAGAATATCTCCAGTTGCATATTTGCTCACATAAACCATCATAAAAAAAACCAATAAAGGTATTACTGTGTATACAACTTCTGCTAGCCACAAAATCTGCCCATTTTCCTGAATTAGATTTGAAATGGTAGACAAAAATAGCCGAGGAATTACAAGCCAAAAAACTAGTCCTACACCATCCATTAGACCTAACTTCCCCGTATGATAGCTATTCATCCTTATCCCCTTTTCTTCGCTTTTTAGTCCACATTCTACTAATAGTTTCTTGCCTTACAGGGTCCTTTGTATTGAGTTCATCAGGTCTTCTTGGCTGCTGGTAAACAGGGCTTCTGAGAACTACATCTCCACCATATACCGTCTTTGGTGCTACAGGTGTCAAATAAGGCATACCAAAAGATTTCATTGAAGAGATAATCGCAACTAAAACCAGGAGACCACAAGCAATTCCAATAAGACCCATCCCCATTGCTAATGCGATAAATAGAAATCGAAATAAGCGAAAAGCAGAGGCTAAGCGATAATCTGGGATACTATAGGAGGCTAGGCCCGTCACTGCAATGACAATTACCATCATGGGACTTACAATCTTTGCCGTAACTGCCGTTTGCCCTAAAATCAATGCACCTACGATACCAATCGTTGATCCTAAGATACCAGGAATACGAAGTCCCCCTTCACGAATCAGCTCAAAGGAGATTTCCATTAGCAAGATTTCTATAATAGTAGGAAAAGGTACTTGTGCCCTGGCAGCTGTAATGGATAACAGTAAGTCCGTTGGTATTGCCTCCTGATGAAAAGTGCTAATTGCCAGATATAAGGCTGGTAGTAATAAGGACAACATGGCGCTAAACCAGCGAATGATTCGAAGCATATTGGTATAATAAAGATTTAAACTAAAGTCATCAGAAGCATGCATTAAAGTAAATATGGAAACAGGTACAATATGGCCAAAAGGACTACCATCAACTAAAATTCCGACCCGTCCTTCTACTAAGTGCACCGCCATTCGATCCGGTCGTTCTGTTGACAGAGTCTGAGGGAAGGGACTGCGAGGATCATCTACAATCAAATGTTCTAAGATACCTGAATCTGCAATGAAATCTACACGAATTCCTTTAATCCGCCTTTTTACTTCTGAAACAAGCTGTTCATTGGCAATTGATTTTATATACATTACCGCACAATTGGAATTTCCCCGAGCCCCTACGGGAATCATTTCTGTTACAAGGTCACTAGCATGCAGCATAGTTCGAATTAATGCCGTATTAACACGCAATACTTCAGTAAAGGCGTTTTGTGAACCACGTACCGACTGTTCTGTTTCCGGTTTACCAATACTACGGTGTTCATAGCCTTTTGCTTCTACAGCCACCGCTTCATTACTACCTTCAAAAAATAAGATGGCATCGCCCGTGTTAATTCCCTGTTGTACCTCTACAAAGCTGTTGATTCGTGTAGCTTGTCCACTGGGCAAGCATTTTTCCATAATAGAACCGATTAAATCGTCCCCTTCTAGCTTTTCCTTCCGCTCTTGCATAAATAATAAGGGTCCTAGAATTGACAGATTCACAACTTTTTTATCAATTAAGCCATCCATAAATACCATCATGACTTGTATTCTAGGCTGGGTCGCAATGCTAATTTTTCGAATTACAATATCTTTGTTTATGGGCAAATTGTAGATGATTTCTAAGATTTTTTCGTTTCCATCTAGACTGGTGCTTACAACAGAATTATTATACATACCATCCGTACTGCGATTCTCAAGAAGTATTTCTTTTATTTCTGTCCACTGAGTCTCTATTTTTTCAAAATCTTTTTTGACGGTTTCTATTACTCCAGTCTCTGGGCTATTCTGCAAGGTTTTTATTGTTTTATTGAGAAATTCTTTTAAACCTCTAGCATAATCCAATAAAAATTCCATCTCACGACTACGTTCTTGTAAGGCTGATGACGAGAAATTATTCCTTTCCTCCGTATCATACTCTGTTTCATCAAGAACAAAAGGATTAGGCTCTTTGGGTGGTTGAAACAGTAGCAAGTTTGCCATATCAGAAACTATCTTACTAACCGTATTTTTCTCCATGCTACTACCTCCCCTATTTATCTTCTTATAGCTTTACCAAAATGAATTTTTTTACTACTAAAAAAGATAGGAAGCGGGGATCCTTTCCCCTTGTGTGATGTACTTGCATCATTGCATCTTTACATTTTTATATTCTAAATAAGAAAAGACTTGGCTTAGGCCAAGTCCTCGGACGCAGGTAGAAGCCTTAGTCGTTCTTACTTGGAATCAAGAAAGTGGTTATATTTTCTGACTCCGTAAAAAAAGAGATTGTTCCCATTGCGGAAACAATCTCTTTTTCCATATAATAAATGTCCGTTGTCAATTACCAATCAATGATTACCAACACCTAACTTTTTCTGAAGAACTTTACTAGGTATGGTGAACAATAAATTCAGCATTAAAATGGTAATAATCAGTAAGGCTCCAGCGCCGTTGGCTATATCAACTCTGTCAGGTACAAGCCCTACCGCCATAACATACCAAAGATGTACAGCTAAAGTTTCTCCTGCTGCTGTCACATCAAAATTGACCATTTGCCGACCAACCGTTGTACCAGCTGTAAAGATTAAAATCGCCGTTTCTCCTAAAGCTCTACCTGCGGTCAGCGTGATACCCGTTATAATACCCGGCAAAGCATTTGGTAATACAACTCGCCAAATTGTTTGCCACTTGGTAGCTCCAAGAGCTAGACTCGCTTCTCGGTAATGCACAGGAACGGTCCGTACTGCTTCTTCCGTGACCCTCACCAATACAGGTAAATTCAGCAAGGTAAGAGTCAAGGCTCCACCGATAATACTAAAACCCATACCTAAAAAATTCACAAATACAATCATACCAAATAACCCCAGAACAATGGAAGGAACGGTAGCTAAACTCTCCGTACTTAAACGAATAATATCCGTTAGACGATTGTTCCCTGCATATTCTGCCAAATAAACACCTGCACCAATAGCCAGGGGTATAGAAACTAACAAAGATAAAATTAGAATATAAAAGGAATTAAAAAGCTGGCCACCAACGCCGCCACCCGCCTCAATATCACTAGATCGACCAAAAATAAAGTCCCAGGACAATACTGGTACTCCCTTATATAAAATAAATAATAAAAAGGCAGCTAAAATGCCTAAAATTACAATACCTGCAAACCACATTGCCATCGTCGCAACTTTATCTACTATCTTTGCGGACATTTAAACCACCCTCTTTCTAGCAATACGCCGAATGATAAGAATCATCAGCAAAGACAACACTAAAAGAACGAATGCCATTAAAAACAAAGAATTTCCCCAAGCAGAACCAAAGGGTGTATTACCCATTTCTACGACAATTTCACTAGGCAATGTAGAAGTAGGCATAAATAGAGAGGTCGCCAATTGTGGCGTATTGCCAATCACCATTTGCACTGCCATGGTTTCTCCTACCGCTCTTGCCATTGCCAAGATAATCGATGTTAAGATACCAGGTAAAGCCGCGGGCAATAATACATTCCAAATGGTCTGCCATCTGGTTGCCCCTAGTGCTAAGGAAGCCTCTTCCAAGCTTTTAGGAACAAAACGCAATGCATCTTCTGAAATGCTAACGATCGTTGGTAAAATCATAATCGCCAAAATAATAGCAGCCGCCAATAAGCCAAAACCCATATTGACATGAAAATAAGTTCGAATAAAGGGAACAATAATTGTCAGGCCAACAAAACCATATACCACAGAGGGTATTGCTACATATAAATCAGTAGCAGGCCTCATAATCTTACTTAACCAAGGGGGGGCTATCTTCGCCATAAATACAGCACCAGCCAACCCCAAGGGTGCCCCTAATAAAATTGCTAAGGCTGTAACGGTTAGAGAACCTGTAATAAAACTTAACGCGCCAAACTGACTTCCCATAGGATCCCATTTTGCTGAAAGGAAAAAATCAAGAGGGCTTACCTCGCTAAAGGTCAACAATCCTTGACCACCTACAAAGATAATGATTGTTACGATAATTAACGTCATAAAACCAGCACTAGCAATAAATACATATTTCATATAATAATCATATAGTAATTTCATTTTATGTTCTTTGTCCACGAGCTGCATTTTTAATCCCTCCTATTTCTATAGATTTGACTAGGCCAAACCTTACATTCATTGTCTTTGAAAAAGGCTATATACCTATATAAATTGTAACCCATCCCATGTTTCTCTTTGTTATGATATTGTTAACAAATTGTTAAGTCTATACGCAGTATTTCGCTTAAATTTCCATTAAAAATCTTACTACATAGTAACTCAACAGTCTTACTTTTGCATATAATAAAACATAAGAAGTAATTCTTAATCAGAGGAGGATTACATTGAAGAAATGTTACGTTATTGATACTAATGTTCTCCTACATTCACCAAACGCAATATTCACTTTCAATGAGCACACTGTAATCATTCCCGAAGTGGTCCTTGAGGAACTAGATCGTTTTAAGTCTGAAAGCAACGAACGAGGTGCTAACAGTCGTGAAGTCAGCAGAATTATTGATACTCTACGGACTACAGGAAATTTATTAGAAGGAGTTGCTCTAAATGAGCACGGCGGAAGGCTCCAAATTGAAACGAATCATCTTGATACCAAAATCCCTGCCAATTGGCCCCGTTCTAAGCCTGATAACCGTATCTTACAAGTGTGTAAAGGGTTAGCAGAAGCCGATCACTTTACTGTATTAGTCAGCCGGGATACCAATATGCGGGTAAAAGCTGCCATCCTCAATATTCAAGCCGAGGACTTCCGCAACGAAAAGGTAGCTAGTATCGAGGAACAGTATACAGGACGTGGTACTATCTATACATCCTCTGAAGTTATGAATGCCTTTCACCAGAGTGATTCAAACTCGATTGACCCTGCATCTTTATTTGCTTATAACGAAGCAACTCACTCATTAATAGCGGCTCCTTTAGAAACAAACCAATTTTTCTTAATTCGGTCTACCGATAATGATCGCCATACTGCTTTAGGTCGTTTTAATGGTGAAAAACTCGTTCATTTGCGCTATCATAAACACAATCCTTTTGGGGTTGTCCCCCGCAACATCGGACAAATCTTTATGCAAGAATGTCTGATGATGAGTGCCTCCGAAGCTCCCTTAGTCATTATTAAAGGCCCCGCTGGAACCGCCAAAACCTTTTATGCATTAGCCGTAGGTTTATACCAGCATTTCGACTGCCGTCCAAGGGATTATAATCATATCCTAATTTGTAGGCCCAATGTACCTATGGACGAAGACATTGGTTATCTTCCTGGGTCAGAAGCTGACAAAGTAAGTCCCTTTATGCGAGGTATTCGGGACAATTTGTTTACCCTGATGAACGGAAGTTCCATCGATGATGCAAAAGAGTTGGCCCAAGCAGAAGATACAGTTCAACTTTTATTTGATAGACATGTTATCCAAACAGAAGCCTTAGCCTTTCAACGAGGACGATCTTTACAAAAATATTGGGTAATCTTAGACGAAATGCAAAATTCCACACCTCGCCAAGCCAAAGGAGTTATTACTAGGCCAGGGCTGGGGACTAAGATTATCTTACTTGGTGATCCTGCTCAAATTGACCACCCATACTTAGATAGCCAATCTAACGGACTGGTATTTGCCAGTGAAAAAATGCGAGGCTCTAAATTATGTTTTCAAGTAACCTTGCAGCATGATGAATGTGAACGATCTCCTCTAGCTGCTGAAGCGGCTCTAAGGTTATAAAATAAAACTTCAAAAAAATAAACTGCCGTACTTGGCAGTTTATTTTTTACGCATCCGCTGTCCTGTTTCTAAATAAATAACCCATTCTCCAATATTTGTAGCATGATCCGCAACACGTTCTAAATAACGTGCTACAAACAGTAGTTGGGTGGCTTGTTTTATATTACGGGGATCTTCCATCATATACGTTAACAATTCACGGAATGTTTGATGGTAGATATCGTCTACCTCATCATCTGCAGCACATACTCGTTCTGCCAGGGCAATATCAAGGTTGATATAAGCTACCAAAGAATCCTTTAGCATCTTTTGTGCCATGGCTGACATTCGCGGGATATCTACCAAAGGCTTAATAAGTGGCTGTCCAGCAATACTTAGGGCAATTTTAGCTATATCAAAGGCGTGATCTCCGACCCGTTCCAAATCTGTTGTAATCTTGAGCCCTGTACCTATAATTCTTAGATCTCTTGCCAAGGGCTGCTGTCTTGCTATCAAGACCATACACTTATCTTCAATATCACTTTCCATATTATCAATATAGTCATCCCCAGCCATAACTCGCTTAGCCATCTCTACATCTTGTGTTGTCAAAGAGGCTACAGCTTGCCCAATAGCCAGTTCAACACGATTTCCCATTTCTAAGATCTCATTTCGTAGCTCTTCGAGATCATGATTATAACTTTGTCTGGTACTAGTCATCCTTTAACCTCCTTTATTAACCAAATCGGCCCGTAATATAATCTTCTGTCCGCTTATCTTGAGGTCTAGTAAATATAACATCTGTTTTGTCATATTCCACCAACTCGCCATTTAAAAAGAATGCAGTATAATCAGACACCCTAGCAGCCTGCTGCATATTGTGAGTAACCATCACGATTGTATACTTTTGCTTTAAGTCAGACACCAATTCCTCAATTTTCATGGTGGATATAGGGTCAAGAGCAGAACAAGGCTCATCCATTAATAGCACCTCAGGCTCAATTGCTAGTAACCTAGCAATACATAGACGTTGTTGTTGTCCGCCTGATATACCCATAGCTGAACTATGAAGGCGATCCTTGACTTCTTCCCACAGTGCCGCTCCTTGTAAGCTTTTCTCTACAATCTCATCAATTTGGGCTTTATTTTTCATACCATGAATTCGGGGGCCATAAGCAATATTATCATAAATCGACATTGGAAATGGATTGGGTCTCTGAAAAACCATCCCCACTCTTTTTCGCAATAATACTACATCTGTATCCGGATGATAAATATTAACTCCATCTAATAGGACTTCGCCTTCTATTTTAACATTTGTAACTAAATCATTCATACGGTTTAGCGTTTTAATAAAAGTCGATTTACCACAACCAGAAGGCCCAATTAAGGCTAATACACTGTTTTTCTCCACGCCAAGAGATATTTTCTTTAAGGCCAGTGCATCTCCATAGTATAATTTAAGCTTATTTACATGAATTTTATAATCCATAATACGTCCTCCTGTATTCTTTGGGCTTTCCTATTGCTATAAGAAATATACCACAAAGTACGGTGATATATTATTAATTTATTATTACGTTTTTGTTAAATTTCACTGAAACGATAACCTACGCCTCGAACCGTTTCTATTGCCTCCGCTACTTCCGGCTGAGTTGCCAGTTTTGCTCTTAAATGTCTCACATGTACATCTACAGTTCGCGTGTCACCAAAGTATTCATAGCCCCATACTTTCTCCAGTAATTGTTCACGGGTATAAGCCTTGCCTACATTAGTAATAAATAGCTTTAGTAGTTCATACTCTTTGGGAGTCAACTCTAATTTTTCATTATCTAGATAAGCTGAATAACTGGCAAAGTTCAAGCGTAATTTACCAACCGCCAATTCACCATCATGTACACTTTCCTTGTGGCTGCGGCGTAATACTGCTTTAACTCGGGCAACTAGTTCTCGTGGACTAAAGGGCTTTGTCATATAATCATCAGCGCCTAGTTCTAAACCGACAATCTTATCCACTTCTTCATTTTTGGCCGTCAACATAATAATAGGAATACTTGCTGTGTGCTGTTGTCCCTTAAGTTTGCGGCATACTTCCATACCATCGATACCTGGAATCATTAAATCCAAGATAATTAAGTCCGGTTTATCGCTCCGAACCAATTGGAGTGCTGTATGACCATTATCAGCCTTTAAAACTTGATAACCTGCTTTATGTAAGTTAAACTCGATTAACTCTGCAATCGTCGGCTCATCATCAACAATTAATACATTGCTCATCTTTACACTTCACCACCCTTAAAATAAAAACCAGGTTATAATAACCTGGTTTTTATTTATAAAATTTTATTGATTTACGATGTCTTTCAAGCCTTTACCAGCCTTGAAAACTGGGTTCTTAGATGCTGGAATAGTAATTTCAGCACCAGTTTGTGGGTTGCGACCTTTTCTTTCTTCACGTGTTTTCACTTCAAAAGTTCCAAAGCCAATGATTTGGACCTTATCTTGTTGTGCTAAAGCTTCCTCAACACTAACAAATAAAGCATTGATCGCTTTTTCAGCATCCTTTTTAGTCAAACCCGCTTTTTCTGCAACACTTGCAATTAACTCAGTTTTATTCACAAAAATAGCCTCCTTATGAAAATCGTTACGAATAGCTTATTCGCTATCATTCTTTTTATTCCTGTCTATTTTCTAAAAAAATACGAAAAAAACACGAATTTCTTTAAATTTTGTGCTTTTTTGCCTCTTTCCAGAGTAAATCAAGCTCCTCAAGTGACATTTTTTCCCAATTATGACCTTTTTCCTTCACTTTGTTCTCAATGTACATAAACCGCCGACGAAATTTGTTATTTGTAGTATTTAATGCCACTTCTCCATCAATTTTCAAAAACCTAGCTAAATTCACCACAGAAAATAATACATCTCCTAGTTCAGCTTCTATGTCAGCAGCTTGTCCCTCTGCACAGGCCTCCTTTAGCTCCGTCAGCTCTTCATATATCTTGTCCCATATTGGCTCAATACAATCCCAATCAAAACCTACTTTAGACGCTTTTGCCTGCAACTTATATGCCCTCATGAGACTAGGGAGTTCCTTTGGTATACCATCAAGCACAGAAGGTCTATCATGACCATGCTCCTGCTTTTTAATTGCGTCCCAATTAAGAACTACCTCGCCCGCATCCCGTACTTTAATATCACCAAATACGTGGGGATGACGGCGCACCATTTTCTCTGTAACTGTATCAATTACATCCTGCATTGAAAAGATCTTGGATTCTTCCGCTATGCGTGCATGAAACACAATTTGCAGTAATAAATCGCCAAGCTCTTCACATAAGTCATCACCATTTTCTAAATCGATGGCTTCTAACACTTCGTACACTTCCTCCACCATATACCGTCTGAGGCTGGGGTGTGTTTGTTCAATATCCCAGACACACCCCTCTTTCGAACGAAGTTTTGCCATAACACTAAGAATCGGCTCTAAAGAAAAAGACTGACTTACTGCCGGACGCTGGGGCACATACACACTTGTAAGGTGATCAATACCAGGCACCCTATCCAATTCAAATAAAGGTACTGTTAATAGCTGTTCATCAGGTAAGCCTAAATTCTTCACAACAACCACTTCAAAATCATCAGGATAGTTTTCCATTAAGACCAATTTCGCTTCGGAAGCAACATAAGCATTATAAACCTGTGTTACCACCAAAGCTGTTGTTAATTCGGGCGGTATAGCTGCCAAATCGGCAGCATCAAGTACCGTGACACCTTCAATGGGATCTATGGCCAAACGTGTATATAAGACTTCTAAGAAGCTCATACCTGGCAATATGGTGATAGGTACATTTTTCTCTGCCGCTAAACTTCGAATTAGCACAACGGTTTTTTCCGCCACAAGAGGACTGCCTGGCACCGCATATACTACTTTTTTCCCCATTACTGCCTGCTTTATACATTCATGGGCAATGGCCATATAAATCTCTTCAAAAGACTCTTTTTCTTCATAAATAGAATCATAACTAGTAAATGGTATACCACGCTTCACAATTTCTGCAACTGTTGGATGTTTTGCGGTACGCAAAAGTAACGTTTCCGCAGTTTTTAGCTTTTCAAGGGTCTCGATTGTAATAAGACCAAATGAACCGGGTCCTAAACCCACAATTGTAATTTCTCCCATGTTATCGCCTCATATTCATATTGTAAAATAAAAAATAGATTATTTCCGTAGTACACCTATTTTACTTAAAAAAGCAGCTAATTGTAAACCAAATTTAGGTAAATTTTCAATATCCCGCTGCTGTATTCCTCCTAGTAGTAAGAGAATAACACCATACATGCTACCACCTACAGTGATAGAAACCAGCGTCGCTGTTGTATTAGCAAAGGTTTTAAGCATAACGCAATCATAAGTCAGTAGTACAATCGCCCCCATCACAACCGCAGCAATCGCTGCTTTTACCGTATCTTTAGCGTCAATGCTAAAGCCTACATAATGATACACAAAATATACATTCAAAAGAGCCCCCAAGGTAAAATCTACATTTGTCGCCCACGCAGCACCTTCAATCCCTAAAGACGGCATCGCTGTTAACGTCCAGCTTAACATGATCTTTACAATAGCAGCAACTACCATATTAATAAGAGGAATGGCTGTATGCCCGAGTCCTTGTAAAACTCCTGTAGTCACTTGGTGAATCCCTAGTAGTACAACACCACCTGATAATATGGCAATAGAGACACCTGCATTTGGTGTACCATAAAGCATTAAAGATATGGGTGTCGCCAAAAGATACATGCCAATAAAACTCGGTATTGTAATTAAATTAGCAATCCTCATTGCCATGGCCGTACTTTGATAGATTCTGTGGTGATCCTTAAGTGTAAATGCCTCGGAAATGGCAGGTACTAAGCTAGACGACAAAGATCCGGTTAAAATTGTAGGCACATTAATTAGTGCAATTGCCATACCTGTTAAATAACCAAATAACTCGGTAGCCTGTTCAATGGAATAGCCGGCAACCTCAAGCCTTGCGGGTACGATTAACAAATCAATACTCGACACTACAGGAAGCATAATATTGGCTAATGATACAGGTAAGGCAAGTTTTATAATGCGAGATATAACCTTACTACTTGCTTCTTGTTTGATAATCGGCTCAGCAACCATCTTCGTCTGTAATTCTATCCGGTGGTTCCAGTAATAATACATTAGTACTATTAGTCCAGCTACAGCTCCAGGAGCTGCTCCAAAACTAGCGCCTGCCGCCGCATACTCAAGGCCAAGTGGCAATAAATAAAAGGCGAGAGCAATCATGATTATTACCCGAAGCAGCTGCTCAAATATTTGAGATACGGCAGTGGGTGTCATCATCTGCAAACCTTGAAAATAACCCCGATAGCTAGATAAGACAGTAACAAAGAATATTGCTGGAGCTAATGCGGCTATCGCATAATACGCCCGAGAATCTCTTATAAATTGATGCTCAATTAGCCACCCCGCACCAAAATATAATAAAAAAGTAAAAGTAACCCCTGTCAGAATTAGTAAACCTAACGAAATACGAAATACGCGATTTGCCCCACGGAAATCAGATAATGCTACCTTCTCTGCCACAATGATCGAAATCGCTACAGGGATACCAGCAGATGAAACACTTAATGCCAAAAGATAAATGGGATAAGCCATTTGATATAATCCAATACCCTCTCCCCCTAATAGGCGAGACAGTAAAATACGGTTTACCGATCCAATTAATTTAACAATAACACCGGCAACAGTTAAAATGAATGCCCCTTTTAAAAAAGTATCTTTACTCACCTATTTTCTTCCCTCCAGCATTGCCATTCGTATCATACTATACTTATTCTGAAGGTGCATATTATATTATAATAAAGTGCAAAAAATAGCTCATACTTTTTTTCTAAAGAAAAAATACAAAAAGTAGCGAACTGGTGTCCGCTACTTATGACTAATGCAAAAGTGATTTATGTTGCCATTTGTTTTGCAAGGAATCCTGCAGCAGTTTCTGCTAACTTGACTTCCATTTCACTCATCTGCACTCCCTGCTGTTTGGAACAAAGAACGACTGCACCAATGGACGTACCTTCAACAATAATCGGGGCAATGACTTCTGACGTAAATTTACATACTTCATCATCATCACCTGCATCAATAATACAACCTTTACAACCTTTGCCGTCAGTAAGATTGTTTAATACTATTGCCTTACGATCTTCCATTACTTTTTCCAATACAGAACCCAATGGCTTATTCAAGAACTCTTTCTTCGACGAGCCTGCGACAGCGACTATAGTATCTCTGTCTGCTATTAAGACAATATGACCTACTGCCTCATACAATGAATCAGCATATTCCTTTGCGAAATCACCTAGTTCACTTACTGGAGAGTATTTCTTAAGAATAACTTCCCCTTCTCGATCAACATATATTTCCAGTGGATCACCTTCACGTATTCTAAGTGTTCGCCTAATTTCTTTTGGTATTACTACTCTACCTAAATCATCAATTCTTCTTACAATTCCAGTCGCTTTCACCAGTTTCCCCCCTTTTCTACAGTTTTTGTCAACTGATTTCAGAGATAGTATATATCCAACTTGACATTTTTATTCACACACCTTGTGTTAAAAAAACTTCAATTAAACGGCCAGAGCCTTCGGACATAGAAGATCACTAGGGGATGGTCATTCGGAATTTTATATCTTTTTTTCAAGGAACTAATGTTTTAAGTACTTTCACCAACCAGCCAAGTAATGTCTCACTCTTAATTTGAGCCGTCTTTAGACGAATCCCTTCAGGATACATCATTACCCGATTGGGAAACGCATCTTTTAGAGCCATAATTTGAGTCGGTTCTACATGAGGCCGGTCAATAAATGTGACTTCAATATAATTACTTTGCTGAATAATCGACCGAATACCAATTGTTCTCGCTAAATTTTTAATTCTAACAACTTCCAATAAATTAACCACACAGGTGGGTGGCTCACCAAATCGATCTACCAATTCATCAACAAGATCCGAAATATGTTGTTCATTCCTGCTGGCAGCAATACGTTGGTATATTTCAATTTTATGCATAGCATCGCTAATATAGTCGCCACTTATATAAGCATCTATATTAAATTCTAGCACTGGTTCAATCGGTGCCTCGAATTTTTGTCCAGTTTTTAGCTGTTGAACAGCTTCATCCAATAAACGACAATACATTTCAAAACCTACACTAACAATATGTCCATGCTGCTGGGCTCCCAAGAGATTTCCAGCACCTCTAATTTCTAAATCACGCATGGCAATTTTAAAACCCGCACCTAATTCTGCAAACTCCTTAATTGCTTGCAAACGTTTTTCAGCTACTTCTGTCAAAACTTTATCTTGTCGATAGGTAAAATAGGCAAAAGCCATACGATGAGAACGTCCGACTCTTCCCCGCATCTGATAAAGTTGTGATAAGCCAAATCGATCTGCATCATAAACAATAATGGTATTGGCATTTGGTACATCAAGGCCATTTTCAATGATACTAGTGCACAGCAATACATCATCATTACCCTCATAAAAATCAAGCATAGCTTGTTCTAATATTTCTTCTGGCATTTGCCCATGGGCTACCCTAATTTTGGCATCAGGCAGCATTTCTGACAACCTACGATGCATTTTATCAATGGTTTGCACTCTGTTATAGACAAAATATACCTGACCACCTCTTTTTAGTTCCCGTTTAATTGCATCACGCATAACTTCTTCGTTATATTCCACTACATAACTTTGTACGGGGAAACGTTCTTCGGGAGGAGTTTCAATAATACTCATATCCCTCGCCCCTACTAATGACATATGTAGAGTTCGTGGGATTGGTGTAGCGCTTAAGGTAAGTACGTCAATGCCTGCACTCCACTGTTTTAACTTTTCTTTTTGCTTCACCCCAAAACGCTGTTCTTCATCTACAATGAGCAGACCAATATCTTTAAATTTCACATCCGATTGCAAAATACGGTGTGTCCCAATTAATACGTCTACTTGGCCGTTCCTTAAGGCCTCAATCGTTGCACGTTGCTCTTTTGCACTACGAAAACGACTAATCACATCTACAACTGGCCCAAAACCGGCAAACCGAGCACTTATCGTCTGATAATGCTGCTGAGCCAACACTGTGGTGGGTACCAAAATCGCCACTTGCTTACCACCCATAACCGCTTTAAAAGCTGCGCGAACAGCAACCTCCGTTTTACCAAAACCCACATCCCCACATAATAGTCGATCCATGGGCTTCGCCTGCTGCATATCTGCTTTTATTTCAGTAATAGCACTTAATTGATCTGGCGTTTCTTCAAAAGGGAAAGCATCTTCAAATTCTTTTTGCCAAGGAGTATCCGCCTCAAAAGCGTAGCCAGATACAATCTCCCGTTTGGCATAGATCTCTAGCAATTCTTTTGCCATGTCCGCCACGGCCTTTTCTGCTTTTCCCTTGGCTTTTAGCCATTCGCTACCCCCCATTTTGTTTAAACGAGGTGCATCCCCTTCTGAACCAATGTACTTTTGTAATAGATTTACTTGATCTGTCGGAACGTAAAGTTTGTCTTCTCCAGCATAGCGGATGTGTAAGTAATCTTTATGAACGTTACCAACAACAAGGGTCTCTACTCCTACATACTTTCCAATACCATGATTGACATGTACAACATAGTCGCCAATCTTAATATCACGGAAGTAGGCAATTTGCTGCCCTTTACCCACTCTTGGGCGAGGCTTTTTCTTTTGCCTGCCCATAATATCTTTTTCTGTAATAACAGCCATATGAGCCTGTGGCAGCTCAAAACCTGCCGTTAATAAACCCACGGTCACTAATACAGAGCCTTCCACTAGGGCAGGAATTGTTTCAGAAAAAACAGCATGAATACCGTCCTCTGCCAAACTATGCTGAAGTGATAGGGCTTTCTCACTATTTGACATGAAAATAATAGTATATGATTTATGCTCCTGCCAACTTTTTAATTCGGCGAGTAACATATCCATCTGACGTTGAAATGGCACAATACTTTTAGCCGTAATACTAACAATTTCATCAGGTTGGGTATAAGGAATCTTTTGTAACATTAAAGATAAGTACATTACATTATAATATTTCGCAGCGCCTACTATATCTGACCAAGTAAAAGTACTTTTCTTCAGTTCAGGATTTTCCTTAACCAACTTACTCATCTGCTCCCGAACGCGAGCAGCTTCATCAAATACTACAGTGGCACTAGAAGGCAAATAGGATAAGAACACAGTAGGCGTTCCTGTTTGCTCTACTTCTGAAAGAGGCAAAATGTCAGCTTGCACTACAGGATGCATAGATCTTTGTGTCCCAGCATCAAATTCACGCAGAGAATCTACTTCATCGCCGAATAACTCCAAACGAATTGGCACTTTACTGCTGATAGGGAATATATCTATAATTCCGCCTCTGGCACTAAATTGACCAAGCCCGTCTACTTGTTCCACTCGCTCATAACCAAATCGAACCAGAGATTCTAATAATTCCTCACGGATAATTTCTGTACCACTGGTTATTGTAATACGATTATTCTCAAAATGTTCTCGTGGTAACACTTTTTGGATTGTTGCCTCAGCCGTTGCTAAAACAATCAGATTTTCCCCCCGTATCATGCGTCCTAAAACATCCATACGACGGGCTGCTAACTCTACCCCTTTAGCAGCGGCAGTAAAGGTAATAATATCCAAAGCAGGCAATTCAAGAACAAGGGTACCAGGAAGTAATGTGGCAAAATCAGCACGCAATTGTTCCACCGACTCCTGATTGCCAGTAATAATCACAGTAGGCCTTGGACTTAATTGATAGGCCGCAGCCAACAATGCGCTTTTTTGCGCACCTGTTACGCCATAAATTTGGCTTTGGCTAGCAGTCATTTGATAAGCGGCAAATACCCGCTTTATCCCTGGGTCATTTTTCATAATTTCAAATAAATTATTCATAGCACCTCATCCTACAATCAGAAAACTTTCATACTACTATATCATGATATTTTAAAAAACTAGTCACTGAACATGTGGTATTTAACACACCACAACCATACCATGCAGCTCTCTTAATCCTTCACAAGAGCGACAGGTAAAAAGGGGCTTTAGCTGTTGCTAAAGCCCTGGTACCTTACTGTATTATACTGCAAACAATAGAAATGTAATCCACCTTTTTTTTGCAAGCAAGTACGACTACTCTTTGCCTGCATCATAAGCTGTGAAGATCGAAGATTTCTTAATGTAAAAGCTCTTTTTGCTGCTTTTGAGGCAGCCCTTCCTCAAAAAATCCCATGGACTCTATACACTTATCACATAAAGAATGAACATACATAGTATTCTTCATTAAATCAACTTTTATTATATCTTGGCGTTCTTCAGCAGTCAAGCAATCAAAACCGAACTTAACTTCATCTACTTCATCTACCTCTATTGTATCAATAGCATCACCACAATGTTCACAACTATAATATATTTTCATGATCCATTTTCGCCTCCAAAATAATACGTAAAAACTTATAGTTATAACTAGTTAGGAAGATAACCGAATCATTGTTACATTCCAAACTAAATGTATGCAGCTGGCTACAAGAATTGCTAAGACCACGCTGCCACTCATATGTAAAATTAGAAGTGTAGATGCTCCAAAAACGGTGTGACCTACTATACTAAATAAAGCTGCATATCCCCCCCGCCCCAACTGGTCACAATACCAATCATAAGCAGCTTCCAAAATACCAAAAACAACATGGGTAACTAAAATATCAGCCGCTAAATAGTAAGAACAAAGTGTCTTTGTCATTTCTTCTACCAAAGGGCTATAACTAATGACAGCCTTAATGCCAATATACTGTATTAACACTTTATTTAATAAGAAACTCAAACCAGCCATTAAACAGCCAATCACATAAGCCATGATTACCTCTTTATATACAACTACAATGAGTCTATTATTGCCGATGTGAGTGGTATTTATACAATTAGTAACGGCTAGGTTACCCCTCCCCCTTTTCTATAGTACTTCCTATCAATAGGATAACCAATGCCGCCGATACAGCCGTGACAACAATACATGCCCAAGAGCCAACTTGTTGTTTTAGAAAACTGGTTACCAACATTCCCACAACGGAACCAGCAAGACCAGATGTCAAAAAGAAAGTCACAGCACGAGGTGAATGCGTAGCTTGTAAGGTTCCATAGGAGAGGATTGATGGATACAAACCAGCGACTGCTAACCCTAACAAGATTGTTAGGCAAAGTATCACTACGTAGCTCTTGCTAATAATAATGAAACTGGCAGCAGCAAGACCAATAAAAGCGCAGGAAATGATATAGCGGTAAAGAGATATGTAGTTTATTACAATCCCTGTTATAACTCTACCTATCGCCTGGCATATATAAAAAATAGTCAGCACCAAACTTGCCTCCACAACATCTACTGACAAGTTCTCCCGAAGATGTAAAACAATCCAATAGGTATAACTAAGTTCCAACATACAATAAACTCCCAAAGCGATGCTAGTCCGATACATACTTGAGCTCCAACTTTCACTAGAGTTAGATTGCGCAAGTTCTTCCAATGAATTTGCAGGAACTTTAGGCAGGTTAGATTTTAAAAAGTAAGCAAATAGAGCCAATGCTCCTAGTAACGTAAAGGGCGTCAAAAAAATCATTTCCCACTGAATGCCCCTCGCTAACATAGAACCAGCCATAGCGGGAGTTACTAACGCACCTGCACTATAAAAGAAATTTAGTAAGTTAAGTTTTGAGGAGCGTTTGTTTCCTTGGTAATTTTCAATTACGATCTCGTTACCAACAGCCGTCAAGAGCCAATTGCTCAACCCTGTAAGAAATACACCAATCCCAAACATCGTTAAATGATTAGAAACCGTAATTGAGAGAGCAGCCAATCCGCCACATAAAATTCCTACAAAAATGAGTCTGCGTTTTCCAATTACCTCTAGCAAAAAACCGCTTGCTAAGGCTGCTATGCCGCCACCTATAATGCCAAGAGCAAAAACATAACCAATCGTTGAAGTATCTACAGAATACTTCCTAGCAATCTCTATGATCATAACACTGCCAAGAGGAGCTGTGAGTCCCTGAAAGGCAAAAATAAGATACGGCAGTAAAAGGTTTAAATCTAGATTCATAGAATCCCCCAAATAGTATATTTTGTTAACTTGATGGCTTCTCATTCTATTAGCATTTCTCAAAAAGGCGATAAAATATTCTATTTCAAGCCTAGGGTCAATTCACGTATATATTATTAAACATCTTGAGAAGATTAATTGTTAATTATAGAATTCTTCGTTATAATTACATTATCTATATTGCTTATTCATGCAGAGGGGAATATTATATGAGCCTTATAAAAGAATCTTTTCTAACAATTCATCATATTTCTGAAGATGATATTATCAAGAGTGAAATAAATTGGGAAACGATAACAGATATTTTTCTTGATTTTAATAACTATAAATATGTGTACCAAACCCAGGCTGAATTTATCGCTAGTACACTAAGAACACACCCTAAAATACATTTTGTAAAATCTAGAGTCAAAGAGTCAGAACGACTTATCGAGAAAATCATTCGCAAAACACCATCTAGAAAAGAATCATATGGCAAAGATTTTCAGTTTACAGTTGAAAATTACAAAGAAGAAATAACTGATTTAATTGGAATTAGGGCGATTCATATTTTCAAAGAAGATTGGGATGATATCCACAATTTCATTACAACAACTTGGAAGGTTATGGAAATTACCGCAAATGTTCGAGAAGGCGATGACACTCAGCGTTTTGAAGATTTAAAGATTAAAATCAATTCAAGAAAATCCGGCTATCGTTCTGTTCACTACTTGATAGAATTTTTCCCTACTAACCAAAAAGTAATTGCAGAAATTCAAGTACGAACAATCTTTGAAGAAGGCTATGGAGAAATCGACCATCAATTGCGATATTCTCACAAAGAAATCCCACAAATACTAGCTTCTAATCTTTTATTATTTAATCGTATCGCGGGCAGCTCTGATGAAATGGCGTCCTTTATCAATCAACTGAATAAAAACCTTAGTGACATAAAAAAAGAATATGAAAAAACTATATTAATAAAGGATCTAAAAATAAAAGAACTAAAAGAACAGTTGAAATAATTAAGGCATAAGAAAAACGCTACGCGTCCTTTTTGAACCACGAAGGCATGAAGAATGTGAAGGACATGAAATATATAAATCCCTTGCTTTCTTTGCATCTGCGACCTCGTGTTTCATACGTTTTCCCACAAAGTGCTACATACTATTAATATCAAAAATGTATACTATCTGATTCCGCAAAAAAGCTAAGGGCAATGTGATTCCACATTGCCCTTAGCTTTTTTAGCATTATTTATAGATAGAATCGTCAACATAATACAATTCTAAAATGTCTTTTTTATTTTATGGTAATACATTATATGGGTTAATCGGTGTACCGTTTTTTCTCACCTCAAAGTGAAGATGCGGCCCTGTAGAGTCCCCTGTGTTCCCCATGTACGCAATACTTTGACCTGCTTTTACGTACTCTCCACTCTCTACAAGAGATTCATTAAGATGCCCATAGTAAGTCGTATATCCTTGATCGTGCTCTATAGTAACCAATCGACCATACCCACTCGACCAACCGCTATAGGTTACACGTCCCGAGCGGGCAGCACGAACAGTTGTTCCAATATCATTAGCAAGATCAATACCGTCATGATGCCTCCCCCATCGGTAGCCAAAACCAGAACTTACGTCTCCTACTGTCGGCCAAATAAAACGATTATTTACACCGCCACGTGAGGCTGGTGACTCGGCTCTTGCCAGTAACCGTTCTGGCTCTTTAATTTTTTTACCGCCAGGAATGAACAGATTTTCGCCAATTGCTAACTCTTCATCCTTCTTATTGTTAGCCGCCATAATAGCAGCTACATCTACTTGAAACGTATTTGCAATCCTCCATAGGGTATCTCCCATGTCTGCGCGATAGAGTACACCTTTTTGCGGTAAAATTATCAATTGATCTCCTGGATGAATATCGGTACTCAAATTTTCATTTGCTCCCTGCAAAGTATCAACATCAATATTATACAGCTCGGCAATCACACCCAAGGTCTCACCTTCTTTAACAGTGTGGATTTTATTTTTAGGAACGTTTTCTGGCTGAGCTGCTATATTGGCTTTTTCCTCCGATTGAACTGCCTCTACCTTTGGTTCTATTGGTTGATTCTTAGGGGTCTTACCCGCAAAAAAAAGAAGAGATCCCACACAAACAAAAGCTGCCAACATATATAAAAATCTCGATCGTTTTTGTATCCAAATCAAATTCACATCATTACCTCCACTTTTTTGTGAAAAAAACATGAATATAACATAGAAACTTTCTATGTTATATTCACATAATATATCATAAGCACCAACTATAGTATTTATGCATACTATTTTCAATAACATAGCAATTTAGCTTACCATTTTGGCAACTTTCAGCTAAATTTTTACAAATCAATAGTACATTAATACTTAAAATTAAAACGTGCTATCATTTACGATTTTAAAAACAAAGAGAGACTTGGCCAATGCCAAGTCCTTTTTTATAAAGAAGACTTGATTCAAATAGAGTTTTAACTCCATCTGAATCTTAGCCCTTCTTATCCAGGGACTTAGCCGCCTTAGCTCCCAATAGAAGATGGGAGTTTTAGAGCGGTTTAGTCATCGGATAAATAATAGTACACCTAGCAAGAAACCTATTTCTACGCGCGTTTAATGGAAAAAGGTTTACGATCAAATTTATGAATGGCATCTACAAAACGTACAGTACCAGTTTTGTAACGCATAACAATAGAATGGGTCCGTGCACCGCCACCAAAATAGCGCACACCGTTCAATAAATCACCTTGGGTAATAGCGGTTGCAGCGAAAAACACATCCTCGCCTTTTACCAAATCATCAATCGTCAATACTTTATTAATATCCATAATACCCATCGTTTTAGCCCGAGCAATCTCTTGTTCATTTTCAGGGCGCAAAATACCTTGCATATCGCCACCTAAGCATTTAACCGCAGCAGCTGCGATAACGCCTTCTGGTGCACCACCCATACCAATCATCATATGAACGCCTGTGCCTTCAATACAAACGTTAACAGCGGGAGATACATCACCATCTGTAATTAGCTTGATTCGCGCGCCAGCACTACGTGCTTCTGCAATAATGTCAGCGTGACGAGGACGATCTAGAATAACGACTGTCAAATCTTCTATTTTACGTTCTAAAGCAGTCGCTACTGCCTTTAAGTTTTCCGTAACCGATGCCTTAATGCTTACTTTACCGGCACACTTAGGCCCGACGGCAATTTTATCCATATACATATCCGGGGCATGCAAAAGACCACCACGGGATGCAATCGCAAGAACTGCAATAGCACCAGGCAAACCTTTGGCAATTAAGTTCGTTCCTTCTAGAGGATCAACTGCGATGTCTACATCAAGGCCACCACCGCCAACAGCTTCCCCTATATATAACATGGGGGCCTCATCCATTTCCCCTTCGCCAATAACAACTTTACCATTAATATTAACACAATCAAAAGCTGCGCGCATTGCGTCAACAGCCGCCTGATCGGCTAAGTTTTTTTCCCCTTTACCCATCCAACGTCCTGAGGCAATCGCCGCGGCTTCTGTTACACGGACAAATTCAAGTGCGAGTTCACGATCCATTTAGCAACATCTCCTTTTAAACAACAATTATATTTTCTATTAAAAAGCAATAAAGAAGACCCGGCTTATGCCAAGTCTCACTTATCCTTACTTGGAACCCATTTTAAACTCACTATCTTTGAACTATAAATTTGCGTTTTTCCAGTCTTCTAGAAATCTTTTTATCCCTGCATCTGTCAAAGGATGCTGAAGTAAACTAATAAGCACTTTATAAGGTACAGTAGCAATGTGTGACCCAGCCAATGCAGATTGGGTAACATGAATCGGATGGCGCACGCTTGCAGCAATAATCTCTGTTTCAATATCATGAATAGCAAAAATATCAGCTATGGTTTTTACTAATTCAATTCCATCCTGACCGATATCATCTAGCCGGCCAACAAAAGGACTAACATAAGAAGCTCCAGCGCGAGCGGCCATAAGGGCTTGATTCGCAGAAAAGATTAATGTAACATTCGTTTTAATCCCTTCACTTTTTAGGGCCTTTACTGTCTTAAGTCCCTCCATATTTAACGGAACCTTAACAACTACATTCTCTGCAATAGCTGCTAATTCCCGTGCTTCTGGCAACATATCTTCAAAAACAGTACTAATGACTTCTGCACTAACAGGGCCATCAACTAGCCCACAAATTTCTTTTATAACTTCTTTTATATTTCTTTTTTCTTTTGCAATTAAAGAAGGATTTGTCGTAACTCCAGCTACAACTCCTAAGGCCGCAGCGTCCTTAATTTCATTAAAGTTTGCTGTATCAAGGAAGAACTTCAATTTTACTACACCTCATTTCTTTATTCTGCTTCTTGTGTAAATTTTTTATAACCTGATTGACACTATATTCTAATGTTTACGCCGCGAACGACGCGGCGAAATAATTTCAATAGAATCTAATGCTTCGACACAGGCCAAATCTTTCTCACTTTGGGCTGGAATGAGAAGATGGCCACCACACTGGGCACATTCTAGTTCAATACCTTCAGGCAGCACTTCGGCGCCAATCGCGCTGCTACCGCAACGGCAATAAACTTTTCCTTTTTCAGCAATATCATGTATCTTATTTAAGGTTTCAAACATAACTTGCGGATTTTCAATGTAGTCATCATACTCATCAATATCCATACCAAGAGACATCTTTTCAAACTCTATTTTATTTTTATTAATCGTCTCTGCAATAAATTGCCGCGATCCCATAAACCCAAGCTCAAAATTTTCCTGCACACAATATATTTTATCCATAGAAGCACGCCAAAAGCGATTGCTGTCAAGACAAACAACATGGTTAGTTTGGCATAAAACACAAGGGATGTCCAATAAACACTGACGTTCGCCAACACTAGTAATGGAGGCTTGTAATTGACCACAACTACATAGAAGCTTTCTGCCAGTCGTGTTTTTCAGATCAAATCTTGAAATATCATGCATGTGCAATTTGCCACAACGCGGACAATATAAAGCTAGTGTTGAAACAGTGTTAATAATCATATACATCCCCTCCTCTCGCTATTGATTTCGCCAAACAATAAAAAATTCCTGCCTCTATTTTAAAAACCCTCTTACCGTCTTTTCTAAATAAAACACCCAAAGACTTTACTTTGGGTGTAGAAACTATTTCAATTAGCCGATCTTTAATTCGCATTCCTTACCACTACCAAATATTAACGTACTAATCATAGAACATAAATCAATAATATCAAAAGGTTTTGTAATATATGCGTAAGCACCTAATTCTTTGGCAGTGTTCACCAGTTCCAATTCGCCATATGCTGTCATCATAATCACTTTATTAGCTTGGTTTAATCGTTTGAGCTCACGGAGTGTTTCAATTCCGTCCATACCTGGCATTTTCATGTCCATTAAAATCAAAGCCGGGTTAACCTCTTTGACTTTTTGTAAGCCTTCATAACCATTTGCAGCAGTATGTACTACATATCCTTCTTCAGTTAAAACTTCCATCAACAATCTTCTAATTCCTGGCTGGTCATCAACAACTAATACTGTATGTGTGATATTAGACATCCTTCGCCTCTCCTCATTCCTTTTTACTCGTTTTATGCTCTATGTTATATGTCTATTCGCACAATAGGAAAAATATCCTCCTATTTACTGGGAAAAATAGGATTTAATCTATTTTTTTTTGAATATTTTTTCTTTTATGACATGAAACTTTGATATTAGCTTATATACTAGCTCATTATGATAGATTTTCAAAGTATATACGGCCGATTTATCATCTACTACAAAGAAAATATCATTATATGGTGTTGGCAACCCCCAAGTACTATAGATTGGCTGTCCATTTTTTAACACACTGATACGATAAGCACTATCACGTAGATATAAAGGATACTTCACTCCTACATTATGGATATGATTTCCATCCGTAGGGATATCATGCCCCAAAACGTGGATTGCATACTCGGCAACCCCATATTTATCTGACTGCCTTGGACCATAAATAGCTAGTAATTCTGGTGTATAGTAATCTAGATAAGCCTCCACCAATTCACTGGCAGTCCCAAAAGCGAGTAACCCTGAGGAAGCATATTGATTTTTTACATAGGATAAATGTTCATCTAATGCTTGGAATTGCCCACCTTCTAGGCTTTTCCAATCCCCTTGCCCCATCATAAACATGGCGTGAGTAAATCCTACTATACTATGAATACCAGGCTTTACGTTCCCACTGCTATTAGTAAAGTACTTCATACCTTGGTCAGTTTTTTGATTCATTACTGCAGCACTTTGGCTATCGTAGGCAATCGATTGCCTTGGTGTGGGGCGAAACTCTACAATTCCTAGTGCCCGAATATCCTTGCCTGGAGTGTTAATATCATCAGGGGCAGCAAAGTAAATTTCTTGTCCATAATCACCACTTGTCAAGCCACCTGCATTACCATCAGCATCACTTGAGCCCCACAGCCCTGCCTTTTTAAATGCATTGGTACTCATCGCTTCATCTGCACTACCATTACCAAAATCGAAGGAACCAGCTCTCGCTGTGAGGAGTTGCCCTTGGGAGGAACTCGCTGCAATTTGATCTAAAATACGTTGATATTCGTATAACATGCCTGTCCGGCTGTTATAATCACTAAAGTCACCTTCTGTAGTGATAGAATGAGCCCAGCCGTGTTTCAAATGATTAGCCCACAAGCCATCAACTGACTCGTTATAAGATAATACATTACCAGGTAAATAGGGGTCATAATCCGTATGAAAATGAATCCCATATTCATGCCCTTTTTGAGTTTCTCGTAGTACGGAAGCTTTAATATCTGCTACTACCTTAGGCCACTCCCCTGTCTTGGATTGACCTGCCGCCCATTCTGCCGCCTTAACAGCAGGCCAAGCAATGTAATGGGTCCACTTTGCGCCATACCTTTCGGCGATTTTATCGATAGCTTCCGCTTTATTTACCATTTGGCCGCGAAATTCCTCTGGCTCCAGCCAACTATCAGAATTTCCCCAAGCTTTTGCATAGCCAGCCCCATCAATAGGCTCTAGGTCTTCCGTCATTACATAAAATACTTTACCCGGTCTTGTATCTCTTACAGCAACGCCAACCTTCGTCTGTACATTTTTACCATTTATACTAAACTGTATAGGCCAAGCTTGATTTAAGTTTACTGCATCCGGCCTTTGTGCCCTAACCTGAAAACTAAGATGCCTCTTTTCTCCTGGTGCTAATTGCTCCACAACTTGCACCTCAGGACTGATGGCAATCACACCATAACCAAAAGGTTCCTGCAGCATTGCTTCCACAGAAGGAATGAGATTTTGCGTTATGTTCTCAATATCCATCTCGATCGGAAATACATCTCCCAAATTAGCTGTGTATTCCACCATCTTTGGTATGACTCGTACTGCTTTCGTACTATCTATATCTGCACTAAACTGGGTTATCAGAGCGTGTTGCCCTTCACTCACCTCTACACTTAGTCGATACTTTGCCACACCTGCCAAATCTCCTGTGTTTAGGCTTTTTAAGATATCGGAAAAAGAATAGGTTTCCTCTAACCAGCCACCTTGATAATTAGTATTGTAACGAATATCCTGCCACTTACTTTGTTTCGTTTCTGTAGGAATCTTCCCTGTAAAAACAGACCCCTTTTCTCCAAGAATATTTCCTTTTTGATCAAGGGCCGCCAGTCTAATCCTTCCCCCACCTTGCGTAGATAAAAACTCCAAGCGCATATGAGCAACAGCTGCATCATTTGCCTCAACCTCTACGAAATATTCCATAGAACCATTACTCCCTGCCGCTAGTTCCAGTATATTCGTCCCCTGTCCTTCATCCTTCAAAATCCGATACGAATTTCCTGCCCCCTGCTGCAAAAGTTGATTGGGAAGTCCCCATTTTATTGTTTCATCCTCTGTAACAATACTGAGCCCTGCTTTAAAAGGCAAAGGCTTCTCAGTACAACCTCCTAGCATAACTGTTAGAAGTAGTATTATGACTATAAATTTACCTCTCATTTCATCCTACCCTTTTATCGATCTACAACCACATTGGCATCTGAATCAACGCACTGCTAATAAAGGTAAAGGTAACCGCACCTACTAATACCATAATCAGCATTGGCGTAACAAGTACGAGCACAGCTTTCGTTGTAGAAAATTGATACACCTCTTTAATTGCTACAATATGTAAAACAAACGACCAACTCAAAATTAGGAGCGCTACTAAGGCCATCATTATACTCTTAAAATTAGCTGGTAATAAAGCCGCGAATACCCACAATGGCACAATAAGTACGGAGGGAAAATAGGCAAAGCCTAAAGCCGAAAATAATCCAACAGCTGTGCCTCTACCCCCAAAGAATTCTGCAATTAAATGCCACACGGCAGTTCCTAAAATCCATAACATAAGACTGGCAATTATCTTAAACCCGATTACTAAGTGAACCAGAGCGGTCCCACTAGAAGCCTTTAAACCAAAATACAAGGCCCATAAAGGTATTAATAAACTAAGAAAAAACACAATCAGAGATTGACTAATATTCTTCTTATCAGCAATAACCCTCATCCCCATCTTGGGCTGAAATAATACATCATACATAACATCAAATATATTCCCCATTTACTTCACCTGCCATTTTTCTGGCGAAGCTTCCAAGGGAATGCCAAAACTTAACTGGTTTTGTGCTTTTTGAAACAAAAACTGTTCTAGCAAAGTACTTATCTTTTCACTAGGGCCAAAGAGCATTTGCCAAGGGGTTTGTTTGCCAAGCTCCTTTATTTCTGGTTTTCCCACAATACCTGCCAACTGCGCGGCCCCATCAATAGCATCATACATATTGCCTAATTCGTCAACCAAACCTAATTGTTTCCCTTGATTCCCTGTATAAATACGTCCATCAGCCAACTTCCGCACCTGGTCCTTATCCATCTTACGCCCTTCAGCTACAACATCCACAAACTGATTGTAAATATCATTCACCATAGTTTGAATGATTTCTCGCTCTTCCTGTGTCATTTGACGTTCAGGAGACATAATATCTTTATGAGGACCACTTTTAATTTTCTCTTGATAAATACCAACTTTTTTATATAACTCTTCCCAATTTGCATAAGGCATATATACTCCGATACTACCGGTCATCGTTGTAGGATTTGCATAAATTTTATCTGTACAAGCTGCCAGCCAATATCCTCCCGAGGCTGCAACATCCCCCATAGAAGTCACCACTACTTTACCTTGAGCCCGCAGCTTCTTAAGTTCTTCTCCTACTTCTTGAGAAGCTGCTGCGCTGCCACCTGGACTATTAATCCTGAGAACCACAGCTTGTACGTCTTTGTCATCTCTTGCTTCATGGATTTGCTTAATGACTTGATCGGTACCACCTTGTTCAAAAAGTACAGTGCTTTGCCCTCGTCCACCTAAAATAACACCTTCAACGTGAATGATGGCGATTTTACCAGAGCGATTTGCCTTTCCCCGTTCCTTTGCGCTGTTTGCCATAGATGCTAAACCCACAAGGGAAAATAATACGAATATGCCAATTACAACCATAACTGATTTTTTATACATGAGTATCCTCCTTATTGTCTAACCCTAATACTGTAAGTCTATAGGTATAGGAAAAAGCAACTGTCGACAAATCGTCCAACAGTTGCTTCTTTCTACTTCTTGTTGCTCAGAGCAGCCTTTACAAATTCTCTGAATAAAGGATGAGGATTGGTTGGACGTGATTTCAGTTCTGGATGAAATTGAGTACCAACAAACCATGGATGATCCTTCACTTCCACGATTTCTACCAAACGACCATTAGGTAAAGTTCCACCGATCACAAGACCAGCCTGGGTAAGCTGCTCTCTGTAGGCATTATTGAACTCCCAACGATGACGATGACGTTCATAAATAATCTCATCTTGGTAAGCTTGCTCAGTCAAGGTACCTTCTGATACCTTACATGGGTAAACGCCTAGGCGCATAGTTCCGCCTTTTTCTTCAACAGCCACTTGTTCTGACATCAGATCAATCACAGGATAATTTGTCTCACCATTAAACTCTGTACTATGAGCATCTGCCATTTTACATACATTACGAGCAAACTCGACAACAGCACATTGCATACCTAAGCACAATCCGAAAAACGGCACCTTGTTTTCTCTGGCATATTGGATGGCTTTAATTTTACCTTCCACACCCCGATCGCCAAAGCCGCCTGGTACCAAAATACCATCAACACCCTCAAAGCACTTTTTAAGATCCACAGCCTCGTCTTCAATTTCTTCTGCATTGATCCAGTGAACCTGAATGGATGTATCATTAGCAATACCGGCATGTCTTAATGCTTCTGCTACACTTAAGTATGCATCAGGTAAAGCTACATATTTACCGACAATAGCAATTTTAACAGTATTGGTAGGATTAATAATCTTGTGAACCATTTTGCGCCAATCAGCCATGTCTGCATCGCCAGCATCTATTTTAAGTTTTTCTAAAACAATACGATCAAGGCCTTGCTCTTGTAACATCAAAGGAACTTCATAAATACTTGACGCTGTTTTATTTTGAATGACTGCATTGGAATCAATATCACAGAAAAGTGCTAATTTATCTCGCATATCTGGAGAGATATCATATTCCGTACGGCAAACAATAATATCAGGGGTAATACCAATACCTCTTAACTCTTTTACACTATGTTGAGTAGGTTTAGTTTTTAATTCCCCTGCTGCAGCAATGTAAGGTAATAATGTTACATGAAGATAAAGTACGTCATTGCGCCCTACTTCTTTTTTCACCTGGCGAATTGCTTCTAAAAAGGGCAGACTTTCAATATCGCCTACAGTGCCGCCAATTTCAGTAATAACAACATCTGCATTATCCTCTTTGCCTACACGATAAACACGATCTTTTATTTCATTGGTGATATGAGGAATGACTTGGACTGTACTTCCTAAATAATCACCTTTACGTTCTTTATTAATAACAGACAAATATATTTTTCCTGCTGTCACATTGGAACTTTTGCTTAAATTAATATCAATAAAACGTTCATAATGACCCAAATCCAAATCTGTTTCGGCTCCATCTTCCGTAACAAATACTTCACCATGTTGATAAGGACTCATGGTTCCTGGATCAATATTTATGTAGGGATCGAATTTTTGAATGGTAACCTTCAGTCCGCGATTCTTTAACAACCGCCCCAATGAAGCAGCAGTAATACCTTTACCAAGTGAAGATACAACCCCCCCGGTAACGAATATATATTTTGCCATAATCTCAATTTCCTCCTAAAATGCCTTTAACAGATCTATTATTTATACGTCCATATTTAGTTCAAGTACGCCAATCATTTTATCCTTACTAAAGGGCAGTGTCAAGTATTTATTCTCGCTCACCAGGCTCTGTTGAAGCTGCAACATATTCTTGCTGGATTTCTTCAAAAAGTTTTTCTCGACGGGATGAAAAAGAACTGGTTACACTCTCGTTTTCATCATTTGAGTGAGCGCTTAATTGTTGAGGTGACCAGTCCATAAGACCCCACATACCTTTTCCCATATGAACAAATCGGCTATCCATATTGATTTGTGTATGCACTTCGGACATGGCATGAGCCAAAGAATGAATTCTGCGTCCCTTAAGCTCTAAAACCTCTGTTATTAAATCTCTAAAATACATAGAGTGTCCTGTTTTTTGTAAAATTTTATAAGCCAATTCTACCTCTGAGACTTGTTTCATCATTTCTGTCATATATTTATTCCTTCCGCACTTAGCGTCTAATTTTTTATTTTTATTTTTATTTAAACACCAATTTCACTATTTTTTCTGGTATTATTCACCAAGCAAGAGGAAACTCCTCTTCTTAATAATGCTTTAATTTTACATTTTCTCTGGGGCACTTATCCCTAAAATATTGAGTGCATGACGAATGGTTGTTTGTACAGCCAAGGCTAAACCCATTCGCGCTAGCTGTAAATCACGATCCACACCCTTAATACGGCATTGGTTATAAAAAGTATGAAATTGTCCTGCTAAGTCATGTACGTATCGAGCAATACGGTGTGGTGCCCGCTCTTTTGCTGCATCAATTATTTCTTCTTTGTATTCACCCAACTTTTTAATCAAATCGATCTCACATTCCGTTGTTAGTAAATTTAATTTACTATGATCGATCTCACTAAGAGTGATGCCATCTTCTGTAGCTTGACGGAATATGCTAGCAATTCGTGCATAAGCGTATTGAATATAATAGACCGGATTTTCGTTTGATGTAGATTTCGCCAAGTCAAGATCAAAATCTAATTGGCTATCAAGAGAACGCATAATAAAGAAGAATCTTGCAGCATCTGTGCCAACTTCTTCAATCAGTTCTGTTAATGTTACACTTTGCCCTGTGCGTTTTGACATCTTAACCAATTGACCACTTCTGTATAAACTCACCATTTGTACAATTAAAACTTCTAATTGTTCAGGAGAATACCCCAAGGAGCCAATAGCAGCTTTCACACGGCATATGTACCCATGATGGTCAGCACCCCAAATATTAATGAGCTTTTTAAACCCTCGCTCTAATTTATTGCGATGATAGGCAATATCAGCAGCTAAATAAGTAGGAATTTTATTATCCCGAATTACCACTCGGTCTTTATCATCCCCATAGGCTGTGGATTTTAACCAAAGAGCCCCATCATGTTCATAGATAGAACCATTATCTTTTAGAACTTGACAAGTCTTTTCTAATGCACCATTTTGATGCAAGGTACATTCGCTAAACCATACATCAAAGTATACATTAAAAGAGGCTAGATCAGCTTTTAATGCCGCTAATTTTTCCTGTAATGCTATTTCTTTAAATTTGGTTAATCGTTCCTCTACAGAAAAAGCCAGATAGGCATCTCCTTCTCGATCAATAATACCTTTAGCCGTGTCAATAATATCCTCACCATGGTATCCGTTTTCAGGAAAATCAATTTCTTGATTTAAGAGTTCTAAATAGCGAGCATGAACAGATGCAGCTAAATTATCAATTTGATTACCAGCATCATTAATATAGTATTCACTCGCAACATCATAACCTGCAGCTTTTAATAAATTAACCAATGCACTTCCGACTGCTGCGCCACGTCCATGACCTACATGAAGTGGTCCAGTTGGATTTGCACTGACAAATTCCACCTGAATTTTTTCTTTCCCACCGGCTTGGCTGTTCCCATAATTTTCACCCTGAGTTAACACATCTGCTAACATAGTATATAACCAGTCTGTTTTTAAATAAAAATTAATAAAACCAGGACCAGCAATAACGGCTTTTTCCATCCATGTTTCATTCATTCGTTCTACAATGGCCTCGGCAATGACCCTTGGATTGGTTTTCGCTCCTCTAGCTGCCTGCATTGCAAAATTCGTAGCAAAATCACCAAATTCTTTTTTAGGTGGCACCTCTAAGATAACTTGAGGCAACTCATGATCTGCAAATACACCATCAGCAATGGCTTTATGAGCTGCTTGGTAAATTGCCGTCTGCAATAAATCTTTAATATCCACGTTTGCTTTCCTCCCGTATGCTGATAGACAAAGTATTAGCGCTTTGCCATTGTCCGTTCATTTCTAATTCATAACTAATATCTAGATTTTTAATTCCAATAATACTATCTAAGGTTATTTTCAGGCTGTTTGTCACTATACTCATTTGCATAGTACCATAAGGCGTAACATATGTACTACGGCTTTTTTCGCCTAACCGAAAGTCTTGTTTATGCTCCACGCTGCCCGTTCTTACTAGTGTCACCTGTTTATCATACACTTTTAGCATCGTAGTGACGCCTTCAAGACCCGATATTTCGCTATCTTTATATAAGATATAGTTTACACCATTTTTACTATAACAGCGACCTAAAGTGATAAGTTCAATTCGTGATTCTTCTTTTTGCTCATCCTTTTGCGTGCCAATTATCGTAACTACAACATTTTTCATATTATCTCCCTTGCCAACCTGAAATATATTATAGCGTACTCAGCAAATATTGCAACCAAAGGCGACGATTTATCAAAAAAAAAAAAATATAGCGCCTCCTGCCTGTGCTTACCAGACAAGCGGCGCTTTTGCAGATAATAGTCTGTTATACAGCTCACGCTCTATTACTATAGTATGTAAAAGAATGTCTAAAATATGTTTTTTAGCCTGGTATCAATTAATCATTCATTTCTTTCAAAGGCCGCTACCAAATCAGCAGAGGATGTTTGTACATCTTGTACGACTTTAATAATATCTTGCATTGTCCCTGCTTGCTTGTTGGAAATTACAGCAGACTGATTAATACCATCAATCACTTTTTGAATGGACTCTTGTATCTCTTGCAAAATTTTATTGATATTTTCGGTAGCATCCGCACTATTTTGCGCTAAGTTTTGCATTTCTTGTGCTACAACGGCAAAACCCCTACCATAATTCCCCGCCCTAGCGGCTTCAATGGAAGCATTCAAACTCAATAGCTTTGTTTGGGTAGCAATTTTACGACTCATATCAAGTATCTTGCCTGTGTCCTTTACCCTTCTAACTGAATCATGAGAAACATTTACTACGCTTTCCGTATTGGCAGCCAATTCTTGAGAAGAAGCAGAAATACCTTCGATAGCAGCAACAGCCTGTTCTACATTTCGCGAAACAGCGTGGGCGACTCCCTGCACAATTTCGATTTGTTTTGCCTGCTTTAATCGACTACTAAGCAAAGCTACCACAACCTTAGCAATGGGACGGACATAATCTAACTGACCAGCAATTGCAAAAGTACCTACCCTCTGTCCATCTACCTCAATTGGATAATTTTGCCCTTCCTTTAAGGTTGGATTTTTTTGCACATCTGCCGTAGTTACTACATATTCATCCAAATGCCCACTAAGAATTTTTTGTGACCCTTCGTGTTTTGTCCCAAGTCGTTTTCCACTGTCGGAATCCCCGACAATCATAGCATCTTGATTACAAATGATGATATGATAGTTTGTATTTTGATAAATAAACCGAGCTAAAGAGCCTGCCATTTCCGAGGTTATTATATAGTCAGCCATTGTTGCCATCTCCCTTTTGTGCCGGACCTTCTTTTATCTGGCGTTTCAGCATCCGATAATATGTATCTATATAAGTTCAATAAGAACATGTTAATTCCTGCTAAAGATTTACAATTTAACCAATCCTTTTCTCTAAAAATATCACTTTCCCTAAATCCTTCTAGTCGAAAATTAATAGTTAATAAATCTGTTGAACCTGTTTATTAGCTAACCTACCTTGTAAAATGCCGTAGCGCCGCACTCCCTTTAAAAAAGGAACTGCGGCGCCTATATGGATGAGGTGCCATATGACTGCCTCTCCACTATTAGTATATACATTCAGTTTTAAAAAATTACTTTAAATCTGCTTCTTATTGCCACAATTTTATTACATCCACTCCGACATAATAGGCTTTTACAATATCCTCTGCTGTTTTCCCTTGCTGTGCGTAAGTATAGGCCCCCCACTGACACAGCCCTACACCATTACCCCAGCCCATGCCCTTAAACACAAAATTTTGGCCATCATAATTCATTTCTGTAATTAATGTGGATCGTAGCCGATCATAACCCACTGCCTTTCTAAATTCAGCACCAAATATTTTTTGGTTCCCTGCGCCTATGGTCAGGATACGACCTGAAGGTCCTTTTTCTAAGATTCTAATATCTGCTGGATTGCCATGGTAACCTATGGCAGCTGCTACTTCATTACCAGGTATCTTAACTTCCCAGTTTTTTTCTTTCTCGGGTGCGTATTGAAAACACTGATCAGTCACGGGCTGAAAATAGGGCGTAGGCGTCGGAATCTCCTTCGGGAAACTCTCTTCCTTCGTAGCGGCAATTTGTCCATTACAGGAGCTATAAATGGCATTTATTAAACCACCGGCATATACCAATACCTGTCCACGAGTACGACGCACTGCTTCTTTGACATTTTCATTAACTAGCTCAGGTGCATAAGCTTGTAACTCTTCCTTTGAGGTGCTAACATCAGCATGGTGCAAGCGTTTAATTGTGCCTGCTTCAATGGCATGAAGGGTTAGCGTTCTTGAGGTAATGGCTTGCGCGGCTAATGCTTCTATCGGCCAATCAGGCAGCATTTCCTTCGCAACAACCCCTTCCAAGTATTTTTCTAACATCATACTTTCTACAGAACCTTTATCTGCAATCCATACTGTAATGGTAGGTTCATTTTTATAATTGTTAACATTTAAAAGCTCTACTCCTGGTATTGGCTCAACTGGGCTAGGCGCCGGAACTTCTGGTGCAGGTTTAGGAGCTGGTGAAGGCAAAAAAGAACACCCTCCTGCTAATAGGATTAACACTCCAATGGCTAAAAATAACTGCTTCAATTTATGTTTATTTTTCATTCACTCCACCTCAGTCATAGTATGAAACAATACTTATGACACTATACCCCTGTTGATCAGATATAGGAATATTGTTAAATTTTTTAAAAATAAACCACAAAGGCACAGAGGACACGAAAGCATATCTCACTCTGCTCTTTGTGTCCTCTGTGCCTCTGTGGTTCAACCGTTCTCCAAAACCTTATACTATCTTTTATTTAACCACATAGGGAACGACTAGTGGTCCTAAGGGTAATACGGCAATACTCGCATCTGGCCCGTATTTTTTTATCAACTCGGCTAATGTCTTTTCTATGTTTTCGACTGGATGCAGCATGCAATCCACTACGGTCTCCTTGTCAAGGGAGGAATACAAGTAACAATCCGCTTTCACTTGTATCATAGCTAATGCTTGCGCCTCCCATTGGTCAAACATAGAAAAAGAAGAATCATTGATCATATCTAATAAGTCCTGAGGCGTATTACGCATCTTTAAGATAGGACCAAAATTACCATGACTAGGAAGTCCATCAGAACATTCTGCAACACTAATAATACTGCCGCCCTCTTTTACGATTTGGGCCCCTGCGCTCATCCCTTTTACAGTTTGATAAAGGTTCTGGTCCAAAGGATAACCAGCATTCGTCGTAATGACAATGTCAAAGGCGTTATCAACAGCCACCATAGAATGAGTCTTTACAAAAGCGCAGCCTACACGATGGGCCTCAATAACATCACCTGCAAATACATTAGTGATTTCTTTATCCCCATTCAAAGTAACATTCAGCATAAACTGAGGTTTTGCCATCAAGCAGTTTTGCGTAGCTGCATCTTGCACGCCATTTCCCTCAATCACGCCCCATGTACTCTTAGGGTTCCCAATCATCTCGGCATTATGAAAGTCTTGAATGGTTTTTATACCGACAATTCCTGGATTTATACCTTTTGGACCTCCAGAAAATCCTGCAAAGAAATGAGGTTCAATAAATCCAGTTACAATTTTAAAATCAGCTTCTACATAGGTTTTATTTAAATACACTTCAGAACCATAACTATTACGACCAACATGTACTAACTGTTCATCATCAAAGGCTTCATGGTTAATAACCTGAATAGTGTCTACCACTTCTTGACCTAACATGCTAATCAATTCTTCTCTTGTATTATGCCGATGACTCCCTAATCCATTAATGACCACAAAGTTCTCCTTGGGGACATGAGATAATTCTTCAATCAACCAAGGTACTAATTTATGATTAGGAGTTGGTCTTGTAATATCAGAAATTACAATTGCTACCCGATCAGTGGCTTTCACCATTTCTTTTAAGGGAGGAGTACCTACTGGTTGGCGCAGTGCCGCGATTACGGCTGCCTTCTCATCTTTTAAGCTTTCTAAATGCTGGGGTTCAACGACTACAGCTCTTTGAGGAACCTCAATGCTAATACTGCCTTTACCATATGCCAATTGTACTTTTTTCATTTCTGCACCCCTTATTTTTTTCTTTACTACATACTTTTATAAAATATTGTAATTTTCCTGCTTTTCAATCTATATATTTTTAGATGGTAACCGATGCTTTATTCTTATACTACGAAAAAAGCGCCACCCCTATACAAAAAACCGTTACATAAAAATAATTTATGTAACGGTTTTTATTATTTAACTTTTACAATATATTTTTCTACCATTTTAACAGGATGGTAGGATTCTTTCGCTTTTCTCAGGCCTTCAATTCCCATGTCTTCTTCTCGGTTAATGTAAAGAGCCTCTTGGTAGTTGTGAGCACAAAACTCTTGATTAATAACCCCATAAACACCCTTAAACTCTTTGCGGCCCTTTTCTACATGAATCACTGCAGTATCATTGTTATTCATTTCACCATAAGTAAATGCCGCCATAAAGTCAATACACTGCTGCGTCATGTCAGCTGTCATTGGGACATACTGATAGTTACTGTACGTCTTTCTGAAACTATTTACATGATTTTTCTTAGTATGAAATTTGCGCCCTTTTAGCTCAATTAGATCTTTTGCCAAATAGACGTAATCATAATTATCCCGTTCCGGCTTACAGCTAAAATAACCAGGTTTTATCTTTTCTAGCCACTCAACCATGTAGCCTTCTACTCCCTGAAACGCAAAGGGAAAATTCTCTTCCTTAGCATGTTCTAGCATTATTTCTACTACATCTGCTAAGCCTTCTTCTGGGCCAAATGGAGGTAAAAAAAATGTTTCCCCTTCCCAACAGGCTTTTACGCATAAAAATTTGCCTTCAACTGTCCACTTTATATTGTAGGCTTTGCGCCACATAAATAAATTAGTGAAATTATAATGGGCATTTTCATACCGCCGCTCCTTAAAGAACCTATCAAATAGCGGCTTATCCTCAAGAGTAAGTTGTTGAAACTTAATGGTAATCCCTCCTAAAACGAAACTCTATTTTACATTATACATGATTACTGGAAAAAATATAATGGCAATCTGCAAAAAGCAAGTGTTATATCGACAGGAATCCCCTTATTAAAAGCCGAATTAAATACTATATTATGATATATTCTAATGAAATAGTCATGCTAAGATTTTTACTTAATGAAAGTAGCAATCTCTTAGCAGCTATTTCATACTTTCTATTAAAAATAAACTTCAGGAGAAAATATATGTTAGATGCCGCCCTAAAAATATTAAAACAACACTATGGTTATACCACCTTCCGCCCCGGACAAGAAAAAATAATCACCAGTCTCTTACAAAAGAAAGATACCTTAGCTATTATGCCTACAGGAGCGGGTAAATCTCTGTGTTTTCAAATCCCTGCCTTATTATTACCAGGCACCACCTTAGTTGTATCACCCTTAATCTCCCTCATGAAAGACCAAGTAGACGCCTTAAACAGCGTAGGTATTCCTGCCACATTTATTAATAGTTCTCTTAGTGCTTCCGTTGTCAGTGAGCGTATTTATAATGCAAAATGTGGTCGCTACAAAATTATCTATATTGCTCCAGAACGCCTAGAAGCTGAAAGTTTTCAGGCTGCTATTAAATCTCTGACGATATCCTTATTAGCCATTGACGAAGCCCACTGTGTCTCACAATGGGGACATGATTTTCGCCCTAGTTATCGGGCTGTCGGTTCCTTTATTCGTTCTTTGCCTAAGCGTCCCATTATTGGCGCCTTTACAGCAACTGCTACTACCGATGTAACCCAAGATATCAAAAGCTTATTGACTTTACAAAAACCTGATATTTATATGACAGGCTTTGACCGTGAGAATTTATCTTTTACCGTCATACGTGGGGAAAATAAAACGGACTTCACCTTAAACTATATTAACACTAACAAAGACCAGTCAGGAATTATTTATGCCGCTACCCGTAAAGAAGTAGATAATCTTTATAGCCAATTACACAAAAAAGGTTATTCTGTGGGAAAATATCATGCTGGACTCCCTGATAACGAACGACAACGTTTTCAGGAAGACTTCATTTATGACAATATTAGTATTATGGTCGCAACCAATGCTTTTGGTATGGGAATTGATAAGTCCAATGTGCGTTATGTTATACATTACAATATGCCCAAAAACATGGAAGCTTATTATCAAGAAGCTGGTCGTGCAGGACGAGATGGAGAGCCTAGTGAATGTATTCTTTTATTCGGTGCCCAAGATCCATTATTACAAAGATACCTAATTGAGCAAACCACTTTCGATACGGAACGCAAAACAAATGAACTAAACAAATTGCAAACGATGGTAGATTATTGTCATACCCCCGAATGCCTAAGAAAATTTATTTTAAACTACTTTGGCGAGTCAAATACTACAGCAGAATGTGCCAATTGCAGTAACTGCAATGATGATAATGAGCTTACAGATATCACTTTAGATGCACAAAAGATTTTTTCTTGTGTCATGCGGGTTAAAGAACGCTATGGCACAACCATAATTGCAAGTGTTTTAAAAGGTTCTAAAGATAAAAAAGTTCTGCAACTAGGTTTTGATAGTTTATCTACTTATGGACTATTGAAGAACTATACCCTACCAGAAATTCGCGACGCGATTAACCGTTTAATCGCTACCGATTACTTAGCATTAACGGATAGTGAATATCCTGTAGTAAAACTAGCACCTAAAGGCATTGCTGTATTAAAAAACCAAACAAAGGTATGGCAGAAGGTGCCAACCCGTGCTAAAAAGATTACAACCGATAATTCCCTCTTTGACTTATTACGCAGCCTAAGAAAACAAATTGCTGATAGAGAGCAAATACCACCTTATCTAGTATTCGCTGATAGCACCCTAAAGGAAATGAGCGAGTATTGTCCAACAACGTATGAGGCCCTGCTGACAATCAAAGGGGTGGGAGAAAGCAAACGCAAACGTTATGGTGATGAATTTTTGGAAGTCATGCAACAATATGCAGCTATGAATAGCATAAAACCAAGCGTTTTACCTACTGAAACGAAACAGAGCGCTAGCAAGAGCCAAGAGCATCCGAGTCATGTAGTTAGCCTAGAACTTTATCAAAGTGGTCGTTCACTAGATGAAATCAGTCAAATTCGTGGCCTAAAATCTCTTACAGTACAAGATCATCTCGTACGCTGCTATCAAGAAGGACATATCGTAAATTGGGATGCTCTCATCCCACCTCAATATGAAAATCTAATTCTTAGTAAAATAGCAGAATTAGGTGCTGAAAAATTAAAACCCCTTAAAGATGCTCTGCCAGAAGAAATTGACTATGCTGCCATAAAAGCAGTACTCTGTAAATATAATGCTATAAAGTAAAACAAAACAATTATCCGATGACTAAACCGTTCTAAGACTCCATCTTCATAAGTAGGAGTTAAGAGCGGCTAAGTCCCTGGATAAAAAGGGCTAAGATTCAGATGGAGTTAAAACTCCGTCTGAATCTTAGTCTTCTTTATTTATTATTTTCGATTTCCTCAGCCAATTCATTCAAATAAGTCCAGCGATCGAAAAGTACTGCTAACTTTTGTTCTAATTCTTGCTGTAAGTCTGTTAACTCTTGCAGCAAGACAAAGTTACTCCCTGCCCCATTAATACGGGTACCAACAATCTGGATCTCTTTTTCCATACTGGCAATTACGGCATCAATCTCTTCATATTCTTTTTGTTCTTTAAATGTAAATTTACGAGAACGTTCTTTTGGTTTTTCAACTTGAGACGGGTGAGCGGCCGTCTCTTTTTCTTTGTTACCTTCGCTAATCCCTTTAGATGCCAAGGTTTCCTGATAGTCCGAATAACCTCCCACGTACTGCTTAATCGATCCACCCTCTTCAAAGGCAAATAATTTATCGACGACTCGATCTAAAAAATAGCGGTCATGAGACACAACAATAACCGCCCCGGGAAATTCATCGAGATAATCTTCCAGAATTGTCAATGTCTGAATATCTAAGTCATTGGTAGGCTCATCAAGGAGCAGGACATTGGGCGCTCCCATCAATACGCGGAGCAAATATAAACGACGTTTCTCTCCGCCAGATAACTTACGAATCGGTGTCCATTGTAATTCAGGTGGAAAAAGAAAACGTTCTAACATTTGAGAAGCTGTAATGACACTGCCATCTGCCGCTGGCAGGTAGTTTGCTTCTTCTTTAATATATTCGATGACCCTAAGATTCTCATCCATATCTCCGTTCTCTTGGGAAAAATAGCCGATTTTTACAGTTTGGCCAATTTCAATCACGCCACTGTCAGGTTCCATCCTCTGGGTAATTAAATTTAGCAAAGTAGATTTCCCACTACCATTAGGTCCCACAATCCCCATACGGTCGTCTCGAAGCACAATATAACTAAAGTCCTGAATGACTGTCCGTTCTTCAAAATTTTTAGTTACATTGGATAATTCAATTATTTTTCGCCCTAAGCGACTAGCGCCGGCTGTGATCTCAACTTTGTCTTGGCTTAAATCTACCTTTTCATCTGACAACTTTTCAAAGCGTTCAATCCTTGCCTTTTGTTTCGTAGTACGTGCTTTGGCCCCTCTACGCATCCAAGCTAACTCATTACGCAGTAAATTCTGTCGTTTACTCTCGGTGGCTTCTTGGTCTGCTTCACGCTGCATTTTAAGTTCTAAAAAGAGGCTATAATTTCCAGTATAACTATACAAATTACCTTTATCCAGCTCAATAATTCGATTGACTACTCGATCTAGAAAATAACGATCATGAGTAATCATGAGTAGAGCGCCCTTACGTTTGTGTAAATACTCCTCAAGCCAAGCCACAGTATCATTATCAATATGATTGGTAGGCTCATCCAATATCAAGAGATCTGCTGGATGAATTAAAGCACTTGCTAAGGCAATCCGTTTACGTTGACCTCCAGATAAGGTACCTACCTGGGCTGTAAAATCGGTAATACCAAGCCGGGTTAAAATACTCTTTGCCTCACTCTCTAACTGCCAGCCATTCATAGCATCCATTTCCTGGCTTAAGGCTATCAAGCGCTTCTCTATACCTTCATTAGGCTGATTATTAACAGCCAATAACACCTGCTCATACTCCCTTAGTAGCTTCATAATTGGAGAATAGCCTTTAAATATCTGATCCAGTACCGTATCTAAAGGATCAAAATCAGGATTCTGAGATAGATATTGTACCTCTACCTGATTTCCTTGGCTCACCTTGCCATCATCCGCTTCCTCTAACCCTGCTATTACTTTTAGAAAAGTAGATTTTCCCGTTCCATTTACACCAATTAAACCAATTTTATCGTTTTCGTCAATTCCAAAAGTAACATTACTAAATAAATTCTTCATGCCATAACTTTTGGATAACTTCTCAATTGATACTATATTCATAAACTTTCCTCTCACAACTAAAATTGTACTATAACTATTATACTCAATGCTGGCAAGTATGCAAAAGAAAATGCTGCTTCCGAATATATTCGGAAGCAGCATTTATTTATTTTAGAATTTAAGTACTCCAATTGAGCTTAAGAAGACTACAATAAGCAATAATGGGGTCACATAGCGGATCAAAAAGAAGTATACATTTACCAAAGCCGCAACCTTCATTTTGCCATTATTCGATAACTCAGTCACTACTTCCTCACGTTTTATCGAATATCCCATCATCAGAGCAATTAACAATCCACCGATCGGCAATAAAATATTAGATGAAATATAATCAAATAAATCAAAGAATCCCATGCCAAAGAAGGTAATATGACCAAGTACACTAGCCTTATCAACTGACAAAGTAGCTAAAATACCAACTACGAACATAATAGTTGCAGTCAAAATTGCCGCACTTTTTCTTGACATACCTCTTTCTTCAGACAAATAAGCGATAGGCACTTCCACTAACGATAACATAGCCGTTGTAGCTGCTATCGCAGTAAGGAAGAAAAAGGCAATTAATAAAATATTACCTAAAGGCATTTGGGAGAATACAAGTGGAATGGTCATAAATAATAGGCCAGGACCAGCAGTTGGTTCCATACCAAAGGAAAATACTGTTGGAAATATGGCGAGACCTGCTAACATAGAAACTAAAGTATCTGACAGAGCTACCTTTAATGCTGTCGTAAACATATTATTATCTTCCGTAAAGTAACTCCCATAAGTCATCATAGTACCCATACCAAGAGATAATTTAAAGAAGGCTAAACCCAATGCCGCTAAAATAGCTGCAGCTGATAGTTGTCCAAAATCGACATGAAATAAGAACTTAACGCCTTCAGCCGCTCCTGGCAATGTTAAGGCACGAATATCACAAATAACAATAAGAACGAATAATAATGGCATTAATGTCTTTGTAATTTTTTCAATGCCTTGTTTAACACCCATGGTCAAAATTCCAGCTACTACGGCTAAAACAATGAACTGCCAAATAATTGGCGATAAAGGTCCCATAATCACAGCACCAAATTGGGCTTTGGCAACCTCTAGTGTGACACCAACAAAATCCCCAACTATAGCTTTAAACAAATAAAAATATACCCAGCCTGCTACACAACTATAAAAAAACATAATAATACAGGCTGCACTTACTCCCATAAGACCAATATTTTTCCAGGAAGTTCCAGGTTTTAACTGTTCTAATGCACCTACTGCATTCTTTCTTGTTTTACGCCCAATATAGAACTCACTCAACATGATTGGCAGACCTACAAATAAAATACAGCAAAAATATACCAATAAAAAAGCTCCGCCACCATTCTGCCCTGTCAGATAAGGAAATTTCCATATATTCCCTAAACCTACTGCAGAGCCTAAGGTTGCAAAAAATACTGCTAAACCTGAGGAAAAAGTTTCTCTTTTTTTAACTACGGACATCTACTTTACTCCCACCTTCTCGTATTACTATTTGTAAGTATACAAAGACAAGAAAACTTACCATCGATTTATAACATTGTTTACACACAAAGTACTTTTGTATAATACACCGTTATAAATTTTTACACTATCCCTTTCTTTATTCTACTTACAACCTAATATATGATACCATAAAATACTGAATTTTGAACGCCTACTTTTCGTTTTTTCCCTTTTTACGAATAAAATACTGTATACCATTTAAAAAGACATTTTGCATTATAAGAAAAGACTAAGGATTAGCCCAAGTATTTTTAGAACCGGCTAAAACTTAGTCTTTTTTTAATTTTTATTTAAAGTATTCAATACCCGCAGCAAAAAGTTGTTGATCCTTGTTACCAGGAACATTTTTCACTACCTGGTTACCAATTCTTTCCGAATGCCCCATCTTGCCTAAAATTCGTCCATCTGGACTGGTAAGTGCTTCTACAGCTTCAACAGATCCATTAGGGTTATAACGTATATCATAAGTAGGTTGACCTTGCTCATCTACGTATTGAGCGGCAATCTGTCCTTTTTGACGCAACTCGTTTACTAATGAACTGTCAGCAGCAAAGCGTCCTTCCCCATGAGAGGTAGCAATGGTATGCATATCCCCTAGTTCTACATTATTAAACCAAGGAGAAAGCTTTGATACTACCTTCGTTTTCACCATACAGGAAATATGTCTCCCGATCTGATTATAAGTCAAAGTAGGACAGTTAGGGGTCAGATCGACAATATCGCCGTAAGGAACTAATCCTAATTTAATCAGTGCCTGAAAACCATTACAGATACCTAACATTAACCCATCTTGCTGGGATAGAAAATTACGTACTGCTTCTTTAATTCTTGGATTCCTAAACATAGTAGCAATATATTTACCTGAGCCATCTGGTTCATCACCGGCACTAAATCCACCTGGAAGCATAATAATCTGAGAGTTTTTAATTCGTTTTACGATTTCCTCTATAGAATCTTCTACCGCAGCAGGTGTAAGGTTGCGAATGACCATGGTATCTACATTGCCTCCCGCTACTTCAAAAGCCTTTGCTGAGTCATATTCGCAGTTAGTACCTGGGAATACAGGTAGAAAAATACGCGGTTTTGCGAAAGATTGTTTCGACTTTTGGGGACTGCTAGCAAATAATTCTGTCTTCGGTTTTTCACTCACAATTTCTGTTTCCGTAGGGAAAACAGCAGCTAAAGGTTTCTCCCAAGCTGTTTGCGCTTTTAAAATATCAATTGAATAGCCATTTACTTCAATCACTGGTTTCTCTTGGGTTTGTCCAACTATCTTGTAAGCTATATCACCAAATGCTTGTTGTACATCCACACCAGCAGGAATTTCTAATACCAAAGAACCATAGTCAACTCCAAATAATTCCTTCAAAGATAAGGAGGAAGTCATCTTCATCCCAATGCGATTGCCGAAGCTCATTTTACTAATCGCTGCAGCTAAGCCACCCATTTTTACCGTGTGAGCAGCAAGAACTCTACCAGCTTTAACTAATTGGTTAACTTTTCTATAGCCTTGGCACACTACTGGAAAGTTTGGTAACTCGTAAGCATCACGAACTAAAGGTACGAGTACCACTTGGCTTTGTGCCTTTTTAAATTCGGGAGAAAGTACAGTGTCTGCCGTAACCACATTTACAGCAAAGGCGACTAAGGTAGGAGGCACTGTTAGTTCTTTAAATGTCCCAGACATACTATCTTTGCCACCAATAGCAGGAATACCAAACTGCTCTTGAGCATGAAGAGCACCTAGTAAACTACTAAAAGGTTTACCCCATTTTGCAGCATCAAGGCCCAATCGTTCAAAATACTCCTGTAAGGTTAAACGGATCTTTTGATAGTCCCCGCCCATGGCTACCACTTTCGCTACCGCTTCTACGACTGCATATACTGCACCATGAAAAGGGCTCCATGATGATAACTCAGGATCAAAACCATAAGTCATTAAAGTCGCCGTATTTGTACTACCATGAAGAACAGGAATTTTGCCTGCCATCCCTTCTGCTGGTGTTGCCTGATATTTTCCCCCGAAAGGCATTAAGATTGTGCCCGCACCAATGGTACTATCAAACATTTCTACAAGACCCTTTTGACTACATACATTGATGTTACGCAAATTGTCTAACCAGGCTGCTTCAAGATTTTCGCTATCTTTTCTAGTACTCGCAAAAAAATTATCAGCCTCTGTCGGTGCAACTACTTGTACATCGACTTTTTGTTTAACACCATTGGTATTTAAAAAGTCACGACTAATATCTACAATAGGCTGGCCTCGCCATAACATAACAAGACGCCCAGAATTTGTTACCTTGGCCACTACTGCAGCTTCTAGATTTTCTGCTGCTACATAGTTCATAAAATCTTCTACATTTTCTGGAGCCACAACCACTGCCATACGTTCTTGCGATTCTGAAATAGCAAGCTCCGTACCATCCAGACCAGCATATTTTTTAGGCAGAGCATCAAGATCAATTACGAGACTATCAGTCAATTCTCCTATGGCGACAGATGCTCCACCTGCCCCAAAGTCATTGCAGCGTTTAATCATTTCACTTGCTTTAGGGTGCCTAAACAACCTTTGAATTTTTCGTTCTGTTGGCGGATTGCCCTTTTGCACTTCAGCACTGCAAGTTGCTAGAGATTCTTCTGTATGTTCTTTGGATGAGCCAGTAGCACCACCACAACCATCTCGGCCTGTTCTTCCACCCAAGACAATAACTACATCGCCCTCTGTTGGCTGTTTACGGACAACATTGGCTTTAGGAGCGGCAGCAATAACAGCACCAACTTCCATTCTTTTTGCGATAAAGCCCTCATGATAAATTTCTGCCACCTGACCTGTCGCCAATCCAATTTGGTTGCCATAGGAACTATATCCTGCAGCTGCTCCTAAGGTGATTTTTCGCTGTGGCAATTTTCCAGCTAGAGTTTCTTCTACTTTAGCCCGTGGGTCACCACTACCGGTAACACGCATTGCTTGGTATACATAAGATCTGCCTGACAGAGGATCGCGAATTGCTCCACCAAGACAGGTAGCCGCACCACCAAAAGGTTCAATTTCTGTCGGATGATTATGAGTTTCGTTTTTAAACATCACTAACCACTCTTCTACTACACCATCAACATCTACAGGAACCACAATGCTACAAGCATTGATTTCCTCCGATTGGTCCAAATCAGGTAACAAACCCGCTTGCCGTAATTCCTTCATGCCCATAATGGCAATATCCATTAAGCAAATATCTTTTTTCTTATCTTTATATACCACATCTCTAGCCTTGAGGTATTGCTCATACGCTTTGGCTATCGGTTGAGCAAAATGACTTTTTTCGATATCTACCTTTTCAATCTCTGTAAAAAAAGTTGTATGACGACAGTGATCTGACCAATAGGTATCTAATACTTTTATTTCAGTAATAGTAGGATTGCGTTTTTCCACATCACGAAAATATTGCTGACAAAAGGCAATATCCCCAAGTCCCATTGCCAGTCCCATATGTCCTAATATCATGGACAACTCTTCTGTTGTCTTACTAATAAAGCCTTCAATAACTGCTACATTGCTTGGACTCTCCACGGTCAGATCAAGACTAAAAGGCTTGTCTAATCGAGCTTCTCTAGCTTCTACTGGATTAATACTATAGGCTTTTATTTTTTCAAACTCATCTTCTCCAATATTACCCTGTAATACAATCACTTTTGCAGTACGAATGGATAAATCTTCTGTTTTCGTAAGTATTTGCACACATTGGGCCGCCCAATGAGCACGTTGGTCATACTGCCCTGGCAAAAATTCTACCGCAAAAATGTGATCCCCTTGATTGATTGGCAGTACTTCATCATATACATCATCAACTGGCGGTTCTGAAAAAATACTGTTTTTTGCATCTGCAAATTCCTGCTCACTAATGCCAGATATATCATAACGATTAATTATACGTACGTTTTTTAAGCCTTTAATGCCAAGATTTTGAGTAAGGTCAGCATACATACCCTTTGCTTCTACGGCGAAATCTACACGTTTCTCAACAAAAATTCGTTTTACTTGATGTGGCATTTTACTACCTCCTATATCCTCTTGCTATTCTTATTGTAGTATACTATCATTGATTATAATAATTAATAATTTTAATATAAATCATTAGGAGAGCTTATATATGGATATTAACTTTGAATTATATAAAGTATTCTATTACGTTGCTAAATACTTAAGCTTTTCGTCAGCCGCAAACGAGCTCTATATCTCCCAATCCGCTGTTAGCCAAGCCATCAAACTGCTGGAAGAGAAACTTAACACCAAACTTTTTTTTCGTAGTACAAAGCAAGTGCAGCTATCGGAATCTGGTCACCTTTTATTTACTCATGTTGAACAGGCTTTTCATTTGTTTAAAACTGGGGAGCGCAGCCTTAGCGAACTCTACACTCTTGAACAAGGAGAATTAAAGATAGGCGCCAGCGATACAATCTGCAAATATTATTTACTTCCTTATTTTAAGCAATTTAATCAACTATATCCTAAAATCAAACTTAATGTTACCAACCGCCCTTCACCTGTCTGCGTCGACTTATTAAAAAAAGGCTTGGTAGACATTAGTGTTGTCAACCTTGCCCCAGAAAAATCCTACCCTAAGATGACAATTAGTAAATGCAAGATGCTTCATGATGTATTTTTTGCTAGCCCTGCCTTTTCCCATCTGCAAGGATCTCTTTTAACCCTCGATGAGGTTGCAGCTCTGCCTATTCTCACCTTAGAAAAAAATACGACGACTAGAACCTTCTTAGATGCTTTATTTGCCCAAAACAATATTCTTTTTCAACCAGAAATTCAATTAGGCAGTGTAGATTTAATGATCGAATTAACTAAGATTGGTTTGGGGATTTCTTTTATGAGTCGTGAATATATACAGAAAGAACTGGCTGACAATCAGTTATTTCCCCTCACCCTCACTACAGAGATACCGAAACGTGAATTAGGGATTATAACTTATGATTGTTTGCCAGTTCCAATTGCAGCACAGAAATTTATTGAGTTGTTATAGCTGAAAATGAACCACAAAGACACAAAGGAGTGGACACTAGCAGATTTTCCTCCTCTTTCTATACCGCGAAAGCGGTATCGTGTTTTTGTGGTTCATATTTTAAGTTTTATCCGATGACTAAGCCGCTCTAAGACTCCCATCTTCATCTCGTTAACAGTCTGTAATTCCCTGCCCTTGACGGTCAGGAAAACAGGCTGTAAACTCGAAATAAGTTCGCTCTAAGGGTCTCCGGACCCAAGGCTCACTTATATAAGTGGGAGTTAAGAGCGGCTAAATCCCTGGATAAGAAGGGCTAAGATTCAGATGGAGTTAAAACTCCATCTGAATCAAGTCTTCTTTATTTTACTTTTGGAATGTTGCGACCAGCATAAATTTCAGACATTTCTTTTTTCAAACGTTGTTTTATTTTTTTCTTTTCCCCTGGCAAAAGTTCCCCTTTTGCTGTACCAAACAAGTAATTATCTAAATCAAATTCTTTTAGAATCATTTTTGTGTGGAAGATATTTTCCTGATATACATTTACATCTAGCATTTGATATAACTCCCGGGTATCGGGTGCAATATAATTTTGGATAGAATTAATTTTATGATCAATATAGAATTTTTTACCACTGACATCACGAGTAAAACCACGTACTCGATAATCAATAATCGCAATGTCAGAGCTAAAACTATTAATTAGATAGTTTAATGCCTTCAGAGGAGAAATTTCTCCGCAAGTAGAAACATCAATATCTGCACGAAAAGTGCTAATCCCCTTATCTGGGTGACTTTCCGGATATGTGTGTACGGTAATATGACTTTTATCCAAATGAGCCACAACTGCATCGGACTGTGGATCTGGCAGCTCTTTTTCTTCCAGCTCATCGGCGGCAATTTTACCTTCGGAAATGAGCATGGTTACACTAGCACCTTGAGGATCATAATCCTGCTTGGCAATATTTAAGATATTAGCTCCAATCATATTGGCAACTTCCGTTAAAATATTGGTAAGCCGTTCTGCATTATATTCTTCATCGATGTATTCAATATAAGCTTGACGATGTTCTGGACTTCTGGCATAACAAATATCATACATATTAAAGCTAAGCGTCTTGGTTAAGTTATTAAATCCATATAATTTCAATTTTTTAATTGATTTTATTTCCATCTTTCTCTCCTTACTTTTTTGTATAATTTAAAAGTTATGCCCTGTACAACGGCACCATCAAGTGTCCTTTATTTAGACATGTACCATTTATAAAGAAGACTTGATTCAGATGGAGTTTTACCTACAACTGAATCCAAGGACTCTTAACTCCCACTTATTAGAATGTGGTTCTTAGAGCAGGTTTAGTCATCGGATAAAATGCACTTCTAATACTACATAATAGACTACTTTTTTACTACTGTAAATAGTCTGCATTATATATATTATAGTATTCTCCTTTGCATGTATTCTCTAGAATGTATAAGAAAAGATTTGGCTTGTGCCAAGTCCTCGGACGCAGGCAGAAGCCTTAGTCGTTCTTACTTGGAATCAAGAAAGTGTTATACTTTCTGATTCCGTAAAAAAAGAACTCCACAAGCAGCTACCATTCTGTTGTGGAGTTCTCTTCTTTTATAAAGAAGACTTGATTCAGATGGAGTTTTAACTCCATCTGAATCTTAGCCCTTCTTATCCAGGGACTTAGCCGATCTTAACTCCCACTTGAAGATGGGGGTCTTAGAGCGGTTTAGTTATCGGATAATTGAGAAATTGCAATTTTAATGACTACCTTTTTTACTGTTTGTGCGGTCCTTCTCATACAACAAGGACGATGTACATCATTCGGAAAAAGTACGGCATAGGTTCCTGGCTCTAATACCATATCGGTTTCTTCCATAATCTCTTTATAAAAAATAAGATCTTTTTCCTTCAGTTCGTCCTGAAGCACGATACACTGATCTGACAATAAGCTGCAGCCTATTATCTCTTCACCTGAAGCCAAGTATTGAATATCAATATATTTTTGGTGAGCCTCCGGGCGTCTATCTTGTTTAGGTTCGGTTTGATATTCAGAAACTAAAGCAAATATAGAGTCTCCTTCGATATCATGTCGTCCAATTGTTAACTTTGCTAAATCTGTATTTTTTAAATACATCAGCGCTTTTTGCAGCACAGGTGAAAATGCAGATTTCTCTAGTTCCAAATTTTTTAGTTGTCCGTAAATCAATTTTTTGTCCCCCTTATTTATCCTCCAAGTTCCTACCTTTTTAAGGTATTTTATCTGATGACTAAACCGCTCTAAGACTCCCCCTTTTCGATAAGTGGGAGTTAAGAGCGGCTAAGCCTCTAGATAAGAAGGGCCAAAATTCAGAGGAGTTAAAACTCCATCTGAATCAAGTCTTCTTTATCTCTATTCTTTATTTCGTATTGTCTTTCCTTTGTTATTTTATCTGTCCATGAATTTCCTTAGAACGAATTTCCTTCACTTGATTCTTTTCATCCACCATTACCACTGTAGGGGTAAAGTCTTTTGCCTCTTCATTAGTCATCATAGCGTAGGCAATGATAATGACCTTATCACCCGGCTGCACTAAACGAGCCGCCGCCCCATTTAAACAAATAACACCTGAATCTTTTGCTCCTGTAATGACATAGGTTTCAAAACGGTTCCCATTATTATTGTTAACAATTTGCACTTTTTCATTAGGTAGAATCCCTGAAGCATTTAATAAACTTTCATCGATTGTAATGCTCCCCATATAATTAAGATTGGCCTCTGTTACCGTGGCACAATGAAGTTTTGCTTTTAAACAAGTAATAAACATAATCTTATCCCTCCAAAATTGTATTATCAATCAAACGAGTATTTCCAATCCGAACAGCTAAAGCAAGAAGAGCTTTGTCCCCTATGACATCCAGGTTTTCTAATTGGGGATAGCTATATACTTCTACATAATCGATTTGTGCTAATTTTTCTTGTTTAATTTTAAGTATTACCTGCTCCTTAATGTTCTGAGCATCGACTTGCCCCTGGTTAACTAGCTTTTGTGCAAGCTGGAGACTTTGTGATAAAACCAAGGCAGCCTTACGCTCCTCAGGAGATAAGAAAGCATTACGAGAGCTCATGGCTAAACCATCCTTCTCCCGTACAATAGGCACCACTTCCAAAGTAACGTTCATATTCAAATCAGTCACCATACGCTTAAGTACCAACACTTGTTGGGCATCTTTTTGGCCAAAGAAAGCTTTATCCGGCTGAACAATATTGAAGAGTTTAGTTACAACGGTAGCTACTCCACGAAAATGACCTGGTCGTGATAAACCACATAATTTTTGCGTAATACCATTAATCTCAATAAAACTGCTATACCCTGCTGGATACATCTCCTCTGGCTGAGGATGAAAGATGACATCTACGCCAGCTTTAGCAGCCTGCTCGCTATCACCAGATAAGTCCCGAGGATACTTAGCAAAATCTTCTGTAGGACCAAATTGTGTGGGATTGACAAAGATACTTGTCACAACTACATCACAACTTTTTTTTGCTTGACGCATCAAGGTGAGATGCCCCTCATGCAGGGACCCCATAGTTGGTACTAGTCCAATACTCATCCCTTTCTCTTTTGCCTGCCTAACAAATAATTGCATCTCCTGTATGTCTGAAATTATTTTCATATGATTGTCCTCCTTGTATTAGTACAATTTTTCCAATACTTCATCCGAAATTTTAAAACTATGCTCTGCGCCAGGAAAGGCTCTTTCTTCTACCTCTTTTCTGTATTCGGCGATTGCCTGAGCCAGCTGAGTATGAAGGTTGGCATATTGTTTAACAAATTTAGGTGTAAAACCGGGGAAAAGCCCCAATAAATCATTAGTAACCAATACTTGTCCATCACAATATACCCCTGCACCAATACCAATGGTTGGTATGGCAATGGAATCGGTAACCTTTTGTGCTAACAATGCAGGCACACACTCTAATACCACTGCAAAAGCCCCGCTCTCTTCCAAAAGTTTCGCATCATCTAACAATTTTTGTGCACCTTTTTCTTCTTTGCCTTGCACTTTAAACCCACCTAGACTATGAACAGATTGGGGAGTTAGTCCTAAATGTCCTACCACAGGGATACCAGCTCTGACAATGGCTTTTACCGCATCAGCAACCTCTTGCCCCCCCTCCAATTTAACAGCTTGAGCCCCTGTTTCCTTCATGATTCTCCCTGCATTTGCCACAGCCTGCTCTGTTGAAACTTGATACGACATAAAGGGCATATCCACAACTACCATCGCTCTTTTTGCCCCTCGGCACACAGCTTTTCCATGATGGATCATATCTTCCATAGTAACTGGGAGTGTAGAATCATACCCTAATACTACATTGCCTAAAGAGTCACCAACTAATAACATATCTACTCCAGCGTCATCTAAAAATTTCGCCATAGAAAAATCATATGCTGTTAGCATTGTAATGGCTTTACCTGCAACCTTTCTCTCTTGAATCACCGTTGTTGTAATCCGTTTATTGCTGCTCATCTTCCTTCTCCTTTAGTTTCATTTTCAATAATTCTGTCATGCAATTTGCCTGCATTTGATCTATTGTTCCTTTTTCTAAAGCTACCCCTAAAGTATATAATCCAAGATTTTGATACAAGTTCTTTTCCTCATCATTTTCTAAAACTTGTAGATGAGCCTCTATGGTAATACTATCCCCGCGACTGATAGGTCCTGTTAAGGCTTCCGTAGGACCCAGTTCTTTTATTTGATTCACTGTGCCCTGCAATAAGGGCAATAAGGCTTTTGAAGCCTCTTCTCTAGATAAACCAAAACTACTATATAGTTGACTCGCCCAATGCATCAACGAAACTGTATAATTCGATACAATACAGGCCCCAGCATGATATAGTGCCCGGTCCTTATCTAACATAACAAAACCGTTTCCGCCTAAATCCTCGACTATTTTTCTTCCTGCTGCTATCATCTCATCTTGTCCACTCAGTGCAAAATACACACCAGATAATGCCTCTATAGATAGTTCTTTATTGGCAAATGACTGCAAGGGATGCATACAGCCAATGAAAGCTCCCTGCTCTCTAGCTGGTTTCAATATTTCGGTAGGCAGGCAGCCTGAAGTATGGATAACAACATGTCCTGGCATAAAGCCACTTTCCTTAACCAGTTCCTCTACTACTTTACCAATATAGCGATCAGGAGTCGTAAGTAAGACAATATTCGCCTCTTTCGTAAAATCTGCTGCTTCTGTCCCTGCTTTTACACCAAACTGCTTAGCCAATTCCTGGGCCGAATCGAAAGTACGACTAACGATTCCTACTAATTCATAGCCCTGACTATATAAGGCTCGGGCCAACACACTGCCTACTTTACCAGCTCCGACGATTAGCACCTTTGGCTTGTTCATGCTGCTTCTCCTTTTACTATATAAGCCGATTTAATAGTATAGATAACAATTAATTCCCGATCCTACTTCTGAAAAAAGTATGATAGATGTACTCTCTTAATAACATACTAATAAACGCCCTAGGAAAAGAATATAAAAAAAGCCTTCCGGCACTTGTCCGAAAGGCATACTTTTCCTATGTAACCTCCCGTCTCAGTCCATCATAGATCTAAGCGGATATAATACCAGTATTAACATATAGCTATATTGATCCTTCACAGCTTTAGATTCCTTTTTTATAGTATGGTTCATTGATGATACCACCCAAAGGAAACCTCTGCTATAAATGTTCTTCTTGATAATATCATAAAATACATTTCAAAAACAAGTTTTTTTATCCGATGACTGAACCGCTCTAAGACTCCCATCTTCGATAAGTGGGAGTTAAGAGCGGCTAAGTCCCTGGATAAGAAGGGCTAAGATTCAGATGGAGTTAAAACTCCATCTGAATCAAGTCTTCTTTATTATAGTGTGATTTTCAATCTTTATGAATAGGATATACAAAAGAACCAACCTACTATAAAATATACTTAGGAGGTGTTTTTATGAATGGAATTACAGGAGAGCAAAAATTGTTAGCCATCCTCGCTCATATATCTTATTTTCTAGGCGGTCTGGGTTTTATCATTGCACCTTTAGTCATTTTTTTATTAAAAAAGGATGATCCTTTTGTTTACGAGCATGCTAAGCAATCTTTGGTCGCTCATTTGGCCATATTAGTTACTTCCTGCCTTGTGGGACTGTTATGTACATTACTGATTGGAGTCTTACTACTCCCCATAGTAGGTATTTTGTGGCTAATCCTCATCGTAACTTCTATTATGGCAGCCGTTAAGGCATTCAATGGAGAAAGCTACCAGTACCCTTTCATTCAAGGGTTCATTAACAAACTGTAATAAAATCACCCCTACTCCAGGGAATAAAAAAATATCTATAAAAATTTAATCTTCAGGAATTGGATATAAGTATCGTCTACTTCCTACGCGACTCTATAGCCAACTCCTGAAGATTGCCATTGATACTACTTAAATAACTTATAGGAGGAACAGATGCGCTATAAAATTTATCAATATCTCTCGGTTGGTGTTGGGTGCCTACTAAGTGCTGTAGCTATTAATAGTTTTCTCGTCCCCCACCATCTTTTAAGTGGTGGAGTTAGCGGCATAGCTATTATTCTTTATTACTTATTTAAATTTCCTATCGGTGTACAAATTCTTGCAATGAATGTCCCACTTGTCTATGCTGCTTATCGTCTTTTGGGCAAAGAGTACACTATAAAGACCCTTTATGGAACAGCCCTATTTTCTTTTTTTGTCGATGCAACAGATTACTTGGCAAACTTCACTGTGGTAGATGATCCGATTCTTTCAGCGATCACAGGTGGCATTGTTACAGGAATTGGTTCTGGCCTGATTTTTAAAGCCAACGGAAGTGGTGGAGGACTTGATATCGTCTCCAGCATTATCAAAAAGTATTATTCTATGAATGTTGGCGCCGCTTCCTTTTCCATTAACTGTATGATTATGTTGATTGCTGCCATCCTCTTCGGCATCAAGTTGGCCATTTTAACATTAATCTCTATGTTTATTGCTGCTAACATTACGGATAATGTGGTGGAAGGGATCAATCGCAAGAAAACGGTTTATATTGTTTCTTATAAAACTGATGAAATCTTAAAAGCGATTTTGAAAGAAGTTGGTCGCGGCGCCACCATCCTTCGTGGAGAAGGAGCTTTTACAAGACAAGACAAACAGGTTATCTTTGTTGTTGTAACTCTTACGCAAATTGGTCAGATAAAACTTCTTGTACAAGAATCAGACCCTAACGCCTTTATGATTGTGCAAGATGCCGTCGAAGTCATGGGCAGAGGTTTTACACTACCAAGTACCAAACAACTGTAATAATAGTTTGACATTTTTAAACCGCAGAGAAGCAGAGGACACAGAGGAAAGAGATCGGATTATAAAATCCCCCTCAGCGTACTCTGTGTCTCTGTGGTTAAATCATTCGTTCTTGCTTTTTCCCCAAAACACTTTCTTTTTAGAATAGCGAAAGAGGCTACTCCTTGTATTGGAGTAGCCTCTTTTACTCTTCTCTTATCTTATCTTTCACATAAGACGGGAAAGATTTTTTTATAAATCATCATGGTAAAAATGGATATGACAATTCCCTTTATTAGATTAAATGGTGCAATGGCCATGGTGATAAAAGATTTTAAATCCATAATCTGAGGATTGGCTACTGTCCCTAATGATATAATTTGCTCCAGGGGAAAATGCAATACTGCCTGATAAAGAGGTAATAATATAAAATAATTTAGTAAAGAAGCAGAAAACATCATAGAAATCGTTCCAACACCTAGAGCTATGATAGCCCCGTTAGGGCTATTATATCTCTGGTATAAGTAGCTTGCCGGAAGAATAAATGATACACCTACCAGAAAATTAGCAACTTCTCCAATTCCCATTGTTTGGCTATTCGCCCCATGTATTAGATTCTTGATTAACTCAATGCCAACACCAGCGATTGGTCCTAATAGGAAGGCACCAAGGATAGCAGGCAGTTCACTGGCATCCAATTTTAGAAAACTTGGCATCATAGGTAACGGCACTTCAAAAAACATCAAAATTACAGCAATTGCCGATAAAATTCCTACCTTTGTTATATAACGTGTATTGTAAACCACACAGATTCCTCCTTAATCATTAGAAACAAAAACTTCCCGAAATATCTTCGGGAAGTTAGTAGCACAAGGAAACACATCTAATCATGTGCTAATCTATCTTCTTTCATCCAGACTATACTGTCGGCTTTGGAATTACACCAAATCAACCTTGCGGTTCGTGGGCTTGCAGAATCCACTGCTTACCACCGGTCGGGAATTAAACCCTGCCCTGAAGATGTTTCAATTTATTTAATTTCAGCCCCGGAGATAATCATTCTCAAAAATGATTATTATGGATACATTGTAGCAAATTCGATTTCTAAATGCAAGATATAACACTCGTTTATTTAATAAAATCCCATAACAACATCATATTTAATACAGAAACAATAATACCTATTGCCCATAACATAATTTGTTGCAAACCTGTATTTGCATATTTACCCATAACTTGCTTAGACGATGTTAAATAAATTTGTAAAAATATTGTCCAGGGCAGTTGAACACTGAGAAACATCTGAGAATAAACCAAGCCCTGGAAAGGGTTCTCGATAAAAAGAATTAAGAGTACTGCCAAACCATAAGTAAGAGCTACTCCCATCCATGAATGGCGATCCTTAACATCATATGGCTCACTAAACATACCAGCAAAAATACTTCCACCAGCCATACCTGCTGTAATCGTAGAAGAAATACCAGAAAATAATAGTGCTATGGCAAAAACAACTGCTGCGGCATTTCCAAGTAAGGGACGCAGCATAATTTCAGCTTGTTCCAATTCTTCGACTTGCACCTGATTGCTAAAAAACACAGCCGCGGCTATTAGAATCATGGCACTATTAATTGCCCAGCCAATACACATTGAAAATAAAGTATCTGCAAACTCGTATTTAAGCTGCTTTTGAATGACAGCTTCATCCTCCAAATTCCATTGCCTACTTTGAATAATCTCAGAATGTAAAAATAAATTATGTGGCATTACCACTGCCCCGAGTACACTCATCACTACAAGCATAGCGCCTTCGGGAATGACAGGAGAAACCCAGCCAATAGCAGCCTCAGGCCAATTAATATTTACCAAACTAAGCTCAAATAAAAATGCTAATCCAATAATCGATACAAAACCCATAATCCATTTTTCTAATCGCTTATAGGAATTGGCCCACAACATCCAGCCACATCCTAAAGCCGTAAATATAGCGCCCACCTTTAAGGGAATATGAAATAACATATTTAAAGCAATTGCTGCACCAAGTATTTCTGCTAGACCTGTCGCAACAGAAGCCGTTACTGCAGATAAGAGTACGGTTCGTGAGACTAAAGGCCGCAAATATTCTGTAGCTGCTTCGGATAAACAGCGACCTGTGACAATGCCTAAATGGGCCACATTATGCTGTAATACAATTAACATGATTGTAGACAGCGTCACCATCCACAACAATTTATACCCATATTCGGCCCCAGCCGCCATATTGGCAGCCCAATTTCCTGGATCAATAAATCCTACTGTTACGAGTATCCCTGGGCCAATATAACGTAATATTTCCCTTGCTCGTTGATTTAAGCCATGCTCTTCTTGGAAAAACCTTTTCACTGTTTTGAGCATTTATAAAACCCCTTTGTGCTAATTTATTTGTTGTTGCATAATACTCCTTATAACTTGTATATAATATTTATTCTTTTTTAAGTGCCTTTTTCCCTTCTTTAAAATTACGGCAAAGTCAAGCTACCAATTTGTTACTGTATATCATACTGGATATAACAGTAATATAGTATATTTTTTTACATTCCTGTTTTTTCGACAAATTATCTAAAGGGAAACTATCTATCTTTGACGAATGCTATGCTACAAATAATCTTTCAAAGGATTTGAAATACTATTTTTTATATGGGGGTACGTTTTTTTATGAATAATTCTCCGCGAAAATTTTCTATAGAAGAACCGAGTCCACCCTCGCAACGTGCACACGACTTTAAATCTCTCGCTGAAAATTCTCCCGACGCTATCATTCGTTTTGACAAAAACCTATACTTTATTTATGCCAATCCAGCAATTAAAATTCCCACAGGTATACTAGCCGAAAATCTAATTGGTACCAAACTCTCAGATCTTGGTCTTTCCGCTCATTATTATCAATTATGGAAAACTGAAATTAACAAGGTTTTTAAAGCTAAAAAAAGTTTAAGTTTTCAGTCTGATTTTAAAACTTTACATAATAGAACAATGTATTATCATGCCCTTTTAGTTCCGGAATTCGGAGCCGATGGTTCTGTTGAATATGTACTATGTACCCTTCGCAATATCACAGACTTAAAAAAAGCTGAGCAATCATTAAAGAAAAATCAAGATCGTACGCAAATTCTTCTCAATTCAATACCTGATACCTTATTTGTATTAGACAGGAATGGTTTTATCCTCGATTATCAAGAGTCGAAAAATACATTTCCCTTCTTCCCCCCTATCAATCTCCAGAATAGAAACATTAAGGATGTACTGCCCTTAATAGCCTCAAAAATTATGCATTACTTTGATCAGGCAGTAACTACAAATACTATGCAATTTTTTGAATTTCAAACTACATTAAATTCAATTACTTATTATTGTGAAGGTAGAATTACAGCGAGCAACGAAAATGATTTCGTCCTGATAATCCGTGATATTAGTGAACTTAAACAAATGCAGCAACATTTGACGCGATTCGATCGTTTACATTTAGTCGGAGAGATGGCTGCCAGTATCGGTCATGAAATTCGTAATCCAATGACTACGGTACGTGGTTTTTTACAAATGTTCTCTAAAAAAATCGCTTTTCAAAATTATAAAGAATTAGTGGAACTTATGGTTACTGAAATTGACGATGCAAATCGGATTATTAGTAAATTTATATCCTTGGCCAAAAATAAGTCATTAAGTTTAGAATCACACAACTTAAATACCCTTATTGTCTCTTTACTCCCCCTATTACAGGCAGATGCAATTATTTCAAATAAAAAAATCTCTACCCAACTTGAATCCATTCCAGATTTTGAAATGGATGATAAAGAAATAAGTCAGCTTATTCTCAACATCGCCCGAAATGGTCTTGAAGCCATGTTCCCTCGGACTGAATTAGTCATTCGTACATATGTGGAACAGAACAGGATCGTTCTTGCTATTAAAGATCAAGGAATAGGAATTTCCCCTGAAGATTTGGACAAGCTAGCTACCCCTTTCTTCACAACGAAAGAAGGTCAGCTAGGTTTAGGTTTAGCTATCTGCTATAATATTGCTGCGAGACACCAAGCAGAAATCATTTTTGACACTAGTCCTCTTGGAACCACCTTTTATGTGAAATTTAAGATCCCCTAACTATCTTCAATCCTACCAATAAATTCTTATTGACAAGTGAAAAAGAAAGCTATAGAATTTGTTACATAAGAAAAGTCAAACCTTAAAATAATATAATAAAACAGATGCAGAACTGGCGGATCGTGGAATAACCACAAGGGACTGTATCTAGATATAAGCCGACCGCCTGGGCATAACTTAGTTTGTTATGTTCAGGCGGTCTTTTTTTGTGAACAAAACGAACAATATCGATATTAATTATTTATTAATACTATTTATTGACTTTTCTTGCTACAATAATTACAATCATAATATAGCAATTTTAAATATTATATGATTTATATCATATTCAAAACCATATAATATAGTTATAATATAGTTAAATGATAATAATTATCACTAGTTATAGGAGGAAATAATATGAACAAGGCATGGCAACAATTTAAACCAGGAAAATGGCAAACATCAATTAACGTACGAGATTTTATTCAAAATAATTACTTACCTTATGAGGGTAATAGTGATTTCTTAGCTACCGTAACACCTCGCACTAAAAAATTATGGGATAAATGCAGTGCCTTATTAGCAGAGGAACGTGAAAAAAACGGTGTCTTGGATGTGGATCCTACTATCGTTTCTACTATTACATCTCATAAGCCAGGCTATATTGAAGAAAGTTTAGAAGTAATCTATGGTTTACAAACGGATGCTCCCTTAAAACGCAGCGTAATTGCTAATGGTGGTGTTCGCATGGCTGAGCAGGCTTGCGAAGCCTATGGTTATAAGCTTAATCCAGAAATTAGTAACATCTACCGCAACCATGTAACGACCCATAATACTGCCGTTTTTAATATGTATACTGATGAAATGAAAAAAGCTCGTAAACTAGGAATTATTACAGGATTACCTGATGGCTATGGTCGCGGTCGGATTATTGGTGACTACCGCCGTATTTCTCTTTATGGAATCAATCACTTAATGGCAACCAAAAAAGCTGATTTAGAAGATCTTGCGAACAAACCAATGACTGAAGATACATTACGCCTGCGAGAAGAAGTGGCTGCTCAGATTGCGTCCCTAAAAGATATGATTGCCATGGCAGCATCTTATGGTTTTGATATTAGTCGCCCAGCTGAAACTGCAAAAGAAGCCGTTCAATGGTTATATTTTGGTTATCTTGCTTCTATTAAAGAACAAAACGGCGCCGCTATGTCTTTAGGTCGGGTTTCTACTTTCCTTGATATATATTTAGCTAGAGATTTAGAAAATGGCATTCTTACCGAGATGGAAGCGCAAGAATTAATTGATCAAATGGTAATTAAACTACGATTAGCTCGTCATTTACGCACACCTGATTATAATGAATTGTTTGCTGGCGATCCTTTATGGGTAACGGAATCAATTGGTGGTATGGGACTGGATGGACGCACTTTGGTAACTCGTACGTCTTACCGTATTCTCCACACCTTATATAATTTAGGACCTGCTCCTGAACCTAATCTAACGATCTTGTGGTCAGTTAATCTACCCACAGATTTTAAAAACTTCTGCGCAAAAGTATCCCTAGATACCAGTGCTATTCAATATGAAAATGATGATATTATGCAACCTGTCTACGGCGACGACTATGCCATTGCCTGCTGCGTATCTGCGATGAGAATTGGAGAACAAATGCAGTTTTTTGGAGCCAGAGCCAATTTGGCCAAAGCCTTACTGTTAGCCATTAACGGTGGTCGTGATGAAAATACTGGCGAACAATTAGCTCCTATTATGCCAATCCCCACAGGAGAGTACCTGGACTATGAAGTAGTACGTAATAACTTATCACAAGTACTTACTTGGCTCACTGGTTTGTATGTCAATACTATGAATCTAATCCACTTTAGTCATGATAAATATGCCTACGAAAGAGCCCAGCTTGCTCTACATGATACAGATGTAAAACGTATTATGGCCTTTGGTGTTGCTGGATTATCTGTAGCCACAGATTCGCTAAGCGCTATCCGTCACGCTCGTGTTAAAGCATTACGCAACGAAGCTGGCATTGCCAAAGACTTTGCCATCGAGGGAGATTTCCCATGCTTCGGCAATGACGATGACACTGTAGATACTTTGGCAACCGAATTAAGCCATGAATTCAGCAGAAAATTAAAAGAGCATCCTACCTATCGCGATGCGGAACATACCTTATCTATACTTACCATTACTTCTAATGTAATGTATGGCAAAAAGACAGGTGCAACGCCTGATGGGCGTAAGGCAGGACAAGCTTTTGCTCCTGGAGCTAACCCAATGCATGGTCGGGACAAAAAGGGCGCATTGGCCGCTATGCAGTCCGTTTGCAAACTTTCTTATGATGACTGCCGTGACGGTATTTCTTACACCTTTTCTATTTTACCCGCTACATTAGGAAAAGCTGACCCTATTAAAATTCAAAATTTAGCAAGTATATTGGATGGTTATTCTGCCAAGAAAGGGCATCATATTAATGTAAATGCTCTTGACCGCAGCGTATTAGAGGATGCTAGAAAACACCCAGAGAAATATCCACAATTAACGATCCGCGTATCTGGCTATGCTGTTAATTTCATCAAATTAACTCCCGCTCAGCAAGCTGAAGTTATTGAACGGACATTTTACCAATCCTTATAGTAAAAGTGTAACAATGATGTAAGAAAAGCAAAAAACATAGAACACTATTTTGAACCACAAAGACACAGAGGGCACAAAGATTGGAAAAAAGGATACTCTAAACGGGTTCCATCAATTCCCTTTGTGTGCTGCAATAGCGGCATTGTGTCTTTGTGGTTTTCATAATAACGAGGGGGGTATTTCTTATGCAAGGCTATTACCATTCCATAGAACATTTCGGAACAGTAGATGGACGAGGTATCCGCTATGTTTTATTTTTATCAGGCTGCCAATTACGCTGCCGTTTCTGTCATAATCCCGATACCTGGCAAAAAGGTTGTAAAGTAATTAGTACAGAGAAAGTACTATCTGATTTACTACACTATCGTCACTTTTATGACGGCTCCAAGGGAGGCATTACGGTAAGCGGCGGCGAGCCTTTGTTGCAATCCCAATTTGTAGCTGAACTTTTTGCAGCCTGTCAAAAACATGCTATTGATACCACCATTGATACTGCAGGATATTATGATAAGCAAAACATTACCGATATTTTGCCCTATACCAATGCAGCACTATTTAGTATTAAAGCTGTAAATCCAGAAAAACATCGTTGGCTAGCCGGACTTGATAACGAGCAAATTCTTAGCAATTTAAGATATCTCACAGAGCATATTCCAGTAACCTTGCGCTATGTCGTTCTCCCTGGCATCACAACAACAACGGAAGATATAGTAGCATTAGCCAACCTAATTCACTCCTTACCAGCTCCTGTTACCGTTGAATTACTACCATATCATTCCTTAGGACGGCAAAAGTGGCAAGCTTTACAAATGAAATATACCTTAGATGACGTACCTGATGCTACCACCCAAGATGTAGCATCAGTAGCAACTCTACTCAAGGCAGAAGGAATCACAAATCTTATCTGAAAAAGAGTAGCAGGTTACGGAATAAGAAAAACGTTAACAAATATTTTTTAACCACAGAGGCGCAGAGGACGCAGAGAAAAGATAGATAGAGTTAGCCCCCCCTCAGCGTTCTCTGTGCCTCTGCGGTTCATCATCTTTCCTCATCTTCTTTGACAAAATTTATACCTTCTACCTAAGAAAAACGTTAACACGCCTTGTGCATATTAAAAAAGATATTTTAAACGCGAAGATTGCAAAGAATAAGTCAAGAACACAAACCCTTCGTGTTCTTGACTTTCTTAGTGACCTTCGCGTTTCCGTTTTCTTCTTAAACTTCTTTCAAATACTCAAAATTTCTAATAAGTAATTTTCTGCCTCGCCAACTAAAGGCACGATTACCATATCTTCTCATAAATTCTTTATTTGACATTCCTACCAATTCATTATAGCTTAGCTCTTCCATTCTATCTTCTTGAAACTCCGCTATATTTGACAAAGCAATCCCTGCGTTATGCGGACAAACCTCCTGGCAGCTATCGCAACCAAAAACTAGGTTTGTTTTTTTGATCACTTCGATTTCCGGCCTTGTCAACTCGCCTTTTTTTTGTGTTAAATAAGAGCGGCAAGTTCTTGGATCTATTCCACTATCACCAAGAATGCTTGAACCGGGGCATGCTTTTTTACACTCGCCACATAACATGCAGGTCCGTTTTAAGGGTTTATCTGTTTCAAATGGATAATTCGTAAGCATATAGCCAATAAAAACATAGGAACCATATGCATCAGTAATAATATGGCTATTTAACCCGTAGAAACCAAGGCCCGCCATATAAGCAAGGTATCGATCTGCTAGTGGTCCATTATCAACATAGGCCTTATATTCAAATCCTGATATTTTTTTTCCTAAGAAACTACCAACTTCCTCTAATTTCCTTCTTATAATCTTATGGTAATCAACGGAATAGGTGTATTTAGCTACATTTGCTTCTGCTTTTTCCCCGGGGTAATAAGGGAATAAACAGACAATAATAGATTGCACATTATCCATTGTTAACTGAGGATTTATCCTTACCTGTAGTTCTTGTTCTTCGAATTCCGTAAACCGTCCCTTTGAAATTCTTTCCTTTAGAATTTGTTGTAATTCTACGTAAGGTCCGATTGGAGCGATCCCCATAGATTCAATACCAATTGATTTACAAAATTCTCTTAACGTCTCTTTCATCTGGTATCTCTCCATTTAATCATCTTCAGTCTGAAGTAAAATATTTTTCATTATCCATTACTAGAAAAGCGATAGGTCTTCTTACCTGCTGCTTTGGCTTGATACATAGCATTATCCGCTTTTTTGATTAAAGTATCTGCATCTTCTCCATCCTTAGGATAAATACTCACCCCAATGCTACTAGAAATTTGAACAGTGCAATCTAATAAGTTAAAGTTTTGATTTAATTTTTCTTGTATCTTGTCCGCTACAAATTCAGCCTCTTGATAACTTGCCATTTCGGGCAAAATTATGGTAAATTCATCGCCACCCATCCGGGCTACAATATCACTTTCACGAACACATTCTCTTAAACCTAAGGCAACTGCTTGCAGCAATAAATCACCTTTATCATGACCAAAGGTGTCATTTACATATTTAAAACCATCCAAATCAACATACATCACACCCATAATATGATTATAACGTTTAGCAGCATTAATACATTGACTCATCTTTTCGTAAAACAATATGCGATTGGGCAAACCGGTTAGCCCATCATGATAAGCATGGAACTTTATCTTTTCCTCATATTTCTTACGTTCTGATAAATCTCTAAATATTCCCGAATACATAGTAATTTGACCTAAGTCATTTTTTATCGCATCTACTACTAACCATTCAGAGTAGATTTCACCGTTTCTCCGTTTATTGTTGACCTCGCCTTTCCATTGTCCATTTTTTTGCAGAGAATGCCACATTTCATGATAAAGCTCATCTGGATGTATACCTGACTTTAGAATGCGCGGCGTCAACCCCATAATTTCTTCTAAAGAATATCCTGTGTTTTTCAAGAAAGCTGGATTGGCAAATTGAATAACTCCTTCCACATCTGTAACCAGGATACCATCACTAGCACTCTCAAATACCTGTGCCGCTAGTCGTAAACGATTTTGTAATTGTTGCCACTCAGTTACATCCCTTATAGTAGCAATCAAATACTGTTCATTATATAAATTAACTATTTCAAAAGAACTTTCAACAAACAACATTTTCCCATCTTTGCAGCGATACTGACGCAGGCTAATCTCGGTCAAGCCATGGTTTAGAATTTTATTAATATTAGACTCTATCTCCTGCAGATCAGCAACAATAATATCCTCTACATATAAGTCATTTACATCTTCACTACTATACTTAAGCAATGCTAAAAAAGCATCATTGACCTCAACAATTTTCCTAGTAGATACATGAAAGGCGTACCTTACTCCGTCACTATCTTTATCGAGAGAACAACAATAACCCTTTTTCCCCAGCAATTTGGAGTCAGGCTTATTTATTTTACATAAAAATTCTTCATTGCTTTCAAATTTATTCTTCATTGTTCTCCCCCCTATGCAATTTTCAAAGTCAAATTAAATTCTATCTGTAACAGTAATTCACCTTCTTTTAATCATCAGGTATCTCTATTTTTTACAATAATAAAAAATATCTACAATTATGAGCGAAGAGGAATGGGAAGAATATAGAAAAATACGGCAATAAAATGTGATATGCTACCCGCTAGAACAAATAAGTGCCATATTGCATGATTATAGGGAAGCCTTTTCCAAAGATAAAAAGCACTGCCTAATGTATAAAATAAACCACCAGCAAATAACCAAATCATACCGAATTCCGGTACAGTAGCAAGCAAAGGCTTAATTGCAAAAACAATAAACCAACCCATGCCAAGATAACACAATGTTGATAAGACCTTATAGCGTCCTGCAAAAAAAACTTTTAGAACAATTCCAATAACCGCCAGTCCCCAAACCAAACTAAAAACCGTCCAGCCAAGAACACCATGCAAAGGTACTAAGGTAAAGGGTGTATAGGTCCCTGCTATTAGCAAATAAATAGCTGAATGGTCCAATATCTTAAAAATTCTTTTGACCCGTTCATTGGTAAAGCTATGATAAAGTGTGGAAGCTAAATATAGTAACACCAACGTGGTGCCATAAATACTAAAACTAACAATATGCCAGACGCTTCCATTCAAATAAGCAAATACAGTTAGTAAAACTAGTCCCGCGACGGCTAGTAAAGTACCTATCCCATGAGTTACTGCATTCATAACTTCTTCCATTTGAAACCTCCATATTTTCTCTTAATCTATTTCTTAATAATAACTACTATTTAATCCTTATTATAATAATTATATCATATTTATTATATTTTCACTCATAATAATTCTGAATAAAAGCTACATTTAACTCTAGTATTATTAAAAGAACAAAAAAATAAACTCATTATTTTGGCAGGATTGAAAATATCATTGTCGTATATTATACTACAAAATCTTATAATAAGAAGGTGTCTTTCATGAAACCTGCTCTTTTAGTCATTGATGTACAAAAAGCATTTTTTAAGGATCCTGAAACAAGTTACTCCCTCAATAAGGCCATCGTACAAATCAATGCTGGAATTGATTTATTTAGACAAAAAGGACTGCCCATTATTTGTATTCAGCATATGGTGAAAGAAAATGGACTTTTACCAGGTACAGAAGGATTTGACTTACCGGATTCGCTTTCCATTTTGCCAACTGATCCTCATATTCACAAAACCTATGGTAATGCTTTTAATAAAACACCTTTAGAGGAGCTACTAAGAAAGCAAAATATTGATACTCTTATCATCACAGGCTATTGCGCAGAGTTCTGCGTCTTGTCTACTTACCGAGGTGCCCTTGACCTTGATTTGACTCCTGTCATTTTACGTGGTGCTATTGCAAGCCGCAACCCAAGCAACATCCCTTTTGTTGAAAATATCAGTGATATTATATCTTATGCAATCTTAAAAAAGATAGTATCTAATATCTAAGCGCTCTAAGTAACTTTCAGCTGAAATCCAGTTTTCTCAAAAAAAGAAACCTACTCAGACCATAGACAAAAAGGTACTTTACGCTTGTCGTAAAGTACCTTTTTTACTGGGGAAGATACATACATAACACACCTATCTTTATAGTTTACTATACCATATTGCTAGGGGATTGGCTTTTGTCTACAGCATGAGCCGTCCTTTAAAAGGGGGATTTTTTTTAGAAGTATAAATTTCAGCTAAAGCACTTACAATTAAGGCAATATCATCTCTGGATCTGACAGTTTGCTTTCCTCTCGTATATTTTGTTGATACATTTTTCCCCAGTTATATATTGTAGTTATAATGGGAGTCATAGATAGACCGAGAGGAGATAGGCGATATTCCACCTTTGGCGGAACTTCTGCGTAGACATGGCGAATAAGAATTCCATCACTTTCAAGTTCTCTCAATTGCATAGTAAGTGTTCTATGAGTTATATTTGGTAAAAGCCGTTTTAGTTCATTAAATCTTTTTTTGCCGTCTAATAAGCGATAGAGAATAATACCTTTCCACTTTCCTCCGATTATATCAAGAGTAGTTTCTACTGGGCATTGGACATGAGTACAATCATTTTTCTCTAAAGGATCTGCAACGTTTTTCATATTTTAGCCTCACTATCAAAAATATACCTAAGTATCAATATTGATAGTATATATAAATCTTGTGCGTACTTCAATATTTTTTTAGTTATTGTATAATTAGAACATAATAAAGAAAAAGAGGAAAGGCAGTGGGTATAACATGGATTTAAAGAAGCAGATTTTAGAAGCCTATAATTATCGGCATGCATGCAAGGAGTTTGATAGTAGTAAAAAGATATCCGACGAAGATTTTAATTTTATTTTGGAGACGGGAAGATTATCACCTAGTTCCTTTGGGTTTGAGCCATGGCGTTTTTTAGTCATTCAAGATAATAAGTTACGAGAAAAACTAAAGTTAGTCTCTTGGGGAGCGCAGGGACAATTGCCCACAGCGAGTCATTTTGTGATTCTTCTTTCTCGCACTAAAGAAGATATGATTTTTAATTCACAGTATATATCAAACTTTATGAATGATGTTCAGGGACTTCCCTCAGATGTAGTAGAAATAAAAAAAGGCTACTATCAAAACTTTCAAGAGAATGATTTTAAATTATTGGAAAGTGAACGAGCAATATTTGATTGGGCCTGCAAGCAAACATACATAGCTCTGGGAAATATGATGACCACGGCAGCTCTAATAAAGATTGATTCTTGTCCTATGGAAGGTTTCGATAAAGAACAGGTGGAAACTATTTTGGAGCAGGAGGGAGTATTGGATAAAAGTAAATTTAATGTAGCTTGTATGGTGGCCTTCGGTTACAGAAAAGAAGATCCTAGACCGAAAACCAGACAAAATATGGATGAAATTGTGCAATACATTTAACCTCAACCTTAAGATCAAAAAAAGAAGCCACTTAACTTATCGTTTAAGTGGCTTCTTTACTATGCATCGCACATCGCATTATTTAATGCGTATTATTTTATATCTTCTAATTGTATTTTACCAATACCCAAGAATTTTCCACCAAACACCGCCGATACCAACCCAAATAATAATATGCAGGATCGATACAACGAAACCAAGTTTCCACCAAGTTTTTTGGTCAACATAACCTGCGCCAAAATATACAGGTGAAGGACCTGAGCCAAAGTGAGTTAAGCAACCACAAATATTTGAAGCCATGGCTACAACAAAGGCGGAAATAAAAGGCGGTGCGCCTGCTGCAACCCCAAGAGTAATCAAAGCTCCATACATAGATGTAATATGAGCTGACATACTAGCAAAGAAATAATGACTATATAAGTAAATGGCAAAAGATAATACAATAGCCGTGATCATGCCGACCCCTACCATTTGATTCTCTAGTATCTTGGCAAACCAGGGAATAAAGCCTGTTTTATTTAAGTAATCTGACATTAAAATAACACTACCCACCCACACTAAGGTATCCCATGCTTTTGTTTCTTTGATGACATGATCCCATGTAAGAACTTTGGTCATAAGCAGCACACAAAGTCCCATGAAAGCAATCAATGTACCATTTAGCTTGGTGAATTCAGCGGTTGCCCATAACACTAGCAAACCAATGAACACAGCCAGCATAATTTTTTCGCCTTTTGAGATAGGGCCCATTTCTTGTAATACTTTATTGGCCATTTCTTTTGCTTCCGGAGTATTTTTAATTTCTGGTGGATAAATTTTATAAAGTACATACGGAATAGCAATCAGGGCTACAACGCCCGGAACAACTGCTGCTATAAACCAACTCATCCAGGTGATATCAACATTTAAAATCTTTTTGGCCAATTCAGCGGCAATTGGATTGCCTACCATGGCCGTCAAAAACATAGCCGATACAACAAAGTCAATGTGGAATACAGATGTCATTAGAAAAGCGCCGATTCTTCTAGAGGAAGTCCCTGGATGAGAATCAAAAGCTTGACACAAACTGGCCACAATAGGAAAAACTAGTCCACCGGACCTAGCCGAGTTAGAAGGAATCGCAGGTCCAATGATTACATCACTAATCACTAAAGAATATACTAATTTCAAACTGCTATCACCAAATGATCGCATGACTAAGTAAGCAATACGTTTACCTAAGCCCGTAATAATAAATGCTCGCGCAAGAATAAATGCAGAAACGATTAGCCATACAGTAGAGCCACTAAAAGCTGTTAATACTTCTGTAAATTTAATGGTATTCGTCAATGCTACCATTACCATAGCGATTAAGGCTACAGAACCTGCCTCGATAGGTTGTAAAATAAAACCAACCACTGTACCCATGAAGATGGAAAATAAGTGCCAAGCTTGAGGTTTCAAACCAGCAGGTACTGGTATAAACCACAACGCTATTACAAGCCCAACGGTCAATAAGGCTGCAATCTTTTTATTCATAACAACAACTCCTACCTTTATTTTTCGAAAATTCATGTTAATACTAGCATGAATTCTAGGTAGGAAGAACCTTTTGTTCTTTTTGGTCATTTTGTTCAAAGCAAACATGAACAAATCTCATTTAAGCGCAAATTTATCCGATGACTAAACCGCTCTAAGACTCCCATCTTCTATAAGTGGGAGTTAAGAGCGGCTAAGTCCCTGGATAAGAAGGGCTAAGATTCAGATGGAGTTAAAACTCCATCTGAATCAAGTCTTCTTTATTGTATTAATTATCTTATTTTAATTGAGAACGAGTACGGTGCGTTGCCATAGCTTTTAGAGGATCCTCAGGCCAGGCATGTTTCGGATAACGTCCCATTAAATCCTTCTTCACTTCAAAATAAGTATTTTTCCAAAAACTTGCAAGATCTTGGGTAATTTGAATGGGGCGCTGCGCTGGTGATAACAGGTGAAGCGTAAGGGCTACCTTACCTTGCCCAATTCGAGGAGTTTCTTCTAAACCAAACATTTCTTGCAAACGCACAGCTAGCACAGGAATAGAAGGCTGATTATAATCAATAGGTATCCGTTGACCACTCGGAACAACAATATGTGTTGGCGCCCAATTATCGAGCTGCTGACCTTGCTCCCAAGTGAGCATTGATCTAAGTACCAATACTAAATTTAGCCCTTCAATCCGATTTGGATTGGCTTTGCCATACAGATAAGGTCCCAACCAATCCTCTAAGGTAGCTAGTAGAGCTTCTTCTGATACATCCGGCCAGTTAGGCTGGCAAAAATACATAAACGCAAGTCGCTGGCGGAGTTGTAAGGCGGCCTTTGTCCATGGAAGAATTTTCAATCCTTCTTCTCGAATACCTTCTAATAAAGCGGATACTAATTTTGCTGGATCACAACTTACAATCGGAGTATTTTCTAGAATCAAGGCACCAAGTTTTTCATAGCGCCTTGCTCTCACTATCTGCGCTTCGTGATCCCAACTAATATCTTCTTGAATCTCAATCTGTTCGTTAAAATACTGACGTATTTCTTTCACATCAATCGAACTTCCGAGGAAAATACGATTATCCCGCAACTGATCTCCCCCTAACTCGGCTGCCACTAAGTAGGGCTCTTGCGCTAGAGATTGGGGACCAATAAACGTAGCCCCGCGACCATTTCGTAAGAGAAATCTCCCATCCCCTCTACCTTGACCAATTCGATCTGGATAAGCTAAAGCTAGCAAAACTCCACAAGCACAAACATCATCAGTATTCTCACCTGAAATGGAAAATAGCTGGGTCCAATGACGAATTTCAACCTGTATTCGTTGATAAATTTTAGAATCAATTCTATATCCAGAAAGACCAACTATTCCTAATTTATTTCCATTATGCAGTACCTCAATACGTAAACGCAAATCAGCATCAGGCATACTTTTATCATCTTGGAATAAATCCCTTTGACTGAGTAATGCAGCAATCTCGCAAGCTAATTTCCCATATCCGAAGGATTTTCCCTTTAAAATCATATGACTTAGGCGAGGATGAATTCCCACCTCGGCCATTTGTTGACCATGGACAGTAATACGCCCTGTCCTCGATAAGGCACCTAATTGTTGTAGTAACTCCCTAGCTTGAGCAATAGCTCCCTTAGGCGGAGGATCAAGCCACAATAGCTCCTCTGGATCTTCTATACCCCATAAGGCAAGTTCCAAAGCTAAAGTTGTAAGATCTGCCTCTAGAATTTCTGGCGTGTTTCCCGCCCTGTGAGTTAAGTCTTCTTGAAGAGTCCATAATCGGTAACAAATACCTGAAGTTAAACGCCCTGCCCGTCCACGTCGTTGGTCAGCAGCTCCCCGGCTGACCTTCACTGTTTCTAAATGGGCCATCCCTGTACCTGGAGAAAAACGAGATACCCGCATCAGACCACTATCAATAACAATCCTTACTCCTTGTACCGTAATACTCGTTTCAGCAATAGAAGTAGCTAATACTACTTTTCGTTTTCCAGCGGGTGCTGGTAATAAAGCTAAATCTTGTTCTTCCTGCGGTAAGGTACCATAAAGCTTATATATAAATACCTCATTCTTATTTATCATTGTCAAAAGCTGAGACTCTACTCTACGAATTTCCCTTACACCTGGCAAAAAAACTAATATATCTCCTTGTTCTTTTAAAAGAGCCTCTTGCACTTTTTGAGCAACAGCTGACTCTATATGTCCCTGAATAGGACGCTTATTATAATACGTCTCTACAGGATATGATTTACCTTCACTGATAACGACGGGTGCATCTCCAAGGATGGAGGATACTGGAGCAGTATCGAGCGTCGCCGACATCACCAAAATTTTCAATTCTTCTCGCAGCAATGCCTGGGACTGCAAGCACAATGCTAATCCTAGATCTGCATGTATATTTCGTTCATGAAACTCATCAAAAATTACAATACCGACATTTTCAAGAGAAGGATCTCCATGTAATAGACGAGTCAAAATTCCTTCTGTAATTACTTCGATTCGAGTCTTCGGACCAACACAAGTATCTAGCCGAACTCGATAACCAACAGTTTCCCCTACTTGTTCCCCTAACAAGGCCGCCATATAACGAGCAGCTGCTCGAGCCGCTAAACGGCGGGGTTCTAGTAGTAAAATACGTTGCCCCAAAAGCCAGGGCTCATCTAATAAAGCCAAAGGTATCCGTGTGGTTTTCCCTGCTCCTGGTGGCGCCACGAGAACAATATTTTTAGAAGTGCTTAATTTTGTCTGTAATTCTAGTAAAATATCTTCGATGGGTAATTTTTTCATTCTGGCAAAAACCGCCTAATTTTTTCTGGTACCCTTTCCCTAAGAAAAGCTTGTATCTTATTTTGATTCTTATTATACATTACTCCAAGATAAATGATCCCAATCCCAACAAAACTTAATATAAAAGGAAACCATACGGAATCATTGAACACACGATACGCTAAATGTCCAATATACCCATTCACGCCTATCGTACCAAACACAAGAAAAACTTTACGTCGTAATAATATCCCCAATACTAATAAACCGAGGTTAATCACGCAATAGCCAATCCTAGACCATTCATTCGTGCTATCAAGAAGAGTTAGTCCGGACCAAAAAGCCAATGTTCCAAATAAATATCCCCAAAAAGCATAGTCTCCTTGATAAATCTTCCTCTGACAGCGATAGTCAACAAACATAGAAATGACTATCATCGTCAAACCAAAAAATAAGGATACCCAGCGGGTAATAACCCAATTATGCTCCACCCCAAATAAAAGTGGCGTTATATCCATTGATAAAAAGTATAAGATAAGATATAAAGGTGCAGTTAGCAAAGGAAATGAAAAAAATCGTAAGGCAATACAAGCGCTAACAATGGTTCCCACTTCTATGAAGCACCAGCCACCACGAATCCAATGATAAAAGCTGCGATAATTACCAGGCTCAGAATGAGGCCACCACCCTAGAGCCCGTTCTAAACCAAAAATAGCCAACGGCGTCATACATACTGCCATGACAATTAGTAATCCTGCCGCTACCCTGAGGCCCTTCTTTTCCCATAGCATCTTTCCTATTCCAGTGAAACAAACTGCATAAAGTACCGCAATGGTAAAAATCCCCATGCCACCAAATTGATTCCAAGTATTATTCATAAACCAACCCATGGCTGAGATAACTAGAAGGGCACCAAAATAATAGGCTAAGTGGGAAAGTTGAAATTTCGGCTCATTAATCTGCCGTTCATCCCATAACTTCCATAATTTATCTCCCTGTTCTTGTGAGATAATGTTTTCCTCTACAGCTTGTTTTATTTCTTTACGAGTGATCTCCAAGATAAACACCTCCTAAAAGTTAAGCTCTACCCGATAACCTATTAGTTTGCCCTATGTATATTTCTTTGCACCTGCTATAATACTTCGGCAAAATACTGATTTAATCGACTCGATCGCCAATAATGCTTTTACAGGAGGAGATTTCTCGATGACGGAAGCAATTCGCCCCAAGGCACGATGGCTAAAACGGGAAGGATCATCAAAGATAAAATGGGATAGCTTCCCCCGCTCGATTGCCATAGCAATCATTCGATCAAAGGTTGTTTCTGGTACAAGCACTCGTTTTTCCCGAGGTTTCATTTGAATGCAGCCAAATTTACAGGTAGTTACACAAACACCACAACCTAAGCATAAATCTTCTTCGTAGACCGCCTTTTTATGCTTATTCCCTTGCTGCCCTTCTATCAAACTAATTACTCCTAGTGGGCAAGCTTTTACACATGAATTACAGCCTATGCATTTCTGATTATTGATTTGGACTACCCAATTGGAAGTCACTACGGCATGACCCATGTTGAAATTTTTTATAGACTGTAGCATGCCACAACAACAGCCACAACAGTTACAAAGAAATCCTACATTTTTTTGTACATTGTCAGCAATTTGTACTAAGGCAGCCGTCTTACATTGTTCTAGAATCATCATAGAAACAGCTGTTGTAATTGGCTCTGCCATTCCTTTTTTGATTAATAATTCTGCGCTGTTACCAAATGTCATACAAGTCTTTTGCGGAGCATTGCAACTCTTCCCCAAATGACTGGCTTTATGCCGACAGGCGCATAAAGATAAACCAATAGTTTTTGCCGAGGTAATCACTAAGCTTGCTTTCTCCCAATCTAGAACTTCAGTATAATCATCTTCGGGTATTGCCTCTTCACGTACTAAGGATCGTCCCAATTGGGTGCTCTCTTTGAATATACTATTGGCAAAACGATCATCTTGAAACATATATTGATGAAAAAGTTCTGCAAGCTCTTTCATCGGTAACTCATCGCGAGTTCGCATAAAAACAAATTCGAAAAATCCAATCACGACAGGTGCTAAAACTACATAACATTCTCTCTTGTACTCCAAGTCGAAAACTAAACCTCGCTCTGCCATAGTTGTTATTTTATACTTTAATGATTCCACTGATATGCCAAGCTTACATGCTAAAACTGTAAGGGATGTAGGACGCAGAGGAATTTGCCTGGCAAGCTCAGCTTCTTCTGTAGAAAACAATAGTTTTAGTATTGCAATAAACACTGGCGAATAAGGTGCTCCGGTTATATTATAGTCCAAACGTTGTTGCAACAAACGATATTCTCGGTCACTATTACCAATGTGCCCCATTTTATATCCCCTCTTCTTGCCCGAATAGTACCCTAACTATATCAAAAAGACGGCTGCTTTGAAAGTCTCAAAGCAGCCGTCTACCTCTTTATTTTCTACCTAACATTGTTTTATATAAAACCAGCTATCCTTCCAGGGAAACCATCATTCTATACCTGCAATATATTATCTCATTTTAAACCGATGAATTGGTCTTCCAACAGGCATATATTCGAGCAGCATTTGCAGTTTACCTTCGACTACTAAGTAATCTAAATAACGCCTAGCGGTCACTCGAGAAATTCCTACTTGGCCTGCAACATCATCAGCAGATAAAGCTTCGGATTGACAACTTAATAAATCAATAACAGAGTCCAATGTTTGTCCATGCATATTTTTAGGCAAATGAGAGCTAGCCTTTGCCATTTTCGCAGAAAAAAACTTATCAAGTTCTACTTGACTAAAGCTATCTTGCTCTACTATCTTACTATTGAAATCTCGGTACGCTTCTAATGTATTACGAAAACGATCAAATTTGAATGGTTTTATAATATAATCAATTACCCCTGAACGCATAACCTTACTAATTATATCGCTATCATTCGCTGCCGTAATTAAAATAACATCCACTTCTATATCTCGTTTTCGTAGTGAGGCTAATACACCCATACCATCAACTTCTGGCATATAAATATCGAGTATGATTAAATCAGGATGTAGCTTATTCGCCATGTCAATTGCTTTTGTACCATTGTCGGCAATACCAACTACCGTAAAACCATCCACTGCCTCCGTAAACCTTTTATTAATATCAGCAACCATCGGATCGTCTTCTACAATCAATACTTTAATTTTCTTCATATCTGTCACCTTTACTATTATACGGAATCCACACCTTAAATTCTACGCCGCCTTCTGGTAAATTCGAATGAGAAATTAACCCATTATTTACTTGCACTTTTTCTGATACTAAAGCTAAACCATATCCTCGATTACTGCCCTTGCCTGAAATACCCCGCATATAGATGCGATCTCCTAACCCCTCATCAATCCATGGCCCAGAGTTTTGTACAATTATTTGAATCCCAGCCGCTTCTTCTTTAATACTAAGCAGGATCTTCTTAATCTTAGCAGTAGCTACAGCTTCTGTAGCGTTTTCAATTAAATTACCCAATATGATAACCATATCTCCACTAGTAAGCTGACCAGGTAAAGTTTGCATAACGGTATCTGGTGTTATCACAAATTGAATCCCCAATTCTCTAGCGCGGCTCATCTTTCCTACTAAGAGGCCAAAAGTAACAGCATCTTTTATATTATAGCGCATTTTTTCAAACTCACTCTGGTTATTCGCGTAACTTTCAATAATTAAATCAACAGCTTGCTCATAGGATCCCAATTGAATGAGTCCTGCCACTGCATGTAATTTGTTTTTAAATTCATGAGTTTGGGCCCTTAAAACATCTACAAAACGGTGTACTCCCGTCATTTCTTCCGCTAAGCGAGATATTTCGGTACGATCCCGAAAAGTAATTACCGCCCCTACTACAACGCCTTCTACAATGGTCGGAATAATATTCGATAAAATGATAATATCATTTACCCGTTGTTCATTGTCATATAATGGGGTACCTGTTCCGATTACATAATCTAAGCGAAGCTGGGTAATAAACTTTGTAATTGATTTTCCACAAATCTCTTCTGACTTTCGTCCAATAATTGCCGCTGCTTCATTGTTAATGACTCTTACGTTTCCCTGGACGTCAACTGCTACTACCCCTTCCCGTATAGCATGCAATGTGGCCTCATTTTCTCTCAGTAGGGTCGCTATTTCGTAGGGTTCCAAACCATAAATTGCTTTTTTTATATTCTTTGCAACGAGTACGGAACCAATAATACTGAGCACTAAGGCTACCAATAGAGCATAAAGAACATTTTCAGCGCCCTCTAAAAACATGTGGTAAATATCCTCTACATAAAAACCAACAGATACAAAGCCAATCTGTTTATTCGCATCATTTATTGAAAAGATTGGTACGTTTGCCCTTAGAGAAGGAGCCAAGCTCCCTTTCGCAATATAGACATACTCTTGTCCGCCTAAAACTGGATCACGATATAGATTTGACAAAGGCGTACCTACGTTACTTGAATTTGGATGGGATAAACGAATCTGTTCCATATTTGATATTACAATAAAGGCTGCACCCGTTCTGATACGAATTTCTTCGGCAATAGGTTGCAACACGTCTGAAGGATGGTTATCAATAATATTCCCTTTGACTTCCGGCATTTGCGCAATGGATCTTCCTATTGTTAATGCACGTTCACCAACATCATCCTGAATCTCTTGATAAATATGATGAATAACGAGCGCACCGGCCATCGTTAAAGCTAAACAAACCATTCCCACCGTCAATAGCATAATTTTATATTGCAGTGACATTCTAAACTTTTTTTTACACAAAAAAACCACCCCATGACTGCATAACATTCCACATACATTACCTTGTTCCTGCCTGCATAGGGTGGTTTCCATTTTATACTGGTTTTCGGATCACATCAAGTATCGTACCATCACGATACTCTACCACACCTACAATATCATCAGTTACAGGAATGGCTTCAGGTTTCCCAGTTAAATTATAAGCAATATGCTGTAATTCTTCAATGGACATTAAAGGAATATTGGCTTCCTTTAAGTTTTCAAGAACATCTTTACGGTTTGGATTGACAGCAACCCCCCGCTCAGTAACAATAACATCTACCGTTTCACCAGGCGTTACAATCGTGTGTACCCGATCAAGAACCATCGGTAAACGACCACGAAGGAGTGGTGCTACTACAATCGAAAGACCTGCACCAGCTGCTGTATCACAATGACCACCAGAAGCTCCCATAATAACACCATTAGAATTTGTGATAACATTTACGTTAAAGTCGACGTCTACTTCTGTCGCACTTAAAATAACTACATCTAGCTTATTAACAATCGGTCCTCGGTTGTGAGGATTGGCATAATAAGAAGCTGACATTTCCAAGTGATTCGGATTATTTCGCAAAGAATCTATGGAAGGTATATCAAAATCCTGCACATCAAACAGTGTCTTAAATAATCCTTGTTCTAGCATATCAATGAAAGGAGCTGTAATGCCACCAACCCCAAAGCTACCAACTATACCTTGCTCTATCATTTTTTCTTTAATAAATTGAGCGGCTGCAAGAGAAGCACCACCACTACCTAGTTGCAAAGAGTAATCATTTTTAAAGTATCCTGAATACTCAATTACACTTGCAGCGTACTCAGCAATAATAAGTTCTTTAGGATCTCTACTAATACGTAGTGCACCCGAGGCAATTCCCTTAGGATCACCGATAGCATCAACTTCTACAATGTAATCCACATTGGTCTGAGGAATGCTAATTGGAAACAATGGGTGAGGTACTAAATGATCTGTAATCGCGACAACCTGATCTGCATAGGTTGCATCACACATCGCATATCCCATTGAGCCGCATGCTGATTTACCTTCAATGCCATTAATATTGCCGTAGGTATCGCAAGCAGGGGCGCCAATGAAAGCAACGTCAATAGCAAGTTCTCCACTTTCAATAGCTCTAGCACGTCCGCCATGAGAACGAATGAGTACTGGCTTTTTCAAATACTTTCCTGATGTAAACAATTCTCCTAGCTTACCGCGACCACCACTCGTTTCAATAGCAGTAATAACGCCTTGTTCAATAAAAGGAATAATTGCATCATGGGTACTTGTAAGAGAACTAGCCGCTAAAGTGATATCTTTAATGCCTTTACGAGCGATGGCTTCTACAACCATATTTAGTACATAGTCACCGTTACGAAAGTGATGGTGAAAAGAAATGGTCATACCGCTTTTTAGGCCAGTAGCTTCAATGGCTTGATCAATGGATTTTACTATTTTTTCCGAACGAGGCTTATTAACTGTTATTTTAGGCCCTACAACCCTTCCTGTAGGAACAGTACCAAATGCACCATTATACAATTTAACTTCTTTAAAACCTGGTATTACTAAAGGAATGTCTCTACCTGCTTTATTAATCATTTGTCGAACCCCCTTTTCGTAAACCAAGAGCTCTTGCATAACCAATGACCCTCTCGGCACGAGTGACTACTGGAACATCAATCATTTTTCCGTTTAGTGCGATAACTCCTGAGTTCTTTGCTTTTGCTTCTTCATACGCTGCAAGAACTCGTTCAGCTAGGTCAATTTCCTTTTCTGTTGGAGCAAATATTTTGTAAAGCATTTTGATTTGTCTAGGGTTGATAACAGACTTTCCATCAAATCCCATTTCTTTAATGCGAGTGGTTTCTGCAATAAATGCTTCTTCATCATTTACGTTAGTAAAAACAGTATCAATGGCCTGCACTCCGGCAGCACGAGCTGCAAGTATTATCTGAGATCTTGCACCAAATAGTTCACTACCGTGAGAACTTCTAGTGGTTTTCAAATCAGCAAGAAAATCTTCGGCACCGAGTGCAAGTGCTACCATTCGAGGGCTAGCAGAACAAATTTCGTAAGCTTTCATTAGGCCTTTTGCCGTTTCAATCGCAGCCATCATTTTAATGGAACCATGAGCAAAACCATTTTTCTCTTCCGCTTCTGAAATGATTTCATCAATTATTTTAATTTCTTCCGCTGTTTCTGCTTTTGGCAGACGAATCAAATCTGGCTTCGCAGGCAAAATAACGGCTAAATCCTCTTTACCATAAGGTGTCGTAATATGATTAATCCGTACAGCAACCTCACAAGGATACTTTACTGTTTTAATTACATTATGCACCAATTGCCTTGCAGCATCTTTTTCACTTATTAATACAGAATCTTCTACGTCAAAAATAACCGTATCCGCTTTATAAATACCGGCATTCTGTAACATGCCTGGATTATTGCCTGGTACAAACATCATGGCTCTACGCAACTTTTCCATAATAACGCCTCCTCATCCCATGTGAAATTCAATCTCTTCTAATCTTATACAGCTTTTACTTTACTTCTAGCAATTGCAGTTAAAACTCTTGCTTCTATTGTGCAATCTAATGCACCCCTATCGTTAGCATGAATGGTTACATCTGACAATCCTTGTTCACGCGCCAAGTTTGTAATAAACTCTTCGATATGACGCCCAAATTGTTTGATTACGGGACTTGTCAACTGAAGAATTATGCCGCTGCCGCTCTCAGCAGGAGATACAGTAACCAAAATATCACTAGATTCTAACGTTCCAGCTTGCCCTGTTCCAACTATAGTCATTCTTAAACCTCCATCTAATATTGCTATCCCTTACCTTACTACATACTGCCTAGATCAACCATGCAGCAAATTAGCTTTTCTTCCTCCATTAAAACATTAAATATTCAGTCAGAGAAGGTTTTGTTCATTTCGGTCATTATGGTCTTAAATAAGTCTTTCCCTTGTTACTTTTTTTCTTCTGGCCTTGCCAGCATTAAATTGACATGACAATATCCACCAGGAGTTTTTTGTAAATACTCCTGGTGATAATCCTCTGCCAAATAAAAATTTCTAACAGGTTCTACTTCTACAACGATAGGTTCTTTATAAGAAACCTGCTTATCTTTGATAAAGTCGATAATAACTTCTCGATCTCCTGCATCCGAATAATATACTCCACTGCGATATTGAGGCCCTTCGTCTGGTCCCTGACGATTTAGAGTGACAGGATTAATGATTCGAAAAAAATGTTCTAGTACTTTCTCTAAGGATAGTGATACTTCATCATAAGTTAATTCACAGACTTCTGTATATCCAGTTTTTCCCGAACACACTTGTTTATAGGTTGGATCGGTCGTGTTTCCCTGTCCATAGCCTACTCTTGTAGTTATCACTCCCTTAAGCTGCATAAAATAAGCTTCCACACCCCAAAAACATCCCCCTGCAAGCCAAATTTTTTTCATGAAAATCCCTTCCTTTATAAACTTTTAATTTTCACCTTAGAAAATTCCTGCGCCCAAGCCAGAGCTTGTATATACAACTTTGAAAGTTTTTTTCCTGCTACTCCTACTATTGGTGCATATTGAATCACATGTTGCCAATCAGCCCGTTCATAACTAAGTACCAATTGATATACATCATAATAAAAACCTTCCACTCCCATTAGAGCAGATTTAACCTCTTTACTAACTGGCAGTTCGTCCAAAATAACGGCTAAAGGACAATCTAAAACAACATCAATCAGCGAAAATAGTCCCATGATAAAAAGATCTGGAGCAATTTGCTTTTTTCCAAGCTCAATCGCAATTAGTTCTAGAAAATAACCTCGCACCAATGCTGTTGCAATCAATTCTGGCGGCTTACTATCTCCCATAATACACATTGAGTTTAAAGATACCCATTTCAGTAATTCCCGTTGCCCCAGCAAAGATACTGCCTGCTTAATGGAATGGATTTCTTGGCGAAAAGAGAAAGCAGAAGAGTTAATGTACTTTAATAAACGATAGGAAAAAGATATTTCTCGCTTAATAATTTTTTCAATATGGCTGGTATTCATCTCTGCCATCTTTACCTCTTGAAGCAATCGCAAGTAGGAAAGCTTAGAAACCGGAATATTAGGACGGCTAATAGTAACTGGTCTGCTGAAGAAATAGCCTTGAAAATAAGAATACCCGGCGTCAGCTGCCTCTTCAAAAACAGCTTGGGTTTCAACCTTTTCTGCAAGAAATTTAACGTGAGCAGAAGATTTAAAACGTTCTACTATTTCCTTGCGTTCTGCTGGTGTTGTTAATAAAAAATCGATTTTTATAATATTAGCTAATTCGATTAAGGGTTGAAATCGTGGATGAAAAACAAAATCATCCAATACGAGAAGATACCCCGCTTTCTTAAGCTCTTGGCAAGCTTTTACGACAACCTCTTCTGGCTCTACCGTCTCAAGAATTTCTACTGCCAATAAGTCACGTGGTAGAAGATGGGCCACCTTATCTTTTAAAAGATTGCCCGTAAAGTTAATAAATGCTCTTTTGTTACCTGTCACCACATCCATGCCTATTGATAAAAAGGTAGCGATAATTACTTCCTTGGTTGCTTGGTCATCATCATTACCATCATAACAATCTTCTTTGCCACTACGAAATAACAATTCATAGGCTACAACATTTCTATTTCTATCAAAAATTGGCTGGCGTGCTACAAGTGCATTCATCCTATAAACTCCCTCCCACTTTCATTAGATCAAAGAATCGAAATCAGGATTCTCTAGTAAATAGGCCTCCATTTTTCGATGGGGTCCCGCAAAGGAGAGCTTCTCCCAATCACGGCGATGTACCCACTTAAGACGTCTTCCTAAGGGTATTTCGTTACCTAGTGTAATAACACAGTAGTAAAAAGAAATATCCCATTGCCGATGACTAAAAGTATGATTACATTGTAATAACAATCTCTCTGATTGGATTTCTTGACCAGTCTCTTCTAATAGCGTCTGACGAAATGTATCCATCACTTCTTCATTTTTAATCTCTACGCTAGGAAATTCCCACATCCCAGACAAAAGCCCCTTATTCGGTCTTTGGTGAAGCAGATAATTCTCCCCATTACGAATGACTCCAGCTATGATTCGTACTGGCTTTGGCGGAGATTTTTTCTTTTTTATTGGCAATTCTCCTTCTAATCCCCTAGCCCTTGCTAAACAAAAACTCCCTAACGGGCAAAAATTACAACGAGGTGTTTTGGGTATGCAAATCGTTGCTCCCAAATCCATCAAAGCTTGGTTAAAGTCTCCTGGATTTTCTTCTGGCATTTCCCGTTCCACCAAGCTTTTAATTTTACGTTTCCCCATGAGGGACGCAATATCTTCTTCTATACAATATAATCGGCTAAATACACGAAGAACATTCCCATCAATCGCTACTTCTTTTTTATCATAGGCAATACTCAAAATAGCACCAGCAGTATAATCGCCGACACCTGAAAGACCTATCACTTCTGCTCTAGTGTCAGGCACCTGCCCTCCATACGATTCACTTACTTCCCGCACACCTTGTAGAAGGTTTCGCGCTCGTGAGTAATATCCAAGCCCTTGCCAATAGCGAACCACCTCTTCCTCCTCGGCAACTGCCAAACTTTCTAAAGTTGGAAATCGCCCTACCCACCTTTCAAAGTAACTTTTAACTGCCTCTACCCTTGTTTGTTGCAGCATTACTTCCGAAACCCAAACCTTATACGGATCTTTATCTTTGCGCCATGGTAAATCTCTTTTACAACCTTGATACCATGTCAATAAAATATCAGCTATTCCCATTACAATTCTCCCTATTTTTCAACAAATTATCTACAAATTTACTATATCATATATTGAGCTAATTCTTTTACATAAGTTTTAATAAAACGTCTATTTTATAAGAAAAGGCTTTTCTTATGCCAAGTCCTCAGACGCAAGCAGAAGCCTTAGTCATTCTTACTTGGAATCAAGAAAGTGTTATACTTTCTGATTCCGTAAAAAATGTATGGAAATCCTATACTACAGAGATTCCCATACATTTTAATACAAAAGCCGAATATAACAAGGATATTTCGCTACCAATATCTAATTATACTAATCGCGGATAAATGCAGTTATATGTAAGGGAGGCACGTACTATGAAAATTTTATTTTGGGATATTGATGGAACCTTATTGAAAACAGCCAAAGCTGGCTTATATGCGTTTGAAGAAGCAGTTGCTGAAATGTTTAGCACTACATTCGATTTTACTACAATCAAAACAGCTGGCATGACTGATTATTATATCTCCCATCAAGTAATCCTTCTTGCTACTGGTCGCGAGCCCTCTGTCCATGAAGTTTGTAAGCTAATGAGTCTTTATGAAAAAATATTACCCCACCATTTGGCAAGCAGACAAGGACATCTTACCCCATCCGTAAAAGATATTTTAACCCATTTACACCACAGACAAGACTACGTCTCTCTACTCCTTACAGGTAATACGGAATTTGGCGCTAAAGCCAAACTTAGCCATTATAAACTTGATGGCTTTTTCAACTTTTCATCCAGCGCCTTTTGTGGAACCTGCTTTTACCGCACTGAAATATCTAATCAGGCCCGCACCATTGTCAAAGATCGTTATCCAACTGTAGCCGCTGATCAAATCTATGTTATCGGCGATACCCCCAATGATATTGACTGTGGAAAGGCCATCGGGGCAAAAACGATTGCAGTTGCAACTGGCATGTACTCTCTAGAAGAACTGCAGGAGCATTCTCCCTGGTGGGCTGTATCTACCTTGCCATCCCCCATCGAATTTGAACAGCATTTACAGAAATAGACCCCATTTTTGTTATTTGCGACCACACAGATCCATTCTACAATTATATTCATTTTTAGGAGGTCCCACCATGCACCATGTAATAGAATTGTTAAAAAGTCATGTATCTGTACGGAGGTTTAAAGACCAGCCTGTCGATGACCAGTTATTGCAAGAAATTATTGAAGCAGGCCAACATGCCTCTACCTCCAACCACATTCAAGCCTATACGATTATTAGAGTCAAAGATAAAGGCAAGAGGCGAGCCTTAGCAAAGTTAGCAGGAAATCAATCTTATGTAGAAGAATGCCCCGTATTTTTAGTATTCTGTGCTGATTTAAACAGGCTTGGCAGAGCCTGTAAAATGTACAATAAGAAGTTTGAAAGTGGCTATACAGAAAACTTTATCCTAGCAACTGTAGACACAAGTTTGGCCGCGCAGAACATTATGACGGCCGCAGAATCAGTTGGTTTGGGTGGCGTTTATATTGGTGCCTTACGAAATAATCCTGAAGATGTTTGTTATTTATTAAATATTCCCCATAATGTATATCCTGTATTTGGTATGTGCCTTGGTTATCCTGAAGTAAAAAATAGCATTAAACCGCGCTTGCCTTTATCTTTAGTCTTTAAGGAAGATAGCTATACTCTAGAAGGCGACGCAGAAATACTAAAAAATTACGATGATAGTATACGGGATTACTATATCGAAAGAACAAATGGCGAAAGAAGTAACACATGGACAGAAGGAATGTCAAGCTTTTTGAAAGATAAACAAAGACCCCATATGAAGGAATTCTTAAAAAATAAGGGCTTTGAAATGATATAATTTATATAAAAGCATTAAAGATGGTTATATCCGAAATCTGCCGTTAACCTCTTTAGTGCTTTTAATCTATCTATATACGGTAAAGGGTCTGTGCTCAAACTATAGTTTAGCACAGACCCTTTTGTTATTTTCTAATACACCTAATCTATAATGTTAAAACTACATCTTTTAGCTTACGCTTCGGCACATGATGTTCTTGCTTTGCATCACGCCAATATTTTATATCTTCACCTTCTTCAATCTCTTCAAGGATAACTACTTCTTTCGGTTTACCTAAAGCCAAAACCAGTAAGATTTCATATTGTTCCGGAATATGTAGTGCCGTCTGTAATTCATCACGCTTAATGCTTTGGATCATGCACCCGCCTAAATCCATAGACCGTGCACCTAGCAAAATACTTTGGGCTGCAATTCCATGATCTACGCCGCTTGTGCCAATCTTCTTATCTTGAAGAATAATAATGTAACCAGAAGGCCTCTCCCCTTCTTTAGGGCCGGACCAATCCTTTAGGTATCCCGCCCATAATAAATGAGGAAAAATCAGTTGGTTTTTTTCTTTATCTCTAGAAATAATGTATTTCAATGGCTGTTTGTTAGCTCCGGAAGCAGATAACCTACCATAATTGACAAGTTCAAGCAATCTGTCCTCGGATATGTTATGTTCTTCATAAAAGCGACGATAAGATCGATTGGAAACAACTAAATCATAAAACATTTTACATTCCTCCTACGTTTATATTTGCCATCCATTTGCATAGATAGATTAGCAGCTCCTAATATAATTTCTTTTATAACCCGAAATATCCCATCACTGCATCCATAAGTTCAGGCATCAGTGTAGTAGCTAATAAAAGTAAGGTTAATAGAATCAAGACAAGAGTAAACGCCCAAGAAACCATATTGTACCAAGGAGCATTTACATAGCTGCCCATAATATTTTTATTACTAGCAATAAGAACCATAAAAATAAGAATTGGAGGCAATAATACGCCATTTACCACTTGAGAAGTAATCATCACTTGATAGAGAGACAAATCTGGCCATAATACTAATCCTGCACCAATCACAATTAAAGCGGTATATAAACTAAAAAAAGCAGGAGCTTCTTTATAGGTTTTACTAACGCCACGTTCAAAACCTAAAGCCTCACAAACAGCATAAGCGGTACTCAGTGGTAAAATAAAGGCTGCCAGCATAGAAGCTCCTAATAGACCAAAGGAAAACAACATGCTTGCATACTCACCAGCTAATGGCTTCAATGCCATTGCCGCATCTTTCACTGTTTCAATAGAAATTTGATTGGTATATAAGGTAGCTGCTGTTGCTACGATAATAAAGAAGGCAATCAACCAAGTAAAAAAGGCTCCAAACATAACATCCCAGAAGGTATATTTATAGTCTTCAGCAGTAATTCCTTTATCGACAACAGATGCTTGAACATAAAACTGCCCCCAGGGTGTAATGGTAGTGCCAATTACACCAATGGCCATGATTAAATAATCCGCCTTAGGAGAAAATGTAGGAGTGACGGAAGCAATTAAAACCTCTCCCCATGGAGGATTTACGATAAAGCCCGAAACCACATAACTAAAGAAGGTGGCACACAATACAAGAAAAATCTTTTCTATCTTTCCATAATCCGCTTTAAGGACTAACCACCATACGAGTACCGCCATCGTGGGTACCGCTATATATTTACTAACACCAAAAATTTCAAAACTAGTAGCAATACCAGAAAACTCAGAAGCCGTGGTACCAATATTAGCGATCAAAAGTACGCTCATCGCAAAAAATGTCCACTTAACACCAAATAACTCCCGAATTAAATCGGATAAGCCACGTCCTGTAACGGCCCCTGTCCGCGCTGATATTTCTTGAGCAATCGCTAAACAAATACTGCTGACCAAGACAATAAATAATAGGCCATACCCATACTTTGCTCCCGCAGCAGCATAGGTAGCAATACCGCCTGCATCATTATCGGCAAAGGCTGTAACAATTCCAGGTCCCATTACTGCCATGAATAGTCCTAACCTTTTGCGCATATCTTTTATCATAATCATTTTTATCGCCCCCGTCCTGCCATCTTACTCAATGCAAACCAGGAGTATGTGTCCAGTTTGCCACGCTCTGGCATTAGAATATCAAGAATATCATCTACCGTTACAATTCCTAGCATAACATCATTTTCATCCACAACGGGTACTGCTAGTAAACTATATTTATTAATTACCTCCGCCACACGTTGGTAATTATCTTCATCTTTTACTACAGCAACTTTTGTATGCATTAAAGCTTCTAATGTAGTATGAGGTGCGGCTACAATTAACTCCCGCAAGGAAAGAACTCCTTGAAGATGTTCATCATCATTCATAACATATAGATAATAAATTGTTTCTGCCGTTGGCGACAATTCTCGTAATTGATTAATTGCTTCTTCTGCTGTAATTTGCGCAGAAAAAGAGATAAATTCATTTGTCATCAAGGCTCCAGCAGTACCTTGCTCATATTGCATGAGTTCTCTTACATCTTCGGCATCATCGGTTTCCATTAAGCTAAGTAATCCTTCAGATTTCTCCGTAGGTAGCTCTGCTAGAATATCAGCTGCTTCATCTGGCGGCATCTCTTCTAAAATATCAGAAGCTCGCTGGGCATCCATTTGTTCAATGATTTCCACCTGTGTATCCAGGTTCATTTCTGCTAACGTATCAATGGTCTGCTGCACATCTAAACTATCCATGAAGTTTGCCCGGCGTTTATAATCCATCTCTTCGATTAAATCAGCAATATCAGCAGGATGTAATTCTGTCAGTTGCTGTTTTACACGATTTAGCTGCAGATTGGAATTCCAACTTTCTAAGGGTTTGATATATTCTAAAACTAACCAATTTTGTTTAAACTTCTTGAATAAAAATTCTAACCCTAAACGCCTAAATAGGCCACGCACTCCAATGTCGACGGCTAGTAAGACCATGAGTTGCCGTTCTTCTTGTACCACCCATGATAAGATAATGTCATTTACCCTTACCATTTTTGAACCCTTTAAATCAATAATCTGTTTATCCAATAACCATTTACTGGCATAAATATCATTATCATGTAGAGGAATGGTTTGTTCTGGCGAAAACGTCCCCGCAAGCTTTACCCTATGACCCTCATAAAGTTCAATGAGATCAATGGGGATTAGATTGTGTATTTTTTTTGCATATTTAATACCAATTACCCGTGGATAAACCCCATCCCAACGTACTGCTATATCTTTAATCCGGCCAATATTATTGCCCGTTGCATCATCAATCGGCTGACCAATTAGTTGGCTGAAATAAAATTCGCCTAACATTTTCACTTCATTCATATTCTATTCCTCCTTCTTTTGTCGGAGTCCGTCCGCTTTACATAAGATGGACAGACAATTCTTATATACACTTTGGATTTTTATGCTGCCACTGGGACCGGAATCCATAAAACCACCTCCATTATTATTTCAATAAGCAAACAGGAATATAAAAAGACCTCTTATCGTCTATAAGAAGGTCTTTCATGTCACCATGATGCTATTACTACGACCTTCCCCAATCGTTGAGCTTTGGCACTGCATAACGTAGAGGTCAAAATAACCTCAGCCACCTTAAGTAAAACCTTAATTCGGTAGTACCTGTTCTACCCATTGGCGTCTTTCGACGTTTCCGGGCAATGGCCTATGTTCATACAGGAGCCTCACCTAACGAAGAAGTTCTATATTATATAATTCTAAGTACCTGTTGCCCTATTATTCTATGCAGTACCGTGGTCGTATTCTTTACTAAATAAAAAAATAGATAAAGCCTCCCTTGCCGGAAGGCTTAATAAGCGAACTAAATACATTCACACCTTCCTCACTCGTACGAGTTTTGGCACTGCATAACGTAGAGTACAAACCCAAATCACTCAGCCACCTTAAGTAAAACCTTAATCCGGTAGTACCTGTTCTACCCATTGGCGTCTCTCGACATTTCCGGGCAGTGGCCTATGTTTATGCAGGAGCCTCACCTAACGAAGAATTATTATTATACTATGAGATTACTACCTTTATAGAAATGTGTCAATACCTAATTGACTTTTCGTCAAATCTTTAAATTGGCTATTAAGATGATTATATAACTAGTAGATGTTCAACAAATGTAATTATCGCTATCAAGCTCCCTATATGTCTATATTTATCTATTTATCTATATAATATGCATTCAATTTCTAATCAGCGATAAAAAAAATGCTTGCTGTATATCCGCAAGCATTTTTTACTGTATAAATCTCTGTCAACTTGTTAAAATGTACATCTCTTTATTTTGAGAAACTTATAATAGTTCGTGTTGACTTTTTGAGCAAGAGTATGCAAGATTGCTTTCATTTTGCTTTTTTGATTGTCTAATATTTTGAAGTTGCGATAGGAGCATACCTACTAGCATAATAATACATCCCAGCAGTTCTCTCCTTCCTAGCATTTCATTTAAAATCATCCAGCCACCAATGGTTGCAAACACGGTTTCCATACTGAGGATAATTGCTGCATGGGATGGCTGTGCATTTTTTTGACCAACTACTTGCAAGGTATAAGCAATACCAACAGAACAAATACCACCATAAAGTATTGGCATTAATGCTTGACTGAGAGTATTGATACTTATCGTTTCTATGAAGAAAGCAGTAATTAAACTCATAATAGAACAGGTAACAAATTGAAAAAAGGATAATTTTAATACATCGACTTTTCGCGAAAAATGATCAATTACTAAAATATGAACAGCCCAGAATAAAGCCCCTACAAGTTCAAGAAATTCCCCATAAGAAATAGAAAAGCTATCTTTAACACACAAGAGATATAACCCGGCAACAGCAATAATAGACCCAAGCCAAGTACTCATGCTAACATATTGTTTTAAAAATACCCCTACCAAAGGCACAAGCACAATATATAGACAAGTAATAAAGGCTGCTTTTCCTGCTGTAGTATATACCAAGCCAATTTGTTGCAAAGATGCGCCCATAAAAAGAACTGCACCAGCAAGAAGACCAGCTCCTGCCACATGTTTTATACTTCGGTCTTTACTCCCTTCATCCTGGGGGTTTTTATTGTAAAATAGCATAAGAGGCACTAAGGAAAGACTCCCCAATGCAAATCTAACACCATTAAAAGTAAAAGGACCTACATATTCCATTCCTACTCTCTGGGCTACAAAAGCAAAGCCCCATATCGCTGCAGCTAACAAAAGTAACAAATTTGATTTAAGAACACTCATTAACAATACCTTCTTTACTTAAATTGTTTTTCCTTAAGATACAATTTAACACATTAAATGGAGTCCGTCAAAATTTCCCTATTTTTTAACTAAGTTATAAAATCATGATCTCAGTGGTACACTCAATTTTATAATCATATATGAATTTTAACAAAAACAAAACATGTTAATAACAATCTATGCGATTCTTTCGTTTATACTTAAACCAATATATTCCAATTTGAGGGATAAATAAAATTCAGGAGAGTGTTTTAATGAACTTCACAAACATTTCTTGGACACATTTTCTTGCAGCAGGCGTGACCCTTGCAGTACTAACATTTGCTATCAATCTAATTGACATCCCACAGGTAGAGGCTAAAGCCAATCCTCAAGTTTTTGATTTAGAAGCACATCGCGGTGGACGAGACGCTCGCCCAGAAAACACCCTTGTTTCTTTCGCTTATGCCTTAGAACTCGGTGTAACAACTCTAGAAATGGATATGCAACTAACGAAAGATGATCAAATCGTAATCAGTCATAATCCTATTATGAGCACAAATTTGACAAAAGGTTCTGATGGTAATTATGTAAAAGCAGGTCAATATGATATTCGCAAAATGACGTTAAAAGAAATAAAACAATTTGATGTTGGTACGATGAATCCTAACTCTGGTGATTATTATGAAAGCCATGGTAAAACCCAACTACCTGTGCCTGGAACAAAATTTCCTACCTTGGAAGAAGTTTTTGAATTAGCCAATTCTTATGGCAACGATAAAATTTATTTCAATTTAGAAACAAAATCTTATGCAGATCCTGCTGATCCAAATCATACAAACAATGCTGATCCAGAAAAATTTGTAAAGAAATTTTATGAAATCGTAAAAAAATATCATATGGAAGATCGGGTATTTCTGCAATCGTTTGATTGGCGAACATTAAAAATTATGCATAACATTGATCCTACTATTACCCTCGTTGCCTTAAGCTGCGAACAACCTTCTTGGGGCTTAGTAGATGGATGTTATCTCAAAATCGGTGATAAAAATGCGTCTCCTTGGTTGGCAGGCCTAAATATCAATGATTTTCATGGCGACTATGTAAAAGCAGCAAAAGCAATTGGGGCTGATATCATATCTCCCTACTGGGAAGAGCTCTCACCACAGTTAGTTAGTGAAGCTCACGAATTAGGTATGAAGGTTGTTCCCTGGACTGTAAATAGTCCTAAATCTATGAATATGTTAATTGATATGGACGTAGATGGTATTATTTCAGATAAACCTTGGATTCTCCGTGATCTACTTATCAAAAGGAATATCCCTGTCGCTGAGCCTAGCATTAATCGCAATAGCCCTTACCATACCGGCACTAACATTATCATCAATGTAGAAACCAAGAAATTATCTAAAGGTGGAGATTCTGCAGAGTAATAACATGTAAAATTACATTCTACAACATACATTATAGGAAAGAGCCATAAATACCCCACAGGGCAATTATGGCTCTTTCCTATTATGCTATTACACACATATACTATTTTGTCTTATCTTATACTTTAAATTTAACGACAATTTCTTGTAATTCACTAGCTATAGTCGCTAATACTTGGCTAGCGGAAGCAATCTCTTCCATAGAAGCCAATTGTTCTTCACTCACTGCCGAAACATTGAGAGTCTCGCTAGCATTCGTCTGACTTTCAGAATCAATGATTTGTACTGACTTAACTAATTCTTGACTTCCTACTGCGATTTGATTAATAGAGTCTGATATCCCAGAAATTTGATCTGATAACTGTGCAACTGAACCCGCAATCTCCTCGAAAATATTTCCCGCTATTTCAACTACATGCATACCCGCTTCTACTGCATCACTATTGTTACGAGTAGCAGCAATCGCTTCTTCCATATCAGTTTCATTTCTTTTAATTAATTCGGCGATTTTTTCCGTCGCTTGATTGGATTGTTCTGCTAACTTTCGTACCTCTTCCGCAACCACTGCAAAACCTCTTCCCTGTTCACCAGCTCTTGCAGCTTCAATCGCTGCATTCAGTGCAAGAAGATTGGTTTGCCCTGCAATAGAAGCAATTAGGCTTACTATTTCACTTATTTCCTGCGAACCCTTCGCAAGTTCACCAATGACCCTTTGAACAGACTCTGATCCATGATTAATTTGTTTCATTTGCGCCATCGCCTGCTCGATGGCTTCCTGCCCTCGTTCTGTATTCTTTGTAGAGCCGCTAGCAGTTTCCGAAATCTTTTTACCTGTATTTGCAATTTCCCCAATACTAGCCGATATCCTCTCAGCTCCAGCCGACATACTCGTTACCGATGCAGCTTGTCGTTCTGTCCCTTGGGCAATTTGAGTAATGGAAGAAGCTACTTGATTTCCTGCTTGAGCAGCTTGCTGTGCACTTGCAGTTAACTCTTCGCTAGATGAAGCAATTGTGGTTGCTTGCATTTGCACTTCGACAATCAGAGATCGTATTTTTTCCGACATTTCTATAAAGGCCCGAGCAAGTTGCCCAATTTCATCATTAGAATGAATGACAAGTTGTCTCTGCCCAAGATCACCATCTGCCAATAGCAAGGCTTCATCCCGCATAAGAATAATGGGTTTAACAAATTTTTTACTGATATATGTAATCATAAGAGCTGTTAATAATATGCAAAGTAAAACAACCCAAAACATACTTTTAGCTAAAGCCGATACCTCTTGCGTAACCTCTGCCTCTGGTGCAGAAACTACCATTACCCATAGTTGTCCTCCCGCGAGTTTGATTGGTGTAAAAACCCCAAAATTTTTAACACCATCTAAATCGATATAACGCCCAGAAGTTTTTTTCCCAGTTTTCGCTTCTTCGAATAATTTCTTGTATTGATTATCCACTTCCGTATTCTGCACTTGAAGTTCAGGGTCTAGTTTTTTTGTAGCGATATTCAATTTGCCATTTAATTCTGGTCTTTTTCCATGAGCAATTATCATTCCTGAATCGTCAATCAAAGTGGCAAACCCATTTTCTTTAAATTTAACCTCTTTAATCAAATCATTTACTTGCTGTAAGGAAACATTACCCGTTATTATTTTAACAAGTTTGCCATCTTCTAATACTGGAACGGCAATAATTAAACTCAGCTTTCCATTAGCTCTTGCAAGTAAAGGATCCGATATGTACACTTGTTTGGTATTCAATACTGCTTTATAGTAATCACGGTCACTTACATTCGTTGTAGTTCCATTAAATCTTACCCCAAAACCATCTAAAGCAAGTGCATTGATGTTTTCAAAATTACCTGTCCGTTTATGAAGCTCACTTAAAGCCTTAACAATTTGGGTAGTATCATTACCTCGCATTACTTGATTACTAGCCAAACCTTCTAATTCAAGGACTCTTTCAGCAATGTCCCCTTTAATTTGATTGGAATAATCAGCACCTATAGAAACCGCTGTTTCATCAATACTTCTTACTAAAAATTGATTAGCAAAATAGTAACTTAGGCCAGCCACCGTTCCCAATGAGATTATTATTAAAGGTAGTATCATAAGCAATAATCTCGTACGTATACTGGTAATTCTAAAGTGCATTTCATGTCCCCCTTAGTATTTAGTTAAGCTATGCTCCGGATTTTATTGTGGATGACGTCCTACTCAACACCTTCTTTATCTTTTTCAGATTCATGATCAAAATCCAATTTCCTTGATAGTTATGACCTGTTTTACCAAGCTATGTAACTATATCGTAACAAACAACTAAACAATTAACATTATGCTTTGATTATTATTTAGTTATTTAATTATTTTTTAATGACCATAATTAGTTATTAGAAATCTATTACTTCAACATCAATAATGCAAATAAGGGCAGGAATTACTCATCTGCAGTAATTCTTGCCCTTATTTGCGATACTCCATCTAATTTTATTATCTATTGAATATGTTCTCCATTTTTTAGTAATAGTGTTATCACTTTCTAACAAGCTTTCATCGTAAGCACTTATAAATTGCTTGTGACAATCGCTCTATTCCCGCTATGATTTTTTTCTCTGACATATTTGAATAATTTAAGCGCAGCGTGTTTTCAACACCACCATTAGGGAAAAAGGAATCACCAGGTACAAAGGCAACATTAATTTTTAGACATTCTGTTAATAATTCCATAGCCTTTACATTAGGCGGAAGCTCAACCCAAAGAAACAATCCTCCCTGTGGATGTGTAAATTTTACTCCTTGTGGTAGATTCTTATCCAAAGCTTCTACCATTAGATCCCTCCGTTTCCGATATAAAGCAATTAATTTCTGTATGTGTGCTTCAAAATCGTATACATCTATATATTTTGTTATTTCCATCTGGCTTCTCATCGACGTACACAAATCAGCCCCTTGCTTGATTAGTACGTATTTTTCGATGAATTTAGCATCAGCAGCAATCCAACCAATACGTAAACCTGGACAGAATGTTTTTGAAAAAGTACTAGTAAAGATTACAAACCCTTTTGTATCCATCGATTTTAATGAGGGAAGGATTTGATTTTCAAAACGCAATTCTCCATAAGGATTATCTTCAATAACTGGAATTTCATACTTTGTCACGATTTTCATAAAATCAAGCCTACGTTCCAACGACCAAGTCTTACCTGTAGGGTTTTGAAAATCTGGGATGACATATATTAATTTTATCCGTTTTCTTGTTTTTAGAATGTGTTCAAGTTCTTCGATGATCATCCCATGCTCATCAGTAGGTACTTCAACAAACTGAGGTTCATAGGCATTAAAGGCACTAATAGCAGCCAAATAAGTGGGACTTTCGCATAAGACAATGTCGTTCTTATCTAAGAAAAGCTTTCCCGAAAAATCAAGCGCTTGTTGTGAACCGCATGTAATTAAAATCTGCTTTGCATTTACACTAGTTTGAAACTTTCGATTCATTCTCTGGGCTATTTTATCTCTCAATGGTTGATATCCCTCAGTTATGGAATACTGGAGGGCTTCTCTCCCCATTTCCTCTAATACCATTCTAGATATCTCTTTCATTTCTTCTATAGGAAATAATTCTGGGGCTGGCAAACCGCCTGCAAAGGATATCATTTCTTCCCTTTGTGTCAGCTTTAATATTTCGCGTATTTCAGAGGCTTGCAAAGCCTCTATACGTTTTGCAAAAGAAATGGCCATAATTAAAACTCCTCTTACTTAATTCTCTATTTTTACATAAAAAAATCTTCATTGACGTTTATCTTCATTTGAATAAATAGTAATTCTACATAATGCGCAAAGCCAACATCACAGCTATCCCCGCGCCCATGGTAGCAATGGGAGGCTGACGTTTATAAGCTACAAAAATCGCTACTGTCCCTGCCATAAGATAGTGATTTGCAAAGGTCAGCTCTATGTAACCTCTTGGCGCAAAAATTGCTGGGGCAATTAAAGCTGTCAGCATAGCCGTCGGTACATGCTTCAAGAAGCGTCCAAACCATGCAGGTACACCAGAACTTCCCAAAAGTCCGATACTAATAAAACGAGTTGCAAAAGTGGCTATCGCCATTGCGAGGATATTCATAAAAAATTCAATCCGCATTCTGATCTCCTTCCATAAGCCCACCTACCGTAACTGCAGCTAAACAAGCTATAATAATATACCATTTACCAGGAATTAAAATAACAGCTCCCACGCTGACCAAAATCGCAACAAGACAAACAACAATACTTACTTTATCACGCAACCGTGGAATCAATAATGCTAAAAAAGTAGCTGGCATAGCAAAATCCAACCCCCAAGATAGTGGATCACTGATATGGCTTCCCAAAATAACACCGCCTACTGTGGAGATCACCCATAGTAAATAACATGTTGCATTGCTTCCTAATTGATAGGATCCACTATACCCGCCTTTTTGAGCCCGACTTATTGTCACAGCATACGTTTCATCCGTCATCCCAAATGCAAGAAATGCTTTAAACGGCATTGATAGTCCACTCATATAAGTAGCAAGAGATGCTCCCATTAAAAGATGACGAAGGTTAATTAATAAAGTCGTAAAAGCAATCATCAACAAACTAGCCCCTTCGGCAAACATGGGCAAGCATATAAATTGAGCAGCTCCGGCAAAAACCATAATAGACATTGCAATCGTCTCCCCTGAACTAAGACCAATGGATTTACCCAAAATACCATATGCCAGACCAAAAGGAATCATCCCTAACAACAAAGGCAATGTGTCGCTCACACCCTCACGAAAGTCCTTTTCTCGCATTCTTCCCCCTCCAATACTTTACAGTTTTTTTATTTATAATAGCCTGCAGGAGTTTTATTGTAAATATCCAATATAATATTTTTAGAATACCAATTTGTTTTCTCAAGGAGAATAATATAAATGGATATTACCAAAATATTAAGAGGCATTCGAATTGATCAGTCTGGATCAGCCCCCATGTACCTACAAATCGCCAATCATTTAGCAATAAAAATTCAAAGCTCCACCCTCTCTGCTGGTACCAAGCTGCCTCCAGAACGGGAACTCGCCAAATTACTCAATGTTAGCCGCACTACAATAATCAGCGCTTATAGGTTATTAGAAGAGCGTGGACTTGCACTAACCAAGGTGGGAAGCGGTACCTATGTTGCTGAATTATCTATCGCTACCCAACAGTCGACTAATATCTCCTGGGAACAATTATTTACTCCCCAATATAAGTCACCCCTCTCATCACTATTGCGCAATTTAATTTCTACTCCTACCGCAGATGAAGCTATCTCTCTGGCAGCCGGCATGCCAGATCCAGATTTATATCCTCTATGTATCATTGAAAAAGCTCTTGTATCAAGTAAATATCATCTTGAACTTTCCGATTTCGGTCATATGGCAACTGAAGGATACCTCCCTCTTAGGCACAGCTTAGCGACTTGGCAAGGTCGTCAGGGCATACAGGCCTCCCCTGATCATTTCCTAATTGCATCAGGTTCACAACAAAGTCTCTATCTCATTGTAAAAGCCTTCGTCGAGCCGCGAGACTATGTTATCGTTGAATCGCCTACTTATTTAGGAGCTATTCAGACCTTAGAAGCTTCCAATGCCCGTATTCTCTCCCTTCCTCAATCAGATCAACTTAATTTTGAGATTTTGGAAGACTATCTTATACGCTACCGGCCAAAACTAATGTATACTATCCCTACCTTTCAGAACCCCACTGGCCGGATCATGTCTCTAAAAGATCGCCAAGAACTTATTCGACTAGCAGCACGTTATCGACTCGTTATTGTAGAAGACGATCCTTATAGTCAATTATATTTCGATCAACAACCACCCCCCTCTCTAAAAAGTCTTGATAACTATGGTGGCGTAATTTATATGGGTACTTTCTCCAAAATTCTCTTTCCTGGACTACGCATAGGCTGGGTAACCGCTGCCCCACAGGTGATCAATCGTTTAGCCCAAGAAAAACAATATATGGATCTGCATAGCAATACTCTTTCTCAGCGAATCCTCCATATCTGCCTAGAAGAAGACTATTTACCAGCTCATCTAAACACTGTCCGTAGAGAATATAAAAAACGCCGGGACACTATGACTAGTGCGATCCGACGATACTGTGATAACTATATGGATTTTACCATACCTGAAGGCGGTTTCTATTTCTGGTGCACTCTAAATCCTACCGCGTCATCCTCTGAACTACTACGCCACGCCGCTGCTGTAGGTGTTTCCTTTGTACCTGGCGAAGCTTTCTATACCAATGGAACGAAGAGTAACGAAATGCGCCTTTCCTTTTCTACCCACAACGAATCTCTCTTAAAAGAAGGAATACGGAGACTAGGCCGTATCCTTGGTTCAGGCAATGCGAACACGATCCAATCATCGGATACAGCTGGTCGCCCCATAATTTAAAAATGTCCTTGCTAGCCCAATAAGATATGCCCTACAGCTTCTTCTAACTGTAGGGCATATCTACTTAACTTATAAAATTATATTCATAATTTAAAACTACCACTACAGCACAACAGCTTACAACTTAAATCTCCCAATTGCAATTTGTAGTTCTTCTGCCATACTCGCTAATTACTATCTTTTTATCGGACAATGTCATCAACATCCAGAGTTTCATTGGAAACAAGATGAATTACAATGTGGTAAGGTAAATTTACAACTTGTTGAGGTGGTTTACTAATCCAGCCTGTTTGCACGCCAATTTGTCTGGGAGAGTCATCTTGACGTATGCGAATTTTTCCGTCCTGAACTTGAATAATAGCATATTCAGTTTCTCCGCCAATACGCATTTCTTCCTGATAACCCGGTCTGAGGGTAATTGTTTTAATTAGTTTATTATCAACCCGAATTTCAGCTAAAGTGTTGGCCTGTCGCGGAAAAAGAAGAATACTAAGAGCTATACCCGACAATGATACAACTAAAAGAATTCCAATTAACCATTTATCCCCTATAGTTAGTTTTACTTTTTTCATCATTACATCCCCAAACAATGATTGTTTCCAACTGAGCAGCATATAAACAAGGTTATAACATTAACTTTTGTTCAAGTTACATAATCAATACATAAATGAATAAACTTGTTTAGAACAGGAGAGATATACTTATTTTTGTGATAAACAAGATTAAAGTGCCGTTTAAAATACATACTTTCAATTTCAATAATAGCTAATTCCTTGCGTTCAACTTCCTTTTGGATGGCCATTCTTGACATTACAGAAACCCCAAGACCAGCTTTCACAGCATTCTTAATGGTCTCAGCATTATTATAAACCCCACTTATTTGCCAATGAATCCCCTTGTCTAGCATCACCGACTCAAATAGTTCCCGTGTACCGCTTCCTGTTTCTCTTACAATAAACTCCATTGCTTCCAAATCTGCTGGATTAACCCTTGCTTTCTTAGCAAAGGGATGAAACGTAGAACTTACTAATACAAGTTCATCTGTCATGAAAGGAGTTTGCAGAATTCCTTGAGCTTGCACCCTTCCCTCCACTAGCCCTATATCTAACTGATCTATTTGCAGCATTCCTTCAATTACCGTTGTATTGTTAACTGTAGATATCACTTTTGCTTCAGGATTATCTTTCGCAAATTTCTTTATAACTTCATGTAAAACATAGGTTCCTACAGTAACACTAGCCCCTACCCTTAGCACACTATTTTCATTACTATTACGCATAACCTCTTCTACTTCATTGTTTAAATTTACGATGTGTCGTGCATAGGTTAATAACTTCTGTCCTGCCATGGTAATATATAGCTTACGCCCAAGTCTCTCGAACAATTTCACATTATAATGTTTTTCAAGTTCTGAGATGGCCTGGCTAACGGATGGCTGAGCAATGTAGAGCTTCTCAGCTGCAGCTGTCATATTCCCTTCATCACATACGCGTAAAAACACTAATAAATGACGTAGTGTCATAGTATCCCTCATTATCATAGGTAATTACCTATCAATTTTATTATATTATATCTCTTTTTCAAATACTTATAAAGTAAAATCCCTTACTACTAGATAGCAGTAAGGGATTTTACTTTATAACTTTATCCGATGACTAAACCGCTCTAAGACTCCCATCTCGTTAACAGCCTGTAGTATCCTGCCCTCTGGTTAGGATAACAGTCTGCAAAACTCGAAGTAAGTCGCTCTAAGGATTTTCTGAATCCAAGGCTCACTTATATAAGTGGGAGTTAAGAGCGGCTAAGTCCCTGGATAAGAAGGGCTAAGATTCAGATGGAGTTAAAACTCCATCTGAATCAAGTCTTCTTTATTTTACATTTTGATTATACTGCATGTATACAACATGGGTTTGGAGGTATTCTTCCAGCCCATGTTTTCCATCGGCACCACCAATACCTGATTTACGCCAACCTGCATGGAAACCTTGCATCGCTTCAAAATTTTCTCGATTGACATATGTTTCACCAAATTTAATTTCTTTACAAGCCCTCATGGCAACATCAAGACTCTGGGTATAAATAGAGGAGGTCAGACCAAACTCAGAGTCATTTGCCAATTCAATGGCTTCATCTAGATCTTTAAAAGTCGCAACTGGCAGTACAGGGCCAAAAGTTTCTTTTTGCATAATGTCCGTACTTTGTTTGCAATTCGTAAGTAACGTAGGCTCATAATAAAAACCGACTTCTTTATTCGCCCGCTTGCCGCCTACCACTAAGGTTGCTCCATCTTTAATGGCCTGCTGGACGGATGCCTCGACATTTTCTAACTGCTGTTTGCTCACTAAGGGCCCCATGTCAATATCATCATCCACTAGCGGGTTACCATATTTAACATTTTGCATAGCCACTGTCATCTTAGCAACAAATTGATCGGCTATGGATTCATGAACATAAACTCTTTCTGCACAATTGCAGACTTGACCACTATTTATAATACGTGAATCACATATGGATTTCACAGCCAAATCTAGATCAGCGTCTGCCATTACAATAGCGGGAGCCTTGCCACCTAATTCTAAGGAAACTTTAGTCACATTTTCAGCGGCGGCTTTCATAATAGCAACACCACCTTCTACACTCCCCGTAAAGCTAACCATACCCACTTTGGGATGACCAGCAAGAGCGTTTCCTACGACAGAACCTGCACCAGATACTAAGTTGAAGACCCCCTTTGGCAAAGAGGATTTGGCAACAATTTTAGCAAATTCAAAGGCATTATTTGGTGTTTCCCGACTTGGCTTAATAACAATAGTATTTCCAGTAACTAAAGCAGGTGCCATTTTGCGAGCAATTAAGAAAAATGGAAAATTCCAAGGCAAAACACCGCCAATAACACCGATTGGCATTTTGAAAAGGAATATATTTTCATTTGGACGGTCACTCTCAATAATTTCTCCTTCGTAACGACGAGCAAATTCAGCCATATAATCCATATAATCCGCTGTAAAGTTAGCTTCAACTCTGGCTAAAGGCATTATCTTCCCTTGTTCTTCCGCTATAACCTTTGCTATTTCCTCTGCATTTTCCCGTATGCCTTGGGCAATTTCCTTAAGATAGCCCGCCCGCACAATAGCAGGTAGCTTCGCCCAAGATTTTTGAGCCTGTTCAGCAGCTTCAACAGCAGCGTTAATATCTTCACGCGTTCCTTCAGGTACCTCAGAGATAACTTTTTCAGTGGCTGGATTTATGACGGTTATCATTTTTCCTGACCGAGTAGGAACAAATTCACCATTGATGAACATTTGATAACTTTTCATTGAAATTCCTCCCCTTTACTTATCCTGATTTTCGACAAAACTAACATTCATCTTACTATTTCAATAAATAGCAGATGTCTTTACTATCCATTTCTGTACCTATTTATAAACTCCTTTCTCCATTTTACGCTTAGCAATAAATCACCAATTATTGGATATAATCTGCTATAGTAAGACAACCTGCAGCTACTTTAAATTTTATTCGCAAGAAAAAAACGCTACGCGTCCTTTCAAAAGATAGACGTTTTGAAACGCAAAGACACAAAACCGCTTACGCGGACACGGAGAACACAAAGAGGTAGAATAAAAATGTCTCTGTGTTCTTTGTGCATCTTTGTGGTTCAATCTTGTTAACTAGAAACTTATAAATTCCGATACGACAAAAAAGAAGGCTGGTAATCAATTCTGATTACAGCCTTCTTTTTAATGAAACCCTTGCTCCGTTCGATCAATAATTTCATCTTGCAATTCTTTACTTAAGTTATGGAAATGGTCACTATAGCCTGCTACACGTACAATGAGATCCTTATACTCCTCAGGATGTTTTTGCGCTTCTAGTAATGTTTTTCGATCAATAACATTGAATTGAATATGATGACCATCGAGATTAAAATAGGTTCGAACTAAGGATACCATATTTTCTAACCCTTGATCCCCTGAAACGACAGAAGGCGTAAATTTCTGATTTAGCAAGGTTCCTCCTGTCTTAATATGATCCATCTTCGATGCTGATTTGATAACGGCAGTAGGACCTTTTCGATCTGCTCCTTTTTCGGGGGATATCCCCTCTGATAAAGGTTTGTAAGCCTTTCTACCGTTAGGACTTGCCCCCATCACTGATCCAAAGTATACATGGCAAGTCGTAGGTAGCATATCAATACCATAAACGCCACCTTTACGGTTCTTTCTGCCTGCGACTTCCTGATAAAATGTATTAAATGTCTCGACCATAATTTGATCCGCATACTCATCATCATTGCCATACTTTGGGGTGCGATTCCCTACAAGATTATCGATATAATCATGCCCCACAAAATCATCTTCTAGGGCCTTTAGTAACTCTTCCATGGAAAAACGTTTTTTATCATAGACATTATATTTTATTGCAGATAAGCAATCCGTCAAAGTCCCTATACCAACTCCTTGAATATAGTTAGTATTATAAAGGGCCCCTCCTCCGTTATAATCTTTGCCACTGTCAATGCAACCACTGGTAATGATAGATAAGAAAGGTACTGGCATATGTTTTGCATAAAGAAGTTCAATAATATGATTGCCTGTAATTTTCACATCCATGAAATAATGCAATTGCTTTTTAAATGCCGCAAAGAGTTCTTCGTATGTTTTAAAATCCTGGGCATAACCAATTTGAAGCCCTAACTGTTTATTTGCAATTTTATCAAAACCGTTGTATAGCGTCAACTCTAGTACCTTGGGCAGGTTAAAATATCCTGTTAGAATATAGGCTTCTTTACCAAATGCACCTGTTTCTACACAACCACTAGAGCCCCCCTGCCGGGCATCAATAATACTTTTACCCGCCCTTAGCAATTCTTCAACGATAGCCTCTGTATTATAAAAAGCAGGTTGCCCCCATCCCTTGCGGGAAATTTCGCAGGCCTTTTTGATAAACTGATGAGGTGATTTCTTGCTAATCTGTACATTAGAGCTAGGCTGCAACAGCTTCATTTCATCCATGGTTTCTAAAATTAAATAAGATACATCATTTACACCATCAGAGCCGTCATCTTTTACACCGCCTGTATTTAGATTAGCAAAATCCGTATAAGTGCTGCTTTCTTTTAAGGTAATTCCAACCTTAGGAGGAGCCGGCTGATTATTGAATTTCACCCATAAACATTGTAATAATTCTTTAGCCTTTTCCCTAGTTAAGGAACCCTCCTCCAGCCCTTTTTGATAGAAGGGTTGCAAATGTTGGTCAAGTCGGCCAGGACTTAAAGCATCCCAAGGATTGATTTCGGTGGTAACACCAATATGCACAAACCAATACATTTGAATGGCCTGAGCAAAAGTTTCCGGTTTATGGGCAGGTACAACTTCACAATTTGCGGCAATTGTTAGCAGGGCAGATTTTTTACTTTCATCCTGCTCTACCTTTGCCATTTCCCTAGCATACTCAGCGTACCTTTTTCCATAAATGATAATGGCATCACAGCAGATTTGCATGGCTTCCCATTGACTCTTCTTCTCATAAGCCTGCTGATCTGTTAAGAAATCAAGTGTTTCGATTTGTTGTTGAATCTCAGTTTTAAAATCCAAGAAGCCTTTTCCATACATTTTCCCATCTGCCACCGTATGACCTGGACCACGTTGCTCCATAAATTCCGTAAAAATGCCACTTTCATAACAATTTAACCACTCTGGAGACATCTGCTGTAAGATAACCTTACGCATAGATCGGTTTTCCCAAAAGGGTATAATCCGTTCCCTCTGAATTCTTTTGGCTTCCTCATCCACCTTAAAGAATATTTTATCCCGCTGGTTCATGACCTCTAAATCTTCTATTGTATGGCAACAAAGCTCCGGAAAACTAGGAGCATACTGAGGTTGTTCTCCTTTTTCCCCGACAATGAGCTCTCCGTCATTAATACACAGAGTTTTATTCTCCATAATATGTTTGAATGTAAGAGCCCTTAAAATAGGAGTTTCTACCGTGCCAAAATACTTTTCATATGCCTCGGTTACCAGTAAGGCCCTTTCAATGGACAAGTGAGGCTGAGCCTTGAGACTTTGGCTCCTGAGTTTTTGAATTCTTTCATTCATACCTCTTTCTTCCACGATTTACCCTCCAATCTTCACTTTATAATTTGCTTGCAGAAACATAGACTGAATTTCTATTAATCGATCCTCTGACGGCGGAGAAAAGTTCGCAAGAGGATACTCTAAATTCAATTTTTTATATTTGCTTTTTCCCATATGATGATAGGACAATAAACTAACCCGATCGATTGTAAGATCATGAATAAAATCAAGCACCTGTTGGATATGCTCATCCTTGGTATTAATCCCTTCTATAAGGGGTAATCGTAAATAGATAACGGCACCTTGATGGGATAACAACTTTAAATTATCTAGAATCAAGCCATTATCTATGCCTGTATATTGCTGATGCAAACTAGAATCCATCAACTTTACGTCGTAAAGAAATAAGTCTACATCCTTCAAAATTCGCAGGAAACTTTCTCTCGGTGCGTAACCGCAAGTATCAATAGCGACAGATATACCTTGCTTTTTGCACTCCTGTACGACCTCTTGGACAAAATCGATTTGTATCATACATTCTCCACCGGATAAGGTTACACCACCGTTAGATTGCTGATAAAAAGCTTTATCCTTGATAATTTCCCTCATTAACTCAGGTACGGTATATTCTTTTCCTGCCACTTCTCTCGCATTGTTAACACAGTGATCCATACATACTTCACAAGCATTACATTTATTTTCATCATAAAAAATCCCATCTTTATTTCGTTGTATTGCTCCTCTACTGCAATGAATTTGGCATTGACCACAAAGACTACATCTTTCTTGATTGATCAGTATTTCTTTATGATAACTTTGACTCTCTGGATTATGGCACCATTGGCAATTAAGAGGGCAACCTTTGAAAAATATAGTAGTACGAATTCCCGGTCCATCATGAATCGAAAATTTTTGAATACTAAAAATTAGTGCTGTTTTCATTTACTCACCTCACTTATACAACCTAGCCTTTATCCCTTAAAAGGGTTAGGGGAGCTAACGACTAACAGTCTTACCATCTTATTTGTATAATTAGCCCAATTATGTACAATGGAAGAATTGTAATGGGCAGAATCACCTGGAAATACCTCGATTTGCTCATTGTTGATAAAAAGTGTTAAAACTCCCTCCAAAACATAAATAAACTCTTCTCCTTCATGGGCATATTGACTGATATCCTCATTTGAATTAATCGGTAACAATTCCACGATTCTCGGCAATAATGTTTTATCTGAAGCCCCATCTGTTAAGTGATAATGTATAAACCGGGAATTCACAACTTGAAACACTTCTTTTTCATAGCTTCGGAGCACATACTTTCCACTCTTACTTGGATTTGCAAAAAAATAAGTTAAATCCACATCCAAAACTTGGGCAATTTTATGCAGAGAATCTGTTGCAATATTAGTCAAACCACGTTCCAATTGAGACAAAAATCCTGTGGAGAGATTGGTTAACCCGCTAAGCTCTTTTAATGTTAGCTTTTTTTGTGTTCGTAGCTCTTTTACTTTTTTACCAATGTCTTTATTCATATAGGACCTTCTCTTTCTAATTACTTGTTCTTATGTTTTTTCTTCTTGGTTATACTATATAATAGCAGCATCTAAAATTCAATCATTTTTTCATTATAATGAAAAAATCTTCATTATAATGAAATTTACCTGTATTCCATTAAACAATCACCTTTAAGGAATTGATTAATACACTTTGGTGAATATGAGTACATAAGAAAAGACATGAACCAAAATAGTTCATGCCTTTTTTTTAATGTACTCTTTACAGGGAAATGCTAAGGAAAAGATACTTCCTGCTGCACTAGTCTTAATTTCTAATGTTGCATTATGGCGATTGGCGATTTCATTGCATACAGAAAGCCCGAGCCCCGTCCCTTTCTCCTTCGTAGTATAAAAAGGCGTTCCTAGCTTATCTACTATTTCCTTGGGGATACCTTTTCCTTCATCTTCAACCTGCAATATAATGCAATCTTCTTTTTTATAGGTCCGTACAATAACTGTACCTTTACCATCCATAGCCTCAAAGCCATTTTTAACTAAATTAATAAGTGCTTTATGAATGTCTATTTTGTCTAATAAAAAATTCGGTACCTGCCCTAGATCAAATATAATATAATGTCCCATTTCAGAAGCCATAGCCTCCATTAGAGGGCTTATATCTTGTATAATATCATTTATATTCTGTATGGCAAAACCATTCACTCTATTTTTAGCTAGGGCTAGAAAGTCGGTGATAATTGCATTTGCTCGATCTAATTCCTGAATCATCATGGTGAACTGCTCATCATACCCAGTAAAATCTAATTTTTTTTGCATAAATCGCAAGTACCCTCGCACTGTAGTCATTGGATTGCGAATTTCATGCCCAATACTGGCAGCTAACTGCCCAACGAGATTTAAACAGCTTAGTCTGTCAATATGATCCCTAAGCTCTGCATTCTCTGTTACATCTACTATTGTAATAAGTACTGTAATTTTTTTTTGTATAGTAAGATATCTCACATTAATTAGTGCAGTACCTGTGCGCTTAGGCTGTATCGTAAAGCGACATTGATAGCCTTGTACACTTTGATTATGAATCAAGAGTTTTTTCAATCTTGTGAAATCTTTAATCGAAATCATCTCACCCAGGATATCTATCTTCTGACCCGTAACTACTTTTCGGTCGTACCCTGTCAATGCCATGAAGCTGTCATTTACATTTATTACTTCTTCCGTATCTGCAGCAACAAGAATCATGGCACATGGATTGGAAAGGAATAATTCTTGAAAGGCTTTTCTCATTTTACATACCACCCTCAGGAATAGTAAATAATTTACGGACTAGTTTTTTCAAATTGATGGCTTCATTAATCATAGCTTCGTTATTAGGAGCTTAATTCCTTTTTTTGGGGTAAAGCAAATATCGACATTTTTTACAAAAACTTAATATTACTTATATTTTTCATCTCAATTGGAACACAGTTTGATATCTTTATTATTTTAATATGCAAATGAAGGTTTCAATTGTCTTGAAGACGAATTACCTTAAGAAATAAGACCATCGTGTTTACCCTATATTTCTAAAATAAAAGATTGGATAAGGTATTTCATATGACTCAACACAAAAAAGCTATTTTTTACCTAGCGCTTACAGCACTTTTATGGAGTGCCGGTGGCGTGTTAATAAAGTGGATAAACTGGCACCCTATGTCCATTGCAGGTGGTCGCAGCATCATCGCCGCCCTCGTCATCTGGATTGCTTTTCGTAAGGAAAGCCTCTCTTTTTCAAAGCCTCAATGGGGAGGCGCCGTAGCCTATTGTGCCTGCGTTACTTTATTTGTAATTGCAACTAAACTTACTACTGCGGCCAATGCTATCTTATTACAGTATACCGCTCCTATCTATGTAGCCTTGCTCAGCGGCTGGTTACTTGGTGAAAAAGCAACACGCCGCGATTGGGTAACTATTTTTGTAGTATGTTTCGGAATGATCTTTTTCTTTTTAGATAAGGTCTCGGGTGGCGGCTTACTAGGAAACCTTTGTGCTGTTGCTTCCGGCGTCAGCTTTGCTTTATTTATTCTTTTTATGCGGATGCAAAAGGATGGCTCACCCTACGGCTCTGTGTTAATAGGCAACTTATTCACCTTCGGGATTAGCTTATTCTTCTGGTCAGGTAATTCCCTTGAGAGTACCAATCTAATTAGCATTTCTTTACTTGGGATTTTTCAGCTGGGATTGGCCTACGTCCTCTACTCTTACGCTATACGTCATGTTGAAGCGCTACAAGCAACTTTGATTACTTCTATTGAGCCCATTTTAAATCCAATTTGGGTTTTTTTATTAATCGGTGAACAACCTGGATTTTATTCTATGGCGGGTGGCTTAATTGTAATGACAGCAATTACCATGCGCTACTGGTTTAATTCTAAAATTCAATCTGAATAGTACTTAATCTTAGTAATGAAAGGGCATCTCATTCATGCATATTGGCATTTCTGGTTATTTTTTCAGCAGAAGCAGGAACAATAATAAGATAACAACATACATATCAGACTTGTATTTCAGAAAAAGTGATTTTGGATAATCTTTAATTTATGTATTACATTGATCTACATACTCAAAGGGGCAAAATCAGCAACAAAATATTATGATTTGTTGCCACGAATCATTTTCTTACAAAAGGAATTTCAGCAGAAAGAAAGAATAAATGAATATATTCTTTTTTGAGAACTATTCACCAAATAACGTGAAGAAGGAGGTTAGTCGATGCGTATTGTAGAACAAGCCGTTCGTGTTTCGACGCGTACTAGTATTATGAAAGCAGATCATCCCGCTGATTGTATATTTCAAGTTTTCGTAAAGGGACGTCTCCAAGATAGACAGAGTTACAAGGTTGATGGGGAAAACATTAATTTTGGTTTTGATTGTTTGGTACCAGGGGATTTTGTCCAAGTCTTTTATTTCATTCCCTAAAGAGTACCTCACTTACATAATAAAACAGAAAGTTTACCTTACAGGGTAAGCTTTCTGTTTTTACGGAATCAGAAAGTATAACACTTTCTTGATTCCAAGTAAGAACGACTAAGGCTTCTGCCTGCGTCCGAGGACTTGGCACAAGCCAAGTTTTTTCTTATATTATCTACTAAGCTACTTGCTTTTGAATTTTTTTGATACTAATCATTAATGTGATCATAATGAAAATAATTAGGACCATAATCTGGGGCCACAATTCACTAATCCCCCCCCCTTTTAAGAAGAATACCTTGCAAAATTTGAATAGAAAGTAAGGGACAAAAGATGACTTCTCCTGCTTTAATCTCTAGAGAAACATCTTTCACGGTTAATGTATTGCCATAATTTTTGCTGATATGCTCTAACGTAATCATCTAATAACCGCATCCGCCGGTATGCCTGGTTTTAAGATGCCTTCCGAGCTATTGATTTTCACTTTAGCATAAAACACTAAATTGGCTCGTTCTTGCTTGGTTATAACTTTGTCTAGGTGTAAATTCCGCATTTTGGCTAAATTCTTTTATGGTTCCAGCAACAGTTCATTCAGGATAAGCATCTATCTTGACGTCCATTGGCTGACCAAGCGTAATGAGTCCTTAATTTTTATATAAAAAAATTGGCATAGTTAATACTACGCCAATTTTTTTTCTAGTTGCATTACATTTTTCTATTTTTATAACTTAGGCCTTTATGGATAGCCCAATGTCCCTTCTTGAAAGATTCAACATCAACCCATAATTTTTGCGGTACTGCCTGGTCTGTAATATACCAATCCGCCGCACCTTCCACTAATTTTTGCGGTGTTGCATCCTTACCGAAGTGAGATATATTGAGGAGTGAAACACTAATTCTCACGGTAGAGTTCTTTCCTCCTGACCACCCTTGGGCTTCAAGTTCTTTATTTTTAGTTAGCCAGACAACCCCTCCACCCGATTGATCAAGGCAGCCTTTCTCTAAGATTCCCTCTAAATTGTCTTCTGTTGTAAAATGATATAATCTCATGTTAATCTCTTCCTTTATTTTTTCCATAAAAAAAACCTCCTACGTTAGGATATTTGACGCATGCCGTCTAAGGTGATTTTCACACCTATTTCCTCTCCCGTGGCGGTTAAATTTCAATATGGTATTGTCAATAACTTTATCTAGGCTTTAACAAATCATAAATCATTATACTATATATAATCAATTTCGTCAAATACTCGTTCCCTAAAGAAAGACAAACTTCCTCCCATAGTGAACTTAAAAATAGCATCTTTTTAAGCAGTTATAAACTGATTGGCAAACTAATTACCTGCACTTTTCAACTTATCTTTACAAGCCAAAGCCACTAAAACATCAACTACAGCTGGGTCAAATTGACTTCCCTTACAACGTTTCGCCTCTTCAATTGCTTCTTGAACACTAAAAACTTGCCGATAGGTCCTTAGTGTTGTCATAGCATCAAAAGAATCCGCCACAGCTACAATTCTAGCACCTAAAGAAATCTGCTCTCCGCCTAAACCATCAGGATAACCTTTACCATCAAAACGTTCATGATGATGCCTTACTATATCAGCCACTGAAGCAAAAACTTTAATCTTGCCTACAATGGTTCCCCCGATCACTGGATGTTGCCGAATCGTATCAAATTCAGCTTCTGTTAATCTTCCCGGTTTATTCAAAATAGCATCTGGAATACCAATTTTACCAATATCATGTAAATGAGCACCAATGTGAATCCGTTCCTGTTCAGCTAAGGATAACCCCATAGCTTGTGCAATTAAAAGGGAAAGCTCAGCGACTCTCTCTGAATGGCCACACGTGTAAGAACTTTTAGCCTCTAAGGCCGTTGATAAGGCATCTACCATCTCATGTAAATCATCTGTCGTAACTAAATTATACAAGTTATACATCCTTTCATGGCACTAAAATCATGCAAATTTACTAATCAAGCCTGTATCAGGATTATATACAGAAACACTGTTTCTCCCAATGTGCTTTGAGTAGTAAAGAGCCTGATCTGCAAAATTATATAGTTTTTCTTTATCAAAGCAACAAGGCCGCTGAAAAAGAGTACAAATACCAATAGAGACTGTTACAGAAATTTGCTGATTTCCGTCTAAAATAAAATCATGTCCTGCAATCAAGTTTTTGATTCTACTAGCAATTCCTGCAGCCTCTTGTGAATTGGTTTCTGGCAATAAAAGTGCATATTCTTCTCCGCCGATGCGAGCAGCCAAATCACTATCTCTTGTATTCTCTTGAATAATTTCGGCTAATTTTAGCAATACTTTATCACCTGCTTGGTGTCCATAAGTATCATTAATTTTTTTAAACAGATCTACATCAAATAATAGTAATGAAATAGGATGACAATCACAAAGTAGTGCAGTAAAATGCTTCTCTAGTGTATCAAAGAAACACCGTCGATTTGCAATGGAAGTTAAGGGATCTGTCATTGCCATAACTTGCATTTGGCTACGAGATTCTTGCAGTTCCTTTACGACTCTTCGTAAATCCCTTTCCCTAAATTCAATTTGTCGCGCCATCCAATTCATGTCCCGTTTGAGAATCATTATTGTATCTTCTTCATTCGTTGACTCATTGGGCAAAGAAAGTAACTCACTATAATCTCCTTGTTTTACCCGGCCACACAATTTACCCATATCACGTATATGCTTTCCCACCAACCATTCCACTGTCAATCCCGGCATTCCTAAAACTAATATTAAGGCACTTGCTAAGGATACTGCTTCTATTTCGCTAAAGAACTTATTTCCTTGTAATAGTGAATTAGACGCCATCCAGAACATAACTCCCTGAGGAATCATTAGCAGCACGAAAAAAACCAATCGAAGTTTGCTTACCAAAAATAGTTCCTCCTCCAAAGCACAATCTGAACAGCACTTATTGAAAATCATTATCATTTAAATAATAATGCACTCTCCCTTATCCTGTCAAGATATACCATGTTTTTTTTAGTTTTGTAAGGCATCTTGACAATTCCTCTAAGGTTGTGTAAGATTCAATTGTGTAAAATCAATTTAATTCATAAGGAGCTAATAGCCATGAATATTTATGATTTTTCTGTCCCTACCGCCGATGGTAAACAACAATCCATGGAAGAATATAAGGATAAAATAGTTTTAATTGTAAACACTGCTAGTAAATGTGGTTTCACATCCCAGTATGAAGAACTCCAGGAATTATATGAGACATACCGAGATAAAGGAGTCGTCGTACTTGCTTTCCCCTGCAATCAATTTATGAAACAAGAACCAGGAAGCAACCTAGAGATTCAGCAATTTTGTTCTCTGAATTACGGTGTATCCTTTCCGGTCTTTGGTAAAATTAATGTAAGGGGCAAAGCTGCTCATCCTCTATTTCAGTATTTAGTGGAACAAACTCCATCATTACTCGGTAGCGGAATCAAGTGGAACTTCACTAAGTTTTTGGTTGATAGAAAAGGTCTTATCCGTAAGCGATATGCTCCTATCACCTCACCCAGAAAAATAGTTGGAGATATTGAACTTTTGCTGAAAGAGAGTTACTGACATGTCAAAAGACGAATTATTACACTTAGACAATCAACTATGTTTTGCTGTGTACGCCTGTTCGAAAGAAATCATTCGTTTATACCGTCCACTGCTTGACGCTTTGGGAATTACTTATACCCAGTACCTTGTATTGTTAGTACTATGGGAGACAACGCCTATCACTTTTAAAGAACTAAGCCAACGCCTTTATTTGGATTCAGGCACCCTAACACCTGTGCTTAAAAAAATGGAAAAAAGCAATTTACTGCTTAGGCAGAGGATGTTAGAAGATGAACGACAAATCATTGTTACCTTAACAGACAAAGGGAAAGACTTGAAACAAGCTGCATATTCTATTCCCCAGCAAATGATGTGCAGTTCCCCGTTAAATCCTACAGAGGCTATTGCACTACGAGACACATTACACAATTTATTAAAACAATTGCCAAAAGGCGAAGGAGAAAATATATGAGTTTATTAGGAATTACAAAAGGAACAGAAATCGAAAAACAAATTGCACACTTTGCCGAACTAGAGAGACAAGGAGCCGGCATGTACCAGGCCTTAGCTCGTTTAGCGAATGAACAAGGCTTGGAGGAACTAGCCGAAGATCTAAAAGCACTGGCTGCTGATGAAGCACGCCATGCTGGCTTATACACAGTATTAAATGGTGATATTAAACCGGATATCTTTTCAATACTACGTTTTGCCGCAGAAGCAGAACTTAGTGGCGAAGAAAAAATAAAAGCCTTTGCCCAAAAAGCACGAGATATAGGTCTGGATAATGTAGCCGAAGAAATAGAGACCGCAGCGATTGAGGAAGGACGCCACGGAATGATATTGAAGGAACTCATTAAGAAATACGAAAACAAATAACTGAATCACTAAGTTGACAATCTAATAATAAGATTCCAAAATACTGGCACTCCTTTTAATAGGAACGCCAGTATTTTTTATAGAATTAACAAGTAATTCTTATATTTACAAAATGTCATTTACAGCTTCTAAAAATAATAGTAAAATAAATACGTTAACCGCAAACTTCATTTCAGTTAACGTATTTTTATGAGAAGTATATATCTAATAAGGGGGTTAGGAATGGATTACCGTGAAATCATTACCCTTGGAGAGTACATATTAGAAGGCCAAGAAATTACTTATGAACAAGCCAAACAACTTACTAAAGTGACTGAGGAAGATATCCCCCTGCTTTCCGCTTTTGCTAATAAAATTAGAAACCAGTTTGCTGGAAAGGGTGTGGACATGTGTGGAATTGTTAATGCTCGTTCTGGTATGTGTTCTGAAGACTGTAAGTTTTGTGCACAATCCGCCCATCACCGCACAGATGCCCCCATATACAAATTACTTAGCACAGATAAGCTTCTAGCAGCTGCACAAAAAGCAGAATCACAAGGAGCCAAGCGGATTAGTGTTGTTACTAGCGGCAAAGGCATGAACCATGATTCCGATTTTAACAAGATCGTTGAAGCTCTACAAGTTATCATGTCTAAGACCAACCTAAAAGTCTGTGCTAACCTTGGAACCTTATCTGCCACGCAAGCCTTTCTCTTATCAGAAATAGGAGTTAAACGCTATGCCCATAACTTGGAAACAAGTAAAAATTTTTACCCTTCTGTGTGTACAACTCACCCTTATGAAGAACGATTAGCAACTATTAAAGTTGCTAAAGCTGCTGGCATGGAACTTTGTACTGGGGGAATTATTGGCATGGGCGAAAGTTGGTTAGACCGTATCGATTTTGCTTTTGCGCTACGAGAAGTTGATGTGGCTTCCATTCCTATAAATATTCTAAATCCGATTAAGGGAACGGCTCTCGAAGATATCCTTCCCCCGTCTCCCCTGGATATTATTAAGACTTTTTCTATTTTCCGTTTTATTTTTCCTGATAAGATTATAAGGCCCGCCGGTGGTCGTGAAATAAATTTACGGGATATGCAAGGGCATTTGATGCTTTCTGGTGCAAATGGCCTCATTATTGGAAACTATTTAACTTTTACAGGACGTGATACTGTAGCAGATTTTCAAATGGTACAGGATGCTGGACTAACACCAGCTGATACTCTTCATTATTCATTTATATAGGAGGAATAAACATGACTAATTATGACTTAATTTTTTCTTTAGGTAAAAAAGTATTAGACGGTAGTCAAATTACTTTTGATGAAGCCGTTGCCTTAACAACTATTGAAGAAGCTGATATTCCTATACTTCTCGGTGTCGCTAATAAGGTCCGGGAAAAGTTTACTGGTTCTTATGTGGATACCTGCCAAATTCTCAATGCTCGTTCAGGTAATTGTTCAGAAGACTGTAAGTTTTGTGCCCAATCCGCCCATCATGACGTACAAGTTGAGGCCTATCCTCTTATGAAAGAAGACGACATTATAAAGGCAGCAAAAAAAGCCGAAGCCGACTGTGCTTATCGCTTTTGTGTCATAACCTCTGGCTGTGGCATGGAAGGAGATCGAGATTTCGAACAAATCACTGATGCAATTAAAAGAATTGGTCAGGAAACAAGCCTTCAACGCTGCTGTTCTCTCGGCACTTTACAGGAAGAGCACGTAGCATCTTTAAAAGAAGCTGGTATCACTCGTTATCACCACAACCTAGAAACAAGTGAAAGCTACTTTCATGAAATATGTACCACCCATACTTATCAAGATCGTGTTAACACCATTAAAAGGATTAAGGCAGCAGGTATTGAAGTTTGCTCTGGCGGAATTATTGGTATGGGAGAAACTTGGCGTCAACGTATTGAATTAGCCTTCACTCTTAAGGAGCTAGATGCAGACTCTATTCCTATTAATGTTTTAAATGCAATTAAGGGTACTGCACTTGAAAACCAGGAAAAATTAAATCCGATGGAAATTCTACAGACCTTTGCTATTTTCCGACTTATCCTACCGACAAAGATTATTCGTTATGCTGGTGGCCGAGAACACAATCTTGGCGAATTAGTCCCTCTAGGTTTCTTATCTGGTGTTAATGGGATGTTGATTGGCAACTACCTTACCACACAAGGTCGAGGCGCCTCAAAAGATTTACAAACAGTAACAGATCTGGGGCTAAAATTGTTGAAAAATGGCTAAACTGAATATGTATTCTCCTTTATAAGGATTGACGACTACGGATTTCACTTGATATAATGACACTAATTTGATAAATAAGATTTATATACTATCCTATGTGAAAATCGTATAAGTCTGAATTAGTCTTTTACGCAAAAGCAATCCTGACTTTTTTGGCATTTGCCAGAAAAGTCTTTTTTCTGTATTGACTCTGATAAAATACACTGGAGGTTACTATGAGCTTATTACTGGAAACCTTATCACAAATTACCCCTTTAGATAAAGAGATCATGGAAAAAGTTCAATCACGATTAGATAGCTTAATTAAACCCGAGGGTAGTCTTGGCCGTTTGGAAGAAATAGTAAAGCAATATGCAGGGATACGGAAAGAAGAAGCACCTGAATTACCTCGTACTTGTATGGTTGTAGCTTGCGCCGACCACGGAGTAGCAATCAATCAAATTAGTGCCTACCCTATCGAAACCACTGCGCAAATGACTAAAAACTATGTTGGAGCAAAGGGCGCCAGTGCAAATGCCTTAGCAAACTTTTCTGGAGCTGACATGGTCGTGGTTGACGTAGGGGTTGCCGCAGACTTATCTGATACTGCCGGTCTATGGCACCGCAAAATTGCATTCGGTACAAAAGATTTTACCAAAGGACCAGCTATGACCCGAGAAGAAGCCATCATGGCTATCGAAACAGGGATTGAGATCGCTACCAATCGAGTACGTGCGGGCTATCGATGTTTCAGTCTTGGCGAAATGGGCATCAGTAATACTACCTCTAGTGCAGCAATTGTTACAGCCTTTTCTAATCTCACTCCCGAGCAAGCTACAGGCCGAGGAACTGGAATATCGGATAGCCGGCTTGCTTTTAAAATTAATATTGTTCGCCAAGCACTAGAGGTCAATCAACCCAATCCGCAAGACGGGCTTGACGTCTTGGCAAAAATTGGCGGTTTTGAGACGGGCCTTTTGGCAGGTGTTATACTAGGCGCCGCAGCTAACCGTTGTATGGTTGTCATTGATGGTTTGAATACGACGGCGGCTGCACTTATTGCACACGCTCTACAGCCTATGAGTACAAACTTTCTTGTACCTTCTCATTTATCTGGCGAGCCTGCCCACATTATTGCATTAAAACTCTTAGGATTAGAGGCATGTATTGATATGGGGATACGTTTGGGCGAGGCCATTGGAGCATCCATCGTTGTTGATATCCTCGGTGTTTCTATAAAAATGTTAAATAATATGACCACATTTGAAACTACTACTATTTCAAATAAAGTGGTTGATTAGAGGAGGGCATACTATGATTCAGGAAGTTATTTCGTCTATCAAATCTTTGGATAGTGTAGCTATGGATAAATGCCAAGTGCGTCTTGATAATTTAACAAAACCTCTTGGATGTCTACATGCCCTTGAACATTTAGCACGTCAACTTGCAGGTATTACTCGTAACCCAAGGCCTCGTGATCTTAAAAAAAGTATTCTTGTTCTAGCGGCTGATCACGGTGTAGCAGCCGAAAATATCAGTGTTTATCCTCAAGAAGTTACTGTAAAAATGATCCATCAGATAGCAGGCGGTGGTGCTGCTATTAATACCTTTGCTGAGCATGTTGCTGCTGATTTGCTTCTTATTGATATGGGCATCGCTACTGATTTACCATCACTTCTTGCCCTACGAAATGAGAAGATTGCCTTTGGAACGAGCAATATAAACCAGGGCCCTGCTATGTCAAGAGACCAAGCTATTAAAGCCATTGAAGCTGGAATTAAGATAGCTGCTGAGGAAATAAAAAAAGGTGTAACCGCTATAGGATTAGGCGAAGTGGGTATTGCCAATACTACCTCAGGTACAGCAATCGTTGCCACTTATAGCCAAATTCCTGTGTCCACACTAACAGGCAGAGGTATCGGCATAACAGATACAATGTTCAACAAAAAGATAAAGGTAATAGAAAATGCGATCACTATGAATTGCCCTAACCCAAGTGATCCAATCGATGTGTTAAGTAAATTAGGTGGTTTTGAAATTGCTGGCTTAGTAGGCGTTATACTTGGCGGAGCAGCTGGCGGAGCAGCTCTGATCTTAGATGGTCTTGTTACCAGCGCTGCTGCTCTTATTGCTGTCAAATTAGCTCCTCAAGTAAAAGATTATTTAGTTGGCTCTCATATTTCACCGGAACCTGCACATAAAGTCGCCCTTGATCTAATTAACCTTCCTGCTCACCTGCATCTGAATATGTCCTTAGGAGAGGGAACTGGTGCGGCATTAGGCATGTCCGTACTGAAAGCTTCCCTCCACGTGTTAAATGATATGAAAACATTCGGTGATGCAGAGGTAGCCGTGGCTCAGGATGGTCCAGGTGCACTAAAACAAGATAAAAATATTAAAGAGTAAAGATAAAGCCATGATAGCTTACAGTTCGCTATCATGGCTTTGCTCTTTTAAAATCATTATTTCCCCTTAACATATTGCTGCAAATTTTCCATGGTTAATTCATCTATTTCTACACCCGTCAAGAGTCTATCTACATCTAATATGACAACTAAACGCTCCTCTACTTTACCAATCCCAGTTATGTAATTGCCCGTCCCTTCTTGCATAAAAGATGGCGCAGGTTCGATCTCCTCGGAATTAAACAATACAATGTCAGTAACCTCATCTACCAAACACCCTACCATTAGATCATTGGCATGAACCATGATAATTTTACTATCATCACATATTACCTTATGTTCTAATTTAAGTTTTCTACGCAAATTAAAAACATACCGTACTTTATCTCTCCAACTTATCATACCTTCTATATCACTTAACGTGCCTGGGACAACCTGGATGTTTACTCTGTTTGTTCTAATAATACCATTCACTGCTGCTGCTTCTATGCCGAATTCCGTACCATTAATTTCAAAAACAACCATTTGCACACGTGCCATTTTATCATCTCCCAGTCACTTAATCCGAACCACTCTTCTTACATATCATTTGCTAAGTTATATAAATCTTCTGCCATACTTGTTACTTCTTCAATACTTGCCGTTACCTCTTCTATCGCAGCAGCCTGTTGCTCTACGGTTAGGCTTGTAGCATTCCCCATCGTAACGGTCTTATCTACAGACTGTTGAATAATCGTCGTAAATTCTTTAATTTTTCCTACCGTCTGTTTTGAATCCCCTGACAACTTGCGGATTTCTTGGGCCACTACACCAAAACCCAGTCCAGCCTCTCCCGCCCTAGCAGCTTCAATTGCCGCATTTAACCCTAGCAAGCGAGTTTCATCAGCAATTTCTTTGATAAAATCCATAACCTCATTAATTTTGCCTGATACCACGTTAACATTATTAATTTCACTATTTAAGGTGCTTTGATTATGACTAACATCATTAGCAGAAGCTGCTAGTTCTTCCATTGTTGCCGATATTTGAATAACGCTATCATTAATAGAACCAGCCATATTCTTTAGCTTACTTTGCTGGTACCACATCTTAGACAAAGTATTCGCTACCAAATATAAAACATTTGCAGCTGCTTCAACACTCTTTTTTGGTACTTGCTTAATTTCCCTCAGAGAATCAATATATTCGTCAGGATTAACACCAAATTCCTCCGCTATCTGACGATATTTACCTTCCTCTGGAGTTGAAGTCAATACCTGGCCTCCTAATATAGAACCTATTTGCCTGCCTTCTAACATGATGGGAGCCGCAAAATCCACTAAGCCGGCATGACAATCATAAATAGCCGGTTTACCTGTCCGTGCAGATTCTTCCCCACCTTTGCTATCACAACCCATACAGCCCTTAAGACCTAATTCAGAGCCCCTTGTATGCTTCATGCAAAAAGTTGTAAAATTACTAGGATTCGTAACCGGCTTACCTGTAATATCTACCGTAATGCTTGCTACCCCTACAGATTCTGCAAAGTTATCCTGAAACTTTTGGAGAAAGGCTATATCAATTATGTCTTCTAATTTAACATTTCTCAGATCCTCTATAGATTTTTCCTGTTCACCATTTATCTTCTTTTCCATAGATAACCCCTCCACATTTTTTTAATATTCAATTTATTTAAAAATTCGACATAATAAACCCTTACTCCCTTGGATTTTTCTAACATTTTAGTGGTACTTTCTTGCCGAATTTTATGTAAATAAGTAAAGGGTCCTTACTATTTCAATTTCTAAGCGAAATAGTATAGGACCCTTCTACGCAGGACAATATATTAGCCAAACATGGCAATTCCAAGAGGCGTAACCAATAAAGGATGGGGAGGAACATGGACCTCTCGGCCAAAGGCTTTGCTAAATTCTTCACCAAAACCGCTCAAATAAGCCGTACCACCTACTACATACACTGGATAATTGTTGTATTCTTCATAGCCTACCAGCATCTTTTTTACAATCGTCGCCATTTTCTCGATGACAGGCAACACCACTGGCATAATGCGCCGATGTTGACTTGTGTCTTTTTTAAGTACTTCCGCCTCTTCAAAGCTTATTTTATACGCTCCTGCTATCACTAGAGCGATATGAGTTCCTCCTGTTGCTTCATCAGCGGTAAAAACTAAGTCTCCATTCTTTAATACAGCAATTCCTGTAGTACCTCCTCCAATATCTACTACGATACCATGGGTGATATTCAATGCTTTGGCTGCTGCTACTGGTTCATCAACCTGGCAGACTGGATCTAAGCCGGCTCCAGAAATTACGTGTCCGCAGGCTTGTGCATTCCTGCCTACAGTACCTGGTGGAATAGCAGTGGCTCCTTTATCAAGAGTAATACCCATCCGTTTTTCTACTTCCGCCTTTAATTCTTCGACAATCATGGTAGCTCCCCGAAAATCAACCACCAAACCATCTTTAACGACAGATGCCCAACGTAAACTTCCCGCCACCGGATTTCCTTGGCTATCCGTGACAACCAGCACTACGTCCGCCGTACCAAGATCCACTCCCACTTTATAAGGGCCTGGCAAATCAGCCACCGTCCCAGTTTCAATGAGATGGTGTAACTGATGAATTTTCTCGTATGCTTCCATGCTAAATCCTCCCTGTATAACGCCCCTAGGGACAACTTACTACTATTTATGATACCTTTACTATTATCCGATTCCTCCTGCATATCCTGCCAGAGATAAGCGAATTGCATGCCCTCTTCTTTTACTATATTGCTCAGATTCATAAGAAAAACGTTACGCGTCCTTTTTGAAACACAAAGACACAAAGATCACAAAGAAAACATTGGATACGGAGGGCGTAAAGGATTTGAACCACAGAGAAGCAGAGGACACAGAGAAAATAGATAGAGTTATAAAATCCCCTCAGCGTTCTCTGCGCCTCTGTGGTTCATCATTTTTCTCACCTTTTTAACAAAATCATTTACTTTCTAACATAATAAAAAACGTTAACACGCCTTGCGTATATTAATTAAAAACATTGTAAACACGAAGACATGAAGAATTTGAAGGAAACAAAATAAATATATATCTCCCATCGTGTGTTTTGTGTCTCTTCACGCTCTTCGTGCTTATTGTTTTTTCTACAAAGCGCCACATATTATTAATATCAAAAATGTATACTCTCTTATTCCGCAAAAAATAGAACCGCGATCCCCTGAAAGGTGAATCGTGGTTTATATATAGAATATTCTAGATTACTTAGATCCCGTTGCTTTTTTCTCAATCGTCCAGGCATCAATCTGTACACCGCTTTGTTTATATGCCTTTACTCCTAGTACATCACCTTGTACTTCTACCGTAATATAGTTTGGTTCATCTACTGGATTATAGAAAAATTCATTCCATTCCTTATGGATTGTATCGTTATATGTCTTACTACCACTTCGTCCTGTAGCCACATAAACCGTCCCTTTAGTTATCTTATCTACTAAGTCACCATTTTTCAAAGGATACGTACGGGCATATACATGATCGTGTCCAGTAAAGACCACATCTACCTGATATTTATCAAGTATGGGCACAAAGGCACGCCTAACGTTCTCCCCCTCTTCTCCTGGCTTATTATTGTACAGCGGTCGATGGGAAAAGACGACTTTCCATTTCTTTGTTGTATTTTGCAAATCTTTTTCTAACCAAGTTTTCTGCATGTCTAACATAGAAGGCACAAAACTGGCCTCTTCTCCTGCTTGGCTATCTAGCATAATAAAATGCACATCCCCATAGTCAAAAGAGTAAACTTGCCGTTTCAAATTTTCCGGACCATTCATTGGCACCTTAAACTGAGCAGTAAAGAATATAGGCATAGAAAATTTTCTTTCTGGCGTATAGTTCTCATGATTACCCGTTAAAGGCATAGCAGAAATGGTATCAATAACTCCCTTGGAGCCATCAAACCAAGCATTCCACTGGGCATAATCCTGACCAACATCGACTAGATCGCCCACGTTGGTGAAAAATGCTGCATCTTGATTAGCCTGATAGGCCTGCTGCACCGTTGCACGCCAAGTATTATAATTAATACTTTGGGAATCACCAAAGACCAAAAACTTAAACCCTGAAACCTTTGATGGAGCAGTAAGGAAGGTGCGAGGTTCACTCCACGAACTTCCATCACCTACCTGATACTTATAGCGAGTATTAGACTTAAGACCAGTCAGTGTCGCAGAATGAATACTCATACTTCCCATATTTGTAGACAATTGCTCTACTTCTGCAATTGCTATTTTAGTAGCATTGGGTAGTAGCTTACTATCAGTTACTTCAGCATACTGCACTTGCCCTGCTTCTGTCGTAACTTCTGTTCTCCAGGTAATTGTCTGTGTCGTCCTCGGATCACCTGCCCAGGTGAGAGTAATATGGTCAGCTCCTGAGGCAGTAGCCACAGGCTGATTTTGGAAAAGTACTGATGAAAACCCTGCTAATAATACAGCAACGAAACAAACTAGTAATAAACTCTGGTAAATTTTCTTTTTTTGTAACATATTATTCCCCTTTAGCTATCAGAATCCTTTTAAAGTATACCTTTCAAAAAACCACGGAGGACGTGGGACACAAAGAGTAATTTTTGATACGCTAATTCAACTCCTCTTCTGTGTCCTCTGCGCCTCTGTGGTTCAATTTTTCCACGCCTTACTTTTTTTTACACTCCACTGGTTTTAAAAGCTTTATCGACTATTTCCTTAGCCTCTTTTTGAATTTGTTTAAGATGATCAGCACCGTTAAAGCTCTCTGCATATATTTTGTAGACATCTTCCGTACCAGAAGGTCTAGCGGCGAACCAGCCATTGGCAGTACAAACCTTTAGTCCACCTATATCAGCCTGATTACTAGGTGCTTTGGTAAGCTTGGCAGTAATTTTTTCCCCTGCAAGAGTATCTGCTGTCACCTGTTCGGGGGAAAGTTTAGATAACACTGCTTTTTGTTTCCCATTGGCAATGGCATCGATACGTTCATAGACTGGTGCACCAAACTTATCAGTTAAATCCTGATAGTGTTCGCCAGGATCTCGTCCTGTTTTGGCTGTAATTTCGGCGGCTAATAAACAAAGAATAATCCCATCCTTATCCGTCGTCCAAACCCTTCCATCTTTTCTCAAAAAGGATGCGCCTGCGCTTTCCTCACCACCGAAGCCAAAGGAACCATCTACCAATCCATCAACAAACCACTTAAAACCCACTGGAACTTCAGCAAGTTTCTTTCCTAAGTCCATGGCAATACGATCAATCATGGAAGAGCTAACTAACGTTTTACCGATAGCTGCATCAGCGCGCCACCCTTTACGATCTTGAAATAGATAAGATATGGCTACGGAAAGATAATGATTAGGATTCATTAAGCCAACGCTAGGAGTTACAATGCCATGACGATCAAAATCTGGGTCATTGCCAAAGGCAAGATCATATTTGCCTCGTAGTTCAATAAGCCCTGCCATAGCGTAGGGTGAAGAACAATCCATACGAATTTTACCATCACCATCTACATTCATAAAACTAAAAGTAGGATCAGGATCACCATTGATTAGATCAATCCCAATACCATAAGTTTCTGCTATAGGCATCCAATAACCAAGACCTGCACCACCAAGTGCATCTGCTCCCAATTTTAGACCAGCAGCCCGAATTGCGTCCATATCAATAATATTCTTCAAATCATTCACATAGGGTGTGATGAAATCATACTCATGGATGTTATCAGCTTTCAGTGCTTTTTCATAAGGCATACGTTTAATCTCTTGATTGCCATTTTTTAAAAATTCATTGGCTTTATCAGCAATCCATTTGGTAATGTGTGTATCGGCGGGACCGCCATTCGGTGGATTATATTTAATGCCTCCATTATCCGGCGGATTATGAGATGGGGTAATAACAATCCCATCAGCCAAATTGGCTTTTCTTCCTCTATTGTATTGCAAGATAGCATGAGAAATACCTGGTGTCGGAGTGTAATTCATATCTTTAGCCAGCAAAGTTTCTATACCATTAGCAGCAAGTACTTCTACTGCTGACATGAAGGCAGGCTCAGACAAAGCATGGGTATCAAAACCAATAAATAAAGGCCCCGTTATTCCTTGTTCTGTACGATAGCAGCAAAGGGCTTGGGTAATAGCATAAATGTGATCTTCATTAAAGCTAGATTTTAACGAATTTCCTCTATGGCCAGATGTCCCGAAAGCAACCTTTTGCGAAGGCTCGTTAACATCGGGTTTATTAACATAGTAGGCGCTAACCAGACGTGGAATATTAACCAACATATTTTTAGGAGCCTTTTTACCTGCCAATGGATGAATCGACATAGATATACCTCCAGCTTATAAATTTAGGTATTACTTAAACACCATATTTGTATATAAAAATTCCTTACTGTTACATTCCGCGAACAAGATAAAATACCCTGCCACTCTCCCCTTCTAACTAGGATATTTTTACATTGTACCCGCTCACCCTTCACCTTGTATTTAAATTACACCCACCTCGAAATAGTTTCCATTCACCAAAAACATTTATTACATTTAACTAATGACAACTTTTATTTTTAGTGTTATACTGTAAACACAAATTACATAATATCATTGGCAATGACGCCGTGCAATCATAGTTAAGCTATGGTTGCACGGCTTTGTTTTTTTAAGAAGGGGGAATTTCATGATAAAAGTACAAGGACTCAATAAACACTTTGGCTCATTACATGTATTAAAAGATATTAACCTTACTGTAGGTAGCGGCGAAAAGGTTGTCGTCATCGGCCCCAGCGGATCAGGAAAAAGCACCTTAATTCGGTGCATGAATCTACTAGAAATACCAAGTGCAGGTCAAATATTGATTGATGGCGTTGACATTACGGCTCCTAAAGCACCTGTAACGAAGGTAAGAGAATCAGTAGCTATGGTTTTTCAGCAGTTCAACCTTTATCCACATAAGACTGTCCTGGAAAACTTGACATTGGCGCCAATCTTAATTAAGAAAGTCTCCCGTGACGAGGCCAGTGAATCAGGTTTAGCCTTTTTAGACAGAGTAGGGCTTAAAGAAAAAGCAGATGTTTATCCTGCTCAACTTTCTGGTGGTCAGCAGCAACGGGTAGCCATTGCTAGGGCTCTAAACATGAAGCCTAATATTATGCTTTTTGATGAACCAACCTCGGCACTCGATCCCGAAATGATTCAAGAGGTATTGGATGTTATGATTGATCTTGCTAAGGAAGGTATCACCATGGTAGTCGTAACCCATGAGATGGGTTTTGCTAGACAAGTTGCAGATCAAGTTATTTTTATGGATAGTGGTCAAATCCTAGAAAAAGGATCTCCAGAGCATTTTTTCACCAACCCAGACCATGACCGTACAAAATTATTTTTAAGCCGTATTATTCGATAGTTATATTTAAGATAAAATGGAGGGTATTTATAATGAAAAGGTTTACTGTCTTTTTGGTAAGTTTGATGATGCTTATCACTCTAGTACTAGCTGGCTGCGGCAGCAACGAAGCAAAACCTTCTACTGCGAGCACAGGTGTTTCTCCTGATATTAAAGCCATTAAAGATCGGGGTACGCTAAAAGTCGGCGTAAAAGTCGATGTACCAAAGTTCGGATTTAAAGATCCTAAGACTGGCCAAATCGAAGGTTTCGAAATTGACTTGACGAAAGTCTTAGCAAAAAAAATTCTTGGTGATGAAACTAAGTTTGAAGCCCAAGGTGTAACTGCAAAAACCCGGGGTCCACTCCTTGACAATGGCGAAGTAGACTTAGTCATTGCGACCTTTACCATTACAGAAGAACGTAAACAGAGTTATAATTTCTCCGACCCTTATTTCACTGACGGTGTTGCTTTAATGGTAAAAAAAGACGCAGGAATTACAGATCTAAAAGGCTTAGCTAATAAAACCATTGGTGTAGCCCAAAGTGCCACTAGTAAAAAAGCCATCCAAGAGGCTGCTGACAAAGCAGGAATCAAAGTTAACTTCTTAGAGTTTGGCACCTATCCAGAAATTAAAACCGCTCTTGATTCCGGTCGTATTCAATGCTTTAGTGTAGATGGAGCTATTTTATTTGGCTACCTAGATGATTCTACTGTTATCTTAGCTGACCGCTTCACTCCTCAAGAGTATGGAGTAGCAAGCAAAAAAACCAATGAGGGATTAGCAAAACTAGTGAACGATACCATCAACGACATGAAAAAATCCGGTGAATTGACTACAATGATGAACAAGTGGGGCCTTAAATAGTGCCTGGCCCCTTCGCTGGATTTAAATGGTTGGCACTATTCAGTGATTGGTCTGTTTTTGCTGAAGGCTTTATACAGACCATCCTTCTATCAGCATTAGGCTTGTCGTTGGCTTTAGGCTTAGGTATCTTTTTTGGCATTTTAGGAACATCTCATATAAAAATATTACGAACCATTAATCGGATTTATGTAGAGTTCACCCAAAATACTCCTTTGGTTATTCAAATTTTCTTTTTATATCATGGTTTACCTCATTTAGGAATCATGTTACCTGTGTTCGTTGTTGGCGTATTAGGAGTTGGCGTTTATCATGGAGCTTATATTGCAGAAGTAATTCGAGCAGGTGTAGAATCTGTACCAAGAGGACAGCTGGAAGCTGCCTATTCTCAAGGATTTAGCTATTGGGGAGCAATGATCCACATCATTTTACCTCAAGCTAAACGGATTTCTTATCCGCCGCTAACCAATCAAGCGGTCAATTTAATCAAAAACACGTCTGTACTTGCCATGGTCGCAGGTGGTGAACTCATGTACCACGCTGATTCCTGGTCAAGCAACAATCTTTATTATGGTCCTTCCTATGTGGTAACAGGTTTACTTTATATCTCTTTATGCTTTCCATTAGCAACCTATGCCAAACGTATGGAACGCAAACTGGAGGTGTCCTAATGATTCAAGAATTATTTCAATATGACTTACTTACCTTTCTCGGAGCAGGCTTATTGACGACTCTTTACATTGCAATTAGTTCCATTGTTTTGAGCATGATTTTGGGTACTATTCTTGGGATTGCTCGCCATTCTAATCTAGCTCCCTTTAGTACTGCCGCTTCTATTTATATTGAAACGGTGAGAAACACCCCTTTGCTGCTATTTATTTTAGCAGTCCGGTTCATGACGAACCTACCTCCCATTTATGCAGGCATTGTGGCTATGACTGTTTTTACAACAGCCATGATTGCTGAAATTGTCCGAGGTGGTCTAAATTCTATCGGAAAAGGGCAATGGGAAGCCGCAAAATCACAGGGATTTACCTACAGTCAAACCTTACTATATATTGTTTTGCCCCAGGCCTTTCGAAACACCATACCGCCATTAGTATCCCAGTTTACAACTGTAATCAAAGATACTTCCCTTGTATGGGCCGTAGGTATTGAGGACTTAACAGGCAAAGGTATGATTATTATGGGTAAGTACGGGACAACAGCGCAGGTTTTTGCGATATTCATAGCCATAGCGCTCACCTACTTTGTCTTCAATTATGCCCTTTCCATCCTTGCCCGATATCAGCAACGCAGACTACTGCTTAGAAGTTACTAATAAGAGACTTATGAAAAAAGAACTATTAAAGGTGCGTCCACCTTTAATAGTTCTTTTTTTGAATACAGGACAGTTCCTGTGATCACTGCTGCTATTGATTGTAATGGCTATACCCTACACTTTATTTTTCTAATATAATTTTACCCTGTCTATACTCTGGTACGATATGTTGTGCATCTATCTGAAAACAATATTCTACATCATCCATACGATTTAAATCTTCTAGCCGTTTACCATTTCTACTATGAACAGCAGTCTCAACTAGCTTATCCTTAGCCTGAGCATACATCAGCAAGGCAGCACGAGCAGAATCTGTTAGTAACGCATTTCCTTCTGCAGTTAATAACTGAACCAATAATCCTGCACAAAGTGAATCTTCTAGGGAGAAAAGCCCATCCGTTCCAGCACATACAATTAAAATATCTTTTCCATAAATTTTAGCCTGCTCGGAAACAGCCGTAACATTTAGACAAGAACCAATCAATGTACGATGTGCCCCTTCTGTTGCCTTAATGGCAATCGTTCCATTCGTGGTAGTCATGACAATACTTTGCCCCTCTACCTTATCTTTAGAAAATTCAAAGGGTGAATTTCCAAAATCATATCCTTCAATTTTGATAGACTGCCTCTCCCCAGCAAACAAGGCCGATTCTATTTTAATAGCTGCCAGGCTAGCATCCTCTACAGATAAAACGGGGATCATTTCTTTGCAGCCGTTTGCCATAGAAGTAACAATCGATGTAGTTGCGCGAAATATATCTAATACGATACAAACAGTCTCAGTAAGATTTACCTCACCAATATCTTTCGGTAAAAATGCAATATCAATCTTCATTATTAAGCCATCTCCTATTATATATTATGTATTATTACTGATGGGCACCCAATACATTCCTATCTTATCTAATTCAATCTGTTTATCGATAGTCCCTGCTAACTCACCCTAGGTACATCTCAAGTTTTAAACACATCTCACTAAAGCAATATTATATGATTATTTTAATACTCATAAGAGAATTAGTGAAATACTTATTATGGATCTAGTGTATTTAAATACTAAATGAACCAAGTTAGAAAGTTTGATTTTGCAGCTTCTCTATTTTTATTCGGACTTAGCCAGTTGGTTTTTAACAAAGGACAGAAATTCAATGGCTGCGTAAGAAAGATATCGCTCCTTTCTCCATACTAGGGCCAGGCGCAAATATAATTTTGGCTCTTCAAGAGGGCGATGTATAATAACCTTATTATCAAAGCTTTTACATATTTTGCTGGGCAGCATTGCAATACCAAGGTTTCCTGCTACCATCTGCGTCATCCAATCCCTTTGTGAAGTTTCTAAAACAATCTTAGGCTTAAAACCAGCATGTTTACATTCATCTATTATCATATCATGCAGCTTATAATCGTTACTATATAAAACAAACTCTTCATCAATAAGCATCTTGTAATCAATTATCTTATATTGAGCTAGCCTACTGGTGGGGTGCATAATTACTTCAAGGGGGTCTTGCTCAAACCAAATTTTTTCATAAAGATCATCGTCCTCAGAAGGCGTAAATATTCCAATATCTAATGATCCGTCTTGAATTGCTGCTTCTACTTTCTTAGGACCAACTTCATATAGATGAATAGAAATGTTAGGGTATTCATTTTTAAATGCACTAAGCAAACTTGAAAAACTTGTAATTGCAGTAATTTGAGGTATTCCAATATGTATTTTCCCAGTTTGCATTTTCTTCAAATCCCCTAATTGAGCAGTTATACTTTGAAATGATGATACAATTTGTTGTGCTTGTCTAAGAATAATTTCACCAGCATCCGTTAATCGAACGGACTTTGTGTCACGATAGCATAACATTACGCCAAATTGTGTTTCTAACTCTTTAATCATTCTACTGATGGATGGTTGTGAAATATACATCATTTCAGCAGCCTTACTAAAACTTTTGTAGCGTGCAACTTCGATAAAACACTCAAGATTTTTTATATCCAAAAAGCTTCCCCCTACTCTTACCATTTACTATTCTCTTATACCTCAAAAAAATTCCTGCAAAAACTTTCATTCTTACAGGACTTTTTGATGCAATAATACTTTGGGCGGCTACTCTTCTCGATCTTCTAATTTTCCCACTCGAAGACATAAGGCAGTAACATCGTCATGACGTACACCTTTTATCGCGATCTTACCTATATGATCAACTAAATCAGTAAACTCAGCACCCAGTGGCAGTTCACTTCCTTCATTGAGGCGGTCAGCAATCCCATCACTATAAAAGCAGAAACAATCCCCCTCCTCTATAGACAAAGAATATGTTTCATATTGGGGATTTTCGCTTATACCAAGAAATATGCCAGGCACCTTTACCCGCCCTTGTGCTTCTGCACAATCAGCAAAAAACTCCGTAATTCCCGCAGCCCCATAACGTAATTCACGTTGCCTTAAATCCAGTTCAAAACAGAAGGCGGCCACCATTACTTCATCACCAAAATAACCTGTCACTCGACGATTAATCTCAGACATACGTTCAGAAAGGGAACAAGGTGTATAAATAATTTCTTGAAACATCACACTCATCGCAGCGGTTTGCAGCGCTGTAGCAACACCGTGACCTGTAACATCAATAATATAACCAAATAAAGAATCATTGTCCATCCAGCGATAGCCGCAGGAATCGCCACTGACTAACATACATGGTTCATATAGTATCTGAAGGTTTACTCTTGCATCATTAATGTTTCCCGGTAGCATAGCCCGCTGTTGACTCCCCGCTTTTGCCAGCTCTCCATGAAAAGTTTCACGCATTTCTTGTTCTTCTCGCGTTTTTTCAGCCAAGTCTTTCGTTCGCTCTTTAACCCGTGCTTCTAAATTGCTTACCAAATCAAATATCTGCTGTGCCATTGTATTAAAGGAACGACTTAACTGCCCTAATTCATCCCTACGCTCTGTGTCAGGTACTAAGTTTAAACGTCCTTGAGCAAGCTGGTGAGCAGATTCATTGAGCCTCAAAATAGGGCGCGTAACCCAACCTGCCGTCCAGACAGCCAAAACAAAGACTGCAATCGTCAGAAGAAGTGTTACTATTGTCGTTTGCAGCAAAGCACCTCGAATTCCTCCCATAAAATCTTCATCTGCCAACACTACATAAATATTCCAGTCAATCCCATCTTCTTTAAAGGAACGTGTACTTACTGAGTAGGAATGGTCATCTAATTTAAAATTATAAAAGCCATTTATATTATTGGGTAACGATTTGACAGCCATACTTAATACTGGATCTTTACAATTCTCCGCCCGAATACGTACAAATTGACCGTTTCGTTCTTCAAAAGGCTCTTTCAATACAGAAGCAGCAACAATCATATCCTCGCTGTCAGTAATAAACACTTGTCCCGAAGGACCTACTGATAAATTACGCAGCATATCTCCTAACCAAGATAAAAGATAATCCACGCCAAAAACTCCAGCTAACTGTCCATTCTCATAGAATATAGGATATGTGGCCGTAATTGTTGGTTCGAGAAATACAAAATGGCGATACACTCCGCTAAAAATTGGTTTACCAATATCTTGAGCGATTTGATACCAAGGACGCGTGCGTGCATCAAAATTAGGATATACCTCTTGTCGTACCACACCGTCTCCCTGGGCCGATATTTTATAATACCAAGATTCACCGTCCGTACTTTTGTCATTTCTCACAACTTGTACTTCACCAGAAACTTTGCGACGTGCACCATAAAACTCACCATCAGCCAAGCCTACAAAGGTCATAGCTACATCAGGAAACGCTTGAATATGATTGACAAACTGACGTTCTCGTTCTGTTGTATCAGAAAGCCTAAGAAGTCCTACGCGCCAAGCATCTGCATTCATTTGATTGAGACGTAAAGGTTCACGCATATGCCGACTCAATTGCTCATGAACACGTTCTAATGCATCCTCCCTCACCCCAAGTAATACGGATCCAACAGCTTCTTGTCCACCACGAAATAATAAAAATCCGATTAAACAAGTCACCGTAAGAAACTGGAGCATAAACGGCAAAGAAAATACAAGACGTAGAGAAAACCGTCCTGCCACGTGTCCTAAAAAATACCATATTGAATTCCATATACTTTTATTATTGACTTGTCGACGGCCATTGTGAATCATTATCTCACCTCATATTCTAAGGAGTCCTATTAAGATCACTTCCATCGATAAAAGAAATAACTTCCTGGTCTTTTAAAACGCTTTCATTAAGTATACAGTCCTTTCTTTTCTTTAATCAAAAACTCCTGCAAAGCCAATTCACTTTGCAGGAGTTTTGTTATAAATCGTCGATATTTATCTTATCTTTTCATAAAAAAATGATTTTATCGGTGTATGATATAGAAAATAAGCAATCAAACTGCCACCAGTTGTGCTAACTATGAAGGGGAGGACGAAGAAAAATGCCCCTACTTGAGAGCCAAGTATATATTTTGCTACAGGATAAGCTGCAAGGCTTCCTAGAATCCCAGTACCAATAATCTCACCAACAACGGCTCCTAAAATATGATTCGTTTTCTTATACAAAATACCTGCAAGGGCTGCCCCCAGCATACTACCGGGAAAAGCCAACAAAGAGCCTGTACCAAGAATGTTGCGTAAGAGAGAAATACTAAAGGCGGCACTAACAGAATACCTTGTCCCCATCAACACTGCTAACAGCACATTAATAGCATGCTGTACAGGAAAACACTTTGCAATACCGATTGGTATATACACCAAATGAGCTGAGAAAACACCTATGGCTATAAATAAAGCTGTAAATGCTAATTTTCGTATTTGCATACAATTCCTCCAAAGTTTGGCTTCTTTCTATGAATCTAGCCGCCAGTTACCTATGTTGTCTATCACTAGTTTTTTCGCATGATAGTTTGTCAACGTACTTCGATGACCAACACTAATAATAGCTGCATCTTTGAGATGGGTTTGTAAGAGTTTGTATAATTCTCTTTCTGTAGATTCATCAATCGCGGATGTTGCCTCATCTAAAAACAACCAGTTGGGTTGATGGAGTATCGCTCTGACAAAAGCAATCTTTTGCTGCTCTCCTAAGGAAAGTATATGAGACCAATCCTCAACTTTATCTAATTTATCGGCAAGATCATTCAATTTACAAAGTGTCATGACCTTACGAATATTTTCATCAGTAGTAAATCCTGAATTGTTGTAAGGATATAATAAGGATTGCCGTAAGGTACCAAGAGGTAAATAGGACTTCTGGGATAAAAATAAAAGTTTCTTCTTTGTTGGAATGGTGATATTACCTTCTCCAAATGGCCAAATACCGGCTAATGTTCGCATTAGAGTACTTTTACCACATCCAGATGGTCCCATAATTAAAAGAGAATCACCTTTATTAATCGTCAAGTCTAATTTTTTGAGTAATCGTTCGCCATTAGGTAAATTAATATGTAATTGGGATACCTGAAAAGGTAAATGTTCACCATAGGTTACTCTAATCTTTTCTTTTTCAGAAATGGTATGCGCTTTGCTGATACTATTGCTAAAACCGTTCAAACGATTAATAACTGCTTGCCATTCAGCAAATAAAGAATAGCTGTCCACAAAAAAGGATAATGCATCCTGCACCCGGCCAAAGGCCGAAGAAATCTGCGTTAGCCCTCCCAATTGTATTTGATTACTAAAATAACGCGGAGCTGCGACAACAAGAGGAAAGATAATAGCAATTTGACCATAACCAGAAGTAAACCAAGTTAGTTTCTTTTGCCGCAGCATTAAATCTCTAAAGTTATTAACTACCATGTGAAAACGCTTTAATAAACTATCTTGCTCTTGCCTTTCACCACCATAAAGAGCAATACTTTCACTATTCTCTCTAAGACGCATTAGACTAAAACGAAAGTCAGCCTCATAACGTTGTTGGCTATAAGTAAGGCCTACTAACGGATTCCCAATCTTCGTTGTTAACCATGTGCCCACCGTAGCATAAATAATAGCAACCCAAACCATATATCCAGGGATCGATACATCATTTCCCCCTAAAGATATCGAAAAAGAACCCGATAGGTTCCACAATATTACAATAAAAGATAGTAAAGTAACTGTCGCTTTTAACAATCCTAGTGAAAGCCGTAATGTTAAATTAACAAATGACTTTACATCCTCACTAATTCGCTGGTCAGGATTGTCTGTACTGTTGTCCGTTAATTGTATACGATAATAAGACCTTTTTAGCAGCCATTTTTGCAAGTATTCTTGGGTCAGCCAACGACGCCATTTAATTTCCAGAAGCTGTTGCAGGTAGAGTTCATAAACAGCCAAAACAATATGACAAGTTGCTAGTATAGAAAATGTACCTAGAGCACTAACAAAGCCTGGTTTATCATGATTTTGTAATGTGTTATAAAATGTATTATTCCATTCATTTAACAATACGAATACATAAACATGTCCGAGATTGAGGCTAACAATGATACCGAGCAACAATCTAGCTCGCCATTTTTCCCCTGATATCCAATAGACTTTAGTGATCTGCCACATCCCTTGGATAAAATTCCAATTCACTGTTTTTATCATAAATCGTCCTTTCTCCTAAAATCTATTATGGGAGTTTTTACTTTAATTCTTCTCGATTCTCGAAATCTCTCGAAAGTCCTTCTCATTATACAAAAAAACTGACATCCAGAGTAAGATGCCAGTTTTTTACCGCAAAAACTAATAATCTATTATTCACCTTAGTAATAAATTAACCTCATTGATTCTATTAGGAGGGGTACGAGCTTCTAATACTGCTATTACATTATCTACAGCAGTATTGCCCATGCGAATATTTGATTCATAGCAAGTTCCACCTAAATGGGGAGACAATATAACATTGTCTAAACTAAACATAGGATGTAGTTGGGGAGGCTCAAAATCATATACATCTACACCATACCCACGGATACGACCATCAAGTAATGCTTTATGCAATATTCCGTACTCAACCAGCTGACTGCGTGCTGTATTAATAAGAATAGCTCCTGGTTTAACTAAATCTAGGCGACGATGATCAAGAATATTTCTTGTTTTTTTAGTTAGCGGCAGATGAAGACTGATAAAGTCGGATTGTTGTAACAATTCCTCAAGCCCAACATATTCAATTCCTATTTTCTTTGCTTCCAATCGCTCCACACAGTCGAAACCTAAAATCTTCATATTATATCCTGTTGCACGATAAGCCGTAGCTAAACCTATTTTCCCAACACCGATAATACCAATCGTTTTTTCCCAAAGACCTACTCCCATCGGCTTTAGCCAATTCCCCTCTTTCGTTGCTTTATTTGCGATATATAATCCACGTGATAACATGTGGAGTAATCCGAAAGCCAAATCAGCTACCTCATGGCTATTTACACCTGGAGCATTTGTCACTACTACACCACATTCGTTTGCCGTCTTACTGTCGATAGCATCTACACCCACACCATGTTTAGCAATTACCTTTAATTTCGGACAGGATCGAATAATTGCACTCGTAACTTTATCATTACCTACAATTAAAGCATCTACGTCCTGAGCAATATTTATCATTTCACCTTCCGTCAAAGGTCTACCGTGAGAGTTGGTGATAACTTCACAGCCTATAGCTTTTAAACGATTTAAAGGCTCAGGGTCAGCTTTTGCAAATGTAACTGCTGTAACAACAATCTTCCACTTGTACACGATCATTCCTCCTTTTATTTTTCTAGTTAATAACAAGAAGGACTTGGCATCTGCCAAGTCCCTAGACTTAGGCAAATGCCTAAGTCTTCTTTTCGAATAAAATAAATCTTACTTATAAATCTCTATTTTTTGCAGAATAAACAGCAGTAACAATCTCCTTGGCTTTACGCGTTACCGCGTCCCAATCTCCCCGCGCTGCAGCTGCAAAATCAACGAGTTGACCTCCAGCACCAACAGCCATCGCACCAGCTTTTATAAACTCTACAGCGTTATCTTTGTTCACACCGCCAACCGCCATAGTTGCTATTTGTGGCAATGGGCCACGAAGCTCCCGAAAATAGTTAGCACCTAGAGATGATGCTGGGAAAATTTTTACCATTTCACATCCTAAATCATAGGCTCGTACAATTTCTGATGGCGTCATAACACCAATTACTGCAGGAATTTTGGCTTGGCAGCAAACGGCTAATGTTTCCTCAGCCAGGTGTGGCGTTAGTACAAAAGTAGCACCAGCTTTAATAGCAGCGTGAGCATCTTCTCCTGTCATAACGGTCCCAGCTCCAATAGGTAGTTTTTCACCAATTGCTTCCTTGAGTGCCGCGATGCCCTTGAGAGCACCTTCACTGTTTAAGGTTATTTCAATTGCACCTACACCAGCCTCTTCCAATGCTTGTCCGAGAGGCACGAGTATGCTAGGATCAACACCGCGCAGAATGGCTACAACACCAATTTCAGCAACATGTTCCAATACTGCATGCATGAAATCACCCTCCCTTTTTCAGTTTTTAACCTTGAATATTTTTTATACCAGCATACGTGTTTTCTTCTTCCGTTTCCATTAATTGAACCGCTTTGCGAGCTTGTGATTTTGCTACTAGCAGGAAAAGTCCAAAAACAACAGCCGAAATGATTACACCACTCAAAACGAAGGACAACGTTTGCATAATTGCATAGGTGACAAATAAAGAGCCACCTGAGAATGAGGCAACACCGATAGCCCCTTCAGGAATTTTGCCGCCAACGGATAAAAATATTTTTGTCAAAACAGGTGAGGTTACAGTACCACACAACAATATTTGTACGAGTACAACCGCACCAATCAGTAAGGTACGAAATACGTTGCCATTAACCAGTGCCACAACGAAAGCAATCCGGAAAGGGATTACAGTAATATCAGCAAAGGGAAGCATTTGATTGCCTGGTAAAATAGCAGCCAGTACCAATACAAAAGGTGTCAAGAGTAGTGCCGCTGTTAAAACTGAAGGGTGTCCAATTGATATGGCAGAATCAAGTCCCAAGAAGATCTCTCGACCACCCATATGTTTGTGAAGAAACTCTTGGCTGGCTTCTTGTATCGGCATTAAGCCTTCCATTAAAATAGCAACTACCTTGGGTAAAATGATCATCACTGCAGCTAAGTTCATGGCTAAATTTAAAGAATCTTTCATAGAATATTTGGCCATAAATCCAATGCCCATACCGATAATTACAGCAAGTACTGCCGGCTCTCCAAACACACCAAGGTATTTTTTAACCGAACTAAAATTACCACGAATATCTCTCACAACTGGAATACGGTCTAGTAATTCGTTCATTGGCGCTGCAATAAGACACTCGGATATAGAAGACAATGTGGGCATGGTAATTCCTGGTAGGCCATAGAATTTTTGCAGGAATGGTGCTGCCCAATCCGCGAGTAACCAAGTAATTAAAGACGCTAGCAGCATGCCGATAAAACCAAGATACACATTATCTGTCGCGAAATAAGTGAGTACACCGACGGTTATCAAATGATGGTAGTTCCAAATATCAACCATTAACGTTTTTGTAACACGAAAATACAATAATACAAAATTGAATAGTAGTAATAGTGGAATGCCAATCGCTCCCATAGGAGTGGCCCAAATAGCCGCCGCGACAGCGCCCCAACCTACATCCATAATATCTAATTTAATTCCTGAATTTTTTGATAGTGCCTTCATTGCTGGCCCTAAATTATCACCCATAAAGCCAACAACCATCTTGATACCGATAAGGGCAATAGCAATAAAAATAGCTGCACGAATGGCTTTTCCTGGCTTAGTTCCTAAGGCCAAAGCAAACAAAAAGATGAAACACGGGAGTACAATATTAGGTCCAAAATCGAATATTGCCTTAAAGTAACTTCCAATTAACTCCATTTCACATTCCCCTTTTTAATTTTTTTGTATATGTTGTTTGATTTGTTCTAATGTCTCTGACAAACCCATGCCAGTGAGAAAAGGAAGCCCCTTAATTAGCAGCGGTTTGTTTGCTATTTCTGGAAGCGCTGCCCCCATAGCCATCAAGACAATTACATCCACTTTATCAGCATAAGAAGCTAATTCTCCGATTTTGGCCTGAATTACTTCACAGCGAACATGGGCACCTGCCATATAATCCTGAATTTTCTTGCAAGCCACCGTAGAGGTTGCTACACCATTGCCGCATAATACTAATACTCTCTTTGCCATTACAGAATCCCCCTAACTATATTTTTTACTATTTATAGTCCCCAGATTGCTCCTTTGACGGTTGGACCAACCTGCTTGCTATACCTAAGCAGTAAATTTGAACCTGTTTCCTTCACTGGCGATTGCCAATTCAAGCGCCGACGTTCCAATTCTGCTGAATCAACATTTAAATTAACGGTACCATCTTTAAGACTAATCCTTATTTCATCACCGTCTTCCACCAAAGCAATGGGTCCTCCTTCTGCTGCTTCAGGACACAAATAACCAATACTTAAGCCTGCACTGGCTCCGGAAAAACGACCATCTGTTATTAACGCCGTATTGGGAACTCCTTTTAATACCTCGGTGACTCTATGCAATTCTCGCATACCAGGACCACCTTTAGGTCCCTCATAACGGACAACCACTACTTGACCAGGTTTAATTTTATTTTCATGCAAGGCTCTGTGGCATGCTTCCTCACTTTCAAATACAATGGCTGGTCCGCTAAATATGTGTTGCTCTTCTGGTACGGCAGAAGCTTTGACCAATGCACCACATGGTGCCAGCGAACCATACAGTACTTGAACACCACCAGTTGGGGCAAGAGGTTTATCAAAAGCTTTAATCACATCCCGATCCCCCTCAGAAGCTCCCCGAGCAACATCACCAATGGTTATCCCACCTACGGTTTTTGCTTCCATTTTAAGCAGAGATTGAAGTTCCTTAAGTACAGAAGGCAAACCACCAGCACGATATAAATCGTATACCGTCTGATTACCATTTGGCACAAGCGCGGCCAACAATGGAGTCTTATCACTTACTTCAGCAAAACTATCCCATGATAAAGAGATCCCTGCCTCAGCAGCGATAGCCGGAAGATGAAGAAAGGCATTCAATGAGCCACCTAATGCATTTAGTACCACCAGAGCATTATAAAATGCATCAGTGGTTGCAATATCCCTTGGTCTGATACCTTGTTTAATCATCTCCATTACTGCCATACCAGATTTTTCAGCAGAAAATCGACGAAGGCTGGTTGGTGCGGGGAGTACGCTGCTACCTGGCAACATCAGTCCTATTGCCTCACAGAGAACCGCCATCGTGTTGGCAGTTCCAAAAAAGGGACATACTCCTGGTCCAGAATAATACTGGAGCGATCCTTCGATTAGTTGGCGTTCTGTTATTTCACCTGCTAGAAACCTAGTACGTAATTTTTTTGAATCGGATGGCTTACATTCTGGCACAGAAGTGCCAGCAGTGACGATCACAGATGGAAGGTTGATTCGTAGGGCTGCCTGCATCATTCCTGGAATAATCTTGTCGCAAGAGCCTAATAAGACCATCCCATCAAACACACCATGGCCGAGAACCATTACTTCTACAGAGTCGGCGATAATGTCACGATGTGGCAATGTATATCTCATACCAAGATGCCCTTGGCTGATACCATCACACATACCAATAGTGTTAAATTCAACAGGCTCCCCACCCGCTGCCCGTATACCGTTCTTAACAGCTTCAGCCAACTTCAGTAAAGGCTCATGACCAGGACATACTTCATTCCAGCTATTCGCAACAGCAATTAAAGGCTTTCCGTCCAGTGCATCTAAAGAGATTCCTGCAGACGCAAGATGAACTTTGGCTATGGCCCGTTGATAGGGTTCTAAACGATCAATTGCGCGTTCCATTCTTAATGAACCTCCTTTAGTTTTAAATACTGTTGTAAAATCTTTTCGATTTCTTTTGAGTCCGTAGCTCCCAGTAAATTTTCTAAAACTTCAGGGTTCTGAAAGGTCTCAACTAGATTTTGTAATAAATCGACTTGCGCATGAGGCTCCTTCATTGCTAATAAAAAAACGATACTAACCTCCAGCTTATTACCTGGATCACCCATATTGCCAAAAGTTACTGGATGAGCCAAGGTTGCTACAGCAATCGCTGGTCTATTGACATGCTCCACATCCGTGTGTGGAATGGCTACATTAATATTCCCAAGGGGAAGACCTGTCGGAAAAATTCCTTCTCGCTTTATAACCGCTGGTACATAAGAATTTTTCACATAACCAAAATCATGTAATTTATTACCAAGAGATTGGATTATTTCTTGAAAACTTGCAGCCACTAACTGTGATACTATTAAATCTGCTGACAAAACTTGGTTGCCACTCATATCTGTAAATCTCCTACCCTTCTTTTCCCAATCACAAATGAACCGGGAAATTTCATATTTAAATTGTCTTGGTATCAGACCAGGACAGAAGTACTTGAGTTATTTTTTCGATATCATTTTCACTACGAAGATATGCTACTTTCTCCGGACTACTGAGAATATTAGTTAATTCCAGCAGTGCAATAACATGAGCAGAATGATCTACTGCTGCCAGAGCAAATATTATATCTACTGGATCATTATCCTGTGATCCAAAAGAAACGGGTTCTCTTAGTCGAATAAAACTGAAGCCAGATTTTTTTACTCCGCAATCAATATCTGCGTGAGGCAGGGCAACGCCCTTCCAAAAAACAATATAGGGCCCCATCTTATCTACTACGTCAATCATTGCTTGCGTATATGCATGTTCAATATATCCCTCTTGATGCAATACATTTCCGGCCTGGTAAATAGCATCTCGCCAATTCTGAGCTGGCACATCCAATCTAATATTCGAAGCAGGTAATAACTGATTTAAAGACGGCGGATTGGAACTTATTTGTGCTTCTTCTAAAGAAGTATTCAACATATTGTCTAACTCACGGCGTAATTGAGGATAATCCTGAATGCTGCAGTATTTTTCAATAACTTTAACAATATCATCAACGGAAGATGTCTCTTTTGCTTTATCCATGTGATTTTCTAATAATGCAATATCATGGGGAGGCAGCAGAGGATTAACAATTAGTATAGGTACATGTACGGGAGTAATCGGTACCGTAGATACGATAATGTCTACATGGCGGCTTTCTAATAGCATTTGAACTTGACGGCAAGGTGCTACACCGACAATTTTTATATCAAATAAAGATTGTAGACGGGAAGAAAGTAAATTAGCGGTTCCCTTACCTGTCGCACAAATGACAAGAACTGATGGCCGATTTTTTTTACTATTCCTCATTTTTTCAAGAGCAGCACTAAAATGAACCGTTAGATAGCTGATTTCTTCATCTAATAGCTGGCCACCAATATAATTTTCCAAAGATTTTATATTTTTTTTCACTGATTCAAACAATATAGGGTAACTAGACCTGACTTCATCCAAATATGGGTTTTCCAAGCTTAGTCCATATTTTACTCTGTACAGTGTAGGGCGCACTTCTTCCAAAAGTCCTTCAAATAATTGATGATCTTCTGTCAAATCATAAGGTAAATCTTGGCTTACATGCGCAATTAGATTACAGACTAACATCTGCATTTCAGTTCCACTTTCTTGTTCTTCTACTGTTGAAGATGCAACATTACTTCCTAAAATATATTGAGTAAAAAGGCTGACTTCATCAATAGGAATCGATACGTCAAATCTTTCTTCCAAAAGAGAAATGGTGGTAAGTGCAATAGCAAATGTACGTGAATTCTGCAGAACTCCTAACTCTGACTGACCAACAATAATATCACGTCCGCCTTTGATTCTGTGAATGGAAACAATCAGGTAAATTACCAACCCACTAAATGCTACATCTGAAAATATAACCTGCAACTCTTTTTCTAATTGCCTAATATAAGTTTGCAGGAAGGATATATCAATATCTTCCAACCAATTTTTAAATAACTGCTTGTCGCCCCAATTGGTTTCTGCTGTTGGAATCCATTCCAACATAGACGGTAAAGACAAATTTTTACGCAGAAGTTCTACAACAGCCTGGCGGAATTCTCTTTCTGGTCCTACAATTTTGATCCCATACTTAGGAATTGATCGTAATTCTAAATGCCGTACTTCCAACCATTCACGTACCTTCTGCAAATCCTTTATTACCGTTCCTCGACTAACATATAAAATTGTAGCTAGGTCATTAATTCTTATATAATCTTTAACATATAATAGTTCCGCCAAAATTCTCTGCAGCCGTTCACTAGATGACATCACGTACTGATATAATCCCAAATGTTGAAACAATCTTAATAGTTTATGTTTCTCTTCTAATGATTCTACAAACTTCACGCCCCCGTTTTGTTTGCGAATTAGTAGCGATAGATTATTAAAGTGCAAGAAATCATCCACTACATCCAAGTCATAACGGATGGTACGGTCACTAACATGAAAACGTTGAGCCAAATCTCGAATCCGAACCCAACCTTCGTTTTCTAAAATATCAAGAAGCACACTACAACGGCGTTCATTTAGTAACATAACTTTCACCTACTTCCATATTTATTTTACTTTATTATTTGAATAATCAGAAGTTTAACATCTTTCACTAACATTATGGCAAAAATGAACTAATAGAGTTCCAATCAAGAATCGGCTACTCTAAATCACATTGGTTTTTCATTCATAAGATATAACAAAAATCCTTATAACTAAAAAGATATAAGGATTTTTCAACCTCTATATAGATTCAATGCTTATCTAGAAAGAAGGGACTGCGTTGAAATAACATTTCAATACGGTCCCTTCAGCTGTAGTACTTCTTAGGTTTTTATAAGAAATTTTTACTTATCTTTAGCAATTCTCTATTAGTTTTTTTGCTTCCACATATTGAGCGATCCCTGCTGCTAATTTTTTGGCTTCTTTCATTGCTAAAACCACAGTGGCTGGTTCATGCACAACATCTCCCCCGGCAAAAACACCTTTACGAGTTGTCATCCCATAAGGGCGATCACGGGTAACTACATATCCATTGGCATTAACATCAATTCCTTGAGTAGTTGATACGATTCTAGCCGCTGGACGCTGGCCGATTGCAGGAACAATTTTATCGGCCTCAATCACTTCTCTTTTTCCTGTTCCGTAGACCTTTCCCTCTCCATCAATTTCTTGAACTTCATATTCTAGCCCGATAACCTGATCGGTTCCTAGAATCGAAGTAGGACTCGATAGCCACTTAAATTCCACACCTTCTGCTTTTGCTGCTTCATACTCAGAATGTAAGGCAGTAATGTCATTTTCCGTGCGACGATAGACAACGGTAACCTTAGCAGCTCCCAAACGTACTGCGGTGCGGGCAGCATCCATGGCTACATTTCCTGCTCCAATGACTACCACCCGATCATGAGGGCTCACGGGAATTTCTTTTTTATCAATTTTTTCGGTGCGAATTAAGGTCACCATTCTAAGCAGATACGTTGCCTGTATCACTCCCACCAAATCTTTCCCTGGAATATCAATTATTTTGGGTAGTACAGTACCTGTCCCAATGAAGATCGCATCAAAACCTTCTGCAAACAATTCATCTACAGTAAGATCCTGTCCAACTAAAACATTCGTCTTGATGGTAACCCCTAGTTCTTCAATTCTTTTAATTTCTCGACGGACAATTTCCTTCCCTAAACGAAATTCGGGAATTCCATACATTAAGACTCCACCCGGTTCCTCTTGTGATTCAAAGATAATAACTTCAAAGCCCAGCTTGGCAAGATCTCCAGCCACAGTCAATCCAGCTGGACCAGAACCAATTACTGCAACCTTACCGTTTACCAAAGAAGCGCATTTAGGTCTATCTATACTCATTTCCGCATCAAAATCAGCAATAAAGCGTTCCAGTTTACCTATCTGAATTCCGCAATTCTTTTTAGTAAGAATGCAAGCACCTTCACATTGTTTTTCGTGTGGGCAAACCCGCCCGCAAACGGCAGGAAGATTACTGCGGCGCGCGATTATAGTACTGGCTTCCCCAATATTACCTTTTGCTAGCGCCAAAATAAAACTGGGAATTTCATTTTCAATAGGGCAGCCAGCACGGCACAGTGGCTTCGGGCAATTTAAACATCGCTTAGCCTCAGCAATTGCCTCTTTCGTTGTAAAACCCTCATCTATTTCATTAAAGGAGAGCCTTTCCTTTGCAAAATTTGTCTGCTTATCAATTAACATATATCTCGTCTCCCTTATTCACAATTAAAAACGTTCCCCTTATTATACTAGTAAATCGATTTTTTCTAAAGGTTTACTCAAGTAATCTATAAATATTTCCTTTACTAATTCTCTGCTATTTTAAAACAACAATTTCAGAGAACTACATGAGCCTGTAGGAGACTAGATAGTCTCTATTTGTCACAATATTTTTTTATGGTAAAATAAGCAATAGCCATTTTGAGCCCTGTAAAAGGAACTTTTGCAACTACAAATGTGGTATAAACAAGGAAACATACTAAGGAGGAAACATGCGCAAATTAATCGCTGCATTAACACTAACAACGGGACTCATTATGACAGCAGGTAATACCTTTGCCTCTCCTACAACGGAGTTTGAAAAAGGAGCCACTAGTCTAGAAATCGGTAGTACTCTCAATTCCAAAGTAAGTGGTAGAGGCACCGTTTCAGCTGACGTTACTGGCAAATCGGGATTTAAGGCTACGGTAACCACTGGTTTAAATGATCATCTAGCACTACAATACAAACAGGGAATGTTCATATCAGAAGATTCTACTCTTACAATGATGACACTTTCCAATACTCCTGTTACGATGACGACATACGCAAAAGCTACACCTCGTGATTTGAACCTACTTTATAAAATAAATCCAAATCTTACTTTTATCGCAGGCTATGAAGACACTAAAATATCCTATGGAAAGTATGTAAACGACGCTTCTAAGTCAGCCTTGCATTTTGGTTTAACTGGATCTCAAAAGCTCAATGATAAAATTACTATGTTCGCTACTTTGATAGGCGGTAAGGACGTATTGCTAAAAGAATTAGGGGTTAGCTATAAAATGTCAACTTCCACAACCTTCAACCTTTCTTACGCAGAACGAAAAGTGGCAAATTTAGATTTAATTACTCCTTCTCCTTACTTCTCCCCTGGCAAAGAAGATTACACTATGAAAGGTATCTCTTGCCTCTTTGCTTTTAAACTGTAAATAATTTACATTTTTCAACGATAAAACGACCTCCTACTTGTAGCCATTCTTCTACAAGTAGGAGGTCGTTGCTTATTCCAAAGACTTTATTAACATAACTTCATTGCCTTGCCGGTTATAAAGTAATTTATCTGTCCACGCTAACATGAGAGGAATACCTCGACCACTTTCGGCTGTTAACAGTCTATCAAAAATTTCATTACCAATTTGTGCAAATTGCTTGGCCACTGTATTGCCGGGGAAACCATTTCCATCATCTCGCACCCGCATAATAATATTTTTTCCAATTTTATTAATCTTTACAGAAATATTCCCTCCATGCTGAGCCCCATTCATAATTGCTTCACCAAGGGCCACTTCTATTTTAGGGTTCTTTTCGCCAACAAGTTGGTCTAGTATTTGATTAATACGGCATTGGGCAAGATGGCGTTCACTAGGATTAGATATCTCAAAAAATATTGGAAAAAGTTCCTCGCCTTTAATTTGGATACAAAGAGCCGAACAATCATCATGATTTTTGCCATCTTTAGCAATTCCCTCTAATGATTGAACAGTATCATTAAATCGGAATGCATTATCCACTATCTCCTTAGGCAACCTTTCAAAAATGCCATCTGTCATAAAATAGAAGGTATCGCCATACTGGATAGGCATAGCGATGGTCTCAAACTCAGCATCTTGTGTCACCCCTAGATAGATACCTGGAATTGTTATTACACCCATCTGCTTTCGTGTAGAAGACAATATGTAATTAATTCCTCCTGATATGCATCGCAGTTCTTTCTTGGCAAAGTCTAAAGTAAAGGCTATCAGAGCAACGAAGGTGAAATCTTGGAAATAGGAAAGTAAATTTTTGTTGAGACCTACCATTATATCCTCTGTCCATACCTCCTCATTTTCCATTAGCTGATTGAGCAAGCTGCTGATAGCAGAAGTATGTAAAGCAGTAGCCATACCATGGCCAGTTACATCAATTACATATCCGTGTAATTGAGTGCCATCTTTTGACCAACGATAGCCGTAAAAATCACCACTTACAAGAGTTAAAGGCTGAAATATTGTTTTAATCGTTAGTTTATCATCTTGATAGTCAGTTGGTAGCAATGATTTTTGAACAACACCAGCCAACTCTACCTGATCTTGAATCACCGACTGCAATTTTTGCTGTTCTGTAATATCACGATAAGACAATAAAATGAGTTGTTTACCACGGTGGCGGATTAATGACCCTATCCGTTCTACGTAGATAACTTCCCCATCTTTACGTTTATAATGGCGAATTTTTGCTGGCCAGGACCCGTTCTCTAATAGATCAAGATTCATGGTGCTGATTTCATCAAGATTCGCTATAACAAAATCAGATACACCTAACTCCTGTATTTCTTCCAAAGAGTAACCAAACATTCTTGAATAAGCCTCATTGATCTCAATGACAGATTTCGTATCGTAATCTACAACAGCAATGGCTTCAGAAGATTGTTTTAGCAGTGCTTCATACCTTTCTCGACTTTCCTTTAGCTCCTCTGCTGCCCGCTTTCTATCCGTATTATCAACAGTAATGGCTGCTACACAATCTGGCGCAGGACTATAGGCAAATATTTGATAATACTTTTCAGAAATATCGGAGTACCCTTCAATTGTAGTGGATTGACCGGTCAACGCCACATTACCAAGAACTTCTATCCAGTTAATTGAATCGTTCTCAATCCCAGGAACAACTTCCGTCCATCGTTTACCAACGATCTCAACAGCCTTTTTACCAATCATTTTTTCAAAGACATAATTGACTTCCGTAAAGATAAGATCAATAGGCCTGCCCGTGTCATCAACAACTACTTTACGGTAGGTGAATGCATTATGCATATGTTCAAATAACCCTCGATACCTTGCTTCACTGATAGCAAGTATATCGCGATTTTCAGTGAGTGATTCTTCAGCTGCTTGTCTTTCAGCAATCTCCTCTTCTAGCACAGCATTGAGATCTTGTAAGTTGGAAGTTCTCTCAAGAACTTTACTTTCTAATTCAGCATTTAAGGACCTCAGCTCTTCTTCATACCTTTTCTTTTCCGTGATATCACGGGCACTAATTGCTACTCCATCTCCTAGTTTAATCACCTGTCTCGCATAGATACCACTAAGATGTTGATGTTGATCATCCTGATAAAAGAACTGCTCGTCTATCAAAGACTTACCCGTCTCGCAAACCTGACAATATTCATCGAAGACCTTACCGATTACGCCGGGCCATATGACAAGCATTGATTTACCAATCAACTCTTCTCTTTCCGTACCATAGGCCTGGCATTCCGATCGGTTTACAAATTGGCAAATAAAATCCACAATTGTACCAGACTCATCCCTTACTGCCTCAAAAAAGGTGTAGCGATCATGAACATTATCAATACACTCTTTAAAACGAACTTCACTTTGCCGCAAACCTTCTTCGGCTGCCCTTTGTTCTGTTATATCGTAACTGACTTCAAAAATCGATACAGGATGACCCAAAGAATCACGTTCTAATGTCCAATGACACTTAACAATTTTTGTCTTACCATCTTTTCCTGTATCAATTACTTCCCCTTCCCAATATCCCTTTATCAGTAATTCTTCCATAATATCTTCGAAAGGTTTCGGGTAAACGGTTTGTAATAAATCATTTATTATTTGGCCTATAGCTTCCTCTTTTGATAAACCGTAACGCACTTCCGCCCCATGATTCCAATACTTTATATAGCCTTCCAAGGTAAAGATAATTATATTATTATGACTTAGATCCAGCATTTGAGACTGCTTACGAATCCGTTCTTGACTTTCTCTCTTGTCCTTTAATTCTCCAGTAATTAGTAAAGCAAATAAGCCTGCAAGTACCGCAGCTGTAATACTCCCCATTAAGATCGTCCGTCTTGTCAAACGTTCATTTTCACGAAGTACCTCAGCTCTTTGTTCAAGTAACATCTGCTCTTCAGCATTAAATTCTGATAGCAGCCTTCGCATCTTACTCATATGAACCTTTCCTTGCATAGTCTGCATGAAATGGATCACTTCACTCATCGGAATTTTACCCGTTTCAACTTCACGTCGTAAAGTAATAAGATTGGTTTCATAGGTTTGCCACTGCTCGGCGACTTCTTGCAGCTGTTCTAATCGCATTTGCTGTACAGGATTATCGCGGGTTAGGGATTTTGCAATGTCAAGATGTGCTTTAAACTCAGCATTGTCTTGTATAAAGGAGTCTAAAAATGGCTCAAAACCAGTAACAGCAAACCCCCTCATTCCGTTCTCCATATTAAGAAGGCTTAGAAGTAGCAAACCCGACTCATCTAATACCTTATAACTATGAATGTTCCATTCCAAAGCATCTGATTCCTTGAGGGTATTACGATAAGCATAAAGACTAACCATAACCATTAATAATATGACCATGAAAAATCCTAAATACGTTTTTTTCATGGTCGTAACATTTCTTTTGAAAGAAGTAAAGAAAGGCATACAATCCCTCCTCGTTTACATACAGTTTTTCTTTTATACCAACTTATTCTTGTATTTTGAAGACTTTTTTCAACCGAGTTACCTCAAATAATTCATTAACCGTACCCCGTAGGCCTGCTAATGTAATGCTCCCGCCAGTTTGCTGCGTCTGTTTGTTAATGGCGATTAAAATCCCCATCCCTGTACTATCAATGTATTGTAAACCAGCCATATCGATTATAAAAGTACTGTAGCCTTGATCTATGTATCTGAAAAGTTCCTTCCCCAAAAGTTCTGCATCCTCATCATGCATCCGTCCGTCTAAGGTCACCACAACATTCTCTTCTGAAATATCAATGTGCTTTTCCATATAGATCCCTCCCTAAAATAAGATGAAAATAGACACTTATTGATCTAAGAGCGCTATTGCCTCTGCTTCTGGTACTGGCCGGCTGTAGATATACCCTTGGATACAATCACAACAATTATTTGCTAAATACAGAAGTTGTTCTTCTGTTTCAACCCCTTCAGCAACAACTGTCATTTTCAAACTGTGGGCCATATTGATAATAGCTCCAATAATTTCTGATTGAACCGTATCTGTCGATATCATATCAATAAAAGATTTATCTATTTTCAGCGTTTCCACAGGTAAATTTCTTAGGTAGGTCAAAGAAGAATATCCTGTTCCAAAATCGTCTAACGATAAACATATCCCTATCTCACGTAATTCTTCTAGCTTTTGCGTTGCCTCTTCTATGGAAACCAATAAGACACTTTCGGTTATTTCCAGTTCTAATTGACAAGGATGAATGCCAGCTTCCTGGACAGCCTCTTGTACAATAGTGACGAAATTATCTACAGCTAATTGCTTCGAGGATATATTAACAGCAACACGAATATTATCTCGCCCTCGATTAGCTAGTCGTTTCGCAAAGTGACAAGCTTCTCTAAGCACCCACTGGCCAATTTCTTGTATTAATCCGCCCTGCTCAGCCAAGGGAATGAAACGATCTGGTGATACTTTTCCATAGATAGGGCTGTCCCAGCGCAGCAGTGCTTCAAATCCTACAAGATTTTTTTTACTTAACTCCATTTGAGGCTGATAATGAACAAACAGTTCTCCTCGTTCTATGGCACCTCTAAGACTATTTGTAAGTACTATTTTTTCATAGGCTGCCTTCTGCATGGAATCTTGGTAGAACCGCCAACATCCCTTGCCAGCTCCTTTGGCTGAATAAAGGGCATTATCTGCATTCTTAAAAACTTCTTCTGCTGTTTCTCCATCTTCGGGATAAATGACAATGCCAATACTAGCGCTCATACGATAACGTACTCCTTGAACATCGTACTCCTGTCGTAGAACATTAACAATCCCATCAGCGATTTTAGCAACCCTTTTACGATCACTTTCCCCTGGTAAAATAACCATAAACTCATCACCACCAAGGCGCGCCACAAAACCAATTTGACCAACTTCAGATAAGATATAGGCGCCAGCTGCAATAATTAACCCATCACCGGATGTATGTCCAAAAGTGTCATTTACCATCTTAAGATCATCTAAATCAATAAATAAGACAGCACCCGTTGATAGGTTTTGCCTGACACTCTCCATCTCCTTGTTAAGACGTTCGTTGAGATGTGTCCGGTTTGGTAAACCAGTTAATCCATCCGCATATGCCAGACGCCGAATCTCTTTTGTTTTTTGTTGCAACGCTTCTTCTGTTGCCTTACGTTCTTTAACTTCGCGGATTAAGGCTTCATTGATTCTGCTTAATTCCTCATATGCATTTTTCAGTTTGCCATACCCTTGCATTTCATTCTTCAAAAGGAGGGACGCATAATGGAAAAAAGTTGCTAGGTAAGATTGTATTTCATTGACTTCCGCTGGCATACCATCCATTTTGAAAACGCCAATTACTTCTTGTCCTAGCAAAAGGGGAAATACCCAAGTATGATGCTTTGCGTCTAATTTGTTAGTCTGATACGATTTAAATTCGGTAAAGCGACGAGTTTCAATCACCTGCAGTATACAAGCATCTTCTATCTTATTAAGCTTTAGTTTCATGCCCGAAATGCCTACATAGTAGATATTCTTATCCATAAAGTAGTAGATGCTAGGATTAAAACCACCTACATTTTCAAGAATAATCCTTAACATTGTTTCAACCGTATTATCAAGTCCTTGTACAGCACTTAGTTGACGCATAAGATTATTGATTAAATGGAGATGTTCCTTTTCAATTGATAATTTTTTAATCCGTTCTTGTAACGTTATGACTTCAAGGTTTGAATTGCTTATCGCTTTTGGCATTTACTATCCTCCTTTAAGTACAAATAACAATGTGTATATCCTTCAACACATTCCCATAAATACCTCCCATATTTTTCTGTTTTTATCTATAATTAGCGATATAATTACAATTTTCACTCAACTTCGACCTAATATAATCCCGATAGAAAAAAAAGCTGGACATTGTTATTAGCAACAATGTCCAGCTTTTTCATTTCTCAAGCCCATATAAATCTTCAATCTTTTCGCTCATAAAAGTATGCGCATCTCTAATACCTTGATTATAAATAGCAGCACCTACTTTTTCAATCATTACATCGAGTAATAGCTCAGCGGCTAGCTGTCCAATCTCTTCTTCTCGCTTTTCCAAGAAATATTTCTTAATTTCATCAAGGGCTTGCTTCCTTAATTCTTTTGACAAATTAAATGGTGTCATATTATATTAACTCCCTTATCTAAAAATATAAATTTCCGCGTGATACCTCTGCAAGGGTCCGATGTAAACTTATTTCCTTCGTAATGCATTATAGAGCTTTGCTGATTCGGCCGCAATGAAATTACTAGAATACTCATGATCTGCTGTAACAGTATAGAAACTAATTAATATGGGATCATGTCCATCTTCTATTACGCCAACGTCACAAAGAACATCGTCTAATTCTCCTACCTTGTGGAAGACTTTCGTCAGCATATAACGAGGAATCTCCTCATGGAAGATAGTGTTTGCTAGTTCACCCTTTAATACTTCACTCTTATCCCTTGGTAAATATTTGTTTCTATAGATGTTTTCAAAGACCTTTGCCATTTCATATGGGGTCGTCACACTATGATATTGATACTTAGTAAAGGCAGCTTCGCTATGTATTTGTGTCTGACGAAGACGAAGATCTTTTGTTACTTTACTTAAAGCATCTGCTTTATTTGTTTTAATCTCATCTAATAACTCATAGAAAGACCCATTATCACTAATCGTCATCATTAATTCAATATCTCGGTCGTATGTACTGGCCTTATCTGCATCTGCTTTAGGATAAAGATATTTATACGTTGCTAAAGCAACAACTAATTTGCTAGTCGAAGCCGTAGGAAAAATGTCATCTTGACTAAACTCAATCGTATTTCCAGTATTCAAATTCTTGGCAAAAACTCCAACTCTCCCACTGAACCCTTGGAAGTCTTTCTTAATTTCTTTTTCAAGAGCAGAAGCCGCGAAAACGTTTGTCGTGAACAGCGTTAGCACAACTACAAGTGTAACAATTTTTTTATTCATTTAGCACCTCATTAAAGTTAATTCCCTATTTATTGTAACATAGTATTTTGCTATTTTCTGTTATTACCAAAGAGGAAATTTAACCCATAGGGTGTACTTTTTTATGTTACGGCATAAGTAGGCCAATCCTTCTGTACCTTATTTTCATAAACCGTAAATCGATAGTTTATATCCTTATAATTTTGTAAACTACTTTCCTCAACTAACTTCCAATCTGGAAGAGCATCTAAATTGGGGAAATATTTATTTGCCACATAGCTTTTGTCAATTCTAGTAACATATGCCTCTGAACAATATGCTATAAGTTGCTCATATATAGATTCTCCTCCTATTACAAAAATCTCCTCAGAGCTATACTTCTTGGTTTCCTTAAACAGTGCGGTTAGAGAATTACATACTATCATTCCCTCGCAATTAGTAACGCGATTTTTTGTTAATACGATATTAATTCGATCCTGAAGGGGTCTACCACCAGGTAGAGATTCAAAAGTAGCTCTTCCCATTACGACTACTTTTCCAATTGTTTTTTCTTTAAAGTACTTCATATCTGCTGGGATGATCTCCAGTAATTTTCCCTCGTACCCAATAGCCCAATTTTGATCAACTGCTACAATTATTTTCATACAACCTCCAAAAAACATTCAATCTCATAAGAAAAGACTTGGCTTAGGCCAAGTCCTCAGACGCAGGCAGAAGCCTTAGTCGTTCTTACTTTGAATCAAGGAAGTGTTATACTTTCTGATTCCGTAAAATAAACAGTAATCCTTAGTTAGTATTACCCTTCTAAAGATTACTGTGGTGATAATTAGTTAATTTACAACGTTAATTGGTTTTTCCTGGAGAAATGCTGCCACATTATCCGCCATGAGTTCCAGCAATCTCTGTCTAGATTCTAAACGTCTCCACCCTATATGAGGTGTTAGAATCACGTTATCCATAGAAAATAAGGGATTATCTAATTCTGGTGGTTCTGGATCTTGTACATCAAGAGCCGCTCCGGCAATTTTCCTTTGTTCTAACGCTTCAATTAAATCCGTTTCTTTGATGATTGCCCCCCGGGATGTATTGATAATATAGGACGTAGGCTTCATTAGCTGTAATCGATCTTTATTAATAAGATGTTTGGTGTCAGGAGTAAGAGGACAATGAAGGCTAACGAAATCACTTTGTTTTAAAAGTTCCTCAAGAGAAACATTTTGTATCTTTGGATTGCCCCAAGGCTTCGGAGTGCGATTGTAAACAAGAATATTCATTCCTAAAGCTAACGCAATATTCATTACTTCCCTACCAATGGCGCCTGCACCAACAATTCCAAGGTTTTTTCCCTGTAGCTCGAAATGTGGATACTGCAAATGTTTTGTAAAATTATCAAAATTTTTCTTTTGGAGCATAATCTGCTGCTGAATCAAGGAAGAACTTAAGTTCAATATAAAGGTAATTACCAACTGAGCAACAGCTTCTGTACTGTAACTAGGAACGTTTAAGACAATGATCCCTTTTTCCTTGGCGGCTGCAATATCAATATTATTATAGCCAGTGCCTGCTTCACAGATGACTTTTACTGAAGAAGGAAACTTTGAAATCAAATCCCTTCCTACGGGCAACTCCTTCGTAATTACAATATTTTGATCCTTCACTCGTTCTAGAATTTCTTCATTACTACTTGCATCGTATTTTGTAACCGTAGTGAGTTTCGCTAATGAAGAAAAATCAAGTTTGTTATCAAAATCCAATTTTGCTACATTCAGAAAGACTGTGTTCTTCATGGTTACCCCCTGTTTTTGGAATATTATAACTATAAGTATATTTATGCTCTAGAAAACTGTCAACACTTATCAAGACCGTCAATACTTACTGCGCTGAAAACCATGCATCTCTTAATAAATTTATTCCATTTTTCATCTCTTCTGCCGGGATTTTAGAAAAGTATAATACTACTTGCGGTAATTTTTCTGGTGAGCGTTCCAAATAATAATCCTGGACAGGAGCTACACGACAGCCTTTTTCAAGTGCTTGTTCTGCTAATTTTTCCGCCGGCAATTCAGATTTCAAACTAAGTAGGATGTGAAGACCAGACTCGTTCTCATTTACCTCTACCTTATCACCTAAAATTGCTTTAATTTCAGCCAAAAACAATCTTCTTTTTTCATGATATAGTTTACGAAGGCGCCGTATTTGCCTTTCCAAATGACCATCTGCCATATAGTGAGCAAGGGCCAGCTGTTCAATTGTAGAAGCGGTCTGGTTGTATAAAGATGCTTTTTTTTGATAAATTCCTAAAAACTCTTCAGGTAATACCATATAACTAATGCGTATAGAAGGTGGAACTATCTTTGACAACGACCCTAAATACACAACCTTGCCTCTTTGATCAAGCCCCTTTAAGGCAGGTATTGGACGACCAAAATAGCGAAACTCACTATCATAGTCATCTTCAATAATTATACCCTTTTTTTCTTCCGCCCAATTTAACAACTGGCTTCTTTTCGCTATGGGCATAATATAGCCAGTAGGAAATTGGTGAGATGGACTTACATAAACAAGTTTTTCACCGCTACTAACTAGCTGTTCCATATCAATACCATCTTTTTGCATGGGTATTGGGGAAATTTGAAAGGAATGATCCGCAAAAATCCGTCTGCCATTTTTAAATCCTGGTTCTTCAAAAGCGATACTTGAATGTTCTAGTTGCAAAATGCTACAAAGCACACTCAAGAGACTTTGTACACCTGCGCCGATGATAATTTGTTCTTTGTGAGCCTGTACGCCCCGTGATTTTTGGATATATTTTGCTATTTCTCTGCGCAATTCGTCTTCGCCTTTTATATCCCCATAGCCAAAAAGACGCTCCTTCTGTAAAAAGGCTTTATTAATATATCCTTTCCATAAAGCAAAATTAAACCCCTCTTTATCCATATCGCCACTTGCAAAATCATAACAAATCTTATTGTGCTCTATATCTAGCTGATTATCCTGACTTAGGATGGAGGGAGTCGGTGTTTTCAAAACAATTCCTTCAAATTTCTTCACAGTATATCTAGAACGATCATAATTCTCAATATAACCTTCACTCATAAGCTGTTGGTATGCTTTTTCAACCGTTATTTTGCTAATCGAGAGATCTTTTGCTAGCCCTCGTATGGACGGCATTTTTTCCCCTTCCTTTAGACGATTGCTTTCAATTGCCGCCTTAAAATGTGTATAAAGTTGTAAATATAAAGGGGTTTTGCTATTTGCATTAAGTATAATTAAATTCATAATTCCTCCAAGTCATGCCTATTATCAAAATAACCCTCTCCATAGATAATAAAAATTCTGCAACGTTTCTAAACTAACGTTGCAGTTTTTTTACTGCAATACTAAGCCATCTTTTTTCTTGAGAGTTTGAATAGGACAAGTAAACCAAGTAAAATCAATACGCTACCCGTAAAAAGAAAAACAGGCTTAATTCCAAACCAAGAGCTAATAAATCCACCCAATATAGGTCCAACCATAGAACCCATTTGATTTGCCGTTGTGGTAAGTCCAAAAATACGTCCTTGAAAGGCCTTATCGGTAGAATTAACGGCAATGGTATTGATGGCAGGATACACACCAACTATAAATAGGCCAAAAACAAATTGTAAAATACTAAAACTATAAATACTGCCAGCAAAAAATTGCCCCATATTAAATACACCAGCACCAACAAAAGCAAACACCAATATATTCAAAAATCCCTTTCGCTGACCAACCTTTCCCCATGTTGGGGCGGCTATAGCACCGGCAATCCCTGCTAAACTATAAACAATACCTGCCGTTAGTGCGACTCCTTCCATATTCCCTTGAAGCTCTGCTACATAGAGAGATATCAAAGGCTGAAGCATCATACTAACCATCTGTACACTAAACAATAGTAGTAACATTTCTACTAATTTACGATTATGAAACGCCCGTTTTAGATCGTCAGTAATACTCCCCTCACTTGGCGGATTATTATTTTCTGGTTCTTTTACCAACATCCCTACACCAATTGTACCCAAAAAGATAATCCCTGCTGCTATAACAAAGGATAAACGCATACCAAAAAGATGGGATAACCCGCCACCTGCCAGCGGGCCCAAAATCCCGCCAATTAACAATGCAGTTTGCATAAAACCTAAACTAAAGCCCATTTTATCCTTTGGCGTTGATGAAGCAACAATCGCCATAGATGCGGGAACAAAACCATTAGCAAAACCTTGCAGAATTCTAACAATTAATAAATCGATTGGATTTCTAACGAATGCGCCTAAGAAATATACCACTGCCAGACTAAAACCTGCCCGCATGATCATACGCCTTTTGCCTGTCTTATCTGCACATCGCCCCCAATAAGGTGCCATTAATCCAGCAACTAAAAAAGAAACAGAAAATATAACCCCAGACCACATATTCACTTCATTTTGACTTACCCCAATATCCAAAAGATATAGAGGCAAAAACGGAATCACCATTGTATAACTTGACCCCGATAACATAACTGCTATTGATAAAACCCACAGATTTCTACGCCAATTCAATAATAACGTCTCCCAACCAATTTTATGCAAATTTTAATAATGAGCTGCCTATTTTTTAAACTATATCACAAAGAAGATTGCGATTCCAGTGACCCATGCCCTTTTTTCTATTACTATAATCATTTGGAATTAAAATTACATGTTAATTTATTCTGAATTTAATGAATTTTCTATCAAAAATACTTTATTGTTAGAATTTATTATGATATACTGAAATTTTATGAATTTTTTCAATTTTAAAGAAAATAACAGCAAATCTTATCTATTTGAACTAAATGCGCCTTAATGTTATCAGAGTGTTCTTGCAAGGATTTGATAAATTTTGTGGAAACAGCTAAACTAGGAATTGCCTTATATATATGTGAATTGTCTAACGCATCTTCCCCGTTATCTTTTTATATCTATATTTTACATTAATGAATCGACAAACAAATAAAACTGTAAAGGAAGGATTGATATTATGGTTCTGAAACTTGGAGCATTTGCTTTCGTTTTTATCGCAGCTAGCTTATTTGTGTTAAACTTAGTTCATATGACCCATCTTATTTAATCTGATAATACGGCAAGGAAAATAGCGTACGACTATGAGGCATATGAAAAACCCAAACCATCTATGGTTTGGGTTTTTCTGTCGCAATTTTTAGCAAAAAAGAGGTATTTTCTTATTTATAGTAAATAGTATCTACTAATGTCAATTAACTGAGAGGCATCATCTTAGTTGTATCACAGCATATAGAAATGAGGATTGTATATGAAATTAGTATCATGGAATGTAAATGGACTTAGAGCATGCCTTGGTAAGGGCTTTGAAGATTTCTTTAATAATATAAACGCTGATATTTTTTGTTTACAGGAAACAAAGATGCAGCCCGATCAAGCCCAATTGGATCTCCCTGGCTTTGAAAAGTACTGGAATAGTGCCATTAAAAAAGGTTACTCTGGTACAGCTGTGTTCACACGTATTAAACCTCTGTCAGTAACCTATGGCATGAATCTAGAAGAACATGACCAAGAAGGCCGTATCATCACAGTAGAATTTGAAGATTTTTTTCTCGTAAATGTTTATACACCAAATTCAAAACGTGAGCTTCTGCGTCTAGATTATCGTATGAGATGGGAAGATGACTTTCGAACCTATCTTAAAGAGCTAGACAAGAAGAAACCAGTGATTATCTGCGGTGACCTTAATGTTGCTCACGAAGAAATCGATATCAAAAACCCAAAATCCAATCGACGCAATGCGGGCTTTACCGATGAAGAAAGAGGCAAAATGACAACTCTTTTACAAGCTGGATTTACAGACAGCTTTAGATACTTACATCCAGATGAGAAGGATGCTTATACTTGGTGGTCCTACATGATGAAAGCAAGGGACCGTAATATTGGTTGGCGTATTGATTATTTCCTTCTTTCTGATCGGTTAAGGGATTCTATGAAGGCCGCTACAATTCATTGTGAAATCATGGGCAGTGATCATTGTCCTGTTGGGTTGGAAATATTTTAAAATTAGATTATAGAGAAATCATTATGATTTTCATCATAAGAAAAACGCTACGCGTCCTTTTAAAAGATAGACGTTTTGAAACACAAAGACACAAAGCCGCTTACGCGGACAAGGAGAACACAGAGGGGTAGAATAAAAATGTCTCTTGTGTTTAACGTACTCTTTTGTGTGCTGCGCCGCAGCATTGCGTCTTTGTGGTTCAATGGTTTTACCCCAAAAAACTTATACTTTCTGATTCCGTAAATAAACTCCAGAAAAGTACTGCAAACTTTTCTGGAGTTTATTCTATTCAGTAGGTGTACCCATCTTTTGAACCAAAGTTCCTTTATTCCGTTAAAGTAACGCCCTTTTCCCTGATGGCGATAATAGGTATAGCCAAGCTAATTAGTATCAACACTGCCCCGAACATATAAGGAAGATCGATATGTATATCAAATAAAATACCTGCCGTTGCTGGTCCGATAATAATGCCTAAACTCGTATAGGCATTACTCATACCAGCAACAAATCCTTGTTCTTGCCCCGCCATTTTTGATAATAACGTATTAATTGCTGGACGCAAGATAGAGGTAACAGAAATAAAAAGAGTTGTAACAAGCAATATGTAGTAAAAATTTCCTGTCAATAACATCAGTACTAGAAATAAAGCAGATAAGAGCAGACTTACATTAATGACCTGTCTTTCGCCAAATTGACGCAACAACCAATCAATTAATATACCTTGCATCAAAACGCCCATCAGCGCACCTACCGTAAGCAAAATTGCTATATCTTTAGGCGTAAATCCATATTTAGCATCTACATATAAGCCAAAGACTACCTCAACATTCACTAATCCAAAGGTCAAAATAAAAATGAGTACCAAAAGATACAAATAGGGAGCTTTAAAGGACAACGCAATTTGCGTGAAAATATTCTCCCGTTTTTTCTGCGATCTTCTAGCATCTATTTGTTTTTCTCTGGATAAGGTTTCTGGCAGTACAAAAATCGCTGCCCCCATAGAGAAGGCAGATGCAGCAGCTGCTACGTAAAAAGGAAGATGTATATCATAATCTGCTAGAAATCCGCCAATTCCAGGTCCGATAACAATGCCGAAGGACATGGCGGCCCCCATCCACCCAAGACCTTTACCACGATTCTCCTCCGTAGTAATATCGGCCACATAAGCCGTGATAGCTGGAGTTGTAAAGGCAATTCCTATGCCTCCTATTAATCGAGAAATATAGAGCATCCAGAGGTCATTTGCAAAACCGAAAATATATTGTGACACACTAAACATACCAATACCAAGAACAAGAATAATTTTTCGCCCATATCGATCACACCATTCACCTGCAATTGGCGAAAAACATAATTGGCTGAGCCCCATAGCGGATACTAAATAACCAAGGGTAGCACCACCCACCCCAAAATCTTGCATGAATTTTGGTAACACAGGAATAATCAGGCCAACACCAAGTTGAACAATAAACATGTTCACAATTAAAATCATCATAGGTGCATTTCGACTGCTTAATTTATTCATATAGTAAAAATCCCACTTTCGTATCGTTGAATATCATAGGGTCTATTAGTCTATTAATAGTTTATATAATAGAGATAATCATTATCGCTGTATAGTATACAATACTCCGTTTCATTATACAATTGTCTCTTATTCCAAACAATTTTAAAACATCCACATCCCTAAATAGATGAATAAATAGTAACCATGATCCTTAAATTATAAGCAATTACCTCTCACCAAGGAAAAAATAGAATAATAATTAATATAAATTAAATGTATTGACTTACAATTTTAAAAAGTCTATAATCTAATTGATTATGATTATCATCATCAATTAATGTTATAAGGTTCCAATTCTGACTGTTGTCAGTCATTATCATCAAGTACGTTGGAATCAAACTTGATGATTGCTTCTGAAATTATATTTTTTGTTTTTGTCTAAAAATCTTTTCATTGATCTAGCTACTAGATGATTCCAGGTAACTAGTGTGATTGAAATGCGAAAGGAGCTATGCTGTTAGGAATAACAAGATAAGAATGCCAATTGACTGACTGTTGTCAGTCAATTAATGGTTGTGCAAGTACTACCGCCCTACTTCCTACATAAGTTAAATTTTTTTCTCAATTATCTAGGCCAATTCATATCCCCTATAAATTTAGATTTTATTTACCGGAAAATGAGAGGAGACTATTATGAACAAAAAACAACGAAAATTATTATGCTCACTGATTGGTGGCACTTTATTATGCAGCATGTCAGGAATAGCCTCAGCCGAGGAAAATTTTAATTTTGATGAATATGTAGTAACTGCCAACCGCATGCCCGTAAAAATGTCAGAAGTTGCAGCCAATGTCACTGTCATCACCCAGGAAGAAATTGAAAAAGGCGGCTTTACTAGCGTACCTGATATACTAAGCAAAAGCAATGTTGACCTGCGAACAAATGGCAACAATACCGTCCCCGTGCTCAATGGAGATGATCGCGTATTAATCCTAGTAGATGGTCGCAGAATGAATTGGGATCATCTTGTTATCAGTGGAAACAGCCACGCTGGCGTAAATCTTGATGTCTTACCTGTAAAGAATATTGAGCGTATTGAAATCGTCCGTGGCCCTGCTTCTTCTTTATATGGTAGTGATGCCGTCGGAGGCATTATTAATATCATTACCCGCAAAGCAAAAACCGCCAGTACTTCAATTTCATCCGAATTTGGCAGTTGGGGCCTACGCCACTATAGCCTAACTACCGAAGGCAAAGAAAATGGAATTGGTTATCTGATTACAGCAGAAAAGAAAAAACGAAATAATTTTGAATATAAGAATGCTAAAACCGGTAAAACGGAGACTAGCCGAGATAGTCAGGTTGATCAAGAATATATGACGATGAAGTTAGATAAAGAACTGAGCAATGGAAATTCTCTTTCTCTAGATGTTGAGCATGGAGATGATGAATCCGGCTTTGGTAATCCAAATGGAAACCCTCTTTTCCAATACCCAGGCGGTTACCGCAAGATAGTAGATAATAACGTTGCACTAACTTACCATTATGGCCAGCAAAAGGGAGCTGAAAATTTCTTCCGTGTATATCGCAACACATCGGAACAAGAATATTTTAAGTCCTTAAACTCGGTCGCTAATCTTTATGCTAATGGCTTTAATTGGCAAGAAAACTGGCAACTTAGCAAAGGTCATACTTTAACTGGCGGTGTAGATTGGCGTGAAGAACATATCGATGACAAAGCATCCATTAATAAAGGCTATACAAATAAGGCACTCTTCCTAGAAAATCGTTGGTTGTTAGCGAATAACTGGTCGGTGACTGCCGGGACGCGTTATGACGATCATAGTATCGTTGGCGATAATTTTAGCTCACGTATTACGGTAAATCGAGAATTAAGCCCTACTACTAATGTCTATGCATCGTGGGGACAATATGTAAAAAATCCTACAATTGCGGAACTTTTTAGCAATACAGAGTACTGGATTGGCAATCCAAATCTTAAACCGGAAGAAGGAACTACAACGACTCTAGGCATCAATACCAAACTAGGGGATGGGACAAAACTACAGGCCAGCATTTACAGCAGCCGCCTCAAAAATGCTCTAGAGTGGAAGGGTTTTTGGCCACTACCTGATCCTGGCTATTACTATAATGTTAGTAATGAAAAAAGACAGGGCTTAGACTTAAACCTGACGCGCCAACTATCACCTCAATGGAACGTAGGAGTTGGTTACACTTACTCTAAGACTGAAATTAAGGACAGTACATCAACTGACTTTGTGAACTATGACCGTAATAGTCAACCAAATGGTTATCGTTTGAATGTACAGTACGATCAAGATAAGTGGGATGCCAGTCTTACACTACGGAGTGCAACGGGCCGCAGTCTGAAAGAGTATACATCTAAATCCTATGTAACTCTTGACCTGATAGCCAACTATAAAATCACTCCTGAAACCCGTGTTTATCTCAAAGGCTACAACTTAACGAATAAGGCTTATGAGTTAAGCTCTTCCAATGGCTTCGGTGATCCTGGAACCTACCCAATGCCAGGACGAAACTTCTATCTGGGTGTAGAACACCGCATGTAATCTAAGCAGATCTAAATGGGTGGCACTGAATAACCACCTTCCCTAATAAAAGATGTACTGCTAGCTTATTGCAAGTTGGCAGTACATCAACATTTTATCCGATTCAATAAAAACTAAAGGAGAGTTCAATCATGGAATTTTTATCACAATGTCTAAGCCTATTTCACAAGGGCGGCCCCGTTATGTACCTCCTTGTATTATGCTCATTTGCCGTAATCACCATTGCTATAGAGCGTTTTTTATATTATAAAGGTGTCTCTACGGATACCCAGGCCTTTCTTACCAAACTGCAACCTTTATTGGAACGGCAACGCACTACGGAAGCAATACAATTATGCGAAAAGATGCCAAAGGTAGTCAGTCACGTAGCACTAGAGGGATTAAAAGCGTATCAACGAGGCAGCAATGTAGAAAATGCGTTAGAAAGTGCGGCACAATTATCCTCGGCAAGATTGCGAGAATCACTGAACTTTCTTAGTGCCATCGTTACCCTCTCTCCTCTATTTGGACTGTTAGGAACGGTTATTGGTATGATCAATTCCTTTAGTGTGTTTAATGTGCAAGCAGGTCAACCAATGGCAATTACTGGCGGTGTAGGCGAAGCATTGATTGCAACAGCTACAGGTTTAACAGTCGCAGTTATGGCATTACTTTCCCATACTTACTTTTGTCATCGTTTAGATAAATTTGTTACTGACATGGAGCAGGTGTGTGCAACAACCATTAATTACTTATTAGCTAAAAAAACAGCGCGGAGAGAAAATCATGAAATTGCGTAGTTTACGGGTAGAAAATCAACCAGAATTGATGATCATCCCTATGATTGATATTATTTTCTTTCTACTAGTTTTCTTTATGATTAGTACCTTATCCATGGTAGAACAACACACCATTCCTGTGAATTTGCCCCAGGCTTCAACCGTAAAGCAAGAGATCCCTAGAACTGTCAACGTCACAGTTATGCAAAATGGGCAAATTTTATTTGATCAAGAAGAAATTCCTCTATCTCTGCTTGCAAAGCGGGTTGGTATAGAATTAATGAAGCAACCAGACAATGTCTTCATATTACGAGCCGATAAACAAGTAGAATACGGCAAGGTGATTACTGTATTAGATGAATTAAAGCAAGCAGGTGCCCATAAAGTATCTGTGGCTACAGAACAGAAAGGACGGTAGAAAATGGCATATCATCTACGCTGGCGAAAAGCCGTCATAGTCTCTTTTTTCTGCCATATTTTCTTTTTTGCAGGTGCCGGTTATTTATCAGCTCAATTGTTAGCTACACCATTACCTCTAGAGCAATATGTAGAATTGGAGTTAATGAATGAATCTCAAGAAACTGCTAGAGATTCTGTTATAACAAATATGCAAGCAACACCTACACCCCTGTCGCCTTCTAATCCATCTCTTGCTAAAACGGAACAGCCGGCCTCCACACCAATTCCTAGCGTATCTACGTCTGCTTTATCTATGGTGACAACGGATGCCTCCTCCCTCGGCAATACTAGCGGTAGTGAAGCAGCAACTGGTTCCTCTGAAGCCGCTACTCCTAGTAGCAGTAGTGGTCCTAGTTCAGGTAGTAGAGGAAAATCAGGAGGCATTATCCCGCCCAGCATTTTAAGTAAGGCAGATCCATCTTATCCTCAATCGGCAAGGCAAGCAGGCCTAGAAGGTACCGTTGTTCTTAAGGTACAAATTTTAGAAACTGGCCGTGCAGGCAATATCTCCATCTCTCGTTCCTCGGGACATGAAATTCTAGATGATGCGGCTATAGCAGCTTTAAGAGAATGGCGTTTTGCTCCCGCCAAAGAACGTGATAGCGGCCTGGCTATATCGTGTTATACGACGTTACCAATTTCTTTCCGTTTACATTGATGGCTAAATCGTACCTTTTTTATATAGGGGCACCCCTTAAAATGAGTATTGAGAACTTTTTTCCCAATAGTCATCTTAAGGGGTGCTAGATTTACAAACAAAAAATACGTAGGAGATTCACATTTACATGACGCAATTACAACTACGACAACCCCTTCAATATGAAACCATAGTTAAGAAAAGAAGAAATTTCATGCTATTGATAATAGCTCTAATCGTCGCCACCTTACTTTCCATCTTACTGGCAGTTTCGTTAGGAACGGTACAAATCGCCCCAGAAGAATCTTATCGCATCCTACTATATAAAATGTTTAACTATAATGTAGGCGATTTTATCAGTCAAGTATCGCCTTCTCATATGGATATCATATGGCAGATCCGCTTGCCCCGGGTTTTAATGTCTGTTATCCTTGGTGCTGGTTTGGCCATGTGCGGCACGGTAATGCAAGCTACTGTACAAAACCCTTTGGCCGAGCCTTCTATCTTAGGCATTTCTGCTGGTGCTGCCTTAGGTGCTACTTTTTCCATTTTAATTGGCGGCACCTCAGAAATATTCTTTGGTTTTGGTACGGCATTTTGGGCTTTTTTAGGCGCATTGGGTGCTTCCTTCTTTGTTTTGCTATTATCGGGTATCGGCAGTCAAATGTCCACGGTCAAAATGGTTTTATCTGGCGCTATTGCCAGTGCCTTATTTATAGCACTCTCCAACTTTATTATTTACATGTCGAGTAATGCAGAAGGTATGCGTACCGTCACTTTTTGGACGATGGGCTCACTTGCTGCTGCCAAATGGGATAATCTAGCTCTGCCAGCCATTGGAGTTGGTCTTTGCTGTTTATTTTTCCTTTTTCAATCCCGCATGCTCAATACCTTACTCCTTGGCGAGGAAGCTGCGATTACCTTAGGAGTTAATTTAGTAAAAATCCGCCGAATTTACTTACTGCTTACAGCCTTAACCACTGGACTCATCGTTTCTACTTGTGGTATCTTCGGTTTTGTTGGATTAGTCATTCCCCATATAGTAAGGGGCTTGGTAGGACCAGACCACAGACATTTAATGCCCGGTACCATCCTGGTTGGGGCCATTTTTCTCACTTGGGCTGATGTATTGGCCCGAATCCTCTTAAAAAGTGGCGAATTACCCATCGGTATTATCACGTCCCTAATTGGCGCGCCTTTTTTTATGTATATTCTTTTTAAACATTCTTTTGACTTTGGAAGTAAGTAGGAGGTACATGATGGATCTAGCACTGAACAATATCAATATAGAACTTGGTGATAAACAGATTATTCAAGATGTCTCTATGTCTGTAGAAAGAGGGGAGTTTGTCGGGATTATTGGGCCTAACGGCAGCGGCAAGTCAACCTTGCTCCGCACCATTTACCGAATCATAGAACCGACTAATGGAACTATTCTTTTTGACGGACAGAATCTAAAAAATGTAAAATTATCCGAATCAGCTAAAAAGATGGGCGTCGTAGGCCAATTTAATAGCATCAGTTTTGACTTTACCGTTTTTGAAATGGTTATGATGGGACGCACTCCCCACAAAAGCTTACTTGGCGCGGACAGACCGGAGGATTATGAAATTGCTCTAGAAGCCATTCAAAAAGTAGGTATGGAAAACCAAGTCAATCGCAGTTTTTCCACCTTGTCTGGTGGAGAAAAGCAACGTATCATACTTGCCCGCGCCTTAGCGCAGCAACCAAAACTACTAGTATTGGATGAGCCAACAAATCACCTCGATATTAAGTATCAATTACAGATTCTTTCTATTGTAAAGTCATTAGGCATTGGCATCTTAGCTGCTTTACATGACCTTAGTCTTGCTGCAATGTACTGTAGTAAGTTGTACGTAATGAAAGATGGACAACTAATAACTAGTGGAGTCCCTAACAAAATCCTTACACCACAGCTAGTTCGTGAAGTATATGAAATTGAGTGTGACATTAAGGAAAACCCTGATACTGGCTATTTAGCAATCACCTATTATCCCGACCAGTACGCCTCATCGATGTAAGGAGATTCATAATGGATAAAATTAAAGGGTACCTATTGCCTGTCTTTCTACTGTTGCTCCTAGTGTTGCCCCTTGCTGCTTGCAGTCCACTAAACACAACACCCCCTGCATCACAAGCAACAGCTACTCAATCAAATGACTCTTACTATCCCCTTACCATTACCAATTATGATACAAATGAAAAGGAAATTTCTTATACCTATAAAAAATCACCCAAAAGAGTCATAATTACCCATCCCGGTGCAACGGAGCTTATGCTAGAACTCGGTTTAGAGGATCATATACTATCAACTGTTGCCCCCTATGGGGCAACCTTAGATCGTTTGGCTGCAAAGTATGCTAAACTTAATATTCTCAAGGCCCAATACGACCCATCCCAAGAAGAACTAGTCGAAATGCAGCCTGACATGCTTATTGGTTGGGTTCATCAATTTACTTCTCACGGCTTAGGTGAGGTAAAAACTTGGCAAAACCGAGACGTTGCCACCTTTATCTTGCAAAGTACGTTAACTAAAACCAAGCCTACGCTAGAGAATACAGTTTATGCCACTATTTCCGATCTTGGCAACATCTTTAATATACAAACGAAAACAGATGAATATATAAGGCAAGCAAAAATACGTGTAACCAATGTGGAGAACGCCGTCAAAGATGTCAAGCAGAAGAAAACAGTCCTCATATTACAAGATCACCTGAATGGTACATTCTCTTTGTATGACAATCACTATCTGATTAACCATATGATTACTCTTGCTGGTGGTATAAACCTCTGTCAAGATCCGGCTTCCTTTGTCGGCGCAGAAAAGGTTTTGGGCTTTGATCCTGATTTTATTTTAGTGGTCTCAACCAGCAGAGAAGATAGCACTAAGGATATGACAGATAAAGAAGCTATAGAAAGTCTGCAAAAAATCAAAGAACTACAGAGTATGAGAGCCATTCGAACAGGAAGTATCATCAACTTACCTTTCTTCACTGTTAACAACGGTGGAGTACGTACTATTGATGCTATAGAAAAAATTGCAAAATCATTATATCCTGACCACTTCCACTAATTTTCCTTTACCATACTAAAGCATCCAACTATTGACAACAACGAAAATCTTATTTACAATACTACTGACTTGTGTCAGTTAGGTAAAAGTGAGGTGCTCTATATTTCTAGAATTACAAAAGATCCAGAGGTTCGCCAGGCTGAATTGCTAGATACAGCACAAGAACTATTTATTTTGACAGGATATCAACAAACCACAGTAAGTGCCATTGTGAAAAAAGTGGGTGTAGCCCAGGGAACTTTTTATTACTATTTTGCTTCCAAAGAAGCCATCTTAGAAGCAATCTTTGCTCGTCACGTAACCAATATGGTAGCCGAAGTCCAGTCCTTTTACTTAGAAGAAGATACAGTTTTAGCAAAGTTACAATTATTTTTCAATCTTTTTTACAAGCTATGCTACTATGATGAGCCTGGCTTGATTGGTAAAATACTGTATAAGGAAAAACAAGGGGAATTGATCAACAAACTATGGCGGCAAATGCTGCTCATTACGACTCCCCTATTACGGCGCATTCTAGAACAAGGCAATCAAGAAGGGCTAACCCATGTTGTACATATGGAAGAAACCTTTTCTTTTTTTGCTGGTATTATGGGCTCCTTATTAGAAGCCAGTTCTCCCTCAGAATTTGGGCATGAAGCGGATCCAATCGTCGTAAAAAACAAATTGGAAATCGCGGGAAAGCTGATAGAAACTTTATTGGGTGCACCTCTTAATAGTATCCACTTGGAATTCCCTCTTCCATAACATCTTTCTTTGAGCACTTCTATCATGATCTTCTTTAGTAAGAAAAACACTACGTGTCCTTTTTGAACCACAAAGACACAAAGGTCACAAAGAGGTTCTATTCATTCCATTTTCTTTGTGTGCCGCGATAGCGGCATTGTGTCTTTGTGGTTCAATCTCTTTAACTAGAAACTTATAAATTCTGATACCCACAAGAGACAAACTTTAACACATATTTAAAACACAGAGGTGCAGAGGACACAGAGAAAATAGGTAGTTATAAAAACCCCCTCAGCGCTCTCTGCACCTCTGTGGTTCGTCATTTTTCTCATCCCTTTTAACCAAATCATTTTCTTTTTATAATAACAAAAGAGACCTGACTCATACGAGTGCAGGTCTCTTTTTACTGAGTTTAATAATAGGTCAAAATGCGAGAATCCTAGCTGGATTTTCTATAGTTATTTTATAGATGTCATTGTCTGAAACACCGCATTTTTCTAATGCTGGTATTACAAAGTCAGTAAGACGTCGATACCCTTCTCCCCCCCCCCTACGGGTAGCTAGTTTCGTAAACACATCATTTCCGATGACTAATTGTCCTGCATAACCATCCTGAATCAAAGCTACCATTCCCGCTAGTGTATACCAATCCGGATAATGGGCAAAACCTAAAGGCTCATTATCCGCCTCAAACCCTAGAGGCGTAAAAGAAAGAACAAACCCACTAGCAAGTAATTCCCTAAGTAGGCTAATATCAAAGGGCACATGACCCGGGTTAGTTACCAACTCTTTAATGGACAAAGCGCCCATCAAGAACTGAACGTGGCACAGAATAGTCCTTTCTGGAATACAACCTCCTCGGTAAAGAGGTGGTAACACATGTTCCCGCACTTCATCGGGCATTACATCTGCCCCTAAATGAACCTGTAATGACAAGCCTGTTTCCTTGGAAACGAAGGCTGCTGCCGACAAATAAATATCGAGCTGTTTGGTAGGTTTTTCGTAGGCAGCTTTAATATGACCAGGCAAAATCCCTGTATCACCAATGCCTTGGGTTATTTCCTGTCGTAAAAATCCAACATACTGTTCAAAAGTCATATCTCGGTAAATGAATGGCCAAGTATCTTCTGCATATAAACCTGTAGAAGCCACAATGTGAACTCCGGTACGCTCTGCTATGCGCCTAATAGCAATCAGATCATCCGGTGAACTTCGTATGCCAGGGGCACTTACCTCAAGAATCGAGTCACCACCACTCTCTTTAAAATCGGCCACTTCCGCTGCCATTATCATCTCATCGTCTAGTAACATATTATCTAAGGATAGTACGATATCATGCCTTAGAGCCGAACGATTCTCTAATGTCAACTTATCTTCTGCTCTTATGCTGTGACGACTTGGAACAAAACAACTCTTCCTAGTCCGATGACGAAACATGGAACAGTCTGAAAGAACATGCTCATGCATAGAAGTGAGTCCAAGCTCCTCGGGTGTAATGGGTCCGCAAACCGTCATAATCTTAGGCAGCATATTATCTGTCCTTTCTTATAAAGATTTAGCCTGCCTTTAAGAATGTTTGCCTAATCGCCTTTTTATTTTCTATAGAGACAGCTATCTCGAATAATATATGCCTAAAGAAATCCGATAGGAACGCTTTGAACTTTTTAATGATTAAATGGGTATCCGAGTAGGAAAATGGTAATAGTAACGGATAGAGATCTATTACTTAAGAGGTCAAAATACTATATCGAAAATGCTTATCGGGGTGATTGAATTGGATTTTTCCCTTGGTTGGAAAACCATAGTTACTATAATTTATGGAACGCTAATTTTGCGTGTTGCTGGTCGTAAATCATTATCTCAAATGACAGTGGCCCAAACTGTTGTTATGTTGGCGGTTGGTACGGTTTTGATTGAGCCCCTTGTCGGAGGAGTTGAGCTCATTGACACTTTTACATTAGTTGCAATTTCCGTGGCAACCCTTATAGCGATTGAGTCTTCTGAGATTAAGTTTCCTATTGTAAGAAAACTTTTTACCGGAGAACCTGTGGTACTTATTGAAAATGGTGAAGTGAAAAGAGAAAACTTAAAACGAGTTCGCATGACAATTCAACAATTAGAGATGGAGCTTCGCCAAGCAAGTATTGCTAAAATTGCTGATATAAAGTGGGCGACAATTGAGCCGAATGGACGGTTTGGTTTTTTATTAAGAGATGAATTGCAAGCCATCGGAGGATGTGAGTATCAAGAATTACTCCATCGCCTCGAAGTGATAGAAAAACATTTCACAGATACTAAGGGAAAAGAATCAGACATTCATTGTCAGACATCTTTTGCAAAAGAAATTAAAGACCCACTTTCCTATGAGGATGTTTTTAAAAAGGTAGCACTTACAAATAAGAAATAGGCTCTGGATTAAATAATCTGAGCCTATTGAAAAATTTCTTCTAGTATTAACTTTTTAGTATTAAATAGATGCCATTACTCAGCTCTGCTACATCCCCCTTAACAGCCTTTGCAATGTCACTTGTCACCCTTTTCTGTTCTTCCTCATCCTTCGCCTCTACTAAAAATGCCTCGCCTGATCCTGGAACGTTATGATGGCTAAGGGTAACGGCTGCAATAATGGAAGCCGTCTGCCTCTGCGCACTTTCATTTGACATAATTCAATCCTCCGTTACCTTTGATCGTAATACAGCATGACTCTTTTTTACGGATTCCAATAATGGAGTGTTCTTAATCACTTTAAGTAATTTATCATTATCTTTGACGATTGGTACAAATAAAAGAATCACTTTTCCTGTGTCATAATCTTTTCTCGTGAAATTATATCTTTTAGCCCCCAATGTTCGCGTAGCCTCAAACAGAATTGCCTGCCTTTGCCCAAAATTGTGCAGTGCGATAGTTGCAAGTTTTTCCTTTGCTTCAATGACAACGGCCACACCTTCCTCAGATATCATCTTCTGAGCAATTTCTGTACCTGCAAGATTTGTGACAAAAATACCTTCTACTGAAATCACAGACCCTTCTATCTTTATTTCGGCGAAACGAACCGAAGCTACATCTCCTACACTGTTCCCTTTGGAAAACCTACTGATCAACTGATATACAATGCTCCCGACAACAATACCGACAACTACCTGCCATATGATAGGTACGTGATAAGTTGCAATGATTTCCATGGAAGCAGCTGAGACTAATGAAACAACTAACGCAAAGTAATTTCTTGCCTCAAAAGTCTTGGAGATTCCATCAATATAGGCATCCCCTCTAGGCGTATATTCTGTTTGCTCTAGGCTTTTCAAGCTTTCTCTTTCTGTCTTTCTCACATCACGAAAATGTTGAACTGCCAACGCGAGGAAGGTAACAGCAGTATAGTTATTCGATTTGATTGCAGGAATAGCAACTGCTCCAATTGCTGCCGCGATAAATGCCAAAACTATGTGAATGAGATATCCATTTGGGTAGGAAGGATATTGCTTATAATCAACCTTTAGTGCCAGTACTCTTGCCATTGTTCCCATAGCTGCCGCTATAATGATTAGCCATAAATCTTCTGTAGATATAATCGCTGGCCCGCGTCCATCCATCCGTTGGCTCACCTTCCTTGATACAAAAATATCTTAGTCCCTAACGGATTAAGGCTCTAGATGTCCATTAGCTAGTATCCCTTTAAAATCAAAAAAAAATCACCAAATTTGTTTTTCCATACTAAAAAACGAAAAGCTTTACCAATTGTTACTTGGTAGAGCTTTTCGTAAAGTTGATTTCATAAAGAACAGGTAGCAACTAATGACTCTTTGAATATATTATAATAAAGAAATTATAATCATAAAGGCTATAATATAGCTTTTATCGATTGAATTATATTTGCTCCTACTTCCCCTTAGCTACACAAAGATAGGCATACTGTAATTTTAAAAACTATGCCTTAACTTATATAAACATCCATTACTTTTGCCACATAATCATCTCTTCCAGATAAGGCCAAAACTACAATATCAGTTTCTCCTTCACCAGATATTTTCGCATTATAACCTCTTGCGCCCTTCTTATCGAGACTATGCTCCCTGGTAACCATAATCTCACTCTTACTAGCAACGTTGTAATCAGTAAGAATCTTTCTAACCCGATCCTTAACATCCCCCGTGGGACATTCAAGTGCCTTTATCCTTTCAATTGCTTGCTCAATTGTCGCCATGTTTCTCCCCCTAACATCTTACTGTTTATTATTATCTCCCTATAGAATCCTTTCATTCTCGTAATAAAGATTATTTGCATGTAATTTATGTGTATACTATTACTAAGAGCACGCAGGATCGCCATATAATGTATAGAAAGAAGATGAAAATATCATAATGAGAAAACTCTTACATTCGTGGAGTATCGAAGCACGTGCCTTCGAAATCCCCTTTACTCCCTTTGCACATAATTTTTGGGTATTAACTGACAATAACCATATTATTCTTGACCAACTTCACGGCCTGGCTGTTGACCCAGAAACAGGAGAAACCAGAGCAATCGGGAATTCCCATGACCTATTACTGGCAATCCAAGATGCGACTATTGTTTGGTCACTACAGCCAAACCAACCGACAGTAGTTTGCGCTACCGCTTCTGAAGCTGCAATCAGACAAAGATGGCAAGCAGCCCTAAATGCAATACCTGCTATCAATGCATTACAATTACATTATCCAAATTGGTGGCAGCATTTCCATAAAAAGAATAGTAATTCGATCTTTAATACCCTTGGTCAAATCTTAGGAATTCCCTTACCTGTTACCGTACTCCCCACATGGGCTCCAGGAATCAAACTCATTATTTCAGAGGATATCATCAATCAATTCCGTTATAAGGAGTAAATTGATGGAACACCAGGAATCACTTATAAGTGAAATTAAAGGAAATCACGAGGGACGGTTCTACTGAGTTTCTCTTGCTCCGCAGAACCGTCTCTCCTATTACCATATAAATAGAAAAACTTCTTGTGAATACCTAATTGGTATCCACAAGAAGTTTTTATTTTATCACTATAAACTACTCTAAGGATTCAATGACTGGTGCTATGAAGGCAACCGGACTTTCAATAACTTCTGTAGGTAAACCCATTTTATTTAACAGGTCAATAAAAGGTGTTGGATCCAATTCTTCAACATTCACCATATGGTTTACATCCCATTCACCACGTGCAACCAGAATTGCGGCTGCTACTGGTGGTACACCTGCGGTATAACTGATTGCTTGAGACTCGACTTCCTCGTAGCATTCAGCATGATCGCAAGTATTATAGATGAAGATTTCTCTTTTTTGACTATCCTTTGTACCTTTGATAAAATTACCGATACAAGTTTTACCAGTATAGCCAGGTGCTAGGGAGGATGGATCTGGTAACAAGGCCTTTAATACCTTAAGAGGTGCAATCTCTACACCTTCTGCTATTTCTACTGGTTTTTCAGAGGTAAGTCCAATATTAGTCAAAACAGAAAATACATTCAAATAATGTTCGCCAAATCCCATCCAAAAGCGAATCGAATTAGCATCGATATTTTTAGACAAAGAATGTAATTCATCATGTCCAGTCAGGTACACCGGACATTCTCCTACTACGGGGAAATCATAGTCTACTTTTATAGAGTGAACATCTTGCAACACCCATTTCCGGTCAATCCATGTCCATACTTTCTTAAACTCCCGAAAGTTAATCTCAGGATCAAAATTAGTAGCAAAATACTTACCATGACTGCCGGCATTTACATCTAATATATCAATGGTGTCGATGGTGTCAAAATACTCTTTTTGCGCCAAAGCACACCATGCATTTACTACGCCAGGGTCAAAACCAATACCTAAAATTGCAGTAATTCCTTTTTCAGCACAACGTTCTTTTCGTTTCCATTCATGGTTGGCATACCAAGGTGGATTTTCGCAAACTTTATCTGGATCTTCATGGATTGCTGTATCCATATACACTACGCCAGCTTCTATGCAAGCTTCCAAAACGGACATGTTGATATAGGATTGCCCTACATTGATGACAATCTCAGACTTAGTTTCTTTGATCAAAGTTACTAAAGATGGAATATCCATTGCATCCACTTCTCGTGAATATAGTTTTTTTGTCACATCTTTTAAGCTATTTTTGCGCAATATGCTTTCAATTATTGCCTCACATTTTTGCTGGGTCCGAGAAGCTATGCATATATCTCCCAAGACATCGTTGTTCATCGCGCATTTATGAGCAACTACATGAGCCACTCCCCCAGCACCTACAATTAAAACATTTTTTTTCATTTTGGCCTCCCTTACTTGTCAAAAAAATTTTATGATAAACTATTAATGAAATCTGTATAAGTAAATTTACGGATAACCTCTACTTTTCCATCTAATCTACGTACAGCAATGGATGGCATCTGAAGACCATTAAACCAATTCTTCTTGACCATCGTATATCCTGCCGTGTCAGCAAACCGAATTTCACTACCAACTTCTAATTTTTCCTTAAAGTGATAGGTGCCAAAAACGTCTCCTGCTAAACAAGATCGTCCAGCTATCATATATTTATGATTTCCCATATCACTCTCTTCTATTTTGGCTGATAATCGATATATCAATAAATCTAACATATGACCTTCGACTGAAGCATCAACAATGGCAATATCCATTTCATTATGCACCACATCGACCACACTAGTAACCAGTTCTGCGCAACCAGTAATGGCGCTTTCTCCTGGTTCTAAGTATACTTGAACATTAAACTTAGCAGCAAAGTCCGCCAACTTTTGGCTAAACTTTTCTACTGGATAACCTTCTTTGGTGAAATATAATCCACCTCCAAGGCTAACCCATTCTAGTTGATTGAGCATATCACCATAATTATCACCAATGGCATCAAGTTGCTGAGCAAAGGCATCAAAATCATCATTTTCGCAATTATAATGAAACATCAAACCACTAAGACGTGATATTTGTTTTTTGAGTTCATCCTTGTCTACTACTCCTAGACGCGAATGTTTACGTGCTGGGTCAGCTAGATCAAAATGTGAGTGACTAATGCCTGGATTGACACGTATACCAAGCTTTACTTTTTTGGCAGCATCATAATATGTCTCTAATTGTGAAACTGAATTAAAAATGATTTTATCAGCAAATTGGGTTACGGCCAAGATATCCTCTTCTGAATACCCTACACAATAAGCATGGGTTTCTTTGCCAAACTTTTCAAATCCAAGGCGTGCTTCAAAAAGAGAGCTAGAGGTGGTGCCATCCATATACTCTTTCATTAGGTCGAATACAGACCAAGTTGAAAAACACTTTAGTGCCAATACTGACTTAGCTCCGGAAAGCTGGCGCACCTTCTGAATGATCTCTAAGTTGCGCAACATTTTTTTCTCATCAATAAGATAATAGGGAGTGGCTATTTTCATTTTGTAAAGCTCCTCTTTGTGAATGTGATGTACCAGAAGTAGTACTTTGACCTAGATTATAATCTATATAAACTACCTCGCTCCAAATATTGTGACAAGAATAAATAAAATGAATGCAATAGATTATTGTAAGATTGAGGTAGATCAATGTCTGTTTATTATATTATTTACCCGTTATAAGGCTTGATTTCAGACTGCTTTTTTATGCTTTAAAAATTCTCCGAAACTAATAATAGCAAAATAGATTCCATTTGTCGATTATTCTTTACAAACAATAGAATTTTTTATTAAAAAGTCTTTCTAGCGAGAATCATGTCATTCTAACCACATAAGAAAAACGCTACGCGTCCTTTTCGTCTACGAATCAAGCGACGGGTCCATGTTATTATAAGCGTAAGTCAAGTAACACGGTGAAGCGTTAATAATATGGACTCGAAGCGACCTAGAAATAACAACAAAACTTATACTTTCTGGTATTATAAGAAAAGACTTGGCTTGTGCCAAGGCCTTGGACGCAGGCGGAAACCTTAGTCGTTCTTACTTGGAATCAAGGAAGTGTTATACTTTCTGATTCCGCGAAAAAGATCTACAAGCTGAATCATGCTCGCAGACCGTTCATCCACCTTCATGCTGCAAAAAATCCTAGTAATCTATCTTTTTATCAATTCACTAGTAACACTAATCGTACCGCAAAAAAATATAACTCCTAATGTAATCCATTTGAAAAGTTTTGGACTTACCTTTGCAAAAGCCTTTTCCCCTACCCATACACCTAATAAGACTCCCGGGATTGCGTACAAGCCTTGCCTTAGCACCCCTAACTCCATTGTCTCCATAAAATACATTACAAGCAAAGTAGCAATATTACCAAGGCAAAAGTAGCGAACTAGATTGGCACGAAAAGCTTCTTTGTCTTGTTGTTGATTCATCAAAAACAAGGCAACGGGTGGTCCGCTTAAGCTGGTTGCGCCCCCCATAAAACCACTTACTATACCAACTAAAACTGTCGCCAGCTTCTCTCGCTTAATTGTCATTACATAATTCGAGGCCATAAATAATGATACCAATAAAATCAGAATTCCAATGCAGAGTTTTAGATTCGAAGCATCTACTACTTTCAATATATATACTCCAGGTACAATACCAATTAAGCTGGCTATGAACATGGGCCATATGACTTTGGGGTCCGATTTTCCCCTCGTTTTATAGATAACCATAAGATTCAATATTAAAGCTCCAAAAACCATCAAACTAACAACCTGCTTTGGTTCCATAAAAAATAAAAGCAGTGGCGTACCTACAACCGCAAAACCGAATCCGGTAATTGATTGAATAAAGGATGAGAATAAGACAATAAGAAATATATTACTTGATATCAAATCCATAATATTACTCCGTTTTATGTTATTGCTGCTGAAGTCAGCTAACGATAATTCAATCTATAAGAAGAGAACGAGTCATCTCTTTGTTCTACAACTTAGGCTTTTGAGACTATACTTTGACTAATTCCTATAAGCCTTGCTATTTGGCGGGTGGATACCCCTTCGACTTCCTTTATTTTTCTTATTACTTGATTTCTTGCCATTATATCCATATTTCTTAACTCACTCGGTGAATTAACACTTGCATATTTTTTTATTAATTCTTTTATCTCTTGATCCGTCATTCTTTTCGTCTCAATGCTATCAATGCACGTATCATCATTTTGCTCATTCATAAAGTTTTTAAAATAGATCATTGCCTGTTCTTTTTTCGAGGCAAAAATCTTTAATATAAGATCTGTATCAACGGTCTTCGGTTGACCTAAATATTCCTCGTAGCTGCTCCATTTATATTTTTCTAACTGTTTTATATTACCCGACTTTAATGGATTCTGATGAATATAGCGTAAAACTGTCAGTAAATATTCATTATCTTCCACTACTTCACTTTTAAAACGATCTTGGAACAAATGACCACTTCGGCCATATTTGCGATTATACCAAGATACATAGCTAACACCAATTCTCTTCATGGTGTTACCAATGGATTCTTTGCCTTCCTTAATAAGTAAGTGGATATGATTGTCCATTAGGCAATACCCATATATTATGTAGTTGCTGCTCTCTTTATAAAATCGCAAACACTCAAGGAACTTTTCTCTGTCTTCCTCTTCTTCAAATAGTATTTGCTTGTTAATGCCGCGTAAAATAATGTGATATATACCGCTTTGACTCTTTTGACGCGCTTGCCTGGACATTCCCTAATCACCCCACGATATTCTATCACACTATCAAGATTAACTCAATAGAACCGTCCCCACGATTTATAATCTAGTTTGTTTAGAACTTGCGACACTTGGTATAATATCATAATAAAATCACTAGGAGGAAAGTCTATGTTTAAACGTATTGACCATATAGCTTTTATTGTTAAGGATCTTGCTAAATCAATCTATTTTTACGAAGAACACTTTGGTTTTAAGAAGTATTATGAACACAATGTACCAGTACCAGAAATCGAAAAAATAGCCTACCTAAAACTGGGTGATACCGTTTTAGAATTGATACATATGCCAAATGGCGTAACAAATCGAGGTTTTCACTTTTGTCTTGAGAGTGATAATTTTGATGCAGACTACAGCCGCCTAAAAAATGCAGGTATTCCAGTTGCTACCGAACCCCATCCTACGGGAGCAAGAGAACCAAGAGAAAAAGGCTGGCGCAGAGTGGTATTTGAAGGCTTAGATGGAGAGTCAATAGAATTCAGAGGTTAACAACTCCAAAAGTAAAAAGGTTTAACCCAACTTTGTTGGGTTAAACCTTTTTATTGTACTTAAATTGTATTGATAAAAATACATTAAAGTATCTCTTGCCAGCCATGTACATCTGTAATTCCTAGACCTGGAGCATCAGAGAGTCTAATCTGATTTTTAGTAAAGCTAACTCCACCAACTACCGGATCTGCAGCTAATAATACGGCTGCATCCAAATCAGTTTTCGTAATAATTTTCTTGCCACCGGCAATGCTAGCAGCTGCCGTTATGCCAACTTTACTTTCCAGCATACAGCCCATCATGCATTGTACTCCCATAGTTTCTGCGATGTTCGCAATTTTGGCCGCATTATGCAATCCGCCGGCCTTCATCAATTTTATATTGATAAGATCACAAGCACGCATACTCAAAAGAGTAAATACTTCATAAGGCCCAAAAGAGGATTCATCTGCCATAATATTCGTCTCTACATTATCGGTCACAAATTTTAATCCTGCAAAATCATGGGCCTTTACCGGCTGCTCAATGAGTTCAATACCTAGATCCATATCTTCAAACTTACGAATAATACGTACAGCTTCTTTCGGTAACCACCCCTGATTGGCGTCAAGGCGAATTTTAACCTCGGAACCAATTGCTTGGCGAATTGCTTTGACCCTTTTAATATCCATTTGGACATCTGTTCCTACTTTTAGTTTCAACTCGGTATATCCTTCTGCTATGGCTTCCAATGAATCCCTTACCATTTCCTCTGGTGCATTTACGCTAATAGTAAGGTCAGTCGTCATTGTACTCCTATAGCCACCAAATAACTTATAAAGCGGAATCCCATATAACTTTCCAAATAAATCATGTACGGCAATATCAAGAGCTGCCTTTGCCGAGTGATTATGTAACATGGCTCCCTCAATTGTCGTCAAGATTCTTTCAAGATTATCAACTTCCATACCAATTATCTTAGGACCTATTGTATCTCGTATCGCTGCAATAACAGAATCTTGACTATCACCAGTGATTACTGCTGTCGGTGGTGCATTACCATAACCAACTTCACCAGTATCTGCGATTACTTTAATAATAATATCTTCTGCTGAATGCACTTCGCGTAGTGCTGTCTTGAAGGCTTTTTTTAGTGGGATGCTCACTTTGCCAATCTTGATTTCTTTGATTTTCATATGAACTCTCCTCTTTTTATCTCTTTACTTCCAAATCAATTTTCCTTTAGAAAATACGTGCTGTCAAGATACTATTTGATATAGCCTATTATAGAATAGATTAGTTTACACATTATAGAAAAAGATCTACTATTTCTCCAATAAAATAGTAGATCTTTTCGTATTGCACCGTTTATTTAGAAAATAGCGGAATCTGGCCCCTTTGTTCCGTCTTGTTTAATCATCCATATCCATTTAATTTAAAATGCTTATTGATTATTTTTAATGCATTTTCCTTATCTATAGGTTTTTGAAGTATCGCAACAGCACCGTATTCCAAGCAATCTTTATAAATAAAGTTCTGACTTGCTAGAGAAGTAGTCATAATCACTTTTACTTTTTTATCAGTTTCAGACAGAGTCTTAAGAACAGCCAAACCATCAGGGGCAGGTATTATGTAATCTAAGAAAATAGCATCCGGTTTAAAAACACGATGTTTTTCTAATGCCTCCTTCCCATCAGCTGCCTCTTCAATTTCAATAGAAGCAATATTTGATGACAAAAAATCTTTTAACTGGGACCTCACTAGCCTTGAATCGTCTACAATAAGAATACGCATAATAAATCCTCCATTCTAGAATTAAATTTTTTAGCTATGAAGTGTAGTAGCCCATATAAAACCAAATAGCCGTTATTTCATTAATCCAACATGTACTTTTACATCAATAGAATCGTCAACAAAAAAAATCATTTAAGGTACTGGCAAAGTAACCTGCCACCACCCAGCACAAAATACCCACAGCATTCTACGCGATATACTATGGGTATTCAATGTCCACTAGATTGAAGGGTTAAAGTTATACTCTGAAACGATTAACGGCTTCTCTAAGATCCATAGCTAGATTTGCCAGGCTCTGGCTAGAAGAAGCAATTTCCTCCATAGAAGCGGATTGTTCCTCCGTAGCTGCAGAAACGGTCTGGGACTCTGCTGTAGCTTTTTTACTCAAGTTACCAATCCGATTTACGGATTCTACAATTTGTTGGCTACCATTTGCCATTTGGTCAATGGCAGAAGAAATCTCATTTACTTGATCCGATACTTGAGTCACCATTTCCACGATTTCCTGGAATGCGTGTCCAGCAGCATCGACTACTTCTGCGCCTAACTTAACTTCTCGCGTGCCATTATCCATTGCCATGACTGCTTTATCTGTTTCTCCTTGAATTCCATTAATCAATGAGGCGATCTGTTTTGTCGCCTCTTGAGACTGCTCAGCTAGCTTACGAACCTCTTCAGCTACTACAGCAAAACCACGTCCTTGTTCGCCAGCCCGTGCAGCTTCGATCGCTGCATTAAGAGCCAATAAATTAGTCTGCCCAGCAATCCCGGAGATCGTAGCAACAATCTGGCCGATTTCCTTAGATTGTTCACCTAATTCGGCTACTGCTTTCGCAGAGGTTTGTACAGTCTGCTCAATTTGCCTCATTTGGGTAACCGCTTTATTTACTGCCGTATTTCCCTCTTTTGCTTTATTAGCTGCTTGGTTAGATTGCTCAGCTACTTCGTTGGTAGTAGCTGATACCTGCTGGATACTTGCTGACATGCCTTCCACTACAATAGAGGCCTCGTCTGCTGCAGACAATTGCTCTTGTGAACCATTTGCCATATCGGTAATTGATATAGCAACTTGATTGGCAGCTTGTGCAGACTGATCGGCACTGGCTGTCAATTCTTCACTAGAAGCTGCCAATTGCTCGGACTGAGAGTGAACCTTTGTGACAAGCTCGCGTAGATTGGTCCTCATCTCGCGAAACCCCTTTGCTAATTGCCCAATCTCATCTTCGGAAGAAATTTTTGTCTCTCGTTCCCGCAAATCTCCTTCAGCTAATAGTACACATTCGTCACGTATCAGCAAAATTGGTTTTACAAACTGTTTCGCAATGAACAAAATAGCTGCTACTGCGATGAGTAAACAGATTATAGAAATCAATAACATCATTTTGCTTAGGCTATCGACTTGACGAGTAGCTTCCACTTCAGGCGCCGCTACGATTACAACCCACCGCTGGTCACCTGGCAAATTAATTGGGGTGGCTACTGCAACCCTTTCCACGCCATCAACAAAGCTATATATTCCTCTGGACTGTTCTCCAGTTTTGGCTGCCACCTTAAATATATTGGTCAACCGTTCGTCAAGATCACTTTGCGATAACTTAAGTTCTGGGTTAATTTTCTTATCAAGAAGATTTAATTTCCCTACCAGATCAGGTTGTTTGGGATGAGCAATAACCATACCCGAATCATCTGCAACTTGACCGTAACCTGTATCTAAGAATTTTAGATCTTTCATCATCTCACTTAATTTTTCCATGGAAAAAGTTCCAATTAATACTCCTGTTAGTTGGCCATTATTGATTACAGGTACTGCTAAAACAACTGCCAGTTTTCCTGTAACTTTTGAAACGAGAGGATCTGATACAACAGCCTTCTTTGTTGCTAGCACCTTCTTAAAATATTCTCGATCATTGTAGGAAGCCGTTTGTCCTGTATTAATAATCCCTGATCCATCAGGTGAAATGAAAGCAACAACATCAAAAATTCCAAGCCGTTTCTGCATCTCTGCCATGGCCTCTTTAATCTGAACTTTATCAGTGCCTGTACGAATACGCTGAATACTGGCTAAATCCTCTAATTGAACAATCATCTTTTCCATATCTGCTTGTACTCGATTGCTATAATCAGTACCTACCGCTCGCCCAGTATCATCTACACTTTTTAATAGAGATTGTTTGGCTAGATAGTAACTAACACCGGATAAAGCAATTAGCACCACTAAAATAAGAGGAATAAGGCTAAGCAGTAAACGAGTTTGGATATTTTTCACTTTCATTTTTATAGACTCCTTTAAATAAATTGTACTTGCATCTAAAGTAAACATGATAAACCGCTTCGTATCAATTACATTTAAAGATAATTTTCGACATTTTTCTTTAGTTTCCTTTGCCAATTGGAATTTTCTTAAAATTCCTCCGTTTTCAGCCAGAGCTCAACGAATTCACTCTTAATGCTAGTTTCATTAAATACATTTGCAATTTTCTAGGTTAATCATCCTTGAACAACAAGCGATTGAAATATATGTGCGCCGCTTATAAGATTATATTCGCTAATAACATTCTTGGACTCACGGGTTGGGGATAGTCACTACAATAGCCTATTCGTAATAAAAATTGGATTTTCTCACTAATTCCTAAAAAAGATGCCATTTCATTTCCGATTACTTCTTCTTCAATCATTTGGGTCATGGGATGGATTGCTATTCTTTTACTCCGTACCTCAAGCCATAACCTTTGAAGCTTTCGACCCGTATCAATTAATTCTGGAATTGAAGAATTCTTACTGGTAATTAACAACCACCCGCTGCCTGCAGCCACTTGTTCTCGTACTTTTTTAATCGTTTCCTCTCGAAAACGGTTCTCCAAAACAGATTGTCTAGAATAAAAATTTTTCACATACCATTTTGCTATACCATCTATCTCCATTGTTTCAGGAGTTAACCCATTTCGATACTGCCTACTATCATGGTTCGACCATCGAATCCACTTCGCCAATTCCTCTTGTGCAGTATCCCTATATGTTTGGCATTTGTTAGCCAAAAAAGTTCCTTCTGCAAGATAATTTCCTTCCTTTGAATCCCTTGTATAGTAAATAAAACGATCTGTATTTTCCCCTATTAGAAATCGAATATCTTCCCCTGATAACTGATCTCTAAGAATTTTATTTCTAACAGTCCTGCGCAATTTTATTTTCTTAACATCAAAATTACTTGACGAATTTACTTTATATAACTTTATATCTACTACATCTCTATCCTTTGGATGCTTAGCTACTACTTCAGCATCTACGTCATATCCCTTTACCCTCGCTGCAATAACTAAGTTTTCTAAAAAAGCACCTATAGAAAGAAGAGCTTCACGATTTTCTGGATCAACAACAGATAAACACCTAGTTAGATCTATACCGATAATCCAGTGATTACTATCAATAATCCTTACCGTCCATGGTTGGGTATTATGTCCGCTAGGTGCCAAAGAGGCTAGATAAATTATATCTAGCAAACCATCATCTAACCCCTTTATCTGGTTACCTACGTTTTCTCTATCAGGTGTTTTTAATTGCAACAGTGAATTGAATAAATAAGCTCCCCCTAGCAGGGCAAGACTCGCTCCACTGTAATTAATAAATTGCCGCCGATTCATAAAGCACCACTCCCTATAGATAAGCTGCTTGTTTTATATAACTTTTGTATGTAAGACGATATGACCATTCTATCTCTATTTATAATTCGCTAACTTCTGATTGACCCGTTCTGCTACGATGGTCGTTGCTTTATGAACGGCTTCTACCACAGTTACCTTTTTCCCAACAAACGTGTATGGAATTATTGTTTTATTGACACCTGTACTTCCTATTTCCTCTGTCAATACATATTGTTGTTTTACTGCATCATATAAACGAACTTTTATTGTTGCTTCCGATTTGATCGACTGGTAAAAAAGAATTTCACTAAAATCAGACTTAGTTGGCAATATCTCTACTACAAGTACCATGTTTACACCTGTCTTAGAAGCTAGTGTGAAAAGCTCTGGTTTCTCAGCCTTAGATATTTCGCCAACACTATAGTTTGTTATTTTGTCTTGCAACTCACTTTCCTTACATATTGCAATCTTTAATTGCTTTTCTAACTGTGTATAAACTTCATTCTTTAACTGTAAACCGTAAGTCTCTCTCGATTCGTCTGCAACAACCAAAAGAACAACTTCATCAGTAAGATCCTTTTTATCCATTGCTGAACAAACAAATACTGAACTAAAAGAAATGATAATCATAACAATTATACTAAAGATTTTTCCCTTCACCCTCACCATTCAACCCCCAATCTTTTTTATCTATCATTAAGTTAGTTTGATAAAACTAACTATAAATTTATTTAAAACCCGCGTTTAGTCGCGGGTAGTATTGTCTGTTACTTTACTTAGAAGGTACGCAAATGTTTGTCTTTCCTTCTCATCCAATGACTCCATAATGTGACTGGCAAAGTGATAATATCCCATATCTTCGATTTCAATTAATCTTCTTCCCTTTGCTGCTAAGCTGATATGTACTACCCTAAGATCACTTTCCGAGGAGATTTTTTCAATAAATCCCCGCTCTAAAAGCTTATTAATGGCAACCGTTACCGTAGACTTTTGCACCCCAAACTTTTCTGCAAGCTCGGTTATCGTAGGATTGCCCCTCTCTCTTATCGCATGAAGATAATGTAATTGGGTTATTGTTAAATTAAATAATTCTTTACTGTTAGGAGTCTCTTCTTTATATTTTCGCATACATTCGCGCATCGACTCAGATAGAACATTGATTGCTTTAACGATTATATCTTCTGTTGCCATACTAGTCTGTTCTCCTTACATATAATTAGTTTGATGAAACTAATTATATGTAAGGAGACACAAATTGTCAAGTCTCCAAAGAAGCTAACGCCCCACTACTTTCTCTTGAAACCACCAGCTTTCGCTAAATCTTTTAAAAATAAACTATCTGCTAATGGCAGCGATGCGATATTTCCTGTAAATGCAGATTTATAAATCGCTAATATTACTTCCAATGCTTTTCGGCCTTCTACTCCACTGATTGGTGGTTCCGTGTTATTTTTTAATGCTGTAGTTATCTCCTGAAATTGACGTTGGTGGCATTCAAACGAAATATCAGGACTGCTCACTCCAGCATTTTCAGTACTACTTCCTACTTTATATTCATAGCCCGATTTTAATTGAACCGAAGTAAGTACATCATTCTCAATCACCGCGCTTCCTTCTGTTCCATAGATGTCGACCCGCGAAACTAGACCTGGATATGCACAGGTAGTCCCTTCGATTACTCCCAACGCACCCGATTGAAATGCAACAGCAGCCGAGGCAGTATCCTCCACCTCTATACCTGTATGGCCGAAAGTTCCACACTGGCCTGTAACTTCTGCGACTGGTCCTGCCAAATACTGCAGCATATCAATATAGTGGATACCTTGGTTCATTAAAACGCCACCGCCATCAATATCCCATGTCCCACGCCAAGCAGCGCTGTCATAGTATTCCTGACTCCGATATAGCTTAATGTAGCAACCTCCAAAAATCACTTTACCCAATTTGCCTTGTTCCAGTAAATTCTTTAAAGCAACAACACCATCACTGTAACGCCTTTGGAATACGATTGACAATTCCACTCCTTGTCTTTGGCAGATTTTAATCAGGGTATCTGCTTTTTCTAATGTGATATCAATTGGCTTTTCGATTACAACATGTTTACCCGCTAATGCAGCCTGAATTCCAAGATCCGCATGCAGTCCATTAGGAGTACAGATCGAAACTACATCAATATCCGTTCTTTTTAACATTTCCTGATAGTCATTGTGCCAATCACAATTAAATTGGGTAGCAAGTTGTTGCGCCTTTGCAGCAGAGCGACCAAAAATCGCAATCAACTTAGCATCAGGTATTGCTGAAATTGCCTGGGCGTGAGTAGGGGTTATCGATCCGGTCCCTACGATTGCAAATCTTACTTTATTCATTTTGCACCTCGTTTAAATTTTTTTTGGCAAATGTAAGCCTTGTTCACTAGAGTACTGGCGGCAAAATATGATGGAATAATAATTCCAAATCATTATTGACTGGCTCCACTGATTTTTCAATTTTCATCCGTAATAAGCTTCCTTGCCAACAGTCCCAAACTAAATCAGCTAATTGCTGTGCTGGCAAATCACTTCTTACTTTCCCCATTTCCTGTCCTACGCGGAAACGTTCCGCTAAAATTGATTTGTATTCACTTACGGACTGCTGTAAAGCCATACGACATTCTTCACTGGCCTCACTGATCTCAGCAGCAAGATTGCCTAATAGGCAGCCCTTTTTTATCTGGGCACATCTATATTCTTCAGCAATCGCCGAAAATGCTGTATACAGCGCCTTATAATAATCTTCCTTTTGAGTTGCCGTATCTAAAATACTTTTCCATCTTGCCATACTTGTGTCCGCATAATAGCGAATCACCGCTACGCCAAACTCCTCTTTACTTGAAAAATAATTGTAGAATGACCCTTTGGGAATATCGGCTGATGTAGCTATCTCTTGGATACCAGTAGCATTAAAGCCTTTTTGTTCAAAGAGTGTTAAGCCAACCTCTAATAAATTTTGTTTTGTTTTTTCTAAATCTGCACTTTTTTTCCTCGCCATTTGTTACCACCTCTTGTAATCGTATCTTTCTGCTTTTTTGCCAATCCATTGTACAGATAGGAGAAAGAGGCAGAATTAGTCTGCCTCTTCTTCTGTCCAATGGCGCAATTAGTGTGACAATTGTTAAGACAATGTTTTTTCTGCACCAAGTTCAAAAGGAATTAGTTCATCCGTTCTATTTTGATGTGTTTTTGTTACCCATGCTGGATCTGCAAGTAAAGCTCTGCCCACTGCTACTAAATCAAACTCTTTCTTCTGTAATCTTTCAATGAGAGGCGATAAACTTGTAGTCTTTGCACCTTTCCCTTCCATGAAAAAATCGATAAAGTTATTGTCAAGACCAACAGATCCGACAGTAATCGTTGGTTTACCAGTTAATTGTTTCGTCCACCCAGCTAAGTTCAGAGGTGATCCTTCAAATTCCGGTTCCCAATAACGACGAGTTGAACAATGGAAAATGTCTACTCCTGCATCTACTAAGGGTGCTAAAAATTCAGCCAGCTGGTCTGGAGTCTCTGCTAGCTTTGCACTGTAATTTCCTAATTTCCATTGTGAATAGCGAAATACAATCGGGAATTCTGGACCTACAGCTTGGCGGCAGGCGCGTATGATTTCAACGGCAAACCGGGTACGTGCAACCAAATCCCCGCCGTATTCATCCTGACGCTGATTTGTTTTTCCCCAAAAGAATTGATCAATTAAGTATCCATGTGCACCATGAATTTCAAGTCCATCAAACCCCAGGCGTTTCGCATCACTCGCCGCTTGCCCAAAGGCCTTAACAATATGCTCAATTTCGGCCTTAGTCATTGGTTCAGTTACCTTTACCCCTGTAGTTACATCAATCCCTGATGGACCAATGGGTGGGGCAGTTGGATTCGGATTGTCACCATTAATTTGACGCGCCATTCCGACATGCCATAACTGAGGAATAATCTTGCCTCCTGCCTTATGAACGGACTCCACAACCTGTGACCAGCCACCCAGCGCTGCTTCTCCGTGAAAATTAGGTCGCCCTAGACCTTCCGCTGCCGCAGGGTGATTAATCAATGTACCTTCAGTAATAATCAACCCTACTTCATTTTCTGCCCGTCTTTTATAATATCCTGCCACATCTTTACCAGGTACACCATTGGGAGAAAATCCTCTTGTCATTGGCGCCATGGCAATTCGATTCGCTAATGATAAATTCCCAATCCTTACTGGTTGAAATAAAACTTCTAGATTATCGTTTCTAATTTTTTCATTGTTTTCCATATGTATCTCTCCTTGTAATAGCAACGTACTATTCGAATGTACGCCGCTAACCTTTTAACTGTTATCTCTTTACTAGACTTATAAACTTAACCCTAATACTTGTCGAACTACTTCCGTTGTTACTGTACCTTTTTCACCAAGCTTGACCATTCCATGTGCCTTTAAACCAGCAATGATCTTTTCGATTGTCTCTTCACCCAAGCCATAATTAGATAAGCGAGTTCTAACGCCCATAGTTTCGAAGAAGTTCCTAGTTTTCTCAATCGCTAACTCGATTTTTTCTGTTGGTGATAAATTGACATCTATATTCCAAATTCGCTCACTGTACTGAAGCAGTTTAGCCTCTTTTTCTTCTTTCATCACTTCTAACATAGATGGCAATACAATAGCCAATGTCTGAGCATGATCTAGTCCATATAAAGCAGTAATTTCATGTCCCACCATATGAGTAGACCAATCCTGAGGTACTCCACTACCGATCAGACCGTTTAGAGCAAGAGTCGCCGTCCACATTATATTAGCACGTACATCGTAGTTTTCTGGATCCTGTAAAGCAATTGGACCTTCTTCCACCAATGTCAAAAGCAGTCCTTCTGCAAAACGATCTTGCACTTTTCCTGCAACTGGGTAGGTCAGATATTGTTCCATTACATGAACGAAAGCATCTACAACCCCGTTAGCAATCTGCTTGTTTGGCAACGTATATGTATAAACGGGATCAAGTATTGAGAATCGCGGGAAAGTCACTGGACTAAAAAACGGTAATTTTGCCTGCAGAGCTTTCCTAGTTATCACAGCCCCATTATTCATTTCCGATCCAGTAGCTGGCAGCGTCAAAACCGTTGCAAAAGGTAATGCCGTACCGATAGGCAAATGTTTTTCAACCAATTCCCAAGGATCACCTTGTGTAAAAGGTACAGCTGCAGCGATAAACTTGGTTCCATCAATAACTGAACCACCTCCTACAGCCAATAGAAAATCATAGTTCTCTTTGCGTATTAATTCCACAGCCTTCATCAGAGTTTCATAAGTTGGATTAGGTTCAATACCGCCAAATTCTCCAAGTTGATAATCCTTCAATACCTCTTTAATTGCTTCCAGTAGACCCGTTTTTTTGACACTGCCGCCACCATAAAGCACTAGTACTTTGCTATCAGAGGGAATCTCCTTTGGCAATCCCTTAATTTCACCTTTACCAAAAATAATTTTTGTCGGATTTGCAAATTGAAAATTTTGCACATTAACAACTCCTCAAAATAATTTTATAATGGTATACTCTTTCTTTATTATACGACTGGTCATATTCATTGTCAATAACGTTTCCTATATACTATTTAATTTACTCTCCAAAAATTAATTTATTACTTCCATCTCCTTATTAACTTCAACAATAATCCATTTTGTAGCTTTACTGCATCAGCAGGACATAATTCTTGGCAGCAATAACAGCGGATACATTTTTGGTAGTCAATTACTGCTTTATTATCCATCATTCTAATTGCTTCCGGAGGGCAATGGGCGGCGCATCGCCCACAAGCTATGCAACAATCCACAATCACTGGCCTAGCTGTCAGCTGATTTTGAAAAAAGTCAACGACTGGAGCAGGTAGCTTATTATCTAAGGATTCTAAATTACGCGGCTTAGCAAATTCTAAACGAATATTCCTACCACTTCCTACAACCTCTATATCTTTCATTCTTGGGGACAAACCTAATGACAATGCCTTAGCTGCAACAGGCATTGTTTCCCCCTTATATCCCATCACCTCAGCCATGACCAAATCCACAGCAAAACCATTCGTTCCGCCTAGAAGTATATTAGCCTGCTTGGGCTTACCGTTTCGCGGTCCATGACCTTCCATACCAATAATACCATCTACTATATAAAGCACCGGCTTTACCACCTGTGCTAAATCCACTAACATTCCAGCAAAATCGCTACGTTTTTTCATACGTAAATGAAACTGAGCCTTATCAGTCCCAACCATCAACCCAAATAGATTTTTCACTCCCCCTGTAACCCCCATAAAGGAATGAGTCTTCATCTTTGCCAATGAAATTACTTTATCAACTTGGCTATAGGCTTTCGCTAAGACAAACTTTTTCACAGTAGTACCTTGAGCAAAAGGCACCTCTACTTTATCGTTAAAAGGGATAAGCTCTACGTCCTCTTGCTGGCATACCCTAAGAATACCGCATTTTTCAGCGACCTTTAACGTACTACTTACGCCAGGTGAATCCCCCACAAGAGGAATTCCACCCGCTCCTTTAACTTGGTTTATCATCGCGCGGACGATTTCAGGATGGGTCGTCACTGCTTTGTCTGGCGGTAACCCTTCCAACATATTGGGTTTGATTAAAACCTTATCTCCAGGCTTAATGAATTCAGATATACCTCCCAATTCATCAAGTAATGTTTGCATCGCTAACTCAACTACTTGCTCATCATAAGTCTCTGCTTTTATCGCTGCGACTTTTGCCATTTTGAATGTCCCCTCACTTAATGAACCCCTAAATATATACACTTTTATCTATGAGGTTATAGTTTATTTGTGTTATTTATGTAATATTTACCATTTTCTACTGCTAGTAAAAAATTCCTGCATTATTTATATAAGGAATACAAGATTTATGTTGTTTTTATCATGTTAATATAGACGAAAATGTTACTTTTACGGATGTGCCACCAGTGTCAAATGCTGGGAACTCTTGAGACTAATTTAACTCCGCAAAAGATAGATTGCAATCTTCCCTAAGCTTAATTACAAAATAAGGAGGGATATTTAGTACATATGGCGAAAATGTCCATTAATGTAGGAAAATGGGTTTTAAGGAGAGTCTAATGGATTATATAAATTTCCCGATAGTAGGAACACTTTCATTGATACTTGTTTATGGGTATCTTTACTTCATATACCGTGAACACTATATGGGGGTTTGGATAGTAACTTGGCTCGGCTTATCTTTGCGAATTGTTTTTTTTGACTCTGGTTTATTTGATTGGAAGGAATCCATATTTGGCTTTGTTATCTTTCAACTAATGTATAATAGCACGATTTTACTGTTTCTATGGGGAAATCAGCTTTTTATTGGTAAACCGTTTAAACGATGGTGGCTATATGGCGCTACTGGCTTTTTCATGTTAAGCACTGTACTTGCTTTATTAGATTTGCCTTTCCTTTATAAAGCGTCTCCTCCTTCATGGTTCGCTGGAGTGATACTGATATATATAGGCATATCTTTTATACAAAATTTGCAAATAAAGGGAGCGGGTAATCAAATCACCGGATATGCCTTCATTCTATGGGGCATTATTACTGCGTCTACTCCTTTTTTATTAAGTTTAAATATAGCCCAGGTAACTTCTCTTTGTTACTCCGTTGCTGGACTTTGTCGACTAATTATTGCTTCTGGCATATTAATGGTATATTTTGAGAAGACCAGAATGGATTTAGCTAATAAAGAGGTGCAATACCGATTGTTTGCAGAAAATGCAGTTGATGTAATTTACCGTTATGAACTATTACCTAAAACCAAATTTGAGTATGTTAGTCCGTCTATACTTGCGATCACAGGTTATACTCCTGAAGAACATTATGCTGATGCAAAACTATTTGCAAGTTTAATACACCACGAGGATTTACCGCGATTTGATAATTTTATTAATAATCCTCTATGTCTTAACAATTTATCGCTTAGATATCGCTTAATTCGCAAAGACCATATCACAATATGGATTGAGCAAAAGTTTGTTCCCATTTATGACAAAACAAATAAACTTGTAGCCCGAGAGGGCATCCTCCGTGATATCACGGTTCGTAAGAATCTTGAGAATAGTGCCGCTCGTGTTGATAGAATGAATATGGTCGGTCAAATGGCCGCTAATGTTGCTCATGAGATACGTAATCCGTTGACTACAGTACGCGGATACCTACAAATGATGGTAACCAAAGATGAGCTTTATAACTATAGAAAGCAGATTGGTTTAATGATGGAAGAACTGGATAGAACGAACACGATTATTAGCGAATATCTCTTATTGGCAAAAGATAAACGAGCTGAACTGAAAAGCTGCTGTTTAAATACGATTATCAAAGCACTGTTCCCCTTGATTCAGGCCGATGCCGCTGCTTCTAGTGTGCATGTAACTCTTGACCTTATCAATATACCGAAGCAATCTCTAGATGAAAATGAAATCCGTCAAATGCTGCTTAACTTAGTGCGAAACGGCGTGGAAGCTATGCCGTCGGGAGGCGAACTTACAATAGGTACAGGCTTAAAAGAGAGCAAAGTTCTTTTATCGGTAAAAGATCAAGGTACTGGTTTGCCAGATCATATATTAGAAAATTTAGGCACACCTTTCCTAACCACGAAAGAAGCTGGAACCGGATTGGGTCTGCCAATATGCTATAGAATTGCCAATAGACACAACGCTACCATTGATGTAATAACAGGTGACCAAGGAACTACCTTTTTTGTTTCATTTAGTCTGCCCCGCCTTACTTCATAAGGAAAAGCTTACTTATGCTGTTCATCAGCACAGGTAAAATCCTTAGTTTGCTTGGAACCATAAATGATAGGCTTTTTTGATTACGTAAGAACCCTTTTTCTCAATTATAACCTTGAGAAAAAGGGTTCTTTATCTAAAAATGGAATAATTATAAATTAGATATCGAAACGTGTCATTATTTGTATTGCTAAAACGAATTAGTGTTTCTATCAATATTTATGTTTACTCGCATGATAAGGAGAGATTACTTTATGAATAATACCCTCCCAAAACCATTTTACGCAAAAGATACCTTAGAAAAGCCAATAACAATCGGTATTGCCACAACCTCAGAGGAAAAAATGGAAATATATCGTTTACGCTATCACATTTATGCGGAAGAAATATCTCATCCTCTTATTTCTATTAATCATAGCAATAAACTCTTATGTGATGAGCTAGACGAATGGGGCTTGCTGTTCTATGCCAAAGCTGGAGCAGAGCTTATCGGAACTTTGAGAATAAATATAGGACAGTTTGCTGATTTTCCTTCAAAATTAGTTCAAGAGTTTTCTTTAGATAGGTTTCAAAAATTTTATGATATGGGTAATCCAATTTTTGCATATAACTCAAGAGGTATGGTCTCATCGCCCTACCGTCGTTCTGGAGCCCATAATTTGTTAGAAGAAAAAAGTTATGAACTATATTGTGATAAAAAAGTACAGTTCAGCTTTGGCGACTGTAATTTTCATTTAATCCCGTTTCACGAACATTATGGATACCGTCGTTATACACGAAATTGGACCAATACAGATTACGGCTTGCAGATCCCCTTTGTTTTGTTAGTAGATGACATTGATCATTTGCGAGCAGTAGATTCTCCTTTATTTCACATAGCTAGCCAAAGAAGAGAGTCAAACAATCAAGTTATCGACTGGTTCCGTTCTGAATTTCCCGAAGCTACAAACGTTATAAATAGTCGACTAGTTACCGAAGAGGAATTATGGGCTTGCTTGAACCAGCGTTTAGAACGATCGCCAAATAAAGTTATACCTGTACTACGCGGACTTTCCGAAAGAGAAGCAAAGAAGTTTTTGCACCTTTGTGGCGTTATTATTCGGTGTTATGCTGGAGATCCTATTGTGACTTGTGGTGATTCGTGTAATGAACTCAATATTCTGCTGTCAGGAAAATTACAGTCCTCTAGCATAAATAATATTTTGCAAGGTCAACATTTGGGCGAAATTGGTTTAATGAACCGTACTAAGCATATATTGAATATTACAGCAATCACTGATGCGGAGATATTGGTATTATCTCTTTATTCTTTTCAGAAACTCCGTCGTTCTTGTCCAGAGATTGCCAATAAGGTTTTGCACAACTTGATTGGTATAACTCATGATAAAAAAGATAAATATCATATTCGGGGTTAAAATTACATACATTACCACCATTTATATAAAAGAGGGTAATTATATATATTAATTACAGGTGATCCCACTTAGTAGGGAATCGGGGATTACATAAGAAAAGGAAGCTGCACCCCTTCTAAGTGCAACTTCCTTTTCTTATGTAAATAACTGATTGAGTCAACAGAAAGTCGTCGTATTAATTATTATCGGACGCTTAAAAAACTTTTTAAAAAGGAAGTAGCATCACTGCGCTACTTCCTTTTTTTCATTTACAATTGTCACACCGATTCAAGAAAACAATCGCCATGTGCATCCAATCACTAATTCCCCTGCAGTAAGATGAATTAGTGAACTCTATGTCTATAGGAATCGTAATATAATTATTGGCTATATCACCAGTATATTTATCAATTAGGGGGGATTATTTTATGGTAAGAATTATAACAGTTATTGCCTTTATCGTTATGTCATTGCCACGACAACTATTCATAGGTGTCGGGCTCCTGTTGGGAAAACTGTTTTGGACCATTTTACCAAAGTATCGCAAAAAAATGGCCGTAAAAAATATTATGGACGCTCTAGCACTAAATGAGAAAGAAGCCTTGCAAATTGCATATCTCAGTACAAAACGATTCGGTAAGATGTTCATGGAAATGTTATTGATACCAAGGCTAAATAAAGAAAATATCACTTCTTACGTAACTATTTGCGGTAAAGAAAATTTGATAGAAGCGCTTTCACATGACCGCGGGGTCATTTTGGCAACAGCGCATTTCGGTAATTGGGAAATAGCAGGTGCAGCATTGGCTATTAGTGGAATCCCGTTAGTGGCTGTGGTACAAAAACAAACCAATTCCTTTGGAGATCAAATACTTAATAAGTATCGAACATGTGCAGGAATTCACGTAACGTATAAAACTAACGTTCGCAAAGTCCTACGTCTTTTAAATCAAGGAAAAGCGATCTCCATATTTATGGATCAAGATGCTCACCGCGATGGTATTTTTGTCGATTTCCTGGGGCGCCCCTCGTCAACGGCAAAAGGGGCAGCAGTACTTTCCCGGATGAACAATGCACCTATCGTGCCTATAATGATATCGGAAACTGAAGCCGGAATACCTATGATAAGCCTTTATAAGCCTATCAGCCCGCTGAAGACGGCCGACCGTGAAAAAGACATTATTCAGATTACGCAACAACTTACTTCCATAATCGAACAACAAATTCGCAAATATCCTAGTGAGTGGTTCTGGCTTCATAACCGTTGGAAGACACAACCGATAAATAAGATAGACTCTGCTTCAGAAGTAGCCACTTCTCTAGAGAAGTCCAATTGCAATTAAGAGCACTTATATTTTGCTAGATTTTTTAATTTTATTAGAAGGAGAACCTATGTTACATAAATATATAGACTTTGGACATAAATTGAGTTTTTTTATTCAACATCGAAGAGGCTGGGGTACTTCATCAGCATTTGCATTCCATTTAAATTATTGTCGTAGATTGGTTTTTATCATCCAGTCATTGGCCAATCATAAACTGATAGCAGAACTATTAGATTTTTTTATGACAAATTCACTAAGGCGGGATATTGTAAATACGAATACATGTATCCTTGAGCAAGCGGTACGTCGATGGTTTTATTATGACTCTACCATGCAGGAAAGAATAGCCTTGTTAAAAGAATGTTTCCTGTTTTTTGAAAGCAAATTCTCCAAAGAGGCATTGCAGCACATCTATTTTGGGGAAGGCATTCCACTGTGGAGTCAGGAATATAAACACGATACTCTTTCACTAATACTGCATTTTAATCGCAGTCATCGAAAAGAAGGTTTAATGACGGTTACACTTACTATGGGAGGAAAGAAAATTTATTTGGTAACTTTCTGGATCGCCTCAGACATAAAGGGACAAAAGGCACTATGGATTGGTGCTTTTCAAGGCTCAAAAGGAGATTTACAAACCAACCGTGATTTGACAAAGCACTTTTTCGGTTATCGGCCGAAAAACCTTATGATTTATGTTTTGCGTACCATCGCTCAGCAGCTACAACTTGAACTAATTTATGCAGTATCTAATCATGGTTTTCAGGCCAGTCATCACATTTCTTCTAAGCGAAGGCTCAAGACATCGTTGGATAATTTTTGGAAAGAAACACAAGGAGAAGTATGTAGCGACTCACGTTTCTTCACTCTACCACTCATTGAGCTTCGGAAAAGTCTAGAAGAAGTAGTTTCACATAAACGCAATCTCTATAGAAAAAGATTTGCCATGCTTGATTCAATTGATGCAGATGTTAGAGAGGCATTAAAGCCATATCTTATAGAAGAAAGTCTGATGTCCATTAAAAATTTTATATAAAACGGCTAACTATGCTAAAAAAGCTGTTATTTTACGTAATGCACTCACGTAAAATAACAGCTTTTATTATGTATATCAAGATATAGAAACTAGCGGCTATATTTTATATCCAACTGACCAATTAATTCCTTTGGCTGTAAAATCTCTATTTACGGATGCTCCTGTATTTTTTGCCTTTATGTTCCGGTATCCTACATCAAAATAAATATTTTTAGTAATATCATAAGTTATACCTAGATTGTAATCAGAATACTTCGAGGCAAATACATAACTTGCATATGCACTCATATTGTCACTGAGTCTTTGACCGACAGAAGCTCCCGCATATAAACTGTTTTTCCTATCATCGACACCTTTAACAGCGACATTTCTGTTTAGATTCCCTACCAAAAAAGAGATATTATCAGTCATTTTATATTGAACTCCTATTTTATTAAACCGATAAGAAGTATCTCCCACACCCGTAATATTTTTTGTACCAGAATTCATAATATCTGCAGTAAATGCCAGATTATCACTTAATACATAAGATCCGTAAAATTCTTTTGCCTTATTTTTTTCTTTGCCTTTTCCAGCAAATTCGCCATTATAATTACATTGCGAAAAACCAATACTCCCACTACCATTGTTAAACTCGGTTACTGGCGGTTCCGCAAACACACTTGCAGTAAAAGATAAAGTAGCTACTAATGTCAATACAGATATTTTTTTCATTTTCATGCCCTCCATAAGCTCGTATATAGTATAGATAGATGGTAATGAATTCAAAACGGTTTCCTATCCTCCCTACCTTCTATTTTGCAGTAACTAGTGCTAACAATTCCACCAAAGCCATCCATCCTCTACTTATACGATCTACATAAGCTAATCGTTCACATATTTTATAGTTTTGTAATAGAACTATATATATCATCAAATAAGTCCAGTAACAGCAATCTTTTTTATTATTTTAGGATTGGCAGCATCACATCGCACTTTTTTCCAATATGCTTTTTTCAACCTTAACCTCCCCATATTTGCTAGCTATCCTATCCATCTCATTCGGATTAGCATGTTTAAGCTTAGCATCAAAGAAGGTTCGCACACAATCTCGAGTAATCTGAATCGCCCGAGTCGGATCAATGGGATCAGGAGTTCCCGATAATGAATATCCCAACATAGATTGCCCTATCAGCATGTAATCACTAAAGCTCATATGATCGGTTCCTTTCACCTCCATCTGATAACTACCTTGAAAACGGTTCCCCCAGATCGTTTCCATGGTGATATCCTCCTGGTGATGTAACTCAGACCAGACCATCAGCATCGGTTTAAAAACAACTTTTTTATAACCTTCTCCCCGAAGTGAACCGTCAAAGTTTGCAACCGCGTCCACCAGTAGGCTTTGGCTACCGGCCAGAACCGCCGCTACACCACCAAAAGAATGTCCAAAACAGCCAACACGCCCGAAGTCGATTCGTCCGCCCAACGGCAATTGTTTATTACTGTCAAGTAGCATCAACTGCTTGACTACAAACTTTAAATCATCTACTACTTCCTGATTATATTTCTCTTTAACGCTTTCATCTTGAATATCTGGCGTCACACGAAAATGTCCGTTTGGGAAAGACGTGATCAACGCGCTATTGGGGGAGTTCACCCCAATTACGATATATCCGTGAGAAGCAAGCTCCTCCAAAACACTTTGATATATAAAGTAACTCGTTCGCCATCCTGGCGAGAAGATTAGCACTGGAAACCGCTCACAGTCAGTCACCATTTTCGCGCCAACCACTGCATGAGTCTTAATTAGGAACCGGAATATTTCATCTAATTCCGGAATACTCGTCCCCTTTAGTATGTACTTGGCAGTAGGCTCATCTAGGTATATGCTTTTAGGTCCACCCACTCCCCGATTCGCCGGATACCATATCTGTGTCATAAATTCCCTATATTTAGAAGAACCCCCATCAGCATAAGCTCCAGAACGTCCCGAATCAACCATCGGTAAAACTACTGTACCTACTCCATAAGGTCCTGTCATAGCAGGCAAGGCACACCCACCCCACTGCGCCAGCCCAACACTGCGATTATCTAACGTCCCAAAAACAGAATCAAATATAAAACCCACATTCATCAAAAAATCTACCTTTCCTATATCTTTTGCTCTCTAAAATTAGTTACGTTTTTCTTCAAGCTTAACTTCCTGATATTCCCTGCCTATCCTATTCATCTGGTTCGAATCGGCATGTTTAAGATTCACGTCAAAGAAGCTTCGCACAGAGTCCCTACTAATTTGAATCGCACGAGTCGGATCAGTGGAATTAGGATTATCATCTACTTCCGATAGCCCTATTGATTTCACTACCAGCATATAATCCCAGTCACGGCAGGCAATTCAACCCCAGCCTACTGTGCCAGTCCAACTCTGGTATTTTCTAAAGTTAAGAAGAAAATAATAACTATAAACGCTTCAAAAAATTCACCCTTCCTGTAGTTTTACTCCCCAAACTAATTACGAAAGTCAGAAGGGTTACCCTTAGGTAACCCTTTTAAAAAAGTCTCACATCACAAATTTCTTTTAAATTTTTACTGAAATAAATTATTTTTTTACTTTTTCTAGCAATTTATCATAAAGAATCATGTTATCCTTATCAATATTTTCCCATTCTTGATTTATATTCTCTTCTTTAACCAGATTATTGTTACTATCATATGTTCTTTGCTTTACAGCTTTCATTTGCTTAGTCTTAGTGTTAAATAAATAATTAAATACATAGGACTTCTTATTCATATTTAATTTTAGCCAACTATCAATAATAGTGCCATCATATGTTACGCTTTCTTGATCAAGGTAAGCACTTACATCGCCTTTAGAATACAATAAAACAAAATTAGGGGCAGCCATGGCACTGCTTATCGATAAAATCATTAAAACCGCTATCAACATAATACTCTTCTTACATTTCATGTTTATTCCGCCTTTGTAAAATATTACAGATCAAATTTTACTATCTGCCTGCATGCTTTTCTTCAATCTTTACTTCCTGATATTCCCTGCTTATCTTATCCATCTGATTCGAATTGGCATGTTTAAGATTTGTATCAAAGAAAGTTCGCACCAAGTCGCGACTAATCTGAATCCCCCGTAATGGATCAATAGGATTCGGGTTAGTCGCCAACGATTGTCCCATTGCCTTGGTTATCAACATTAAATCACTAAAACTCATATGATCCATTCCTTTAACCCAAACTTGATAACTTCGCTTAGGCAGATTTGCCCATATTGTTTGCATTGTGACGTCTTCTCGGTCAGAACAGACCATCATCATCGGCTTAGAAATAGCTTTTTTATAATCTTCTCCCCAAAGAGAACCATCCAAATTGACAACTGCACCCAACCATAAGCTTTCAATGCCAGCCTCAACAGCCGCTGCACCACCATAAGAGTGACCAAGAGCCCCCACACGCCCGAAGTCGATTCTTCCAGCCAGTGGCAAGCTAGGATTACTATCAATCAATGGCAACCGCTTGACTACAAACCGTAGATCATCTGTTATTTCTTGAAAATGGTTGGATAGGTACTCCTCCTCTTCTTTTTCATTGATAGTCGGCATCACATGATAATGCCCATCTGGAAACACGGTGATGCCTGCACTATTAGGAGAGTTAACTCCCACCACAATGTATCCATGGGAAGCAAGATCTTCCAAAATACTTTGATATACAGAGTAGTTCATCCCCCACCCTGGTGAGAAAATTAACACTGGAAATCGTTCATTACCAGCAGCGGCTTGTGCACCAATTACCCCATAGGTCTTAATCTGAAAGCGGATGTTTTTATCCACTCCTGGAATACTGACTCCTTTTAGCATATACTCGGCAGTAGCCTCATCCATATATGTACTCTTGGGCCCATCTACACCTTTATTTGCTGGATACCAGATCTGGGTCATAAATTCCCGATGCTTAGAAGAAGTTCCATCGGCATACACGCCAGGTCGACCCGAATCAACCATAGGTAGAACCACTGTGCCTACTCCATAAGGTCCAGTCACAGCAGGTAACTCAACTCCGGCCCACTCTGCCAATCCAACACTGCTATTTCCTAACGCTAGAAATAAAACCATTACCATCAACCATAAACGCTTCAAAAAAATCACCTACTTCCTAAACTTTTGCTCTCCCATAATAATTACGAGAATAAATTTGCTTTGGTTCAATTAACCTATTTTTTTATAAACAAACAAGACATACTGCAACCAAAATTGTTTCACACCCTCATAATACTCTTTGCTTAATCTGAATCCGGATGTTTTTATCCACTCCTGGAATGCAGTAGCTTCATCCATATATGTACTCTTGGACTCACTACACCTCTGTTTGCTGGATACCATATCTGGGTCATAAATGCCCAGTGCTTAGAAAAACTTCCATCGGCATACACGCTAGGTAGCCCCGAATCAACCATAGGTAGAACCACTGTGCCTACTGCATAAGATCCAGTCACAGCAAGCAATTCTACTCCAGCCCACTGTGTAATTCCAATACTGCTATTTCCTAAAGCTAAAAGGAGAACAGTAATTATTAGCCATAAACGCTTCAAAAAAATCACCTACTCCCCCAATTTTTGCTTTCCCATAATAAGTACGAGAGTAAATTATCTTTGGTTCAAAGTAACGTTTATATAAAAAAACAAGGCACAAAAAGTGCCTTGTTTTTTTATATACATCTATTTATTATTTATCTCAATCAACACTTTCATCAACGAACCCTAAGCTTAAATGACCTTGCTTCTTCCACAGAAGATAATTTTAGGAACTTCATAGTTTCCGCCTTTTGCCTTGGCTCTGTCATAATCCTATTGACTTGCTGAGTGGAATAGCCTTTTTGTAAAAGTTCTTGTCCAAAATCATCCATAATGTGAAGCATATCAAGCCACTCAAGCTCTCTGTCGTATGTGCTAACAGATTCTGCATGGACCTTTTGCATAAAGGATTTTACACCTTCATCACCGATCTCTGATTGCCTAATATCATCAAGGATTAAAAAAACCTCTTTTACAACCAGGTTGTCACCCCCGGCATGGCTTCTATCCCTATCCGCGCCCGCGCCGGACACCAAGTTAGGCACTGGCTTATACTGCAACCAAAATTGTTTCACACCCTCATAATACTCTTTGCCTAGTATATTCTCTTTATATAAGGTATGCATATAGGAAAGCATCCCGGCACTTATATTGCCTGGGTCGCTTGTATCAAATGCTGGCCACCAAAGACTTAAAATAGCTTCTTCAAAATATAGCATTTGTAATTTCTTTTCACTCGTATCTTCGTTTGGCAATGATTTAAAAAAATATTCCGAGATCAAAATAGCATTTTTCAAGCCTAGTCTTTTGCGTTCAGCAGTTTCACCCATCCAGCTATTCAGTAAGAATTGAGGCACCTCAACTACATTCAAATATTGCTTGTTAGCCCGTGGTATCAGTTTTTCATAAAATGTTGTCCTATCGTTGACTAGTGTAATGATCGTATTTGCGTTCTCTTCATGCAGTTTTGCACAATAAGTTGTCATATCTCCACTCTGGGCAGCTATTTTTACATAAGGAGCAGCTATCAAGAAAACGTCCTGGGCAGACGAACTGAAAAAAGCAAACTTCCTACCAGTTCCCTCTGTAAGATATGTACCTTCTCTTAGGGGTAATCCTGTAACAACTTCCATGTCCCGATCTATTTCAACAGTTATCGAAAAGGCAGCAGGCAGGTGGGAGACATTGCGCGCCGACAATATCTGGGTGGCCTCATTACTCCATTTGCTCTGATAGTCAACAATGTTGTATACCGGGTTTTTACCTAAAACAGGATACCATGCATGACCAGACCGTAACAAGGTCATCGCCGGTGAAACAAAATTAATGAATCCCCGCGGCTCGGCATCATAGTCCGTAAACCACTCCCATACTTTGCCCGAATAATCCAGATCAATTTCCATAGTGTCGCTGGTAGCAAGGGGCGCACTTAGTTTCACCGCAATAAAGTCACCTTTTCTTTCCCAAACAAGTTCTTTGCCACTACCATCTGTTACATGCTGAACAGTATAATAATTTTTTAAGGTCAAAGGTATCTCTTGTATTTGGCTGTTACTTGTATTTCTAAAAACCAGCTTTACATCACAATCCACAGTGTTCAAGACTGTTTTTAATTTAATATCCATTACATAGCTAACAGGTTGTAGCATATTTGACCTATCTGCTGCTTGTTCGGCATCAGCCACCGCATTGTTAAAAGACTCTTGATAACTTTGATCGCGCCCTTTATACTCCAGGACGAATAGAATAGAGCCAGATAAAAATACAGCAAAGGCAGTTGTTACTAGCAGTATGTATGATAATCGCAATTTCCTCAAAGAACGCCGCTTACTGTAAAAATAATAACTGACTAAAAACAACATTGAGGAAAGCCCCAGTTGCTGACACAACATCATTGGTATAAATCCATTCTTAGGAAAGCGCTCTGTAAGCTGTGAAGGAAATTCTGTAGCTGCCAGATTATCAGCCAAATTTATCGGTGGTAACCAATATGGCAATAAGGTATTATGATCACCATCAAGAATGTTAATCAATATTAGATAAAAAGCGGTTATCAAGGTGGCTAAAAAAATACTCGAACGACAGATAGTCTCTATAAACAAAGTGATGCATATTGAATTGATACTGATCAAAAAATAGTTCAACCAATAGTTCCATAGCAGGTCAAAAAAGGGCATCGGCGTAGGAAAAACGAACAGTACCATAGTCGTTACGACTAAAAACATCTGCATACCCAGCAGACCTAAAAGCAAAAAACTGCCCACTGCTCTCCCTAGCAGCAACTCCCAATCCTTACAAGGAAGTGTATTAACAATCTCTGCCGCGCCACTGCGCCAATCCCTGGCAATCATACCGATATTCCAAAAGACAAAAAACATATAGAAAAATACTGTGGCTCTAAGCGCAAACGATTGATCCTCATATAAAGAATAAAGTAAAAGACAATTGACTAAAACTACAAGTACCCAATAGCCAACACCCTTTATGCCTAATCTCATTTCTTGCAAGGCAATCGCCATTATATTATTCATATTCCTCTTACCTCGCCGATTCCATCAATGCCATATAACCGTCTTTTGCACTGGCAGTATCTTTTATCTGCCAACTCATTCCTGTGGCCAACTTAACAAGTTCATCCGGCTTTCCTTGGAACACCAAACTTCCTTGACGTAATACAGCAAGCTCCGAACAACAAGCTTCAATGTCAGCAAGGATATGGGTAGAATAAACAATGGTTATCTTACGTCCCAGTTCACTGATTATATTGCGGATCTTGTTGCGCTCGACAGGGTCAAGTCCTGCTGTAGGTTCATCCATGATCAAAAGCTGAGGTTTGCCCAATAAAGCTTGCGCAAATCCCAGCCTCTGTTTCATGCCAAAGGAATATGTGGAAATCCTTTTATTCCTAACCTCTGCAAGATTAACTAGCTCAATAACCTCATTCACCTGTGTTTTTCTTGCTTGTTTATTTGTTATCCCTTTTAATACTGCAAAATACTCGAGCATCTCAAAACCGGTCAACCTAGAGTAAAAACCAAATTCTTGGGGTAAATACCCCAATTGATTACGAATTACGGCTTTCTCTGAACATAGATCTAAACCATTAACAGTTACCTTACCACCCGTAGGCTCAATCATCGTCGCCAGAATCTTTAACAAGGTACTTTTCCCCGCACCATTTTCCCCTAAGAGACCGAATACACCTGTGCCTATACTGCAAGTAATATCGTCCAGTGCCATACAATTGTTGTTATATCTTTTACTAAGATTATTAATCTCTATCATCATAAATACCATTTCTTTCTCATTCTGAATCACCCTGGGATACTAGATAGATATACGCATCCTCCAAGGTGGGCTCCACAGAACACACTCCCGTAATCTCCGGCCTAACATCGCTAATGATCCTTACTTCATACAAACCGTTCTCAGCCCGTAAATTACTGATTATAAATTGGTTTTTTTTATCATTCCACTCGCCCTCAGACAGAATAGCTCGCCAGACAAAACCCCTGGCAGTGTCCATCATTACAGGGATTGGACCTTTAAATCGTAGTTTTGCCTTATGTAACAGCATGATACTATCTGCCAAAGCAGTTAATTCTGAAATGATATGGGTGCTTAATAGGACAATACGTTTAGAGGATAATTGCGAAAATAATTTACAAAAATAATGCCGTTCTTCCGGATCAAGACCTGATAATGGCTCATCCATCAAGAGAAGATCCGGATCATTTAATAATGCCTGAGCGATCCCAATCTTCTGACGCATCCCTTTTGTCCAGTCACCCAAGGCTTTGTTATGAAAAGAAGTAATTTTTGCAATGTCCATTACCTCTTCAACCTTTTGTGTAGCAATAGAAGCGGGAATCCCCTTTAATTCTGCAAAATACCTTAAAAATTTTTGTGCGGTCATTTCAGGATAAACCCCAAATTTCTGAGGCAAGTATCCCATATGGGCTTTAAACCTGACACTAGCATTAGTGAGAAAAATTCCATTAAGGGATACTTGACCAGTTGTTGGCGCAATTATTCCCGCAAGGATGCGCAATAAAGTTGTTTTACCCGCCCCATTAGGTCCAGTCAACAGATGCAGTCCCTTAGGTAAAGAAAGGGAAATATCATTTATCACACAATTCTTTTTAAAACACTTTGCAATGGACGATAATTCTAACATATTCCTCTCTCTCTTTTATCCCTCTTGGGAATAATCCATATTTTCAATACGCAAATAACGTATATGCATTGCAATAAGCAGGAGACCTATCACTAAAAATATCATTGGCATCCGCTGTATCAAACCGTTTCCAACTAGACTGATTTGTATCAAACCTTTTCCAACATCACTTTGTGCTAAAATAATTTGCGTTACCCATATGACAAATGCCAAACCACAACCATACATAACACCCAAACGCAAAGAAACAGCCAACGCAACACCTAAGAAAAACACCATGGGTGCTAACCATGCAAGGATAGTCTGCCATAATAGTATTTTTTCATTTGTCAGCATATCAGAAACGGAAATCATACCCGTAGCAATCATACAAACAATGATGGTATATCCCAAGGTTACAATAATTCTTGCACTAGCCAATTGGGCTGGTGTATAAGGACAAGACGCTTCCAGTTCATTTGTGCCATGAAACTCTGCCCTATGTTCATAAAAAAGTGTCAACAAGCCTAAAATCGGCGCTCCATTTGTTAAAAAAATCAACGAATTTTTATCACCATTTGTTAAAAAAATGCCTGCAAATATGATCAAACTAGTCATCGCCATAAACCGCCAACTCAGAATATCTAACTGGGGTTTCACCAGACGTAGGACAGAAAGTAGACTGCCATCACTAGCAGGTCGTTCTACCGCTACTCTATTAACAGGTTTAAGAATTGGAACATCATCACTACTATCATTTTCCTGCAAAACTGCTTTGAGGTTATAGAGCAAGCTGCTGGTCATCGCAGCAGTAGGCTCAGGAACGGTATATTCGGATAGTTTATTTAAAACAACAACCATTTCTTCATCATTCCCATCCTTATCAATTTCGTTAAGAATTTCTTGATATTTATCCAAGTTCCTCGCCCCCCTCTTTAAGCAGTTTTTTAAGATTATGTAAGCCATTAGATAATCTTGATTTAACTGTGCCTACAGGAATATTCAATACTAAAGCTATTTCTTCCATCTTTAATTCTTCATAAAAACGAAGGACAACTACTTCACGGTGAATGTCTCCCAATTGATTGAGAACTTCCATAATCGCTTCCCGTTCATCCTGTTTCTGTAAAAATTCTTCCGGCGTATCCTCATAATCCCTAATATTATCACACATCTCAAAACCAGGAATCGTTTTTTGCACATATGCGCTTTTCAAATAGTCCTTACATGTGTTTGACGCAATTGTATAAATCCACGTTTTGAAAAGAAACTCTGGATTGTACTGTTTTATATTCCGGCATATTTTGATAAATACCTCTTGAGTAATATCGTTAGCACTATGATAATTTTTACTCATTCGATAGATATATGAAAATAGCTTAGAATGGTAGCGAGAAACAATAGTCTCCAAAGCGGCCTCGTTTCCCTGCTGCAATTGCCTTGCAAGTTCTTCATCAGAAATAATTACTGCCACCTCACTTGAAACCGTTAAATATAACTAAACATCCCCTCTAAGCCATCCCTGATATTGCCTTATGGATATTATTCCTTATTTAAATTCATGTTGAATATAAAACTCAAAGGAACAGTTCTTTTGAGTCACTCCTATCTCCTTATCTCATGTACGCAATACATAAATTAGAAGTTTTTCTTTGAAAAACAATACCATATTTCTATTCTATTTACCATTAAAATACAAAACTCCTGCAAGGCTGGGCTGCTTTGCAGAAGTTTGTCGTATATATTGGTTTGATCATCTCTTTTTATTCGGCAGAAAACGCTGATCTTATAGCTAATATTATCTTCTAGGCCATATATTAACTTGTCTGTCCCAATCCGTCTTTGCTAACACAGAAATACAATATATTCCTACTCAGATTTAGTTTGCAGATGACGATAAATTAATGGTGAATTATTATTTATCGTTAACGACTATCCTCTCCCACTTCACTACCAAATCCTTTATTTTTTCTTGTCTCTCTTATAAAGGCATATTACCATGTTTTTTGGCCGGTCTGGTTTCAGTTTTTGTTTCGAGCATTTTAAGGGCCTCAATAATACGTGCTCTCGTTTCTTTAGGTTCAATAATCATATCTACAAAACCTCGTTCTGCCGCCTTATAAGGAGTAGCGAACTCTTCTACATATTTCTGAGTTTTTTCCACTACTTCTGCATCACCGCGAAAAATAATATTCGCTGCTCCTGCGGGTCCCATAACAGCAATTTCTGCTGTTGGCCATGCAAAAACCATATCAGCACCTAAGTGCCTTGAGCACATACCAATATATGCCCCACCATAAGATTTACGAGTGATTACAGTGACTTTTGGTACTGTAGCTTCTGAATAAGCATACAATACTTTGGCGCCATGGCGAATAATACCACCATATTCTTGGCTAGTACCTGGCAAGAAACCAGGAACATCTACTAAATTAACTAGGGGAATATTAAAAGCATCGCAGAAACGGATAAATCGAGCGCATTTATCCGATGTGTTAATATCCATACATCCAGCCATTACCTTAGGCTGGCTCGCAATAATCCCTACACTTTTGCCATCTAGACGAGCAAAGCAAGTGATGATATTCTGGGCAAAAAAAGGTTGAGCTTCGTAAAATTCCCCATTATCCACAATCATTTTTATAATGTTTTTCATATCATAAGGGATACTAGGATCATCTGCAATAGACGAATTTAAGGCTTCTTCCATGCGATTTGCTTTATCCTCAGTCTCATATCTAGGCGGAGCTTCCAAATTATTGCTTGGTAAAAAGCTTAATAAATAACGAATCTGTTCCAGACACTCTTCATCATTGGCTGTTACAAAATGAGCAACCCCTGATATCTCATTATGAGTCATGGCTCCTCCTAAGGTTTCAGCCGACACCTCTTCACCTGTCACAGTTTTAATAACTTGTGGTCCTGTAATAAACATTTGACTCGTTTTATCTACCATATAAATAAAATCAGTTAATGCTGGAGAATAAACGGCACCGCCCGCACAAGGTCCCATAATAACAGAGATCTGTGGAATAACACCTGAGGCCATGGTGTTATTAAAAAAGATATCCCCATATCCTGCCAGCGCATCAATTCCTTCTTGGATCCGCGCTCCACCAGAATCATTAATGCCAATAATAGGTGCTCCCATCTTCAATGCCATTTCCTGCACTTTTACAATTTTAGCAGCATGCATTTCCCCTAAGGAACCTCCGACTACCGTAAAATCTTGGGCAAAAACATACACGAGCCGTCCATTGACCGTACCATAGCCAGTTACTACCCCTTCACCAGGGCTTTCTTGTTTTTCCATACCAAAATTGATACAACGGTGTTTTACAAACTGATCAAATTCAATAAAAGTATTCGGATCAAGAAGTCTTTCGATACGTTCACGGGCAGTCATCTTACCACTAGCATGCTGTTTTTCAATACGCTTTGCACCACCGCCCAATTTAATTGTCTCTTGCCGTCTCTTTAAATCCTCAATTTTCTCTGAAACTGTTTTCATCTATATTCCCTCCAAATTTACACTAGATTATATATCCAGATACTATTACCTGGTACTAATTTTAAAATCATGTTCATTATATCAAACCTTGCTTTCTTTATCAAGGTTGCGTACAGCAGAATACAAAATACTAGTGCCTCCGAAAAAGTAGACATACAAAAATGAATAAGTCCCTGTTGGATTTACGGCTGCCAAAACAGATAGTACAGACTGAGAGGTCAGCGAATTTTATCCGCTGACCTCTCAGTCTATAGAAGGAGCCGACGGTTCGCCTGCTTCCATGCCTAAACTATTAGATTTATAGCAACCATATCAATGTAAAATATCTAATAATTGCTTACCTATTAATAACGTTGTCACCAAGATAAATAGTGGTTTAACATAAGTAGCACCTTTGGCAATAGCAAACCTTGAACCTGCGATAGCACCAAAAATCATTGCAATGCCCATACTAAAACCATAAATATAATTGACTGAACTGCCTAGTATAAATATTGCAACCGCCCCCAGGTTGCTCGCTAAATTGAGCGCTTTGGCATTTCCCGCAGCTACCACAAAATCAAAACCAAGGGTCAAAAATACAAAAATTAAAAATGTTCCTTCTCCTGGGCCGAAAAAGCCGTCATAAAAGCCCAAAATAAAAGCAGCACAACCTGCTAAGACACCTGCTCTTTTATTAATACCTTCGTAAGTAGACTCATCTCCCCAATCCTTCTTTAAAAACGTATAAATCGCTACCAAAATTAGCATGACTACCACTAGTGGCTTTAAAAATTCGGAGGGAATCAGTTTCACCGTGTATGCTCCCAATATGGATCCAATTAGAGACAACGGAAAAAGATATTTAACTAATCCAAGATCCATCTTCCCTGAGCGTAAGAATGATATGCTACTCGTACTGGAACAACATATCGAAGCTAATTTGTTAGTCCCCAATACAACGCTAGGAGGTAATCCTGTCATCAACAATGCCGGCATAGAGATTAAACCTCCGCCGCCAACAACAGAGTCTATAAAAGCAGCAACAAAACCTACTCCCAATAAAAAACTAAGCATTTCTAAACTAATATGATCCACAACTATTGTCCTCCCATTTTACCAATCGCAAATACTTCCATTTTTTCATCAACCATGTCTTCTATGTCTTATCTTATAGCGTAACCAACATTCACAGTCTGTCCATATGGCAACAACCACAAAACCACCGATAAAAAGTCGTCCCCAATTAAGCCCACTGTAAAATTGATCAATGCATAGAAACAGTACAGCAACACTACATACAAAACTGCAAGCTCGCACCCTTCGTACCTCCTTTGTTTGTCAGTAGAATAATAAGCCATGCTGATTTAATCAGTGTCATTGCAAATCTTCTTTTATTCTCTGTCTATTATTTATTCTAATTGCTCTTGAGTTAATTATAGACAGTACTTATACTTAAAGTAAAACAAATGAAATACATTAATAATATGCATTTTTTTAATATTTAGGTATGAGGAGTAATCAATAATGAATATTGATGATATTCAAGCATTCTTAGCAGTTGTCTCTAATCAGAGTTTAACAAAGGCTGCTGAAATTCTTCATTTATCCCAATCTGCGGTGAGTCACCGCCTCAAAAATCTTGAACAAGAACTTGATCTAGTTCTTATTCAACGACGCAAAGGATTAAAAACCATTACACTTACTCCTGCAGGTGAAGATTTCATTCTAATTGCCGAAAAATGGGCTCATTTATTGTTAGAAACCCAATCATTAAAATCACGTACTAGTCTGTCTTTATCAATTGGAGCTGTTGATAGTGTAAACACTTATTTATTGCCGAATATTTATGAGCAAATAATCCACCAACATCCAACCATGCGACTAAACATTTATACTCAAAATTCCACTGATCTTTATGCCTTAGTTGAACAACGAGCAATTGATATTGCTTTTGTCTTACACGAGAGGATCATAAACAATATTGAAGTTTCTCCATTCTTTGCAGAGCCTATGGTCCTGATTCGCTTAGCCTCACCAGAGAACACTTCTATTCCAAGTATTCATCCACAGCAATTAAATCCACGTGATGAATTGTACCATAACTGGTTTCCATCCTATCAACTCTGGCATAACAAATGGTGGAATCCTCTTCAGTCGACGCATATTCAAGTCAGTAACGGCCCAATGGTTTTGCCCCTACTACGAACACCTGGACAGTGGGCAATTGTTCCCTTGTCAATCGCGCAAGCCACAACAGCAACCAACAAATATACCGTTCAAAAATTACTTGATCCTCCGCCTGATCGAATATGTTATAAGGTTACCCATAAATTTGTTAAATCCAGCACGGAAAAAGCACTGAACATTTTTGAGACCTTTGCTTCAGAGCTCCTCGCACAAATTAATTACTTAACAAAATATAAATAAAAATCCTGCTAGTCTTACGATTAAGCTAGCAGGATTTCGTGCTGTTTTGCTCTGATATCATTGTCACAAATAACGGAAGTCATACTTTCAGTATGGCTTCCCCAAAAACTCGCATCATCTTCTTAGATAATAATTAACTACCCCTCAGATTTTCAATTGCGTAGTCCATTTGTCTTCTAAATTCTTCATCCGTCAAATCTTCACTAAAAACCCTTAATACTTCATCTTTTATGTCATCATAAAGCTTCATAGTTTCCATTTCGCAATATAAAATATATTTAAATGCATCTGCAGCCCCTTCAAGGTCACTCGCCTTAATGTTACTAAGCTTTTTAGATACACGTTTCAACTGTTCACAAACATTTGTAGACTTCATGATAGTATCTCCTTTTAGTTAATACTTACACTGTCACTAAACCACTTCTGATATAGTACATCTAGTTCACCACTTTTCTTCATCTCAGCTAAGACCTTATTGAATTTTTCACCCATCACTTTATGCTTATTTGAAAATGCAATGGCATATTCTTCTTGGTTTATTCCTTGAATAATTACTGGCTGGGTAATCATTTTTTGCGCTAAAAAATGTTTTAAAATTAACTTATCAAAAACAATTACATCTACCCATCCTTGATTAAATGCTTTGATCATATCGACATTAGAATGAAAAATCTGCACTTTTGCATTACCTGTATTGCGAATAAATGTTTCACCCGTCGAACCACTTGGTACACCCACTACCTTACCAGTTAAATCTTTTGTATTTAAAGCTGCTTCCCCCTGTTTTACCAACAAGGCTAAACCACCTTTTTCAATATATGGATTCGTAAAATTGACATTTTTTTGTCGCTCCGGCGTTACTGATAAAGAACATACTGCTGCATCAACATATTCATTACTTACTGCATCAAAAATAGAATCCAATGAAATAGCACGATAACTAATTTTAAAACCGGATTTTTCCGCTACGATATTCATCAACTCAATATCAAAGCCGGTAAGTTTACCTGTCTGATCCTCATAAGCAAATGGTGCAAATGCGGGCACAATACCGATATGAACTTCTTCACGATGATCAAATACACGCACTGATAACATCAACAATCCGATTACAAACAAGGAAGATAAACCAACTACATATTTTGTTTTCAGCTTTGGCAGCAAACTCGTACCTTTTTCGCTTCTATTCAAATAATAGTATAACGGCAGCCCAGATAGAGTAAGACCAATAGAGATAATTCCATTGAGGAATTGGCTACTCAACATCCCATAAATTACATATACGGCACCGCTGATTGCGATAAGAGGCACAACTGGATATAAAGGCACTTTATATGTGCGTGGTACATGTTTATGAGTCTTTCGAGCAATAAAAACGCCAAAGAAAGCCAGTAAATAAAATAGCCAAATAGAAAACATGGCAATATCAGAAAGCTTATCTGCGTCCAATAAGCGACAATATATAAAAGAGCTTACTACTAACATCAACATAGCATTCACTGGTGCATTGCTGTCTTTATCAATCTTGCTCAAAATAGAAGCGCCGAAAATCTGGCCCCGTTTCCCCATAATATAGATATTACGGGATAATGTCATAATATATCCATTAAGACCACCCAAAATAGAAATCATAATTCCGACGGCAATTAGATTCCCCCCCACCAAACCGAACATCCTTTGCGCTGCTATGGAAGATGCATCATGGCCAAGAGCAACCATTTCACTTACAGGAAACATCTTGAACATTGCAATATTAATACTTATATAAACGATGATTAGAAACGATACCCCTCCGATAATGGCCTTGGGCAATATCTTACTAGGATTCTTGATTTCACCAGCTACAGATGCAACCTGAGCCCAACCATCATAGGCAAATAAAGTAGCAAGAACGGCAACTGAAAAAGGAGCGGTTGTCGTGATTGCTCCACCGCTGGCTCCGAATAAAGCTACCTGTCCATTCCCCTTGAAAATGCCAAAAAGGGTTAATAAAATAATCGGAATCAGTTTACAAAAAGTTGCCATTGTTTGTAAATATCCGGCCTCTTTTACACCAATAGAGTTCACGAAAGTAATAAAAGCTAAGGCTGTCGCTCCTGCGACGCCGCGATAAGAATCTGGAATATCAAACAACAAGCAAAATACAGAACTAAAATACCCAGTAAGGGCTCCAACTAACGCCGGTCCAAAAATTACGCTAAGCATCCAACCATATAGGAATGACACTCTAGGACCATATAGTTCTTCCAAATAAACAAAAATACCGCCTGTACGTGGAAACAAGACACCTAATTCACACAGGGTCAAGCCACCAGTAATGGAAAATAGACCACCGATAGCCCATGCAGCCAGTGCCAAATTAAAATCTCCTGCTGCAGCTAATACTGCTGGCGGTTTCATAAATGCACCAGCACCTAATACCATACCAACTACCAAGGATAATGCTGAAATCAGTCCAAGATCAGCTCGTAACTCTTTTTCTTGCGACTCATTGTTTGATTGATTCATAGAAGCTCCTTTTTTCACTAATATTTGTATATTTTAGATGTTTACTATACATACAAAGCAAATATCTAATTTACTATACCGAAAATAGGATGGAAGAGGATCACAAAACCTAAACGCTTTTACGATCGCCTTCCCAATACCACTACATGAATTTATCAGATAATATTTTTTTCAATTCTATCTTTTACACTTCCAACCTTAACTCTAGGTAATTGATCAACAATTCACTATTTACCGATTAAATCTTCCAAAGGGATATATGGCAAATTCAAGGAGTCAGCTACTGCTTTATAGGTAACATTACCGTCCAATACATTAACACCTTTGGCTAGTCCCTCATTATCCATCACAGCTTGTTTCCACCCTTTATTGGCAATCTGCAGTGCAAAGTTCAAAGTAGCATTTGTCAAAGCTAATGTAGAAGTGCGAGAAACTGCACCAGGCATATTAGCTACGGAATAATGCACTATACCATGTTTAGTATAGGTAGGTTCACTGTGAGTTGTAACACGATCAATAGTAGCTATAGATCCCCCCTGATCAATTGCTACATCCACAATAACTGAACCTGCTTCCATGGTTTTAACCATTTCCTCACTAACCAATTTTGGAGCCTTCGCACCTGGAATCAATACTGCCCCAACTAAAAGATCAGCTTTTTTAACCCAACTAGCAATATTATAACTATTGGACATTACAGTCGTCACTCTACCACCAAAAATATCATCCAGATAAGCGAGACGATCTGTCGATTTATCAAGTATAGTAACACGAGCACCCATACCAACAGCCATTTTAGCCGCATTAGTACCCACGATACCACCACCAATAATAACCACTTGGGCTGACTCTACACCAGGTACGCCACCTAAGAGTATACCTTTGCCTCCCCAAGGTTTTTCCAGAAGTTGTGCGCCGATTTGCACTGACATGCGACCTGCTACTTCACTCATAGGTGATAGTAATGGTAATGAATTATTACGTCCTACAATTGTTTCGTAGGCAATCCCAATGACTTTCTTCTCTAGTAATGCTTTCGTCAATTTAGGCTCTGGAGCTAAATGCAGATACGTATACAGAATTTGTCCTTCATGAAAGAGCCCATATTCTGCTTCTAGCGGCTCTTTTACCTTAATAATCATTTCAGCTTTATCAAATAATTCCTTTTTATCTGCAACAATGACACCTCCGGTTTCTTGATAACTTTCATCGGAGAAACCGCTGCCGATACCAGCACTCTTTTCAACCAGGACGGTGTGTCCTGCCCTATACAACGCCTCAGTACCAGCTGGTGTTAAACCTACGCGACTTTCATTGTTCTTAATCTCTTTAGCTACACCAATAATCATGATAAAACCCCTCCACCATAATAAATTATAGTACTTACACGATTATTGAATGCAAAAAGCGTGCCAATTAAACAATTCAGATTTTTCAGTCTTATTTGTATGTTTTGTAAACTTTCGTTTCCATTTCATATTCCAAAAGCAAGTATTTGGAAACTTTTGATTCCATTTCCAAATTTTCTTGAATACCAATTTCCTTCTTTATAAAAAGAATTACTATATTTAAAAAAAGAGCTTTTAATAACAAATAGTGTTTCTTCTATATCTGCCCTCTAAATAATATAAAGACCAGCACCAAAATGCTGGTCTTTATACTATCTATATTTTTTTATTTTTATACTATAAAATTTACGCTAACAAAAATAACATACCAACAATCATAGCACCCACCATTGGCAAGCCATTGCGTTTTGCGATTTCCATTGGATTTACACCAGCAATACCAGCTATGATAATTGTAGCACCAGCGATCGGTGACATTGTGCGTCCTAGTGTGCCGCCGAGTGTTGCCATGCTGCCCATTTGGACTACGGACATACCAAAATCTGCGGCATGTGGTGTAACCGCTTGATTAAATGCAAAGGTTGCCGCATCGCCGGAACCAACAACCAATCCCAAAATAAAAGGACCGACAGCTGCACAAATTTTAACAATTGCAGGATTATTTAACATTGAGTCTGTAAAAGCTTTTACAAGTCCCATTGCTGTCAAGCCGGAAACAAATACACCTGCAGCAATAATGATACCAATAATTTCACCATATGCTTTCCCCATACCATCGAAGAATGAATTGCTCAATTTTACGGGATTTTTTCTCGTAATGAGCAGTGCAACCAACGAACCAATGATCATGGCTTGCGGAACATCCATCTTAAATGCTGGGACGATTGCCGTTGCACCTAAAATTAAAATTACAATAGGAAAAATCGGCATCAACGCATATAGAAGTTTTACCTTAAAAGATTCCTCGACTTCGAAACCCTCAGCTTTATACCCTTTGTGCTCATTTCTATAATAAGCAATTAATGTAATCAAAATTGTTGCTGTAATCAAAGACGCAATATTGGCTTTAAAATGAAATCCGATAACTTCCATAACGTCCACACCAGCAATTTTGGCTACAAAGGGGTTATGTGCCAAGCCTGGATTCAGCATACTACCGTATGTACCGCATTTTACCGCCGCTCCCGCCATAGCAGGGTGTACGCCTGCCGACATCATCAACGGTACAAAAATCGCACCCGCTGCTGCCGCCGTTCCCGCAGCACTTGGTAGTGCTACATTGACTGCATAGGTAGCCAAAACAACACCTGGGATCAAAAGTGGACGAACTTTAGAAAGACCATTTGCCATAAAATTAATTAAATGTTTATCACATTCTGTATACTTCATTACCATTGCAAAACCCATAACGGAACAAACCGCCTGAATCAGCCCACTATTGGTCATTTCTTTAGCAAAAGCATCCAAGGGAGCCATCGGCGTACCCGCCAAACAAGCCATAATAATACCGGAAGCTAATAATACCAAACGCGCATCATAACGCTTGAGTAAAAAGTAAACTGTAATAAGAACCATAATAATGCCAATAGCAATAATCATAACAACATCTCCTTTTTATAAAAAATTACATAACATTCATATATCGTCTTATTTCTAAAAAAAGTAAACCTTTTCCCTCCCCTTTTTACTAAATTAAAACGAAAAAAACGCTGAATTTCCTCTAATAAGAAAACAGCGTCTTTGCCTTGAGTATAATTATATCATATCTTTAGACAAAATTATACAGTATTTATAATACATTGTTATAATTCTACTTATTACAACAAAATGTGTAATGTTCCACTATCTGTTCATTAGAAGTCTAGCATTTATTTTTGCTACTTTAGCTATCTTCAATACTCTCCTAGCACTATATAGTTAATTACAAAAATCCTGCAAAGTATTTCTACTCTACAGGACCTTTTGTAAAAAATCTAACTACTAAATAAAATGGATTAGTGAGCGTATAATTATTGGGGGCTATATGGTCCTAATTGTTTCTTATTGAAGCTAAATTTCGTTTTCTCATTTTTCATCCACATGTTACCCTTAACGATCAAAATATAGGTGGCAATAACAAAATAGATACTTCCTAAAACCCAATCCATCTGAGTTGCTAAGCCGTGGGAAACAATATAATTGATGTACCAGCATCCAATAGGAATATGGAGAAACAGAACTGCGAACAAGCCGGGATTATAAATAGACTTTGCTTTTATATTGGCGAAAATTCCGTGCCAGAAGAATTGAAAAAATCCCATGAAGATTGGTGCAAGCCCCAACCATATCTGATCTGTAAAAAAAACAGGAACAAGATAAAAAACATAAGCAATTAACACATTAATGACCATAGCCGATTGACTATTTAAAGGATATCTGTCTGGAAGCGAACTTTTCAATATTACGATGTTAAAAATCCCCGGAAAATATCCTGGCCAGCGATATTCTTCAAATTGATGAACTAGGATTGCAACAAAGCTCATCCATAAAATTAGTCTTATCTCTTGCATATTTTGCTGATTCATTAATAGACCAACACATACAACTATGGCTACGACTCCACCCATATCCTGCCAATACTTTCTTAAAAAATTCATTTTCTTTCACCTCGTCCTCTTAATTTATGTGAAACATAGTACCAATAACCTACTTCTTGATGCTCATTTATTTTTTAATACTAAAACTCATCCTTTCCAGTTCTTCATATTTCATCACCTCACTCAAAGCATCTCCATTTATTTGTCATTGACAACTAGTTTGGTAAAAAATAATTAGCCGAATAGGTTCAGCTAAAATTTGCTGTTTCATCAAAAGCTTTCCTAACTATGGGCTTGCATATTATCATACATTTTTTGCAACAAGATTTTTAATTGTTTAATCTCTGCTTCATCCATAGTTTCAACTAGCCATTCATTAATTTCATCCGCTATAGGAACGATTTCCTCTTTTATTTTTGCACCTTGCTTTGTCAGGTAAATTAGTGAAGAACGCTTATCATGCTGGCTTTCTTCCTTAATAATCAGCTTATTTTCCGCCAATTTATCAATAAGTCGCGTAGTGTAAGGTTTGTCTCTAAGTGATATTAGCGACAATTCTGTTGGTGAAATTCCTTCTTGCTCTGAAAGTTTTGCAAGTAAAACCCATTGTTCAGGGGTAATACCATATTCTTTTAATTTCTTTAGAAATATATTTTTCATTCTTGCTTGTATTCGGCTTAATAAAAAGCTAACTGCATCTGTTAATATATAACTCATAATTCCCTTTCAATTTAATTGTCATTGACAATTACTTTTTGTTTTTATTATATGTTGGATTGCTATAAAAGTCAACAGTAAGATTAGCACATCTTACCAAAAGAGACCGCTCCTCTAATTAATATTTTTCTTTTTAATTAACGTGGGAGAAATCAGAAGTAACTGTGATAATTGATAAATTTTGGTTTATATACGTATATGTTACAGAAATATTATAGTCTTTTCCAATTTGTGTTAAAAGCGTACAATAATTATCTAATTTGGTATGTGTTAATAACTGAGCTGCGTCAATTAATACACTCCCTCCATCTACATATCCTATTTCAAAGATATTCTTTACTCGTATAAAACCTTCATAACTTTCGGATGAGGTTATACAACTAAAGTTTCGATCTGTACCTGAATGATGAATTAATTTAAATATGGATAGTAAGATCATTGCTAGTAATTTATAATTACCACAACACTTTAGATTTGGAGAAGTCACTTCCAATTTGCACTGTACCCTTCCACTTTTATCTGCTAGATACTTACGTAAGTATTCTATGATCTCTTCTAGCGAAAACACTTCTAATGTCACTGGAATTGTATTCAAGTAATCTACGACTATTTCTTTGATCACCTGAATTTGTAGTAGAAAATTGGAAGAGCATTCTCCCTTTATCTTATTATCTGCGTTAACAATTTCATTTTCTAAATAATTCATTACCGTAAATAATATGTTTTTTATATTCATGGTATCGCCTTTTTGGCTAGAAAATTGCTTTTCCATCGTTCGTAGCATTTTTTGATAAGCAGAGTTTCTTTCTTGAAGCGATAATTTCAGCCTTTTCTTGTCCTGACGCAAGTTATAGTACTCAATGGCTTGCCAAAGTACAGGTAATAAATCCTTTTCCTTGTCCCATGGTTTCGCTATAAACCTAAATATATCACCCTGATTAACAGTAGTAAGCACTTTGGATAATTGGGTATAACCAGATATAACCATTCTAATGACATCTGGATAATTCAGCTTTGTTTCTTTTAGTAAGGCCAATCCATCCATTCCTGGCATTTGCATGTCGGTAACAAGAACGCTTACGTCATTTTTCTCCATCATTTCCAAAGCTTCTTGTGCATTATTGGCAAATAACGATATAAAATTCTCATTAATGAGTGCTCTTCGAATCGAGTTTAGACTATTTACTTCATCATCTACAAATAAAATAGTACTTTTTCTCATATATATATTCCTTTCATAAATACCTAAAATAGTTCTTTAATTTCAGGTATTTTTCATTGTTACAGTCATCTCAAATTCGCATCCTCATCAAGTGGCGTAGTAGTCAACTACTTTTACTATAACCTTGCTATTTTTTATTCATTGTCATTTTTATTGCCAGCAATGTAAAGGTAGCTTAATCGTAAATGTCGTTCCAACTCCTTTTTCACTGATAACAGAAATACCACCATGGTGTTTATTAACAATAATATCATAGGAAATACTAAGCCCAAGCCCTGTTCCTTCACCAATAGGCTTCGTAGTATAAAATGCATTAAAAATATTTTTTGAAATTTCTTCTGACATTCCAATACCATTATCCTGAATCGAGCAGTAGGCAAATTGATTATCATGATAACTAGTAATCTTAACCATTCCCAGCTTGTCCATTTTCTTTTCCTTAATCGCATAAGCTGCATTGATGATCATATTCAATAGAACTTGATTAATTTGTCCCGATGAAGCTTGTAGTTCAGGTAATTCTCCTAAATCAATTTGAATCTCCGCAACATATTTAATCTCATTTCTTGCAATAATTAACGTGTTCTTTATCCCTGTATTTAAATCATAATTTTCAAATTCACTACCTCTATCTACCCTTGAGAATAATTTTAAAGCCTTTACTATATCGCTTAACCTTTTCAGCCCTTCGTCTGATTCTTGAATAACTGGTTCAAGGTCTCTAAAAATATAATCGATTTTGTTCTTTTTTTCAAGGACAATAAGCTGTTCAGCGATCTCCCTTAAACTATTAATTTCGGATTCCAATGCCCCATTTTTCAATTCCCTATATTTTTTGAATACCTCAGTAATTTTAATTAAGTATTGTTTTAAACAATCAAAATTACTTAGGACAAATCCTAATGGGTTATTAATTTCATGAGCTACACCTGCTGCCAATTGCCCAATTCCAGCCAATTTTTCATGTTCAACCAACTGTAGCTGGGTTTGCTCCAAACTATCCAACGCTTCCTTAATTTCCGTATTTCGCCGTTGAAGGACTTCGTCCATTAATTTCTTCTCGGTTATATCTTGAGCAATCGCCAAATAATAAGTAGCCTTTCCATCTAATTTCTTTACTGGTGATAACGATACTAAAGACCAATAAAGTTCTCCACTTTTTCGCTTACTGCAAATCTCACCACGCCATTCATTACCTGATGATATTGCCTTTCGTATGTCATTGTAGAATTCCTCTGTATGTATTCCGGACATTAGAAAACTAATATCACGGCCTATTACTTCATCAAGTGTATATCCAGAATTTTGACTAAACTTAGAATTAACATACACAATCCTATCATTTATATCTGTAATTATAATTTCTCCAGGACTTTGTTCAACAACACGAGATAGTTTATGAATCTCTTCTTCCGCGATTTTCTTTTCTGTAATATCACGAATCATAATCAGTGCATTTTCATCAGAAATTACAATACCACGTGCTTCCCTATACCTTACCTCTTGCTTATGTACTATCTGATATTCAAATACAGTAACTTTCTTCGTTTGAAAAGATAATGAAATATTCCCCATAAAAATTGTAGCAGCCTCCTCAGGTAGCACCTCACTTACCGTCTTTCCTATAAAGGTTTTGACGTCTCCAGTATGATCGAATTCCCTCGCTTTTTTAAATTCTACTATTTTATATTCTGGTGTTACAACCGCCATAATATCGGGTATCGCTTCAATGACTGCTTTATTTTTTTCCTCGCTTATTCGCAATGATTTTTCTGCCTTTTTCTGCTCAGTGATGTCAATAATTGCTCCAACTAAGCCATTAACTTGACCTGCTACATTTCGGTAAATAGATTTATGAAATATTACATAACGATTCCCATTTTTCGCTGTAACCGTATTCTCATATATTTGCACATTGCCTTGTGCAAATAGCTCCTGATCTTTTGCATGGTAAATATCTGCTAGACTCTTTGGTGCTAATTCGTATACTGATTTGCCTATGATCTTATCTCTTTTAAGGCCGATAAACTTTTCATAGGCCTTGTTACAATTAGTAAATACACCAGTCTTATCTTTAATAAATATTGGAACCGGTACGGAGTCTAGAACTTTAAAAAATTCATATTCTTTATGGCCTGAATTCATGTGTGGAAAGACCGTAGAAATTTTTTTAAGTTGCATTAGTGTCTCCTCCTACTCCTTTAAATCATAAACAATCTTCTACACATTTCGAGCTATATCCTCTTCGATCCGAGTAAAATAATTACATTATTAATAAAATTCTGTTTTTTGATAGTACATCAATCTACTCACCCGTTTAGTGCTAATTCAAACTAAGACCCATTTTGAACAAAAACCCAATGAGGCATTCTCAAAAGGAAATTCCACATCGGGTTACATCAATAAAAATACTTACCTCACTAGTGTCTTTATTCATTTATTATTCGAGGTACCAAGCCTTATACAACAACTCAATTCCTTGATCAATTTCATTACTACTCATGCTACCAAACCCAAGTATTATCTGAGGGTTGTTACTACTCTTATGTAAATAGGTACTAGAAATCGGGTGTATTCTGACCCCTCTTTCCTTAGCGCGATGAATCAGCTCCTCTTCAGTAAGAGAATTATCAACTAGTTCTAAGACAACATGGAGCCCAGCTCCCTGCCCAATTATATTGGCTTGAGATCCAAAGTGCTGATGAATCGATTGAATGATTGCATCATGCTTTTTTTTATAAACGGTCCGCATCTTACGCAAATGCCGTTCCCAGTATCCCTGCTCCATAAGCTTACTTAGTGTTCGTTGATCTAATAAAGAAACCGTCGTAGAATAATCATCACCAAATAACTTATTATATATCGTAAGCAATTGATAGGGTAATACCATGTAACTTACGCGAAGCGTCGGAGATAGCACTTTAGAAAAAGTACCTACATATACTATGTTCTCTTCTGGATGCAGGCCTTGCAACGCAGGAATTGGTTTGCCGTAATATCGTAGTTCACTATCATAATCATCTTCAATAATGACTCCCCCAACGTTTTTCGCCCAATCAATTAACTTTAGCCTATTTGCTACTGGCATAATGTATCCTAATGGAAACTGGTGAGAAGGAGTTACATATATAACAGTGCTCTTGGTCTTATATAAAGAATCTATAGCAAGACCATCCGAATTTAATGGGACGGGAGATATAGAAAAGGAATGATTTCGAAAAACCGTCTTTGGAATGAAATGACCAGGATCTTCAATGGCAAATTGGGAATGATTTTCCTTCAAAATTGGTGCTAGAATCGAAAGACTATCATGTAACCCAGAGCAAAGGACAATTTGCTCTAGGCTACATGATACACCGCGAGAACGGGCCAGATATTTTTGGAGCTCATAGCGCAATGCGGTATCCCCTTGCCGATTGCTATAGGACGCAAGTTGTTTAGGATTTTCTTTTAAACTATCTATATACAGTTTCCGCCATAAGTTAACTGGAAAACTTTCTGGTGAAATATTAGCAGGATGAAAATCAAAGGAGTATGATTTCCCATCTTTCAAAATTTGTCCTGGGGGTGCACCTGTTTGACAGTGAGATGGAAGGAATTCTGGGTCAATGAATGAGACATAATATCCGCTTCTAGGCTTGCTATGTATATACCCTTCAGCAAATAACTGTTGATAGGCATAGTCTACTGTATTACGGCTTACAGATAATTCAATCGCTAAATTTTTAATCGATAAAAGCTTCGTAGTTGGAGGTAATTCTCCTGATAATATTTTATTTTTAATTTGATTATAGATTTTATCGTGAAGCGTTTGGCGACCTTTACTATTTAATATAATCATTACTCTCACCTAACCCATTTATTAAAATCCATCTTAATTACCGCCATTATATAGACGCTAAGACCTAGTGTCAAGGTTATAGAAAGCAGTACAAATTGAAAACTGACCCCATATTTTATTTTAAAATTACACCTATCAGCAGGGGTAGTTTTATTTTATAATATGGACTATCCGATATATTTCACAGTGATTGTCTGCTTTAGATTCAACTTGTGCATTGTACTCTGTCATGAGGGCACAATAATTGTGCTAAACAATGGCAAAGTAAAGCTGGTAACTAATTCAAATGGAAAGGATGTATTATAATTATGCTTAACGAAAAATTATTGGACATACTTGCTCATCCCTCCGATGGAGCTGTCAGTATTGTAACTAACGGTGAGGATGGTCCTCATTTGGTTAATACTTGGAATAGTTATATAATGGTTACTCCTGCTGACAAATTCTTAATCCCAGCTTCTGGTTTTAACAAAACAGAAAAAAATCTTAGCAACCAAAACAATGTTATTCTTTCGATTGCCAGTAGGGAGATCGAAGGTTACAGAGGAAAAGGAACCGGTTTTATTGTGACAGGCACTACGCGTTTCGTTAAATCTGGCGAGGATTTTGATCGTATGAAAGAAAAATTTTCATGGATCCGCGCAGTATTAGAAATTACTGTAACAGATGCAAAACAAATGCTCTAGTAGAAAAAGCAAAAAGCTCTACATTCCATTTTTATAGAATGTAGAGCTTTTCCTTATAAAAAAGCTTCTTACGGGTGTTTATCAAGCTTTTTCACAAGTATTAATTTTTTTCATTATTAGCTGATTACTGCTAGTTTAGACCAAAATTCCTTAGTTTGTGTAATATCTACATATGTGGATTTCTTAACGTTTGAACTTTCTACTTTTGTTTTATTATTTTCCATAATATTCATTCCTCCTAAAAAACTGTTCTGATATGCCTGTTGGTTAATCATAAAAAACATCCCCTTTAATCTATATTTAAAGCGTCTTACTCTCTCTTTTTTCTCTGTCTTCATTTTAAATCGAATCTCTTTATAAGTAAAATATATAATCGTAATCTTTACTATGACTAAAATAGATAGTAAACTGTATTTGGGGGTGTTTACTATGGATATTCGACATTTAGAATATTTTGTTGAAGTGGCTCGTCAAAAAAGTTTTAGTAAAGCTGCTAGTATTACTCATGTGTCCCAATCAGCAATTAGCAAGATGATAAAAGATTTGGAAACTGAACTGGGAACTTCCTTATTTAATCGGACCTCCAAATATGTGCAGTTAACAGATGCGGGCATGATCTTTTTAGATCAAGCACAACAAGTGGTGGTCATGTTCCAAAATCTCACTACTGAATTTGAAAATAAAATTAAAATGGAAAAAGGCAAGATCTTCATCGGTCTCCCTCCAATTACTAGCTCTACCATATTTGCTGAATTGTTGGGAGAATTTAAAAAGAAGTACCCGCAAATCGAAATTAGTCTATCTGAATATGGATCAAAAAAGGTCGCACTCGCGATTCAGGATGGTACGTTAGATATTGGCGTAATCTGCATTGAGCCAGATAATCAGTATGTTGATTCCCTTTCCTTTACCAAGGATCCCCTTTTTGTTATTGTCTCCTCTCAGAATCCCATAAGCCAGTTACCCTCTATCGAGCTGGCATCATTATCTAACGAATCCTTTGTATTATACAGTGAAGATTTTAGCCTACATGATGAAATCATCAATCAGTGCAAAAATGTAGGTTTCTCCCCTAATGTTATTTTTGAAACCTCTCAACGTGAGCTTATGACACAAATCGTGGCCGCTAATTTGGGAATTGCCTTCTTACCCAGTGAGGTGTGCAAGGAATTAGACTCGACTCGCATTGTCTCCGTACCATTAATACAGCCTCAGATTATACACAACATGTCAATTATCTGGAAAAAAGGACGCTTCATGTCCCACGCGGCGCGTTTATGGTTACAGTTTGCCGAAAATTATTTTACATCGAATGAGCGTACCAAATAAGAAAAGACTTGGCTTGTGCCAAGTCCCCGGACGCAGGCAGAAGCCTTAGTCGTTCTTACTTGGAATCAAGAAAGTGTGATATTTTCTGATTCCGTAAAAAACCTTCTCCTTATTTTTATAATAAGGAGAAGGTTTTTTTATATCCGAACAAGGTAGGTAGACGGCAAACCGTGTGAAAATCAATCACTTAAAATGCAGGTTAAATAAGTTAATAAAAGGGACTGTGGATAATATGCTTTGAAATTTCCACAGCCCCTTTTATATAGCTATTCAGATTGTAATGTATGCGTTGGTAATGCTATTTATTCTTTTTCTCTTGTAAATACTTATCAATCGCCACCGCCGCCTTTTTCCCCGCCCCCATGGCTAGGATAACAGTCGCTGCACCTGTCACAATATCACCACCAGCAAATACACCTGGTTTACTAGTAGCCCCAGTTTCTGCATCAGCATTAATATTACCTTTTCGATTGGTTTCTAGTCCCTTCGTCGTAGATTGCACCAATGGATTTGGACCTTGACCAATCGCGATAATTATAGTATCTACATCCAGTACAAACTCAGAATTTGGTACTTCGATGGGACGACGGCGTCCAGAGGCATCTGGTTCACCAAGTTCCATACGAACACATTGTAGACCAGTTACCCAGCCTTCTTTATTACCCAGTACAGCTGTGGGAGCCGTCAACAATTGAAAATCAATGCCTTCTTCTTTGGCATGGTGAATTTCTTCCAGTCTAGCTGGTAGCTCTTTTTCCGAACGACGATATACAATAGAAACATGCTCCGCACCCAAGCGCAGGGCTGTTCTAGCACCATCCATTGCTACATTACCGCCACCGACTACCGCTACGCGCTTCCCAACATGAATAGGTGTACCGCTTTGAGGAAAACGATAGGCTTTCATCAAGTTACAACGAGTCAAGAATTCATTGGCGGAATATACCCCATTCAGGTTTTCACCAGGTACATCCATGAAGTAGGGAAGACCAGCTCCGGTGCCAATAAATACGGCATCAAATCCTTCTTCTTCCAGCAGTTCATCTACGGTAAAAGTACTGCCAATCACAGCATTTACAACCACTTCCACGCCAAGTTTGCGTAAATTATTGATTTCTGCCTGAACCACTTCATCTTTCGGCAGACGAAATTCTGGAATACCATACATTAATACGCCCCCAGGTAAGTGCAGAGCTTCAAACACAGTGACTTTATAGCCCATTTTTGCCAAATCACCCGCAGCACTCAGTCCAGCTGGCCCAGAACCGATAATCGCTACTTTTTGAGCATCAGTGGCATACTCCAATGACGTAATAGCTTCTCCTTTGCCTCGTACATAGTCTGCAACATAGCGTTCTAGCCGACCAATGGCAACGGATTCACCTTTTTTTGCCAATACGCAATATTTTTCACACTGTTCTTCTTGAGGGCATACTCTGCCGCATACTGCGGGCAGACCGTTGGCTTCTTTTATTTTAGCAATGGAGGCATCCATATTCCCTTCTTTTATGTGCTTAATAAAAGCAGGAATATCAATTTCTACCGGACAGCCCTTACGACAAGGTGCTGTTTTACACTGTAAGCAACGCTCTGCTTCAGACTGGGCCAACTCCTCTGTATAACCAAGGGTTACTTCTGCGAAATTTTTAGCCCGTACCTTGGGGTCCTGCTCAGGCATTGGATGTCTTTTTAGTGAGAGTGACATTTGCATCCTCCCTTACCAGCTACATGCTCGCTATGTTGTTTTTCATGTGGTTTATACATCCGCTGGCGAGCCATTAATATGTCAAAATCTACTTTGTGCCCATCAAATTCTGGACCATCCACACAAGCAAATTTATTTTCATTACCAACAGATACACGGCAACCTCCGCACATGCCTGTTCCATCTACCATGATCGGGTTAAGACTTACCACTGTAGGAACGCCGTAGGGACGTGTGGTTTCGGCAACAAATTTCATCATAATAACAGGTCCAATTGCCACAACGAGGCTTATGGTTTTATCAGAATCTAAGAGTTCCTTTAGAGGCTGGGTGACTAAGGCTTTTAACCCTTTTGAACCATCATCTGTGGTGATAATGAGTTCATCACTGATTGCCGCCATCTCTTGCTCATAAATCAGTATATCTTCTGAGCGAGCGCCAATAATCGAAATCACTTCATTGCCTGCTTCCTTCATGCCACGAGCAATGGGATATACAGGTGCAATGCCGATACCGCCACCTACACATACAACAGTACCTATTTTTTCGATATGTGTTGCTTTACCAAGAGGGCCCACTAAATCTAATAGAAAATCACCTTCATTTAGAAGGCCCAATTCTACCGTAGATGCGCCTACTTCTTGGAAAATCAGTGTAATGGTGCCTTTTTCTCGATTAAAGTCAGCAATTGTTAGCGGAATACGCTCTCCATCTTCATTGATACGCAAAATAACAAATTGTCCTGGTTTAGCCTTTTTAGCAATGAGTGGTGCCTCTACTTCATAAAGTTGGACACTAGGCGCTATTTGCTGCTTAACAATAATTTTATACACAAGAAACCTCCTCATAAAATGATTTTAAATAACGATTGTTATTTAAGGCATTGATTCATCCTAATAATTACATCCTGTGGCAATGCTATTGTATGATTATTCTTCTTTTTGATAGATATCTAAGGCGGCTTGAACCGCGTCTCCAGCACATACCTTTACTTTGTGACGAATTAGTACAGCCTCTAATGCTCCTAATACATGAAGAATATTTTTCTTTCTGCAACTGTAGCCCATAGAACCAATTCTCCAAATTTTACCTTTCAAAGGACCAAAGGAGCTAGCAATTTCAATTTGAAAATCTTGCAGTAACATACGACGAACTGATTCACCATCGATTCCATCTGGTATAGTGATTGATGTCACTACAGGAAGCTTGCAATTTGGATCACCATAAATCTTCAGTCCCATAGCCTGAATACCTTGAACCAGTGCCTTTTCATGTAATTTATGCCTAACGAATCTCGCTTCAAGCCCTTCCTCTAATACAATTCGCAATCCTTCACGCAGAGCATACAACATGGAAGTCGCTTCCGTGTGATGATTTAGACGAACCGGACTCCAGTAATCCATAAGTTGACTAAGGTCAAAATAGTTGCTACGGATTAACCTTGCTTGCTGGTTTTGCGGTTCACTCGCATCTGTTAAACCTCTTTCAATTTTCTTACGCTGTAATAATACAGCCTCCACCCGCGAATTAAAAGTAATTGGTGCCATGCCAGATGGAACAGATAAGCACTTTTGGGTACCACCAATGGCAGCATCAATTTTCCATTCATCAACCTTTACGGCTGTTCCGCCAATTGTGGCAACTGCATCAACTACGAATAAAATATCTAATTCACGGCACGCTTCACCAATTTCTTTTAATGGTTGCATGCACCCCGTTGAAGTTTCTCCATGGACCATGGCCACAATTTTCGGTTTAACTTTCCGTATTTCTTGAATCACCACTTGAGGATCAAAGACCTGTCCCCAATCTGTTTCAATATTGGCAACATCAGCGCCATACCTCTCGGCGATTTCCGTAAGCAAATGACCGAAGCGGCCATAAATCGGAATTAACACCCGGTCTCCAGGTTCAATAATGCTACAGAGAACGGCTTCGATACCAGCCCTTGAAGTACCATCAATAGGAAAAGCCCAATGGTTCTTAGTCTGAAAAACAGTTCTAAGCATTTCCATTGTTTGATTCATAAGCTCGGTAAACTCAGGGTCAAACTGCCCCAATATGGAAGTACACATGGCTCTGAGCACTCTTGGTTCAACTTCAACGGGACCTGGCGTCATTAGTGTACACACTGAAGTATTCAATTCTTTATACATCTCATTCAATCTCCTTTGATAACACAACTGCTAAAGCGATTGACTTTCACAATCACTTTAGCAGTTGATTACATATTTACATGATTGTATCGTTAGGTGATTCTACATTTGAATCACCTTTCCTGCTCGATTCATTCAGAACAGATTATCGTACCATTATCTTCGGTGACCGCTTTATACGCATTCTCCAAAGATGTAATGATGGCTTCCCGGCCTAGTCCGGATTTAACGAACTTGATAGCCGCCTCGACTTTTGGCAGCATAGACCCTGGGGCAAAGTGTCCTTCTCCAATATATCGATTGGCTTCGTCAACGGTGATACGCTCCAACCATTTTTGGTCGGGTGTGCCAAAATTGATGGCAACACGGGGCACCGCCGTCAGGACAACGAATGTGTCCGCATTGATAACATCTGCCAGCTTGGCTGCTGCTTTATCTTTGTCGATCACTGCGTCAACACTGTGAAGCATACCTTCTTCGCGACATACGGGAATCCCCCCTCCTCCACAGGCAATAACGACGTCTCCGTTTTCCATAAGGCAGCGGATCGTCCCTTTTTCCTTGATATCAACTGGCTCGGGTGAAGGAACCACGCGCCTAAAGCCTCTTCCTGAGTCCTCGACAAAGGTGTAACCTCTCTCCTGTCCGATCTCATTAGCTTCCTCTTCCGAGTAAAATAGGCCAACAGGTTTGGTTGGGTGCTGGAAAGCCGGATCATGCTGATCAACAATGACCTGGGTGATGGCTGTTGATACATGTGTCGTCATTCCTTGCTCCATGAACGTATTTTGCAGGGCATTTTGCAAATGAAATCCGATATATCCCTGGCTCATGGCTGAGCATTCGGCAAATGGCATGGCGGAGACATTTGAATTTTGCTTGTATGCGAGTTCAAAGGCCAGATTAATCATTCCAACTTGCGGTCCGTTACCATGGACAATAACGATTTTATAGCCATCTTTGACAAGGTTCACAATGTGACTAGCAGCAGTCAGGACGGCTTGTTTCTGTTCATCAGGAGTATTGCCCAGCGCATTCCCTCCTAAAGCGATAACTAACTGTTTGTTCATTTCATTTCTCCTCTTTACTTCCTAATTAGAGAGTCACATCACGGTTACAATCTTTGGAATAGACATAGGCGAAGTCTTCGCCGCGACCCACAGCGTAGCAGGCCTGCAGAGAATATGCGCTCATAAAAATGTAGTCGCCCTTTTGAACAGGAATCCATTCATTATCCAGATTATACATACCCTGTCCACTCAGGCAGTAAGCACCGTGTTCCTGAACATGTGTCTCAATATAACCATGGGAAGCACCGGGTTTGAAGCTGAGGATATGAAAATTACAATCAAAGGCTAGATCTTTTGGCAAAAAATCTTTAATCAGAACATCTTCCATGCCTTCGTAAATTGTCCATTCCATAGATTCCGTATTGCCTGTAACAACATACGGTTCAAAGCCTTCCAAACGCATGTAAACACGCTTATACATGAACGCCTTGGCCACTTCGCCGCTTTCGTTGTGAAAATAAAGCTTTGTTCCAGGGGGGCAGTACACAAATCCACCCTTCTGCAAGGGATAAGATTGCTCCCCAGCTTTGACGACCAGGCTGCCATCCAGCAAGTAAAACAGCGTTTCAACACCCTCTGCACCGAAGCCAAGTTCGTTCTTGCCATCCGCGTATATGGTAACGATATAATCGACAAAACTAGCACCTAGTTTGGGGGAACCGAGAATTGTGATATCACAATTCTCAAAACCAGGAATGACATTTTTGACCAAACCATCGGGGTCAAACAGTGCATAGTTGTTTTTCTTGACTACGGATCGATTACTTAAAAGATCTTTTCTGTATCCGACAACATTATTAAGATAGCTCATGACTAATCTCCTTATCTAAACCCTTTTTGTTTATCTTATTTGCTACATAGAAGAAAATTGCACCAATAATCAAGAGGATGGCTCCCAGGTAGAAGCCCCAAACACCTGAACCTGTCTTATCCATGACATAGCCTGTAAGGGCCGGAGCCACGACAGAAGAAGACATACCGAAGAAATTGAAGGTACCAAGTGTTGTAGCCATGGTTTTCTTGTCAGCTTGGTCGGACACATAGGAAATCAAAACAGGGTCAACGGCCATTTTACCCAAGAATCCATAAAGGAGCAAGACGATGACAAGACTGGTGGTGTCTGGTACGAACATGGAAATTGCAATCAGGATAAATGAAGCAATTGAAAGAAAAACGACGATATCGGCTTTCTTGTCACGCTTTTTGTCAGACATTCTGGCGAAATACAAGGCCCCAGGGACAGCCGTAACAGCTATCATGGATACCATAAGTCCAATCATGCCGCCTTTAATGCCGCGCTCAGCTTCAAGGAATTTTGGCAGCCAGGTGACGATCAAATAATACGCATAGCAGGTTGTGAAATACATGAAGTAACAACTTACTAATGAAAGACGGAATATGGAATCTTTGGATTTCGCAACAACTTCAGTTGTTGCCTCACCTTTTCTGTTAGCAGAAACCTCGGGAACTGGAGCAACTTTGCTTGGCTCAACAATTACAAAGATAAACCAGAGAACCAGGAAGACCAGCAGACAGCCCGAAACGACAACCATTGTCTGCCATGGCAAACCCATTGTTTTAACAAAGTAGCTTGAGCCGGTCATACCGAGAATCATACCCAGTGCAGAGCCACTGTTAACGATAGCAGTTTGCAAACCTTTCTTTTCTGCGGGTACATGTTGTGATGTCAGAGAGTAAGCTGAACCATAATAGGTGCCGCAACCAACACCGGCCAGCACAGCGCCTATATAAATCGCGGTAATCGACGTCGCAGAGGCGATACTGAAAACACCGGCGGCAAAGATGATAAATCCAGGAATCAGAACTTTCTTCTGACCAAATTTATCGACTAAGAAACCTGATGGAATTTGGAGCGCCGTATAGCCAAAGAAATAACATGACGCAATAAGGCCCATGGCAGCATTCGTTTGAGGTCCGATTGTGCTTTGAATCTCAGGGTAAATTGGAGACAGCATCGCTCTGTAAATCCAGATGATGGTCCACCCCATACAGAACGTGAATACGAGGCGTTTCCAATAGTTCTCTGGATACGATTTTGTTAATGCCTGTGTGTTCATAATAAACATCCTTTCTTATTTGTATTAATAAGCAAGTTCGTAGAGCGTATATGCCAGCGCTTTGATTCCCTCACGAAGATCCTCGACTTTCGTATCTTCCGCCGGATTATGACTAATCCCCTTGATACTCGGGACAAAAATCATTCCTGTGGGAACCCGGGGCGCAAAAATCTGAGAGTCATGACCAGCACCGCTGTGCATAACTTTGTAATTCATCTTGTTATCTTTGCAGACACGCTCAATAATATCAACGACGTTTTTATCCATCAATACGGGCGTCTCGTTCATCCAGTTGTCAAATTCAATCACAATACCCTTACTGCCAGCAATCTCCTTCATATCAGCCTCAAGACCGGTTGTAAATTCCTGCAGGAATTTTGCATCAGTATGACGGCAATCCATTGTAAACAAGGTTTCTCCTGGAACAACGTTGACCGTATTGGGCTTTGGCACGACTTTACCAAAAGTGATAACCAGCGGATCGCCTGCCGCCTTCGCTTTATCAATGGCATGGATCACGATACGGGCCATACATTCAACCGTATCTTTGCGGAAACGCATGAGGGTGGTGCCAGCATGGTTTGCTTCGCCTTTGAGTGTAATATTATAGCGCTTCTGCCCCACTATCGAATTCACCACACCAACCGTGAAATTCTCTTCTTCAAGGAAATTACCTTGTTCGATGTGTAGTTCAATAAAAGCCTCAATATCCTTTCTGTCCTTGCTGGCCGTGGCAAAGTCGAAACCGCAATTGTGCATGGCCTGGGCAAAACCGATTCCGTTGGCATCTTTAATTGTCTCAACGTCCTCTTTTTTTGCCAGACCGAAAATGTTCTTGCTGCCCCAGAAAACATAAGGGAACCTAGAGCCTTCTTCCTCAGCCATCGAAATAATCTGGATGCTCTTCTTAGGTCTCCCGAATGTTTCAAGCAAATTCTTTACGGCAAGGTATCCTCCGAAAATCCCCAGTTGTCCATCCAGTTTTCCTCCTCTTGCGACCGTGTCAACGTGAGACCCGGTAGCAATTGTCTTCTCCGGCATCTCGGTTCCTTCCAAGGTGCCGTACAAGTTGCCTACAGCATCGAAGTGACACTTCATCCCCAGTGCTTCAAAGCGCGCTTCGAGCTCTTTCTGGGCCTGTAGCCAGCTTGCCGAGTATAGAAGCCGTGTTGTCCCCGGTCCTTTATCATCACTGATCGAAGATAACCACTCCATCGTCTCTTGAATTTCACTCAGCGTAATGTCCATATATTATCCCTCCCATTGATTTGTTAAGAAAAGACTTGGTTTCGACCAAGTCCGCAGACGAAGGTAGAAGCCTTAGTCGTTCTTACTTGGAATCGAGAAAGTGTATACTTTCTGATTACGTAAAAATTTTAACCCTAATAACAATCCAAACAATGTATCATTTCCTGAAGTATGACCAAATGACTGTACTTCTTTTATGGTTTTTTCTATTTTCTCCATCTCTACATCGTCTATCAGCTTTACAAGCCGTATAAAAGACTCGCTTGCATACCCTACTAATAAAGCACTAAGATATGCCACACTGATCATGGTCGTTCTATCTCTGGTGACCTCCGCTTCAAGAGCGTTCCGCCAACTATTGAATTTGCCAAACATCATAAGCGCCAGCGTAAATCCTATGAGAATGTCATCGCCGCTAGGTGTCAATCCTTTACCTCTGCCCACGAAAAATCTTATAATCATAACATTGATATTCCAATCTGCTTTATCGGAATTCAATAATAAATCTACATGTTTACTTGTTTCTTCATCTAAATTGATTCCTATACATTTTTCAAATTCAATGTTTTTTAAATAGTTATATAGTCCAGTATTAGGTATCTCATTAATGTTGCATTTGATTTTTGGAAGCGTTAAATCTACCTTTTCTATCTCTTTATAATAAATATTTATTGTTCCATCCACACTATAAAAAATTAACTTATCATCTTTGTTTACAACCATATCATCGATTCTTACAGAAGTAAGTATCGCGTTTAGCTTCTCTTCTTCTATATTCAGTCCGAACGCAGAAAGGGGACTCCCGCCACCACCAACATAAATTAAAGCATCATCAAATTGTACATTGAGCCCGTTATTAAATTTGCTGTGCACTTTACCGACGCGATGGTTTTTAAGATAGAGAGGCAATAAATTGCTCTTTACCTCTCTATTATGTTTGAGTTCATTACTACTCAACGTCTATCCCCAATTTTTTCGCATATGCAATAATTGCTTTTTCAAAGCAAGCCAGCGGTGCACGCACTGTTCCAGCTCCGATCTGACCTACTCCCATGTTTTTATGCGCTATGCCCGTATTGATCAGAGGCGTAATGCCAGTTGCCACTACTTTTCTAGCGTCGATCCCGAGGCACGCTCCCTTGAAATCCCAAGTTGGAATACTCCAGTTTGAATTATTGGAAATACAGATTTTATCCATTTCATTTGAGATTTTTAATGCGTCATGGAATCCACCCGCACCGATAAATCTTGTAACTCCGGGAGCTGCTACCATTGCCATGCCTCCGACTCCCACCGTCTCTGTGATGGCACTGTCGCCGATATCCGGATTTGCGTCACCTTCTGAATATCCTGTGAAATAGAGCCCATTTGGAGTATTAACTGGTGCTGTAAACCATTCATCGCCCATTCCGCTGATTCGTACGCCAAAATTCTCTCCATTCCTAGCCATTGTTGTAACTACCGTACCCCTTGTAACTTTTCTTGCACAATCCACGATGGATTTACTGGCTGCCATCATGATGTTTAAGAAAAATTGATCGGTATCTGCTAGGAATTTTATTACGTCATACTTTTCTTTTTGGTCAATGTCAAGTTCCGTGATCAGTGGTGTAATTTCTTTCAAAAAGTTCAGTGTAGCAGCTATATTTCTTTGGTGGAATTCATCCCCCATGGTAATGGCCTTCGCAATGAGTACATTTAGGTTCAAACCGCCTTCTTTTCTCTGTAGCGCTTTTGATAATACCGGTCCTAAAGAATCTCTCATCCATCTTAATCTATTTACAACTTCTTCCGAAAAAGCTCCGAATCGAAGCACTTTTCCGATGCCTTCATTCATGATGCAATATCCAATGGATCCATCCAACTTATTTTCTACAACTAGCACTGGCATGTTGCCTGACGTAATTCCTCCCATAGGACCTACTGCATTTACATGATGGCAGGGTATGAATTTCACCCCTCCACTTTCCAGTAATTCCTTTGCGCTCTTTTCATCCTCTGCCCAACCTTCGAATAATATCGCCCCAATACAGGCACCTTTCATTGGTCCCGTCATATTAGGGTATTGAATGGGTGGGCCTGCGTGTAGTAATACTCTATCATTTAAGATTTCTATTACTGATTTTGCCGGTACTACGTCAATCAAGAAAGGCTGGGAGCTTTTCATTTTGTCAATGACTTCACTGTTGCCTTTTTCTATCTCTTCCATTTTTGAAAGTTGATTTAATATCTTTATCAGTTTTTTATTGCCGCCTGCTGCTGGTTGCCAATCACATTGTACTGTACTTCCGCCATACGCCAGAATTGATTCTGTAAAGCTTGTAAGGCCAATATTTACAATACGCGGTTTGGAGTTTAACAGGTCCATCACACTATCGCTGATTGTTGGCAGTGCTTTCTTTTCAGCCTTTCTTTCTACTACGTATTTATCAGCTTCTTTAAAGTCTATTCCTTTTAATTTAAGCGCAAGTCTTATTGCTTTTGCGTTACTTTCTTCTACCAAGACACCGCATTCTTTCAGAGTTTTTATTGATGCCTGGTAGCTTTGCGGATCGTACTCTGTTCCACAAACCGTTGCTACGAAATACAGTTCCCGTCCATTTTCCTTTGCTGTTTGTATTGCATCCTTGATGGCACCAGATAATGCTTTTGCCATATCTGAATGTGAGCCATATCCAAGTACGCAGTCAAGAAGTATTACTCCTGTGTTCTTGTCCTGCGCATATTCGTTTATCTTGTTGATTCTAATTTCTGGATCGATCATTGGATGTGGTTTTCCTTGTGTGTAAATATCATCGCCCAGATCCATAACTTCGTATCCATTGGCATTAAGAATATAACCTTCTTTTTTGGTCAGTTTTCCAAGCCCTAGGGCCTCAGTGATCAGCATTCCGGCTTCAGCAGCGAGTGTACCGCCTGAGTATAGTCCCTTTACTGTCATATCTGATGCCAGTGGAGCCTTTACCTCATATTTAATTTCTTCCATATAATTAGGTTTAACAGGTCTGTTGTTTGCAAGGTCTAGGGCAATCATTGCCGTTTCTTCGAGAGTATGTGCCAAATATACATTACCCTCATGATGATCCGGCTTTTCACCCAGGAATATGGCAACTACAGGTTTTGTAACACTATGCAGCAGCTCTACAATTTCATCCCTGACTTTTTTGGCCGGTGGTTTGGAAATGACTACAATTACATCAGTAGGGTCGTGATATTCAAGTCCCAATATCGCATCACGAACGGTTACCGCATTGACTTCTTCGCTCAAATCACGTCCGCCTGTTCCGATTGCATGTACAACGCCACCACCTAGCCTGTCGATAATGGTCGTAACTTCTTGTATGCCCGTTCCAGAAGCTCCAACGATACCGATGTTGCCAGGTCTTACAACGTTTGTAAACGCTATGGGGATGCTGGAAATAATTCCCGTTCCACAGTCAGGCCCCATCAATAATAGTCCCTTTTCATGCGCTTTCTGCTTAAGTCTCACTTCATCTTCTAATGAGATATTATCGGTGAAGGAAAATACATGCAGTCCTTGATCAAGAGCTTTTTCTATCTCGTCGGCTGCGTATTCTCCCGGTATTGAAAACAATGCTAAATTCGCATCAGGCATCTCTTCTAATGCAGCCTCTATACTGGTTACGCTTAGGGCGTTATTATTCTTTCTTTTAACAGCCAGGTCATTTAAGAACTTATCCGTTTCACTAAGAACATTTTCAACAATCTTTTCATCCGCTGTCTCGACTACAATAATCATATCACTTGGAGCTGCACTTTCAGCTTCTGCTGTAAGAAGTCCACTATTTTTAAGGATGTCCTTATTTGCATCAGTACCCATCATTATTGAGCACTTTGTTATACCAGCAAGAGTATTAATTGAATTAGTGAGCAACATAAGATTGATCGAATCTTGATAACTATTTTTCTTAATTACCGTATATAGCATTTCCAAATCTCCTTTATTGTGTTAATATTTCGTTAAATCAATTATCGCCATTATATCACTATTTTTTTGCATTATCATTGGCATAAAATCATAAAAATCATGTTTTTTTTATACTTAAAGGATAAAGGAGTAGTAATTTGAACATCAAAGACATACTAAAAATGCCATCCCTTTATGGGACAAAATTAATAGCCGGCAAAAATGGAATCTTAAATGAAATACATGGTGTCAACGTACTTGAGGCAACTGACATAGCAAATTGGGGGCGTTCTGGAGAGGTTATCCTTACCAGTTTTTTTGCTCTGCAAAATTTGAGCGATAGTGAATTGGACGTATTTTTTGAAAAACTCCATAACATAGGCATTAGTGCGGTTATAATTAAGATCGATAGACTGGTTACCCAGATACCAACTAAAATAATCGAGCTTTGCGACAACTATTTAATCCCGTTAATCCAGATTAGTAAGGATGTAAAATATGAATCTATCATTCTCGAGATATTAGGGCCAATAATAAATAAAAATATGAACCTCTTGAATAAGTATTACGAAGTACATAGCGAGCTAACCAGCCTTGCGATGAAAATGCCGTCAATGAACAAGATACTATGTGAATTTAAAAAAATGATACTGCGTGATGTAAGCCTTATTAATTCTGCAAAGGGAACTGAAATCAGCACAAACCCTGAACTTTGCGACGTGACAGTAATAGATACAAGTGAAGTTTCAACTGAGAAGTACGTGCATTTCAAGTATGAGCGTAAAAAAGTAGTCTATAATGGCACTAATCCAAAGATAGCCGGCGAACAGATTAGAGTCCGTATACCCCATCTCGTATATGATGACTACGAACTAGTTATCCACGAACTGCCGGATAAAATTAGTTCAGAAGATTTTATGGTAATAGAAAACGCAGTAAAATTTTTACAGATGGAACTATTAAAAAACTATATAATCTCGCAAAATCTATTTCAACAAAAAAATAACATCATAGGCGACCTATTAAATGATAGACTCTACGCGGAAAAAGACATAGATGAGGTATTGGAATCCCTTAATATAAATAGACATAAGCACTACCAAGTGATTCTCATAAAGCTGTATCAACGAGACGAAAAAAGAAATGTGGGCAAAAATCTCATGCCCCAAACTCTAAGGCAGATTAGAATCAAATTTAAATCCAGTTTCAAAGATATAATTTTCCTGGAAAAATTGGATATAGTGGTGTTTATACTTAATTTTAGCGATAATCAAAATAGCCTTAATGCAGACTCTATTGAAAAAATAATGAATTCTCTGGTTGAAAATGGCCTGTTTAAAGAGTTCTATTACTATGTAAGTATCAGCTCAAAAGTAGAAAAATTGGACATTCCAAAAGCAAACAGAGAAGTTTTGGACACGCTAAAAGTACTAATGTTATTCTACAATTCGAATAAAATATTGCCCTATGAGGAGCTAGGAATTTACAAACTATTCTTAGATTCAAACAGTCTGGACGATCTTAGAAAGTTCATATCTCCCAGAATAGCTAATTTCAGACACAAGTATCCCCTACTATTCGAGACTCTAAAAACCTTTCTAGACACAAATCAAAACTATATCCTCACCTCTGAAAAGCTGTTTCTTCACCCAAAGACTGTGAGGTATAGAATTGACAAGATAAAAAATCTGCTGGACATAGATTTTATGAACCCGGAGGAACTACTTCAAATTCAAATAGCCTCAAGGCTGTTTAAACTGATTGACGGGGGGAAAATTAATGAATAAACCGGAAATTTTCAGCTTTGTGACAGAAGAAAATATCAAATTGAATGTGAATTTGCATAGGGCAAAAAATAATAGAAAAAACATAACGATACTATATTTTCATGGCGGCGGACTGCTTTATGGAGTGAGAGACGACCTGCCGGAAATTTATATAAATAATTTTTTAAACGCAGGGTATGATTTTTTGGCGCTAGATTATCCATTAGCACCGGAATCAAAACTGGACATGATTTTAAAATCAGCCTTCGAAATGCTTTTCTTCTATTTGAAAAATCTGGACAAGGTATTTAAATTAAAAAATAATAAATATGTGCTATTTGGGAGGTCGGCAGGAGCCTATCTCTCTTTTATGATGTGTGATATGTTAATTAAAAATCAAGCCTTAATGCCAATGGCAATCATAAGCCTGTATGGATATGCGAGGCTTGACGAAGTTCAATTTAACACACCAAATAAATATTATAACAAGTTAGCCAGCGTACCGGATGAAAGCATAGAAAAAATTATCTCGGATAGCCCGGTGACATATGGCCCAATGAATTTGAGATTTTCCCTCTATATAAAGGCAAGACAGGAAGGAACGTGGATAAAGCACCTCTGTGGAAAAGAAGATCCAACAAAATACTCATTAGATGACGAAAAACTTAAAGCTTTCCCGCCGACAATATTGGTAGCGGCAACCCTAGACCCAGATGTGCCATATAGAATGACAAAGACACTACGTAAGCTAATACCAAACTCACACCTTATAACAATCTACAGAGAAGCCCACGACTTCGATAGAGATGTAAACGATGAGTCAGGAAGATTGACATATGAAGAAATAATAAAATGGCTGGAAGATAAAATATGATTTCTATTGCAGAACTTTTAAAAAACCCGCCCTTCTCTCAAATGACCGTTTTGAACCAAGCCGCCGATTTGTCCCGCAAGGTGGACAGCGCCGATATATCAGAAACGCCGGACATTACATCCTTTATCAAACCCCATACCCTGCTGATTACAACCGGCATGGCCTTTAAAAAGGATTCGGCCGGCTTCTGCCGGATGATTGAGGAATTAAACTGTCTCCCCATTGCTGGAATCTGCGTGAAGCTGGGCCGGTTTATCGACAAACTGGATCCCTCTATTCTCGAAACCGCCGAAAAGCTTCATTTTCCCCTGCTTCAGATTCCTGCTTCCTGGACGCTGGGAATAACCTGCCATCAACTCCTCTCCTACCTCTGGAATGTAGAAAATCAACAGCTTCTAAATGCTCTGAAAATTCAGCGGGAGTATTCCCAGATGCTGATAAAAGACACTCCTATTTCTGCTCTCCTTGCCCATCTGAGCCGTACAGTCCGGCAGGTGGTGTTTTTGACCGACCCTTTTGGGGAAATAATAGAAACCTCTCTTCCTAGAGCCGCGAAAACGATGGAGATGAAGCTGACAATGGCCGCCATAAAAGGAAATGGTAAACTTAGAAGCTCTCCTGCCGAGTCTACTCCCTCCTCCCTGTATATTCAGGCTTCCCGCCCGTTTACCGCATGGATGTTTCCCGTTTGGGCCGCTTCTGTCCATCCCCATCTGCTTATTGTGCTGGAAGAGGAAAAAATTCCTTATCCCTTCTCTTATCTTGTAATTGAACAGACTGCCGCTGCCATCGCTTTTTCCCTTTACAAAAATCAAAAACTCAAAGAATTACACAGGAGAATACGGGAGGATTTTTTACGGCGGCTGACCCACAACACCAGCAATACCGACACCACAGTTTTTCTGGAACAGGGGGCCGACCTTGGTTTGGTTTCCTCCGATTATTACAGGTTCCTGATTGTGGGGATCGATGACTTACTGGAGGAGAACAATCCTGTACGGTCAGATCTCTATTCCCTTGTATATGACTGGCTAGAGCGGCATGTAACAATTTTCGAGGAAAATGCCATTTTATTTTCCTGCCAGAAAAGCGAAACAATAATGATACTCTTGCAAAATCCTGTGGAAAATCTGAAAAGTGCCCTTGCTTTCATCAGAGAGCAAATGACTGCATTTCTCTCTGTTTCCATTTCCTGTGCTGCAGGGAATCCGGTTACTTCTCTCCATTCTCTGCCATTCTCGCGCATTGAGGCAGAAGAAATTTACTACCAATGCAGAGCGGAGGGCAGGAAAGCTTTTTTCCGTACCTATTATTCTCAAGGCGTTTCGGAACTTTTGCGCTTTGTTCCCCAGGAACATGCTCGCCATTTCTGCACCTGCATTTTAAAATCTCTGGCTTACCCAGAGCAGGAAGCTCAGGTAATTCTCCGCCAGACGCTTCAGACCTACTTGGATTGTCAGGGCGATATTGCCGAAACGGCCCGAGTGCTCTATATCCACCGCAACACTGTAAAATACCGGATAGCGAGACTAAATGATTTATTGGATACGCCTCTCTCCAATCCAGATTTTTCTTTACAGCTGCGTCTTGCACTACTGCTTTCCAAATTATAGTAATAAGAAAAAGGATCTCAACATCAGTTGAGACCCTTTGCTTATTACTTTTCTTTTAATCTAATGTATCCGATGCAAAAGCACTTTTCCCCTCATAGCGGTTGTAATGGATGTCATCACTGACAAGATAATCATAGATTTCCTTTACAATGGGAATTCCACTCTTTTCATATTCTTTTGCCTTCTTTTCTGAAGATTCACCTGGAACCAGTACCTTATCAAAACCCAAAGCCGGGCGGAGCTCATGAATCTCATCCACCATTTTACTCACGTTGTTTTTAAATGTATCAATAGATGTAAAATAATCGGGGTTTATTACCAGATGAATCTGTCCCAGTTCACGTCCGGCAGAAAGATCGGCGTACATGGAGCTTACATGCTTTCCGAATGGAATGCCGAGCAATGAGCCGCACAAAATATCGACCATCATCATGAGGCCATAGCCTTTGGAACCTGCAATAGCCAGAAGACCGCCAACAGCAAATGGATCAGTGGTAGGATGTCCATTTTTATCTACCGCCCATGTTTCAGGGATTGACTTGTTTTTGGCTCTGGCGTCCAAAACCTTTCCCCAAGCTCCTACTGTAGTAGCCATATCAAATACAATTGGAGAACGGCCTGCACAAGGAGCGGCAAAGCCGATAGGGTTTGTTCCAAAGTATGGATCTGCTGATCCATAAGGCACCACCATAGGGTCGGACTGGCACATGGACATGACGATCATATTTTCGTCGGTAGCCATTCTGAGAAAATAAGAAAGGGTGCCGCAATGCCCGAGCTCACGCATGCCGACAAAACCGATTCCAGTTTCCTTAGCAAGCTTTATTGCTTCAATCATACCGTTTTTTGCTACAACCATTCCTACTGCGTTGTCCCCTTCGTAAATACCTGTGCTGGGTCCTGTTTTCCTAAAGGAGAAATTAGGCTTTGCATTGCTGCCTCCCTTGGATATCCGTTCCGAATAGTATTCCACACGCACAGCTCCATGGGAATGCACACCTCTGCTATCTGCATAGCTCAAGTGGTTGGCAACTTCCTGTGCATGATCCTCGGGCAAACCAGCCTTCATCACTTTATTCTTAATCAACTGATGCAATTCTTCCTTGTTTACCAACACCATTTCCTGGCTACTCATAATAAATAACACCCCTTTTATTCTATTTCCATCTGAATTTTTCTAGATGCTTTACGTTTATTGTACTTTTCTTTTCCCTTATTTTCATCATCCATACAGGATAATTTGTCCGACTTGATTTGTCTGTTTTGAACAAATCAATTAAACTTCTCTAACACCTTACGTGGATGGCTTGAAAATTGCTCAATCCGTAAAGGAACTTAGCATAATTAGTCGAATAGTGACTAAAACTCTAAATACAGAAAGTCGAGGTGCCTATGAAAATCCAAGATGTTTTACAACTGTTTCAAGAACAATCGATATCGCTAGTTGCAGGTGCCAATGGGCTGGACAACATAGTTGAGTCTGTAAATATAATGGATTCTCCCGACATTGAAAACTGGGCTAAGGCTGGGGATTTGATTTTAACAACCGCTTATACCATTAAAGATAATCCCCTTTTGCAAGAACAGCTACTTAAGCAACTCAAGGCATGTGGTTGTGCTGGCCTTGGTATTAAAACTAAACGATTTTTACCAGAAATCCCTCAGAAAATGCTTGATATAGCAAATTACTTAGACTTTCCAATATTAGAACTTCCCTTACATTTATCTTTATCTGAAATCATGAATCCGATCATCAGTAATATCGTAAATCGCCAATCCGTACTATTGCAACGCTCTAATGAAATTTATAAATCAATGACAACTGTAGCTATGAGTGGTGACGGATTGCCTGCAATTATTAACTGTTTAGGTAAAATCACGCAATGCCCTGTTGCTTGCTATGACGTAAATGGCATGTTAATTAATCACTGGCTACCAGCTAATATCCCTGGACAGGATACAAATATCCTTGTATCTCTAAAAAAACTCTTGCTTTGCCCTCAACCCACTAGCAGCTTTTCAGACAAAAATTCCTACGTCCAATCCATTACAGTTGGAAGTCACTCCTATCTGAAAATGTCGGGTAAGATTTTATCCAGCAATGAAATTTTTGGATATATAACGATACTTCAAAGATCCAGCGCTTTCTCTGATATTAATTTAGTAGCGATAGAACATGCCTGTACAGTTGCTACCTTGGAATTTTTGAAACAAAAGGCCGTAACCGAAAGTCACAAGTTATACTCCCGAGACATCCTGGAATATCTACTATTCAGCGATCTTAGCCAACCCAATTCTAGCGAAATTATTGATACTTCCAAGCTAACCCAAGCCAAAGTTTATAAATGCTTAATTATTGAACCCGATACTGCAGAAAATGAATACACCCTACCTACTCTCTCTGTCAGACTATATGAAATCACTCAACAAATCATTGCTGCAAGATATTCATTGTCCTTAGTATCCGAGCGGGCAGGGAAAATTATTGTTTTATTAGCATCTATCAATAATTTTAATCAAGAAAATGAAATGTATGAAAAACTACAACAATCCTTTGCCAACATTAATCCACTTAGAAAGGTATCCATTGGTATCGGTACTCCAGAGCTAGACATTCGCGCTGTGCGCCAAAGTTTCCATAATGCATTAGCTTGCCTGAAACTTGGTCGCCTACTTAAAGGCCCTGGAAACACAACACATCCTTATGACATTGCAGGCTATTCCATTCTCCTTGCTGACAAGGAGACAACACATATTCTCACTCAACTTTATAATCCGATTATTGATAAACTAGAAAAATCTGACCAAAACCAAGGCACAGAATTTCTTAAAACACTAGAAAAATATCTAGAATTTGATAAAAGCCTTGCTGCCACAGCTAAAGAACTCTATGTTCACCGAAATACCTTAGCAAATCGACTCGAGCGAATTGCTGACATAAGTGGACTGGACCTAGAAAATAGAGAACAGCTTTTTTGCTTGAGACTAGCTCTTAGAAGAAGAAAAGTTTTAAAAGAGTAATTATTTTTTCTTCCTATAACTAGAAAGACCACACTATTTCAGTGCCTCTATTTTCACAGTAAAAGCGACGACAGCGGATCCGATGGCCGCAATAGCCAAAAAAGCAAATGCCATGTCAAAAGATCCTTTATTCAAGTCAATCAGATGTCCCATAGCAAAAGGAGAGACAAGCCCTGCTATTTGCCCACCTAGATTAACCATTCCCGAACCCGCTCCCATAATATCCGCTGGAATTGAATCAACAACAAGCCCCCAAAATGCAGCATAAGCCAAAAACATAAACAACGCGGCAACACTTTGATAAACAATCACCATATTCGATGCGGCGACACTGAAAGTCATATATATAAAAAAGGCTGCCATTAACGAACTTGGTATAAATAACCATTTTCTATTTCCCTTAAAACAGTCTGATAAGTAACCACCGACCAGCATTCCTATTGTTCCAATGAAAAAAGGAAGCGACCCATAAAAGCCTGTCTTAAGTAATGAAAACCCCCGTACTTCCATCAAATAAGAAGGTAGCCATGATATAAATCCCCAAAATGTAATATCAAATAAAAACCAAATTAATAGCATTTGCCACAAAACCGGTTTTTGCAAAAACTCTTTAAATGTTATTTTCTGATAGCTAATATTCGAGTTAGAAACATCTGGAGATACTAAATTTAGCTCAGATAATTCTTCCGGTGTAATATGAGGGTGCTCAGCAGGGTTGTCCTTAATGTAAAACCAAATCGCCAATCCAATTACTAAACCAGGTATACCCAAAGTAATAAAAACCATATTCCAGCCAAAGGCAGCAATGATTCCAGCCGCAACTAACGAAGCAACTGCCGGTCCTAATGCATTGACAGAACCTTGAATGGCCGTTGCGGTTGCTCTTTCCTTCGGCGGAAAATACATTGCTATTGTTTTGAAAGACGATCCTGGAAAACAACCTTCACCTATACCAAAAACAAATCGGCATATCAACATCAACGGATAAGAAAGAACCATACCCGTGAGACTTGTAAAAACGGACCACCATACTATAGCAAAAGCCATTACCCTTCTCGGACCAAATTTATCAGCTAACATCCCGCCAGGTATTTGAAATATTGCATAGCCTGCAAAAAAAGTGCTGAGGATCATCCCTTGTGATGCAGCATTCAACTGGAATTCTCTCCCAATGAATGGTAAAGCAATACTAACTACCATTCTATCTAAAAAAGAAAATAGCCATCCCACCCAAAGTATACTTAAAACGGTATAACGTGCCTTCCAATGAAATCCCAGGCTGCCCCTAGCCGAATTTTTAAACATAGTACTCCCCCTAATTTTCAGTATAAAATTATTCCATACTAAAATTCATAATATTTCGACTAAATCACTTAAAATAAAAAAGCATCCCACCATCCATCGATTTTTCTAACTACGATGCCATCATCATCACATAATGTTACGTCCCCTACCCTCAACCCTTGCATTTTGGTGACGTCACTGTTAACCTTCCATTATTTTATTTAAAGTATATCTTGATGAGCATTTCTTCGTCTAGAGCATATTCTTTTAAATATCAAGTTACAAATGTGCATATTGCCCAATCATTTTTCTCTTGTTTATAGAACTTATACAGTTGATGTTAGATAATACCAATACATAGCTCTGATGGACTTTTTAGCAAAATAGCAATACAGCCAGTTTCTCTCCATAAATCATTTGCCTTCATCAAAATATAATAAAGCAGACTACTCCTCCTTACACTACAAGGATATAGTCTACTTTTAGCCATTAAAGATGATATAGTTCTTTGCATCACATAAACGGTGCAGAATTAAGTTTTACTATTTAACAAGCTCAATGGGTACGCGAAATAAGTAAAGGAGTAATGCAAGACCGCCAAACAAAATACATAAGGCCAGCAATGGCCTTTTTTGATGTAATTGGAATGTGGGAAACATAATCATGTAAAATAGGAAAGACCAAGTTAACGACCACCCGTTTAGATGGATAAAATTACCCGTTTTAATGGCAAACCATTCCAAGAAAGTGTATAGACTCGCCCAAAACAATATGTACAGGCACTGGGCAACTAGCGCTTTAGGATAATTAGATAAATAAAGGATGACCCCACAAGAATACATGACAATAACGACAAATAACTCATGGAACAAGTGCGGCAGGCCTGGCGTGAAATATAGCCATAAAGGTTGCTGATAAAAAAGAGAAAAAGCTAAGATATCGCCAAACCCATAGAACAGTATCGTTGGATAGTAGCGTTGCCAATTTCGCCAATCACCCCATTTATAGGTGGCGACTATATATAGGATTGCAAAAATTAAATTCATTAGCATTTCTTTCACCCATAGTTATTATTACTTTTTGAGTGTATACTATCCACCGCAAACATTCTTAGTTAATAATAATGAGAGACGACCTGCTGACCTGCTATCACATCAATTCCTCATCTATACAAAGATTTCACAAAATCCGTCCCCTAAGTGCAAATCACATGTATGAAGATCGGTAAACTTCAAATACTAAACAGCAGATATTCTTTTAACAAAGGTGGCTCTATTATGGCAAAAAAAATGAAAACAATGGATGGCAATCAGGCGGCTGCTGAGGCCTCTTACGCCCTTACCGAGGTTGCAATCATTTTCCCGATTACACCCTCATCGCCGATGGCTGAAGGAGTTGATGAAGCATCAGCTCACGGTAAAAAGAACTTGTTTGACCAACCTGTAAAAGTTGTAGAGATGCAATCTGAGGCGGGTGCCTCCGGAGCAGTTCACGGTTCACTTCAGGCAGGAGCTCTTACAACAACCTATACTGCTTCCCAAGGGTTACTCTTAATGATTCCTGAAATGTATAAAATGGCAGGTAATCTGGTACCAGCAGTTTTTCATGTAACCGCCCGTGCCCTAGCATCTCATGCCTTGTCAATTTTCGGTGATCACCAAGATATTAATGCCTGCCGTCAAACTGGTTTTACCTTACTTTGTTCTAACGATGTCCAAGAAGCGATGGATCTTGGCTACATTGCCCATCTTTCCGCAATCAAGTCTAGGGTACCATTCTTACATTTCTTTGACGGATTTAGAACATCTCATGAAATCCAGAAAATTGAAGTAACACCCGCTGATGCGATTGCGAAACTTGTCGATCATAAAGCAATTGAAGAATTTAGAAACCGGGCCTTAAATCCCGAACACCCTGTATTAAGGGGCACTGCGGAAAACCCAGATATTTATTTCCAAAATCGGGAGGCATCTAATCCTTTTATTGAAGCCATTCCTGATATTGTGGAAAACTACTTCCAAGAATTTAAGAAAATTACGGGGCGTGAATACCATCCCTTCGAGTATTATGGGGATGCTGAAGCCGAGAATATAATCGTGGCCATGGGCTCAGTTTGCAACACAACGGAAGAAACGATTGATTACCTGCAGGCAAAAGGCGAAAAGGTTGGACTTCTCAAAGTTCACTTATACCGCCCGTTTTCCAAGAAATATTTCTTTTCAGTTTTACCAAAGTCTGTAAAGAAGATTGCTGTCCTGGACCGCACCAAAGAACCTGGAGCAACTGGTGAACCGCTCTATCTTGATGTGCTTCAGATGTTTAATAATGAGACCGTTAAACCAGTGGTAGTTGGCGGGAGATACGGCCTTGGATCTAAAGATACCACACCCAGCCACATCCTTGCTGTTTATGAGAATCTGAAACAAAGCCAACCTAAAGATGGCTTCACAGTTGGAATCGTTGACGATGTCACCCATACCTCACTGCCGATAAAAGAGTCGGTAGATACTACTCCGGAAGGCACGATAAGTTGTAAATTCTGGGGTCTTGGATCTGATGGTACTGTTGGCGCCAATAAAACAGCGATCAAAATTATCGGTGACAATACCGACCTTTATGCACAGGGATACTTTGAATACGACAGTAAGAAATCCGGCGGTACAACAATATCTCATTTACGCTTTGGCAAAAAACCAATTAAATCTTCCTATTTAGTATCCGATGCTGACTATATTGCCTGCCACAACCGGTCATTCATTTATCATTACCACCTGCTCAAAGGGCTTAAGAAGAATGGTAGCTTTGTACTTAACTGCCCCTGGACGCCAGAAGAACTGGAAGAACATCTACCAGCCCTCTTGAAACGCTATATCGCGAAAAATAATATCAACTTCTATACCATAGATGCCATATCCATTGCCGAAGAAATTGGTCTCGGTGGCCGCATTAATATGGTCATGCAGGCAGCTTTCTTTAAACTAGCGAACGTCATACCCGTCGAAGAAGCCATTAGGTACCTAAAGGATTCCATCGAAAAAATGTATGGAAAAAAAGGCGCTAATATTGTTGAGATGAACCAAAGGGCTGTTGACCGCGGCGTCGATGGATTGCACCAGGTTAAAGTTCCTGCCTCCTGGGCTGATGCAAAAGATGAAGATTTGCCCGTAAAAGATGAACCTGATTTCGTTAAAAACATTCAACGTCCCATGGCCAGCCACGATGGAGACGACCTTCCGGTCAGCGCCTTTGTCGGCATGGAGGATGGAACACATCCTCTTGGCACAACAAAATACGAAAAAAGAGGAATTGCCGTTTATCTTCCTGAATGGCAAATTGATAAATGTATTCAATGTAATCAATGTGCCTATGTATGTCCCCATGCGACTGTTCGAACTTTCCTATTGGATGATGAAGAACGGGCAAAAGCTCCTGATACTTTTAAGACTACGGAACCAAGAAACAAGAAACTCCAAGGATATCATTACCGTATTCAAGTTGCTCCCCTTGATTGTACCGGATGCGGTAACTGCGCCGATATCTGTCCGGCACCGGGAAAAGCGCTTGTTATGAAGCCGGCCGACCATGAAATTGAGATGGAATCAGAAAACTGGGAATTTGCTATGAAGGTAACGGAAAAATCCGGTTTAATGGAGAAAAATACACTCTTTGGCAGCCAGCTTGCCAAACCTCTCCTTGAATTTAACGGCGCTTGCCCCGGCTGCGGAGAAACTCCCTATATCAGACTTCTCACACAATTATATGGCGAGCGTATGCTGATCGCCAACGCTACAGGCTGTTCTTCGATCTGGGGCGGCAGTTCTCCCTCCATTCCTTATACAACAAATGCTGACGGAAAAGGACCAGCCTGGATGAATCCGCTCTTCGAAGATAATGCCGAATTCGGCTACGGTATGTACCTCGGCTCAAAACAAATTCGCGAAAAACTTGCCGATCTCATGCACCAAGGGTTAAAAAGTTCGATCAGCGAAAACGTAAAGCAGTCCTTCCAGGAATGGCTTGACAATATGGACAATGGTGCGGGGTCTAGAAAAGCTGCAGACCGCGTAATTGAAGAGTTGAAAAAGGAAACCGTATCCGGCAACCCAATTCTATCAGAGATTATGGCCCGAAAAGATTATCTCGTGAAACCTTCCGTTTGGATTCTCGGCGGAGATGGCTTTGCTTACGACATTGGTTATAACGGATTGGACCATGTCATCGCCAGTGGAGACGATGTAAACATTTTTATTATGGACACAGAGGTTTATTCTAACACAGGCGGTCAAGCTTCAAAGGCTACGCCGACAGCAGCTATTGCCAAGTTCGCGGCAGCCGGGAAGAAAGTTCGCAAAAAGGATCTCGGGCTTATGGCTACAACATACGGCTATGTCTATGTCGCCCAAATTGCCATGGGGGCCAATATGAATCAAACCCTCAAAGCCATTACTGAGGCAGAAAGTTACAAAGGCCCCTCTCTCATTATTGCCTATGCTTCTTGCGTAAACCATGGGATTAAAACCGGTATGGGCACGAGTATGTTTCAGATGAAAAAAGCCGTTGAAGCAGGATATTGGCATCTATGGCGTCATGATCCCCGTCTTAAAGAGCAAGGCAAAAATCCTTTCATGCTGGATTCTAAAGAACCGACAGCCTCCTTCCAAGATTTCTTAAAGGGCGAAATTCGCTACTCATCACTTAAGACGACCTTCCCAGAAATTGCGGATGGGATGTTTGCAGCTGCAGAAAAACATGCCCAGGAAAAATATCGTACCCTAAAGCGTATCGCAGAAATGCAGTATTAAGAAAAGACTTGGCTTACGCCAAGTTCTCGGACGCAGGCAGAAGCCTTAGTCGTTCTTACTTGGAATCAAGAAAGTGTTATACTTTCTGGTTCCGTAAAAAATCAGGGTGTCTCAATATTTGAGACACCCTGATTTTACTTTAAAAAGTTACGACAAGGAGTTTGTATTTACCCATTCCCTAGCCTCAATCACGGACTCTTCACTGGGAATCGGAACATTTGACTCAGGCTTCGTACTTTCGATATGCCCACGCCAAGCCGCGGTTTCATGCCGCTCGATGGAATTTGCTAAGAACTTTTCTTTTGAACGATTTTCAGTCATAATAAATACCTCCTTTTAATCCTTCTATTAGTATTTTCTAAGTTTGAAATTTTATTAGGAAGGTATCAATTTATCTAGTTTTCTTAACGTATTTCTTGTACTTGTAGTCATCTTAAAACGTATAAAACACAAAGGTCGCGAAGAAGCACGAAGAACACAGAGGGATATATATTTATTTCAATGTCCTTCAAATTCTTCATGTCTGCGTATTTAAAATGATTTTCTCAATAGGCACAAGGAGTGTGTTTAACGTTTCTTATACTTGTTCACGGTAAAACTTTCGGCTTGTCAAAAAACGTTTGCAAACTATTTGTATCTGTATTAGTTGGCCTCATTAACTCCGCCTCAATAAACATTCTCTTCATTTCCAGTTGTATTAATTGTGCATTCCCAGAAATGTTTGCCGTGATTAGTCTTTGCAAACTATCCCCGCACACATAAGGCAACACTTCAGCAATAAAATATTTCTTAGCTGCTTCCGTGTTTATCATACCTTGCTTATTCGGTGTAAACTTAGAAAAATCAATCAAGTTACTATCTATTACATATCACTCTCCATTTTATTGTTCCTTGGAACAAAAATAGGGGGATTGTCTACAATCCTTTGTTACTAATATACACATTTATTATTATAAAATTATTTAGTATTTAAGAATTTCATAAAAAAACCTAATATAAATTAAACTTTATATAAGAAAAGACTTGGCTTGTGCCAAGTCCTCGGACGCAGGCAGAAGCCTTAGTCGTTCTTACTTGGAATCAAGAAAGTGCTATACTTTCTGATTCCGTAACAAAAGACTCAACAAGCAGTACTGTTCTGCTCGTTGAGTCTTTTTTTCAATTAAGCCTAATAGGAAACCAACCTCAATGGGCCTGATCCAAAGCTTTGTGCCCTGCTTCAGTAAACTGTTTATAGGAAAGAGTTGCCCCAGATACAGAGTCTACCTTATCAAGATTTTGTGTTTCTATCAGCCTAGGTCCATAGCTCATGGCCCCCTTTAATCCTTGCTGGGCCTTCTTGTAGAATTCAGGGTTTTCTATTTTACCATTTGTTTTTCCATAATCGGCATCCTTGACTTTACCGTCTTTCTGAATCCCCTTATAATCAGCCTGAGTGATCTTACCCTCTTTGATCGTTAGCGTAATCTCACCTATTGCTCCCCGTTCATCAGGACTACTTTTTGCCGTATATGTTCCGTCCTTATAGGCTCCAGTATGAGCACTGGCATGATTGGTATGACCCGAATGATCTTCGGCAGTTTTTTGACCACAGCCAGTAAGTAAACTTACTGTTAGGGCACCGATCATCAGCAATATATATTTTCTTTTCATGGCCTTCTCCTCCTGTCCTTAGCGATTCTGTTTGAAACTAGCAATTTTCCCATGTTCCAAGACGATGCAGCGCTGAGCCTGATCCGCAACTTCCGGATCGTGGGTGACCATAATAATCGTATGCCCTTCTTCATGCAGCTCTCGGAAAAGACTCATGACAATATTGGCATTCACCTCATCCAAATTACCAGTTGGCTCATCTGCTAAGATCAGCATAGGATAATTAATTAAGGCACGAGCGATACACACACGCTGCTGCTCTCCACCAGAAAGCTGACTTGGCAAATGGCTAGCCCTCTCTTTGAGTCCCACCCGTTCTAATGCCGCCAACGCTTCCGTCTCATCAGGCATACTGTGATAATATTGTGCTACCATAATATTTTCTAGCGCCGTTAAATAAGGAACCAGATGAAACTGCTGAAAAACTAGACCGATTTTGTCGCGACGTACCATAGTAAGATTGCGTGCACTAACATCAGAAAAATCAACCCCATCTAACACAATAGAACCGCTAGATGCTTTATCCATACATCCAATAATATTCATTAAGGTTGTCTTACCGGAACCAGAAGGTCCCATGAGTGCCAGCCACTCACCTTTCTGTACCGTTAAATCAATCTTTTGCAGGGCCTTCACACTTCCATAGATCATCGAAACATCCTGTAACTCTAGTAAACTCACTATAATTAACCTCCTTATTCGCCCCTGAGCACAATTGCTGGTTCAACATCTGTCGCAATCTTTACTGGCACAAGACAAGCCAAGCCAGTGACTGTAATCGATACAACTAAGGCAAGTAGTGCAATCAAAGGCTGGAATGAAATTCCTCTGCCAAATACATTAACACTCACCGCCTGGGCAAAAAAGAAACCTAAAACTGTTCCCATTAAGCCACCTAACGCCCCCAGTGCCAAGCCTTCCCCTAAAAATTCTAATATTATACTGCGATTTTCTGCACCTAACGCTTTTTTCAAACCAATCTCTTTACGACGTTCCGTCACTACAGCCATCATCGTCGTTGCCACACAAATCAGTGTTAACAATAAAACTACGATAGTAACTAGGTAAACCAAAGCTTGTAACTTACCTAGCACAGTCTGTTCCGACTGTGTTACCTGCTTCACCAAACGTGGCAGCACACTAGGAACTTGCTCCCCTATGGCTTGCGTCAAATCGTTCAATTCTGTTTCATTGGCCGTTACGCTAGTTTGTGCAACACTGATTCTGCCTTCTTTATGAAGCATCTGTTGTAATAAGGAAAGATCAAGAAATACAAAATTTTCTTCCGAGCCACCAGTTCGAACAATACCAGCAACCTTTACCTTCTTTTCCGCTTCATTGCCAGCCGCCGACAGGGTCACCATCTGCCCTGGTTCTACCTGTAACCGCTCGGCTACCTCAGAACCAAGAACAATCTCCTCTGACTTTTCCTCCGGCCAAGCACCCCGGATCTGCCAATAAGGACTTACCTTCTTTACCGCTTGAAAACGAGTACCTGCAGCCAATAAAGGCTGCTCATTCACCTTAATGCGATCATAAAGATAAGGGGCAATACCAATCAGTTTTTCTGCTGGCACCAAATTAGTGGCTTTATCGATTTCAGCCTCTGTCAGTATCTGTTGATCACCAGCTGGTAATAATAGCAGATTGGCACCATAGGAACGAAACTCCCTGCCCATTTGGCGAGGGACATCATAATAAATTGTAACAAGTCCTGATACAACTGTTGCACCAATCGCTACCGCCAATAATGCGATCAACATCCGAGAGCGACGGCGAAGCAAGGCATGCCAAATCATTTTGAAGTACATAGACTGTTTTGTCATTTTTTTATCACCTGCCATGAAGTACTGCTGCCGGACGCAGCGATAAGAGCATTCGTATAGCTGGAAGACTACCGACCAAAGTAATTAAGATAACAGATACCACTACCCACGGAATGACCATGAGATTAATGGCAACAGCGGAACCAAAAACATTTTGGCCAATAATCTGTGCAAATCCTAGGCCAATAAAGTAACCTGCTACGCCGCCAGCAAGGCCCGTCATCATGATTTCAGCAAGGGTCAGTAATAATACATCCCTATCCGTCGCGCCTAGGGCCTTTAGCAAACCGAATTCACGACTGCGTTCCATAACATTGGCTGTCAGCAAATTAGAAATGCCTAAGGCAGATCCAGCTAAACTAAGTATTGTAATTAATAACATTAATAACTGTGTTTTTTGCAAAATCGCTCCTTCGGATTCAGCTACTTGGCGAACAGGTTTAGCCCTAGAGCCATCTACAGCTTCTTCAATCTGATAAGAAATCGAACTTACATAAGCGGTACAATACCAAGTTTCCCATTCTTTTAGGGAAAGACTTTTGGGATCATGAGCTGCTTTACGAGCCAGTTCATTTTCTGGCGTGGTAATGGCACTGACTTCTATTTTTCCGACTTTTCCCTGTAGCTTCAATGCCTGTTGAATATAAGGCAAGGTGACAAAGATTTGTTCGTCCTCTGGACCGCCACTATTAAAAATCCCCTGCACTATCAGTTTTTCTCGTGAACCACCAGGTACTGCCATTTCAATTGTATCCCCTAAGTGAATACCTAACTTACCTGCTAATACAGAGCCAACCATAGCACCATTGACGTCATTATCGTCAATCCAGTTGCCTTCAACAGTCCACCAGGATTTTAACTGTTTAATGCCAGTTTCCACTATCTCACCTGTAGGCAGATCTAAACGTCGATTAAACCATGTTCCTACCATAGTTACATTCGTGTTACTTGATCCAACGCCCACCTGCGCTTCCAACGATGGCGCAAAGCCCACAATATTATTAGACCAAAAGATAGTCTTTAACTTACCAACGTCATTTTCTTGCAAATACTGTCCGGCTCCCCCGGAACCACTTTCTAGTCCATAAATCTCTCGTAATACGGAAGCTGCCCTAGGAGTCACTACAATATTTGCCCCATATGCTTTTAATTCTCGATTGACTTTATCACCGACATCTAGCATCACATTAAGCATGGCTGTAGTCAGCGAAACGCCTAATGCAATGGTAACAGCTACCATTAACATTTTTCGGCCCTGCCTGACAAGAGCGCCTTTCAGCATCTGCCAAAACATAATTCATCCTCCCTTACTTAAACCGGTCCTTCTCTTTTTCCAAACCAGCCGCTTCTACCATGATTTTTCCCTCAGCTACTTTGTACTCAACTGGAATTGGATTACAACCCCCTTTGAAACCAATGGTCGCTGTATTCATCACCACATCACAAAGAGCGCAGACAACCTGATTATCCCGTTCAAAATAGCCTGTTGCCCCGCAAATTTCGCAAGCATCAAACCCTACGCCATAAGCAGAACCGCTCTTTTTAATGACAATAAACCGTACAATTTCACCAGTCGAGGACTGATAGGAAAAGCGATGTAGATGCCCATCTGAAACTTGTTCCAAGGGAATTAGCACTTGTCCTTGTTCTGCTACTACAGGTACAGCCGGAACAATTTCGGCCTTTTCGTCAGCGTAACTTTTGCCAGCTGTCGAGAAAAGAAATACAACCAGTAAACTTAAAGTTACAACTGCACCCCATCGCAATTTTTTGCGCAACCCAATCAAAATCTTTCGGTACTGGGCCGGGTTGAGCCCTTCCTCTCTCTCAGGCTTACGCTGTAAAAACAAAGCGACAGGTAACAATAGAGTGGCAGCAAGCAAGACATATAAAAACCAGGCTTGATGATTGATAATAGGCCCCATAATTGACATGATCCCTTTAATGACTAACAGTTTCCTCGCCATCATAATCTGAATAAGTATAACTAGTTGTTTTGTCATGATAACTGCGAGTTGCAGGGCAAGAATACTTGTAATCTTCTTAGGCATTAAAACCTTTGCTGCCTGAAAGACAGCTAGACCAGTCAACCATGTCAAGAACAATCCCAGTAAAAACCCGCTGATTTGCAGGAGAAAGTCCATGCTGGCCGGATCCGTTGCCGAGACAAATAAATTAATGGGGAAAAGAATAACTTCAAGACCGTGATACAAAAGTAAGGTGGCAACAACAAGACAGGCTGCCCCGCCTAGCAATTTATCCTTCCCAAGAGAAAGTCCTCGTCTTATATTCCAGAAAAAAAGACCCAACAGCAAGGTTTCGCCAAAAAGTCCGGCAACAAGAACCATACCTTCAAATACTTCCCGCTTCACAGCTTTTGAGCCTAATTTGGCAGTTGCAATGAAGGCAGCGCCCAGCAATCCCCAGACGATTCCTCGCCATATCCACTTCTTTATTTTTCCCTGCTGCTCCTTACTGGCTAAGGCGAGTAGCATTGCCAGAGGAATAACAGCCATGACCGCATTTTGCATTGCTGGTATGAGATTTTGTAGTACAATTTGCAGCATATTGCTCTCCTTTTTTCAATTTACCTAAAACATTAGGCACAAGCCCAGATTATCCTGGCTTCCACAATTCCGTGATGGGATATCCTACAAAAATAAAAAAACCGCTAGGGCGTCCTTTTTGAACCACAGAGACACAGAGGACACAGAGAAAAGAATATATAGGTTTATAAAATCCCCCTCATCGTACTCTGCGCCTCTGCGGTTCAATCATTATTCTTTCCCATGCTACCACCAAAGAACTTATACTTTCCTATATAGTGAAAAAGCCCGGGAAAATCATCCCGGGCCGCCATTTTTACTTACCAACTTCTTGGAACATAGTCAAAGTTCCAATGAAGAGTAATGGGTTTATCCCAGAAACGACCTTCAACACCTGTTTCTTTATCAACATGTAACATGTAGTTTTGACGAGTTGGGGATTCAATAGTAAACGCTACATCATATGTACCGGCGCCTTTCATCTTCACATTTGCCCCGTAGTGAGGGCCGTCACTAGCATTCATCGGCATAAGGTTGCCTTCAATGACTTTGCCAGTGCCTTTTTGTGTTAATTTATAATGCACCGTTAAGAAAGGAATCCATTCACCAACGCCAAATCCTGTCGTGTTGCCTTCGATAGCAGCAATATCCGTCTCAAGATGAATGTCAGATTGCGCAGGTGTCAAACCCATTCCCGCTGGTTCCATAGGCACGGGTTGAAAATAAACAACCGCCACTTTAATTCCTGCTTCAGGTACTTCGATATCATCACCTATAGGGTACTCCTGAAAACCAGCCGCGAAGCATTGACCTGCAGATACAGCCACCGTTAAAAATGCAGCAAAAACCATAGATAAGAATTTTCTTTTATTATTCATGATACGACCTCCCTATTATTTTTCTTTTTTTGATAAATAAAATTGCTAAGAACTATTATTATGAGAACGAGTTGTGGCAACATCGATTCTACGGTCGGATAAACTCCAAGTAGTGCAATGGTTGGACTTCCTTCTAGCCTTGTCATCCCGATTACTCCAGCTTCCTGCAACTCTTTTATACCACCGCCAGCAAAGCTAATTGCTAGTATACACATCAAGATACTAGTCCCCTGAAAAAATGGCTTTGTTGGAATCCTCAAACTACCATAACGAACTAAGGCAAACACTACTGCCAAAGCGATACTTCCCGCAGCAAACCCTAACCAAATCATATGCATATTGTCACCCGCATTATTAAATAGCGCTTGGTAGAACAATACAACCTCGGCTCCTTCTCGGTACACAGCTAGAAATGCCGCCGCTCCCAGTGACAACGTATTACCACTGCTCAAAGAATTTTGTACCTTACCTTCGATGTAGTTATTCCATGATTTTGCATCCGCTTTACTTCCCATCCAATAACTTACGGAGAAAAGAACCGCCACTGCCACCAGCATTGTTGCGCCTTCCATGATTTCTTGGTTTGCGCCGCTCAAACTGACAACGGAGCGAAAGAGAACGGCTGTAATAAAGCTAGCCACCACAGCTGCCCCAGAATAGTAGTAAACCGTCTGTGTTTTATGACCATTCCCTGACTTAATCAGATACGCTATGATAGCGCCAATCACTAAGATGGCTTCTGCACCTTCGCGCAGGAGAATCAGAAAAGCAGGCCAGAAACTTTCCCAAGAATCTTGTTGTTTACTGCCGCCACCCATCTTTACAACGTCTTCACGCATCATGGCGATCATCTCGTCAATTTCTTTTTTGACTTGAGTATCAGGCGCTTGGTTGGTCATCAGCTTTTTGACCACGCTAAACTTGTACTCTGTCAGATTTGCTCTTTTACTAGATACAGTTGTATTGACCGTCTTTTCAAAGCCGTCTTTTTCATAAATCCCGTAATAAGCATCATTGACTAGTTTCTTGGCTGCCGCTGTGTCTCCACTTTTGTACACAGCAAGAGACTGGTTCATTGTTTTTTCAATGCGGTCGACTACACCACTCCATTGTGATGCTGCCGAAGCCATGCTTTGACCAATTAGTAACATGAATACCGCCAGAAAAACCAAAACCGATTTACGCACATACTCACCTCCTTTCATCTATTTCCTTCGCTTCACTAATTGATAATAAAAATTATTCTCAATTAGTGAAGCGAAAAATCCTACTGTAAATAGAATCTAACAATCTTTAACCACAAAATTGCGAAATTACCAATTAGCACAAATATCAAAATGAGTCCTAAATATTTTTAGTTATTGGGAATCATTATCACTATCAAAGAATAATACAAGTTACTCTCATTGTCAACATGTGGAAACCATATTTTTTTTTCAGATTCAAACTACTTTGGCGTAAAAGGGATGGACAATATAGTAGAGCAAACGATTGGACGCCCTTCTCGATCTTTCGCCGGTTCAAATCGCCATTTCTTCGCGGCAGCTATAGCTGCGTCATTTATACTTTTTTGTCCTGAGGAAACAGCTACATCCACCTTACCGGGCATACCATTTTCCATGATTCTCATTCTGAGCACCACAACAATTTTTCGACCAATTTGATCTATCTCAGGTGGATTCACAGCATCGGCCCGCACTAATACAATGGGTGGTGTCCCCATCGCACTGTGTTTGCTGCTCACAATAGCTGTCGTTTCCTTTTCTAAGGCGATTTCCTTAATAGGCACTGGCTCTTTATTCGCTATATCATCAATGACAACAGGCGGCGGTTCTGTTATTATCGGCTCTTCAGTCGTTGGTAGTGCTTCCGGCTCAGGTTTACTTGGTAATACACTTTCTGGCTCAGACTCTGACGAATCATCATCAGGTAAGGCAGCCATCATATCTAGCTCAATAACTTGTTCATCAGGGGGCGGTGGAAGAGTTTGCACAACCGTCATGTAACCAACTGCCACACCTAAAAAAATGTGCAAAAAAACCGACAGTGCAATCGCTTTGCGCCAACGGACCGTATAAGACATGATTTCCTACCTCACTTTCCGTTCCGTCGCTATCGATATTCGACGAGCGCCCGCGGCCTTTAGTTCATCTAATGCAGCGACTACTTTTTCATACTCCGTCTGCTTATCAGCCCTTAGCACAAATACATTCTCGGGCTGCTGCAACAAGGCGGTTTTAGCCCTCTTTCCAAGCAAGGTTAAAGGAATTGTTTCCTGATCAAACATAACATTACCATCCTGCATAACGGTAATGGCTGTGTTATGCTGCATATCCTGCAAGGACGCGGCGGCTTGGGGTAAATTTACGGGAATTGTCCGTTGTTCCACCATAGATAAAGTACTCATCATAAAAAATACTAACAAAAAGAAAATGATATCAATCATCGGGATAATCATTAATTGCGGTTGATTGTCTAGCCGTAAATTACGCAATTTCATGTGTTTCCCTCTTCATCTTCCCATTTACTGGGGTCCGTAAATAAGTAAGGACCATAGCAATCCCTTGTTCCACATCGGTGATCAATCCATCCAATCGCTGAGAAAAATAAGTATGAGAAACTAAGGCCATCACTGCGACAGTCAGCCCTGTGGCCGTTGCCACCAGTGCCTCTCCGACACCACCAGTAATTGCCATTGGCTGCCCAGCTTGAATATTAAATACACTGAAAGAATTAATCATGCCAACCACTGTTCCTAATAGTCCAAGTAGCGGCGCCAATGTAACAATCGCGCTCAAATAATTGAGATTTTCACGTAAACGGGCAGCAGCCAACATGGCGGCACTTTCCATAGCAGTATCCATACTGCTTCCCCGTTTATACGCATATAACCCTTGAGCTGTTACGTTTCCTACAACTGCCTTTGTATTTTCACACAGCAGCACAGCATCCTCAACACACTGGCTCTCTAGTAGTGGCTGTAGATTAACCTGGAACTTCTGCATATTTAAAGCAGCATGTCGGTAATATAAAAAACGTTCCACTGTAATAGCTACTACACCCAAGGAGCACATTACGAGAAAATACATAACTGGTCCGCCTTTATAGAACAAATTGATACTTTGCATTAACAATTCCGTCACTCTCTCTGCACCTCCAAGCTATTTTTTCTACCGATTGTCTGTAGGGTCATCACTTCCTTATGTAATGATTATAATAATCATTATCAACGTAATCATTATAATTATCCACCCATTTTTTGTCAAGCTTACTTTTACTTATATTAAGTTTTCTAAATCACCCATTTTAAATCTAGTATTTTTCATTAATGTAATTGATATTAATTATCAATTATCACCAACAACTACACAAGTCGGGCCATAACCTTTGTCGTAAACATAAAGAAGACTTGATTCAGATGGAGTTTTAACTCCATCTGAATCTTAGTCGCACTTATCCAGGGACTTAGCCGCTCTTAACTCCCACTTATAAGATGGGAGTCTTAGAGCGGTTTAGTCATCGGATAAAGCCAAATTTGCTTGGGCCAAAAAGATAATTAATGTAATCTAGCACATTTTCGAAAGACTTTCATATTATGTAATATAGTCCTCCTTATTATTGCCTCATATAGCATTCCCCCTTCAAGAAACAGCCCTTTCCATTATGGGGATGGAAGGGCTGTCTCTTATTTTTTCATACCAATCTCATGCTTATATCAGCTGTCTTTACAGAATGAGTCAATTCACCACTTGAGATAATATCAACACCAGCAGCAGCCAATTGGGCTACTCTTTCTAATACCACATTTCCTGAGACTTCAATTAAGGCTTTCCCATCAATCATCTTTGCAGCTTGCTCTATCATAGTGATATGCATATTATCTAGCATAATAATATCTACCCCTAGTGACAATGCTTCTTGCACCTGCAGCAAATTTTCAACCTCAACTTCGATTTTTCTAAAACACGCGCCCTGGCTGCGTACAAGCTCTACTGCTGCAGTGACACCACCTGCTGCCTGAATATGATTATCTTTTATTAATACCATAGAATCTAACCCATAACGGTGATTCTTCCCACCACCAACCGTTACAGCATATTTTTCTAACATGCGTAAACCAGGCGTAGTCTTCCGTGTATCTACGATAATTGTAGAAAAACCCTTCAAGGCTTCCACATAACGTCTAGTATGAGTTGCTATTCCCGACATTCGCTGCAACAAATTAAGAGCAACTCTTTCCCCTGCCAATAAGGAGCGAGTATTCCCTGTCATACTTGCTATTTTTTCTCCTGCTGGCACCAAAGTACCATCTGTATAATAAGGACTTATCTGAATTTGATCATCCAACAAAGCAAAAACCCGTGAAAACACTTGGATTCCCGCTAAAACAAGATTTTGCTTTGCCAGAAGAAATCCTTGCGATGTATGACTTTCAGTAAAAATAGCCTCACTGGTAATATCGCCAAAACCGATATCTTCTAGTAAGGATCTGTGCAGTAGATCATCTAAGGCTAATTTGTTCATTGAAAACAGCTCTCCTTCCCCATTGCTGGGTTATATGTTTAGAAAAGTCCCTATCCTTTCTTTCAGGAAAATCTTCGCGATAATGTGTGCCTCTACTCTCAGACCTAAGCAAGGCTGCTTTTAACACTAATTCTGCCAACTGACAGGCATTATTTTCTTGATATCCCTGGATATGAGTAAGGCAAGAACTAGGATCTTCTACTTTTTCCTGTAACTCCATAAGCAGTAAACGCATGGCATCTCCCTTACGCACCACTCCTGCTACTCGGTCTAAAATAATTCCTAATTTCTTAGTATCACAACTATGACATACGTTGTCTCCCTCTAGAGCAACTTCCCTATCAATGAGATGACTGACTGGAAAGTCCTGATTAATGACCTGAGCAACTCGTCTCCCAAAAACAACGCCCTCTAGTAAGGAATTGCTAGCAAGACGATTGGCACCGTGGACACCTGTAGCGGCTACCTCTCCGCAGGCAAATAAATGTGATAATGTCGTCTGGCCCCAAAGATTCGTAGTTATACCGCCAATCGTATAGTGAGCAGCCGGGGCGATAGGAATGATATCTTTTTCCATACAATAGCCATTTTCCAATAATTCGGCATAGATTTGTCTAAACCGATCGGTTAAATAGTCTTTTCCAAGATGCCTTGTATCTAGATATACAGCATCCTTATTGTTAGATTGCAGTTCCGTGACAATGGCCCTAGAAACCTCATCCCGGGGAGCCAGTTCGCCATCGGCATGATAAGAAAACATAAATCGTTCCCCTGCCGCATTACGCAACATAGCCCCCTCCCCCCGGAGTGCTTCTGTTAATAAAAATATTTCTCCAGAACATGTCTTAAAGGACGTAGGATGAAACTGAACAAATTCCATATCCGAAATAGCAGCCCCCGCTCGATACGCTGCAGCAAGGCCATCCCCATTTGCCGAAATGCTATTGGTAGAACGGGCAAATATGCCGCTATACCCTCCTGTAGCTATTACAATGGCCTTAGCACGAAGTGTGACTAACCGCCCAGAATTGAGAACAATGCAACCATAACATTGATTTTGTTTTGTCAACAGATCAACTAAATAACATTGATCAAGCTGCATTATATTGCCCTGTATTTCAATTCTCTTTATCATAGTTTCTGCAATATGACGCCCTGTTGAATCATAATAATGCACAATTCGATGGTGAGAATGACCTGCTTCCCTGCCTAAATACAGCCCGTCTGCTCCTTGATTGAAATCAGCACCAAGAGACTGTAAGAAGTCTAATGCAGCGGGTGCTTCTCTTACTGTAGCCTCTACTGCTGGCTCATGGCATAACCCTCTGCCCACTCTAAGCGTATCAGCAATGTGTTCTTCTAAGCTGTCATCAACCCCTAGAGAAATCGCCATCCCTCCTTGGGCTTTATAAGTACTGCTCTCCTGAATTGATTCCTTACTGATAAGTGCCACTTTAAGTTTAGGATCCAAAGACAAGGCAACTGTCATTCCGGCAATCCCTGCACCAATGACGATAACGTCATAACTCTGATCATCTAATGCAGCAAGATTTGTTTTGGGTGATATAACGTAGCCCCGCTCTGACATCACACTACCTCCAACATTCTTTCCAAGGTGCGCTGTGCTGATAAAATATGTTCTTGCTCCACATCAATTTCATATTGATGATTATGTAATGCTTGATATACACTTTCCAACCTAGTTTTTTTCATATTGGGACACACTAGCCCTGGATGCAACAAGAAAAACTGTTTATTAGGCAGCGTCTCTCGTAAAGTACACACAACTCCCATTTCTGTTCCGATGACAAATGTGCTTTCCTCGGACTCTTCAGCATAACGAATAATTTCAGATGTACTGCCAACAAAGTCGGCTAACTTCACTACTGCTGGATTACACTCTGGATGAATTAAGATTTTTGCTGCTGGATATAACTCGCGAACCTGCTTCACATCTTCTGCTTTTACTTTGGCATGAGTCACACAATGACCTTTCCAAAGTATTAACTCCTTTTCTGGTATTTGTTTGGCAACATAATCACCCAAATTCTCATCAGGAACAAAAATAACCTTACGATCGGATAAAGAGGCGACGATCTTAACTGCATTCGCCGAAGTACAGCATATATCACTCTCTGCTTTCACTTCAGCGGAGGAATTTATATAACAAACAACTGGAACCCCAGGATGCTTAGACTTTAAGGTACGCAGACCTTCCGCTGTAATCATTTCTGCCAAAGGACAACCAGCATCTTTCTCTGGTAACAATACAGTTTTCGTTGGGGATAGTATCTTGGCTGTTTCCGCCATAAAGCGAACACCACAAAAAACAATGACATCTTGTTTGCTGTTGGCTGCTACTTTACTTAAATACAAAGAATCCCCTACATAGTCTGCAACCCTTTGTACTTCATCTAATTGATAATTATGCGCTAAAATCACTGCATTACGGTCCTGCTTCAAACGCTGAATCTCCGTTGTTAAATCTATCATGCTTTCACTCCTTATCTACAAATTGCAAAATCCCCTTTTGCATCTTTCAACCAAAGTTATTTATCTCATTGTAATCCTATATCTCAGTTTATGTCAATACAGATGTAAAGACAGTAGGGATGTAAAAAAAATAACCTTAGTCAACAAAGTGACTAAGGTTAGCATAAATAGGCGTATTACGTAGTAATGAATAAGTTATTCATCACCATTCTGTTTTACCTTAAACCAGGCTGCATACATGGTAGGCAGTACTAATAATGTCAAAATAGTGGCACCTAGCAATCCGCCAGCAATGGCTACTGCCATTGGACCCCAAAAAGTACTAGGAATGAGAGGAACCATTCCCAATATGGCAGCAGCCGCCGTGAGCATAATGGGGCGGAAGCGTAGAACAGCAGAATCAATGATGGCATCCCAAGGTGTCTCGCCAGCTTTAATATGCTGCTCAATCTGGTCAATTAGAATGACTGAATTTCGGATAATCATGCCGCTTAAGGCTAGAATCCCAAGCTCCGCCACAAAGCCCATTGGCCGCATGGTAAGGAGCATAGAAATACTAACACCGATAATTCCTAGAGGTGCTGTTAGCATGGCAAGAATCATAAGGGGAATTCTTTGCAATTGGATCATTAGCAATGTGATGATGATTACAATCATGATCGGAACAGGTTTTAGCAGAAATTCCATTGATTGCTGACTGCGTTCTAGTGATCCACCTATATCAATGCTATAACCAGGTGGCAAGCTCTGACGCAGTGCAGCAAGGTCTGCGTACACTTTTTTGGTGGCATCATTCCCCGTTACCCCAGGTTTTACATCGGCCTGAACGGTTATGGTTGGTTTTAGATCACGCCGCCAAATCAATCCTTCTTCTGCATCATAGCTAATTTTTGCAATTTGATCTAGAGGAACAAATTTACCACTGCCAATATGAATGGGAAGATCTTTAATCGTAGAAAGATCTTTGCGGTTTTGATCATCCATACGGAAAACAATACCGACGGTTTTATCCTGCTCATAAAACTCAGCAATGGATGCACCTGATAATTGTGTCTGTAAATCAGTGGCTAGGCTTTGACTGTCAATGCCTAACATTCTAGCTTTATCCTGATCGACGGCCAAGTGCATGACTTTACTTTTTTCATTCCAATCAAAATTAACATTATTCAGATTGGGATTGGCTATCATGGTATCACTTACTTCTTTGGCTATGGTACGAACCTTCTCATGATCATACCCGGTAACCCGCAGCATGACAGGATAAGGAGAAGGTGGTCCCGTCTGGATCAACTTTATATGACCACGCACATTGGGAAAATCCTCTGTGAAGATGGTATCGATTTTGTTATTCAACGCTTCACGTGCTTCTACATTTTTTGCCACAATAATAAACTGGGCATAATTGGCTGTAGCCAGCTTAGGATCCGAAGTTAATACAAAACGAGGTGCTCCTTGGCCAACATAATAACTATAATTGTCAATATTCGGATCATCGGTAAGCTTTTCAGCAAACTTTTGGGCTTCCTGTTCTGTTGCTTTTAATGAAGAACCTTCTGGCAGCGTCATCTCAACAATGAGCTCAGGACGAACGGATGGCGGGAAAAACTCTTGTTTTACAAGTTTTAAGAGGAAAAGAGAACTAATAAAACATGCTACGGTGATACCAAGTACCAATTTGCGATGTTGCAAGCACCAGGTAAGGATTTTACGGAAAAGTTGATAAAATTTAGAATCATATTGGTCGTGAGTTTCCTTTTCTTTTGGTTTCAAATTGATCAGCCTATACCCTAATAAAGGAGTTACTAAAACAGAGACAAACCAAGAGATTAAAAGAGCAATGGTTACTACTGTGAAAATACTGCTCGTGAACTCGGAGGCAGATCCTTTGGAAAAACCAATGGGGATAAAACCTGCGCAAGTAATCAAAGTTCCTGTCAGCATGGGAAAGGCAGTCGCTGTATATGCATAACAAGCAGCTTCAAATCTTCCCCAGCCCTGTTCTAATTTTACCGTCATCATCTCGACGGCGATAATCGCATCATCGACTAATAAACCGAGAGCAATAATGAGAGCACCTAAGGAAACTTTATGCAGGTCAATTCCAAAGATTTGCATGCATACAAAGATGCCGGCAATTACCAAAGGGATACATAGGGCAACAACAATCCCAGACCGAATACCAAGGCTTAAGAAACATACAATCAATACAATGATAATAGCTTCCTTCAATGATTTAATAAATTCCCCAATGGATTCTTTGACCACTTCAGGCTGATTAGAGACCTGATTGATTTCTAAGCCAAGGGGCAAATCCTGCTTAATCTGGTTAATGGTTTTCTCTAAGTCTGTGCCCAGCGTAAGAACATTTCCGCCTTTATCCATGGAAACGGCAATACCGATTGCCGGCTGTCCATTATAATACATTTTTGGTTGTATCGGTTCAGAATAACTGCGATGAATCTTAGCTACATCTTCCAAACGAAAGGTACGATCATTTGCACGAATGGGCAGACTCTTAAGATTGTCTATATTCTCAAATATGCCAGTAACTCTTAAATACACATTATCTGATGAGGTTTCAACCATACCTGATGCTGCCATTGAACTTTGTGCTTTTACCGTATTGATAATCAGATTAGGGTCGATTCCAAGTTGTGCTAATTTACTATTTTCCATCTCAATATAAATTTTTTCCGTTTGAACGCCAATCAAGTCTGCCTTCTTTACATTTTTGACCCCTAGTAAGGTTCTGCGTATATGTTCCGCTTCTTCCCGCATTTCTTCATAGCTATATCCCTCAGAGGTAAGGGTATAAATATTGCCGAATACATCGTCAAATCGATCATTAAAAGAAGGGCCAACGATGCCTTGGGGCAATGTTCCTTTGATATCATTGACCATATTACGCACTTCTAGCCAAGTTGGGCGAACGTCCTTTTCATTTACCGTATCCTTTAAAGTAACATAGATAATGGCTTTTCCCGGCTGAGAATAACTCTTTAAATAATCAATACCGGGTGTATCTTGCAGCTTCTTTTCAATTTTGTCAGTTACCTGTTCTTCTACCTGACGAGCACTAGCTCCTGGCCAGGATACGGATACAATCATTTGGCGGATTACAAAATCCGGATCTTCCATTCTTCCTAGCTGCTGATAAGAAAAGATTCCCATAATAAAAATCAGGACAACAAAAAAATAAACTAATTGTTTGTGTTTTAGTGCCCATTCTGTCAAATTCAAACGGCTCATATACGCACCTTCTGTCCATCATGTAGTTTTTGCACCCCTGCGGTAACAATGACATCCCCATCTTGAAGGCCTTCTAATACTTGAACCTTGTTATCACCAAAAGCCCCTACTTTGATAGGGCGCAATGTTACTGTCTCATTGGTAATGACCCAAACATTAGGCGTATCCCCTGTCTGAATAACAGCAGAAAGAGGAATATAAGTGCCTTGCTGACCAATGCTGCCAGCAATGTTAACATTGGCAGTCATACCTAAATTGATGCCAGGAGGCGGATTGAGTAAGCTAATACGTACTTTATAAGTCCGAGATACTTTATCAGCGATTGGGGAAATTTCTCTAACTTGCCCTTGCGCTGCTACATTCTGTAATGCCCAAAAAGTAACCTGAATTTCTTTCGCTTTACGAATTTCATCAACACGATTTTCAGGAACACTAATTTCAATTTCTCGTTCTCCCTCTTTTACAAGGGTAATTACCGCCTGCCCAGCGCTCACTACCTGTCCGGCTTCCGCATTAATGCTGGAGATAATACCGCCGCTATCGGCAACTAATGTGCTGTAGCCAAGTTGATTAGTGCCTTGGGTATATTGGGCGGAGGATTGGCGCACAGCTGCCTGGGCGACTTCATAGGTGCTTTGATATTGATCCAATTGGGCCCGACTAATCGCCCCTTGTTCAAATAAAGTACGATATCGTTCCAAATTAGCCCCTGCTAACTGCAATTGAGACGCATCTGAAGAAACTTTGGCTGAAGAAATATTGACTGTTTGTGCAATATCCTTTGCGTCGATTTCCATCAGTACATCTCCTGCATTGACACGACTGCCAAGATCAACATTCCTTTTTATAATTTTGCCACTAACTTGAAACGCCAACTGAGTCTCATAGCGTCCACGTACTTCACCAGGATAGTTTGCATTTTGCGCAGAACTATTTATCTTTACACTTTCAGAGCGCACAAGAGGTACGTCTTCCTTTGTTGTGGCTGTCCTTGAACAACCGGATAATACTAAGGATACAAGTAGGCCCAAAATAACGCTAAGGCGAATAATACCTTTCTTCACATGGATTCCTCCCTATCATAATATATACCTAATAAACTATTTTGGTATTACAGTTTATTAGGAGCAAAGAAAAACAATTTGATCTAACAGTCACATATTTTATAGGACAGCAGCTATTTCTTCACCAGGGCATGAGCGAGAAAATCAACCAATACATCCGTATAGTATTCTTGTTTATCTGGATCACTCAGAAATTGACCGGTTCGCATAATACTAAAGGACTGAAATAACTTAAATCCGGCATATGCTACTACATTTTCATCTACATCCCGAAAAATTCCCTGCTGTTTTCCCTCGTTAATAATGGCCGCAATACTAGAGATAATCTCTTGATCAATAAGGGCATGATATTTTCTGCTCAAAAAAGCCGAGAATAGCTCCTCATCATCCTTTAATAGTCTGGTTACAAAGTTATCTTCATTGAAATAAGCTATTGCGATCCTGACTAATTGAATTAGCCGCTCTAATGGGTCAGCAATTTCAGCTACCTGGGATAACATCATATCTATTGTCTTATGACATTCTCTGGTTAATAAGCAAGTAAACATATCCTCCTTATCTTTAAAATGTTCATAGATTGTTTTTTTCGAAATTCTACAATCTTTACTGATTTCATCCATCGTTGTTTTCTTAAAACCAAAACGGTCCAATCGTTCCTTGGCCTTATCAAGAATATTGTTTTTGATATCGTCCATGTTGTTCACCTACTATATATTTATATCTAACGTAGCATGGGGAATTTCCATCAATTGCCCTACTCATAAACTATTATAGTATTTTAGTTTCCAAAAAGCAATCCTAGTATAAAAAAACAATAATCTTCCTCCTGGTATTTGATAGGTAATATAAAATCCTTCTTACTTAAAAGTGCCTACTTGTGGCATTTAGAAATAAACTATATACTCAATATATGGAAATACCAATGAAAGAAATCGGTAGTGCGCTCCTAGGCCAATCTAAAATATGGTCTAGAAGAATAAACGGTTCATTAATAAAAATGGGAGGTCATCTATTATGGCAAAAAACCTGCAAGATACAGTAACCTTGACGAATGGAGTAAAAATCCCTTGGCTTGGTTTAGGGGTATTTAAAGTGAAAGAAGGCATGGAAGTCGTAGATGCTGTAAGAAATGCTATTACTTCTGGTTATCGCAGTATTGATACAGCCGCCATCTATGGCAATGAAGAAGGCGTAGGGCAAGGTATCAAAGAAGGCCTAAAGCAAGCTGGTATTTCTAGAGAAGATTTGTTCGTAACCTCAAAAGTTTGGAATGCAGATCAAGGATATGAGTCTACATTAGAAGCCTATACAGCAAGTTTAAAAAGGCTCGATCTAGATTATCTCGACTTATATCTGATTCACTGGCCTGTAAAAGGAAAATATAAAGAAACATGGAGAGCTTTGGAGACCATTTATAACGAGGCAAAGGTTCGTGCCATTGGGGTAAGTAATTTCCACGTTCATCATCTTGAAGATTTGTTTCAAGACGCTAAGATCAAACCAATGATCAATCAAGTGGAATTCCATCCACGTCTAATACAAAAAGAGCTGCGGACCTTTTGTAAAGAGCAAGGTATTCAGTTTGAAGCCTGGTCCCCCTTAATGCAAGGTAAGTTACTGGATAACCCTACGTTGCAAGAGATTGCTAATAAATATAGTAAATCAATCGCTCAAGTTATTATACGGTGGGATTTACAAAATGGTGTCGTAACCATTCCAAAATCAATAAAAGAGCATCGTATTATTGAAAACTCCAATGTGTTTGATTTCGAGCTTACGAAAGAAGATATGGAGCAAATTGATTCTTTAAACCAGAATCAGCGTGTTGGTTCCGATCCAGATAATTTTAACTTTTAATATGAGAATAGGATATAAACGAAAACGTTTCGTTTATATCCTATTTTTTTTAGTTCAAAAATACTTCAAAGAAACAGTTCTCTTAGCGAAAATTGTATTGAATTTGATTAATTTTTAATATGGAAAAAAAAGGGTTATGCCGCTACATGCTGAATAATAAAGGTAAAATCATGATTAGAGGAGGATAAATCAACATGCAAACCGTGAACAAAGAACGAGTGTATTTTTTTGATAATCTAAAAGCTTTTATAATTCTTTTAATGGTTGTGTTTCATATTGCTATGGGGTATACCACTTGGGATCTTAAATGGTGGACTGTCAATGACATACAAAAACATAAATTCTTTGATCTTTTCGTATTAGAAACAGATGTATATATTATGCCCATCATGTTTATGATCGCTGGTTATTTTGCTCCTATGGTGTTAGTCAAGAAAGGGCTAACTACGTTTTTTCAAGATAAATTTAAATACATTGTTCTGCCGTGGATTGGAGGCGTACTATTCATTGCCCCCTTTATCTCATATAGTTCCTTTCTCAGTCGCACGGATACACCACCCAATTTTTTCTCCTTCTGGAGAAATGATTTTTGGGGGCCGTTTTACCAACAGGCTCATTATTGGTTCCTAGGAATCTTGGCCCTATTCTTTTTATTACTTACAATTGCCTATTCATTCAATCCCGGCTACTTTAAAAAGTCGACCAACATAAGCGTTCCTTCGATATGGTTTTTCCCGGCTTTTGCATTGCTTACTACAGCAGCCTTTTTTATTGGTAATTTATTTTTCTGGAATGACGCTTGGGTGAATGTGAAATTTATATTTATGGTTCAGCCAGTACGATTTATTTTACACCTTTGTTATTTTGGACTAGGAGTTTATGCTTGGAAGCACTCATGGTTTACCCACCAGGGTTATAACCCGGGATTATTTACATGGGGCAGTTCGGCAATCATTATGTTATTTGTTTTTCTAGCTTACCGGGTACTATTCACCCTTATGCCTGATGTACCTACAGTATTTAAAGCGGGTCATGCAATTACCCATGCCACCTTTACTCTAACCGCTACCTTTGCATTAATTGCCTTATTCCAACGTTTCTTTGATAGTAATGCCTACTTATGGCGTAGGCTCTCTGCTAATTCTTATATTATTTATTTCATTCACCAATGCGTAGTGATTCCGATTGGATGCATTGTACAAAAATTAGAAATTAATATATGGATAAAATATATCGGCGTGTCGATTACTACTCTTATTTTATGCTTCTTAATCGCTGAATATATAATTCGACCTATTTTACCTTTTAAAAAGCAAGGCGAAAGAACCAATCCCCACATCCCCCTATAGCCCTCTATTCCGCTGATGCCAACTCATTCAATTTACTTAAAGTTGTCCTCTGACCAAGAACAATCATGATATCACCTGCACTTATGACTTGCGTGCCCGGAGGATTGGTAATCAACTTATTGCCACGTTTGATGGCCACTACAATCGAATCAAATCGCCCTTTAATATCATTTTCAATGAAGTTTTTTCCCACTAATTGAGATGCTGGATGTACCGTAACCTCGGCAATATCCATATGTAAATCTTGATTGTAAAACAAATTTTCCACAAAATCCATAATGACCGGCTTAATCATAGCCGATACCATCTGCCGCCCGCCCATTACCGATGGGAAAATAACTGTAGTAGCCCCAGCCCGGCGCAGCTTTTCCTCCGCTTCTGCCCGATCGGCTCTTGCCACAATCGTCATCTCGGGATTGAGGCTTTTTCCAGTGAGGGTAACATATACGTTATCCGCATCATGAGACAAAGCGGTAATCAAACCCTTGGCTCTTTTGACGCCAGCTGCTAGTAATACTTCATCAAGAGTTGAATCTCCATGGATGGTTAACACCTTTTGATCACACAACTTTTCATAGAGTGGTAAATCCTTTTCAATGACTACAAAAGCTTCACCTTCATCTTGCAAACGCTGAATTACATTTCCCCCTACCTTACCAGCACCACAGACAATAATGTGGTTATTCAAATTTGCAATACGCCTATCCATACCCTTCCTCCCAAAAAAATCTTTTAACCGTCCTTCTATCGACATACTGATCACCAACGTAAACGTATAATAAGCCATCCCTACCCCAATAACAACAAACAGACAAGTAAACAGGCGGCCAGCTGGTGTTTTCGGCACAATATCGCCATACCCCACCGTCGTAATCGTGACCACAGCAAAATAAGTCGCATCATAAATCGATAGATCTTCCAATACCATAAAACCAATAATACCGGTTATTAAAATACCAATAAAAAAAATAAGTGATAATTTTAAGCGATTGAGATACATAATGCTCACCTCCTGATGTTACAATGCTTATCCCTCCCCTTAGTTTACCAATACATCCACTATACGTCAAAAAATCCTTCTAGCAACACGCTAGAAGGATTTTAATTATCTATTACCTTAAGCAAATGATTAGCACTGCGTCCTAGTATCTTCTACTTTCGTCATATTATCGTAGAAAGATTCCTTCCATTACCACATCAACAATTCCCTTCAGAGCATCTTGCCTGCCTTCAGAAGAAAACTCAATACGGGTTAGGGAATAACAACTTGCCAAAGCCCGTTCTTTTATGACTTGCATCATTGTCTCTTCCATAAATCCTCGTCCTTTAACAATGCCTCCACCAATGAGTACCAACTGTGGATTAAAAATATTAATAATATTGGCCACGCCCATACCAATATATTGAGCAATATGCTGAAGCGTCTTTATCGCAAGGAGATCACCCTCCTCAGCAGCGGCGTAAATATGCTTAGTCCTAATGACATCCATATCGCCTTTTACCATCTCTGATACTAAAGACTTTTCACCTTCCCTAATTGACTTAGCCATAATATTTACTAAAGCCGACTCTGAGGCCATGGCTTCCAAGCAGCCCCGGTTGCCACAACTACATAAGGGACCGTTAGCATCTATAACCGTATGACCAATTTCGCCTGCACTATCCCCTAAGCCTCGATATAACTCACCATTTAAAATAATTCCAGAGCCAATTCCACCCCCGACCCCTAAAAATACCGCATTTTTAATATCTCGGTAGGGACCGTAATGATAGGCTCCCAGAGCCATAGCTCGCATATCATTCTCGACAAAAACGGGAAGCTGAAACTTCTTTTCCACAAGATATTTTAGTGGTACATTGTGCCAACCAGCACTAGGGGAAAACAAGGAAAGCCCCTCGCTGGATATAACAGGTCCTCGCACAATAATACCAATAGCTAAAGCCAATTTACCATTTTCAGAAGAATAACATTGTTCTATCGTATTCTCTAGTAAGGCTAATATCTTTTCTTCTTTCAAATGTTGAATGTCATGGCACGTCTGTTCTTTAATCTCTAATCCGCCATTAATCAAATAGCCAATCATTTCCTTAGATCGAATATCCACAATAATCATGTTCGCTATTTCAGAATTAACCTTAAGAAGCACTGGGCGCCTGCCGCCGCTATATTCCCCAACCTTATACTCATGAATGAGCCCATGTTCAATGAGTTTACCTGATATATTTGTTACAGTTGGAGCTGTTAAACCCGTCAATTTCGCAATATCGACACGAGATATTGGTCCACGCCTGCGAATCGTATTAACGATTAGCGACTCATTTAATCCTCCGACTGCTTTTGAATTAATCGTATTTACACCTTCCATAAAACACCTACATTCTTGCTTTCAATATTTCGGATAAAGAAGAACCATTGAACAAATTCTCTGCTAAATTTATAGACTGCATAAAAGAATTTTTTTAACCTTATATAATATTAAAAGCCAATGCATGATAATCCTTATGACTGTTTGGATTTTGTATAAATATCAAAGGCCACAGCTAATAGCAGTACTAAGCCTTTAATGGTTTGCTGCATATCAATGGTAACACCAATTAAGGACATACCATTGTTCATAACCCCCATAACGAGTCCGCCAATAATGGCCCCCATAACAACACCAATACCGCCAGCAGTAGAGGCCCCGCCAATAAAGCATGCAGCAATTGCATCTAGTTCAAAACCCGTACCTGCTTTCGGCGTTGCCGCATTAAGGCGAGCCGCGAAAACAAGGCCTGAAAGAGCTGCTAATACACCCATATTTACAAAAACCCAAAACACAATCCGTTTCGTTTTTACACCAGATAATTTTGCCGCCTTTTCATTACCGCCTAAAGCATAAATGTGACGCCCTACAACTGTTTTTGTCGTGATAAACGTGTAAAAAACAATTAGAATAAATAATAATATCAAAACATTAGGGATGCCTTTATATGAGGCAAGCAAATACATAAACCAGTTGATTGCCACGCCAACAAACACCAATTTAGCAACTAAAAACTGCATAGGGATTACATCAAAATTGTACTCCCGTTTGGCTTTTCTATGATCTAATTCAATATATATATATATCAAAGTTAAAATAACCCCAACCACAAGAGTTGTAATATGGATAGTTGTTCCACCCAATATATCTGGTACAAACCCGTTGCTCATTTTTTGAAAAACTTCGGGATAAGGACCTTTAGATTGCCCCTCTAAAGCAGTCATTGTCAAACCTCTAAAAATCAACATACCCGCTAATGTAACAATAAATCCTGGAATTTTAAAATAGGCAACCCAATACCCCTGAAAAGCTCCCGCAAGGCCCCCTATCAGTAAGGAAATGAGTATTCCAGGTACAACACCAAAATGATTATCTACCATTAAAATTGCAGAAATGGCACCAACAAAAGCAGCGACAGAACCTACTGATAAATCAATCTGAAAAGCAACGATAACCAGTAACATACCGATCGCCAATACGAGTATATAACTATTCTGCTGAATTAGGTTCGTTACATTTAATGGTTGTAAAAGTACACCATTGCTGACAATTTCAAAAAACAAAACGATGGATATTAGTGCAATAACCATGCCATATTCCCTGATATTACTTTTAAACATCTGTTTCAGAGTTTCCATGACGATCCCTCCTCTATTTACTCATTACATATCTCATAATTTTTTCCTGTGATGCTTCTCTTCCTGTAAGCTCTCCTGTAATGCTTCCTTCACTCATAACATAAATTCGATCACACATTCCCAGAATCTCAGGAAGTTCTGAAGAAATCAATACAATGCCTTTTCCATCTTTAGCTAGATTATTAATGATATTATAAATTTCAAATTTTGCCCCTACATCGATTCCTCGAGTAGGTTCATCTAGAATTAAAATATCTGGTTCTGTAAAGATCCATTTGCTTAAAATGACCTTTTGCTGATTTCCGCCACTCAGGTTTACAGTATTTTGCAAAATACTTGAGCATTTAATATTCATCTGCTGACGATTTTTTTCCGCCACTACGATTTCTTTATTTTCATCAATTATAGAATTCTTCGATATTCTTTTCAAATTAGCCAACGTGATATTTTTTTTAATATCATCATTTAATATTAAACCATATTGCTTGCGATCTTCCGTTACATACGCAACACCTTGGTCAATAGCCTGACTTACATCTTTCAAATGTACCTCTTTACCATCCTTATAGATCTGTCCGCTAATTTTTTGTCCATATGATCTGCCAAAAATACTCATTGCAAGCTCTGTTCTCCCGGATCCCATAAGCCCTGCAATTCCTACAACCTCACCTTGCTTAACATTAAAGTTAACATTTTTAATAACTTTACGTTCACTATGGAGGTGGTGGTATACATTCCAATTCTTAACCTCAAATATAATATCACCAATGGCTACATCTCTTTTGGGGTACCGATCTGTTAATTCTCGTCCTACCATACCCTTAATAATTCTATCTTCCGTAATATGATCTTCTTTTACATTCAATGTTTCAATGGTGGCTCCATCACGCAGCACGGTAATGGAATCAGCAATTCTTGAAATTTCATTCAATTTATGTGAAATAATAATCGAAGATATTCCCTGCTTTTTAAATTCCAATAATAAATTTAATAGATTATTACTATCATCTTCATTTAATGCTGCCGTAGGTTCATCGAGGATTAACAATTCAACTTCCTTTGATAGGGCTTTTGCAATCTCAACCAATTGTTGCTTGCCAACCCCTATGTTAGTAATTAATGTAGCTGGTAAATCTTTGAGCCCCACTGTTGCCAGCAGTTTTTTCGTACGCATTGTAGTAGCATGCCAGTCAATAAGACCACGTTTTCCCTGTTCATTGCCCAAAAATATATTTTCTTCAATGGATAGATAAGGGATTAAAGCTAATTCCTGATGAATAATAACGATACCTAATTTTTCACTTTCTTTAATATCCTTAAACTCACACAGTTTCCCCTTATAATGAATTTCACCTGTATAAGATCCGTGAGGATATACTCCACTTAAGACTTTCATTAAGGTTGATTTTCCTGCACCATTTTCACCAACCAATGCATGAATTTCGCCTTTTTTTACTTGCAGATTCACGTTATTAAGAGCTTTAACACCTGGAAAGGTTTTTGTAATATTTATCATTTCCAAAATAACATCTTCCATATATCCTCAACTCCTTACAATATCGTTCTTTTAAATAGGCCATATAATAATTTAGCAATGACCTTGCAGTCATCACTAAATTATTATCATTATGACCGACTATTTATTTAAGTTTATCTGCAGTATAATATCCGCTTTCAACCAATACTTTCTCGTAGTTTGATTTATCAACAGAAACAGGTACTAATAGATAGGAAGGTACTACTTTAACACCATTGTTATAAGTCTTATCATCATTCGTTGGTGCTTTGTTACCAGTGAGTACTGCATCCACCATATCAACGGTTACTTTCGCAAGATCTCTAGTATCTTTAAATACAGTCTGCGCTTGTTCGCCCTTAATAATAGATTTAATGGAAGGAATTTCAGCATCTTGTCCAGTAACGATAGGCATTGGCTGAGATGGTGTTCCATAACCAACAGCCTTTAGAGAAGAAAGAATACCAATACTGATACCGTCATATGGAGATAAAACGGCGTCTATTCTGGAACCAGTATAGTTCTTACTTAACAGATTATCCATTCTTGCTTGAGCAGTAGCGCCATCCCATCTTAATGTAGCACATACACTCATATCCATTTGTCCACTTTTTACAACTAGTTTCTTAGAATCAATATAAGGTTTTAAAATCGACATAGCACCATCAAAGAACATGTATGCGTTATTGTCATCAGGTGAACCACCAAAGATCTCAATGTTAAACGGACCTTTACCTTCTTTTAAGCCTAAGCTTTTTTCAATATACTGTGCCTGAAGAACTCCGACTTGAAAATTATCAAAAGTTGCATAGTAATCTACATTTGGAGTCTTTTTAATTAAACGATCATAAGCGATAACGGGAATGTTTTTATCTTTAGCTTTTTGCAATACCGTTGTCAAAGATTCACCATCAATATTTGCAATGACTAATACATTAGCACCTTTTGTAATCATATTTTCAATTTGTGCAATCTGATTTTCTACATTGTCTTCACCATACTGTAAATCAGTATCATATCCTTTAGCTTGAAGTTGTTTAACTATATTGTCACCATCTGCGATCCATCTAGATGATGATTTCGTAGGCATTGCAATACCTACTTTTTTCTTAGTACTAGGAGCTGTATTAGAATTTGAACCACATGCGGTCAACATCATTGCCATGGCAAGCATCAAGAACAAAGCTACTATCTTTTTCATTAGAATCTCTCCTTCTTTTCTTTTTAAATCTAGTCCACTAATTTTTGCTATACCGCCATCACCTACTTTTCTATTAACTACACAAAATATTTTGTTATCATTTCCGCATTACTAGTTTGAATATTTAAATTATAACAAACAATTCGCAATAATTCAATTATTAATTTAAAACTTAATTAATAATTGAATTATTTTCATAATCTCCTCTATCACTTTGCTTTTTTCTAACTTATTGGGGTTATCGATAAGTTATTTGGCCAAATGATAATATAAATCATTCCATCGAAGTTCTTTCTTTAAATCACTAATCTTAGTTTCATTATCAATCAACACGAATTCAATTCCAGCCATTTCGCTAAAATCTTCTAAATACTCTTTTGTCACAGCTTGGCTAAAGCCGCTATGGTGAGCGCCACCCGCTAGAATCCATGCTTGCGCCCCCACTTTAAGATTAGGTTGTGGCACCCAAAGAGCTCTGGCAACTGGCAGCTTCGGTAAATCATAGTCTGGAGCCACCACATCAAGCTCATTTACGATCAATCTAAAACGACTACCCATATCTATTATGGTGGCATTGAGTCCTCTGCCAGCCGCTACATTGAATACCAAGCGCACAGGATCATCCTTACCACCGATAGAGAGGGGATGAATCTCCAGTGAAGGCTTTTGCTTAGCAATAGACGGGCATACTTCCAGCATATGAGAACCGAGCACCTTCATATTGCCGTCTTCCAAATGATAAGTGTAATCCTCCATGAAAGAGGTTCCACCTGCAAGACCATAAGACATTACTTTCATGGCTCTGACGAGCACTGCTGTCTTCCAATCGCCTTCGCCACCAAAACCATAACCAGCTGCCATTAAACGCTGACATGCCAGTCCTGGTAGCTGTGACAAACCATACAGATTTTCAAAATTGGAGGTAAATCCTTTAAAACGACCCGCCTCCAAGAATTTTTTCATGCCTAATTCAAGCTTAGCAGCATCTTCTAATGAGGCCCGCTTAGCCCCACCTTGGGTAAGTTCGTCGTGCATCACATATGTTTGTTCATATTCAGTAATCAACGCTCGAATCTCGGCATCACTAACACCATCCACATACTTAACAAGATCACCCAAGGCATATCCATTAACAGAGTATCCGAATTTCATCTGGGCCTCAACCTTGTCACCTTCTGTCACGGCCACTTCTCGCATATTATCACCAAAGCGAGCAAATTTAGCACCTTGCAAATCGTTCCAAGCCAGAGCTGCTCCACACCAAACAGCCAGTTTCTGGATGATATCTTCATCCTGCCAAAATCCAACAATAACCTTACGCGCTCTCTTCATCCTCGTACAAATAAACCCAAATTCTCGATCACCATGGGCAGACTGATTGGTATTCATAAAGTCCATATCAATCTCGGACCAAGGAATATCACGATTGAACTGCGTATCAAGATGGGCTAATGGTTTATTTAATATCGTTAGACCACCAATCCACATTTTCGCTGGTGAGAAGGTATGCATCCAGGCAATCAGTCCGATGCAATTTTCCGCGCTATTGGCCTCCACACAAAGATTATATATAGCATCAGGATTGGTCAATACAGGCTTAAAAACGATTTTTACAGGTATCTTATCATTTTCTCCCAGTGATTTAGCAATCGTTTGAGAGTGCTCGGCCACCTCTTTTAGCGTTTCCTCACCATAGAGATGCTGGCTGCCAGTTATAAACCATACTTCTTTGTTTTTTAGATTCGTAAACATGATTCTCGTCCTCCTTCTTTTTTGCTAATTAAACTTTCAATAATTCTTTTACTTTCTAACTACATTTTCTACACTGAAATCTTCAATAGCATCAAACTTCATTATTATGAAATCTCTTCCGCTCTATCTACTATCACTTATTTTGTCCATAATAGGCATTTTTACCATGCTTTCTCAAGAAATGTTTATCCAGTAGCGTCTGATCCATAGCCTTGCTCTCTGGATTCATTGAACAAGTATAGAGAGCCATTTTTGCTACCTCTTCCAAGACTACGGCATGATAGACTGCATCATTAGCATCTTTTCCCCAGGAAAAAGGACCATGATTAGCGACTAGAACTCCAGGAACATGAATAGGATTTAGCTTCTCAAATTTTTCTACAATCACGTTACCTGTTTCTTCTTCATATTCCCCTTGAATTTCTTCCTTACTGAGACTACGTGTACAAGGTACTTCGCCATAAAAATAATCTGCATGGGTCGTACCAAGGGCAGGAATGGATTTTCTCGCCTGAGCCCACGCAGTAGCACAAGTAGAATGGGTATGAACAACACCGCCTATAGCAAGGAATTTACGATATAAGACTAAATGAGTAGGTGTATCAGAAGAAGGTCTAAGCTTTCCCTCCACTTGGTTTCCCTCCAAGTCCAGCACCACCATATCCTCAGGCTGCATTTGATCATAATCCACGCCACTAGGCTTAATAACAATCAAGCCTTTCTCCCTGTCAATGCCACTGGCATTACCCCATGTAAATACAACCAATCCATGTTTTTGTAAATTCATATTTGCTTGCCATACTTGTTGTTTAAGTTCCTCTAACAAAATTATCTCCCCCTTAAGTTACTTCACTATCCTTTTTCTTACTCTTTACTTTTTGTATTTTTCTTAATTTCTTTAAGCCGTTTCATCACATCATTAGCACCACGACCAAAATAGTCGTGCAGGATTTTATATTCTGCATACAGTTTCGCATAAAGGGCAACATTTTCTGGAATCGGTTTATAGACCTGTTTTATACTAGTCATCTTAGCCGCGGCATCGAAAATAGTATCATAGCCCCCAAGTTCTTTGCCAGCGGCAACTGCACCAAACATAGCAGCCCCCAATGCGGGTGTCTGCAAAGAGGTAGCAACACGAATCTCTAATCCAGTTGCATCCGCATAAATTTGCATTAGCAGATTATTTTTTTGGGACAGGCCACCGCAAGCATACAGTTGATCAATTTTCACCCCTGCATTGATAAAGGTTTCGACAATCATATTCGTACCGAAGGCAGTAGCTTCAATAAGTGCCCGATAGATTTCCTCAGCTTTGGTAAGCAAGGTAGCTCCTAGCAGCATACCAGTTAAGTCTGTATCAACAAGTACAGAACGATTGCCATTCCACCAATCAAGAGCCAATAAACCGCTTTCCCCTGGCACAAGTTTAGCAGCCTTCTCTTCCAGTAATTGATGAATACTTATATTTCTCGCACTTGCTTGGTCAAAATAGCTTTCAGGAACGCAGTTTTCCACAAACCACTCAAAAATGTCTCCTACAGCAGACTGACCAGCCTCATATCCGAAATAACCGCCAACAATACCATCCTCAACCACGCCACACATACCATCTACTGTTTTTTCTTCTTCACCTAATACTAAATGACAAATCGATGTCCCCATACTCATGACCATTTTACCTGGCGTAACAACCCCTGCCGCTGGAACTGCAGCATGAGCGTCCACATTGCCCACTGCCACAGCTGTGCCTGCTTTTAGCCCCATCTGCTTGGCCATATCAGGAGTTAATCCTCCAGCCTTACTGCCAATCGCTACGATGGGACTGTTCAATTTTTCTGCTACCAAATTTTCTAATCTGGGATCTAATGCTTTAAAAAAATCTTTTCCCGGATACCCATCTTGCTTATGCCATATTGCTTTATAACCAGCAGTACAACTATTACGTACATCTATCCCAGTCATCTGCATAGTTACCCAATCAGTGGCCTCCATAAATCGGTCAGCAACTTCATAGATTTCAGGAGCTTCATTGAGAATTTGCCAAATTTTCGGAATTATCCATTCAGAAGATATTTTGCCACCATAACGGGCTAGAAAGGCTTCGCCACGTGCAGCTGCAATTGCATTTAAAGAATTGGCTTCATCTTGAGCAGCATGATGTTTCCACAGTTTGACCCAAGCGTGAGGGTTATTTTGGTATTCTGGAAGCTGACATAATGCCCTACCATCTTTAGCTACAGGCAACATGGTACAAGCAGTAAAGTCAATCCCGAGTCCGATTACATCTTCGGGGTTTATCTGAGAATCTTTCAAAACTTGTGGTACTGCTTGACGCAAGACCTCTAAATAATCTTCTGGATTTTGCAATGCCCAATCATACTCTAACTTAATATCAGTACCTGGTAATTGTTCATCAATGACACCATCAGCATAAGGTACTACTGCAGTAGCAATTTCTGTACCAGTTGCCACCTCAACAAGCATTGCCCGACCAGATTGCGTCCCATAATCAATTCCAATACTATACTTTTTACTTCCCATATTACTGGCCTCCTTATTATTGAATAGCTATATTAAAATCAAAAATATATTTTTAAAATTCAACTTTCACTAGAGCCAAATTCAACTCACACTTTGGAAACGATTAACATTAAGGAATAAAATATACCAGGCGAACTCAATCTTAATCGCTTATATTATTATCCTTATATGGTATTAAACTCTATCAATTTTCTTCCATTTATCACCCTCCTTAAGTAATTAATTTAATATTTAATTAATTACTTAATAATATACGCTATTATTTTTAGATCTCCTCCTTTTAACAGAAAAAAAACATAAACTTTTTTATCCCATCTAAAGAAAACACTCCCTCTATAGACAAGTTTTAGGTTCTTAATAACCCCGTCTACAAAGAGAGCATCATTTATATTTTATAGCATATTTATAAATTCCTTTTATCGCAGAATTCCATGCAGCGCACCTTATCTCTTTAGAAAAATCTCATAGGAGTAGAAGACTTCTTACATTGATAATATTTGCGATAAATTATACATTTCTCGATCGAATACTTTCTTTTGCGCCAGTGCATCCATAATATCTACGTCAATCAAATGATTGTCTTTGATCCCAATTGCTCGATTATTTTTTCCAGCAAGCAAGAGGTCAACTGCTCTGGCCCCCATCTTACTTGCTAAAATTCTATCAACTGCCGTCGGCGTCCCGCCTCTTTGCAGATATCCAAGTACCGTAATCCTAGATTCAATGCCCGCATGTTCCAATATTTCTTTTTGTAAATCATTGGCCGATTCTCTGCCCTCAGCTAAAATAATAATATTATGGGTTTTTCCCCTTCTTTTGCCTTGCATCAATTTTTCACAAATCTTAGCTACTTCATATTTTTCTTCGGGGACTAGAATACTTTCCGCACCACCTGCCAGACCAGCATAAAGAGCGATATCTCCACAGCACCTTCCCATGACTTCAATAATTGTTACTTTCTCATGGGACATGGATGTATCTCTGATGTTACTTATCGAATTTAGCACGGTGTTGACTGCTGTATCAAAGCCAATGGTGTAGTCGGTATATGCTAAATCATTATCGATGGTTCCTGGAATTCCCATAACATTTATACCTGCAAGACCTAGTTTATAGGCTCCCTGATAAGAACCATCTCCACCGATTACAACCAATCCGTCAATGCTATGTTTTTTTAATATGTTGACTGCATCCTGTATGCCCTCATCAGTTCGAAACCTTTCACATCTTGATGTTTTGAGCAACGTTCCGCCACGATGGATAATGTCGCCAACCGATGATATTGCCATTTCATTTATTTCTTCACTAAGCAGGCCAGTATAGCCCCTGCCGATCCCGACTATTTTCACCTTGTTATAAATCCCGTTTCTTACTATAGCGCGAATCGCTGCATTCATACCGGGAGCATCGCCACCGCTTGTTAAGACTCCTATCTTGTGCACTAATACATCTCCCTTTCTCTCGATCATAGTATTATCATCAAAGTGCTATACACTAAAAGTATATTTAGTCGCTGTAGTAAAAGTCTGTTCTTTCTGTAGAATGCAGGAAGGAAAATTTGCATGATGAATCGAGTCAGGGAGTCCTTGGGTTTCAAGGCATAGCCCTAAATAGCGTCGAGATTTTCTCCCATAGATATCAAAACTATCTGGTATATGATTACCTGTATATAGCACTACCCCCACTGCATCTGTTTCAACTGTCAAAATACGTCCACTTTCCTCATCCTGTAAGATAATTTCCTTATCATGATTACTATCCAAAACGAAAGTATGATCATAGCCTCGTCCTGCTAGTATATTTTGATTATCAACTGAGTTGATTCCCTCACTTATTTTTCGGGCAGATCTAAAATCAAAAACAGTATCCTTCACATCCAGCAAATTACCCGTTGGCAATAACTGTTCTGTTACTTCCAAAAACCGACTACTTTTCATTTTTAAACTATGCTGAGAGATATCTTGCTTGAAATTGCCACTTAAATTAAAGTATGTGTGATTGGTAGGATTGAACAAGGTAGTTTTATCTGACTGTCCATAGTAACGGATTGTGAGCTCATTCTTGTTGTTTAACGTATAGGTTACTGTTGTTGTCAATGTCCCTGGATATCCCTCTACCCCATCCAAACTGGTATAAGAAAACTCCACAACAGCTTCTTCCTCTTTATCGATAATTGCTGCGTCCCACACTACAGTATGAAAGCCGTTTGGTCCGCTATGAAGATTATTGGGACCATCATTACTGGGCAAAGTATATGTTTTCCCCTCTAGCTCAAACTGTGCATCTTGTATTCTACCAGCTACTCTCCCCACAACTACACCAGCAAAGATAGAATTTTTTTGGTAATCCGCTACCTCTTGAAATCCTATCACAATATTTTCGAAGTTTCCCTTGCGGTCAGGCACGATAATCTTAGTTATGGCACACCCATAATTCAAGCAAGAAATCTCTACGCCATTACCATTTTTCAACGTATATTCGTATACGTTTTTTTCATTTACCTTACCAAATAGTCGCTGACTGATTAACATCATTTTCACTCCTTGTATCGTAATATTATTAATTTAATTATTAATTAAATTTTGAATTATTAGTTTAATTACGTCATCCTTGTGTCAACTTCCTTCTTTAGCAGGAGATATTGTATGAAAATTATCTTGGTTTTAATATCCATGCTTTTTTCGGTATAGTTCAAGCAGTACCAGTCTCGGCTGCTACACCATTGACGGTCAATTGTGAAAGTGCTATTTTTTTTTACATAGTAAAGCAACAAATCAGAGAATACTATACAAAAACAATTCTATGTTATGATGAAGGAGCACAATGAAACGGGGAAAAAATCTACATAACACTGCACCTTCAACTAGTATATCAAAAACTTCTCAAGACGAAACTGCCAATCAGTTAGCTGCCCTCAAACAACTAAGTGAAGAAAGTAATAAAATTGCCCAAGACATATCACAGATTATTACCCAACTCAAACAGACACCCACATCTGCTGATCAGGGACATCCGGACTCCAATAAAAAAGAGAAGTATTTTGAAGGTCAGTACTATCTTCATAAAGAAATAGAAGCTAATTTGACAACGCTGAAGACTATTTTGGGCAAAAGCGATGATATTATCTTCCGGGATTTTATTATTGGTGTTAACAAACAAATAAAAGTATTTCTCTGTTTTATTGATGGGTTGGGTGACAAAAAACTAATTGATGAATATATTGTTAAGCCTTTGCTTGTTAACATCCATATTATAGATCCTAATGAAACATTATTATCTCATGACATCCCTACCAATCTAAAAGACCATCTATTTAATGCAGTTGAATTGAAAAAAGAGAACGAATTTGATGAAGTTCTCGATGCAGTATTAGGAGGTAATACTGCTTTATTTATAGACGGTTATGATACCGTACTTATTTTGAGTGCCAAAGGTGGAGAAACAAGGAGTATTAAGGAACCGGAAACCGAAACAATTGTCCGGGGATCCCGTGAAGGGTTCGTCGAGACCCTTCGCGTCAATACTTCACTGATACGAAGAATCATCAAAAATCCTAATCTAATTATTGAATCATTTAGACTAGGAACACAAACCCATACAGATATCAATATTGTTTATATTGATGGGATAGCCAATCCAAAAACGGTTGAGGAGGTTAAAAGCCGTTTAAATGAAATTGACACGAATGCCTTTATTTCACCAGGATATCTTGAGCAAAATATTGAGGATGCTCCCCTTTCCTTTTTCTCTACAATGGCAAGCAGCGAACGACCGGAGAGAGTTACAGCAAAAATATTAGAAGGAAAAGTAGCCATTCTTGTAAATGGTACACCTTTTGTACTTACAGTACCTCATTTATTTATTGAAAATTTTCAGGTTACTGAAGATTACACTAGCAAATTTTATTTTGCATCTTTCGTAAGGTTGCTTCGGTTATTGGCATTTTTTATCACACTGTTCTCTCCTGCGTTATATGTGGCAGTGGAAACATTCCATCAAGAAATGCTCCCTACCGTCCTTCTAATTACAGCAGCAGCAACCCGCGAAGGAATACCGTTCCCTTGCTTTCTTGAAATATTAATTATGTCAGCCATATTCGAATTACTCCGGGAATCTGGTGTCAGGTTGCCTCGGCAAATAGGTCAGGCTGTCAGTATTGTAGGAGCCTTAGTTGTTGGCGATGCCATTGTTAGGGCAGGAATTATCAGCGCTCCCATGGTTATCATCGGGGCCATAACAACCATTACAAGTTTCATCATTCCAACCTTATTGGAAGCTTTATTGTTCTTTAGACTTTTTCTTCTCCTTTTAAGTGCGTCACTTGGATTCTATGGATTCATTGTAGGGCTAATTATTATAATTGCCCATATGTGTTCTATACGATCTTTCGGTACGCCCTATTTATCGCCCCTTGCACCTGTTATCTGGAAGGATTTGAAAGATTCCTTTATCCTCTTTCCACTATGGCTTATAAAAGCACTGTCTAAATTAATACCATGGAAAAATTCAAAAAAGGAGTGCTTTTCATCAAGCATCAACAAATCCAATAAGAAGAGCGGTGAGAATAATTGAAAAGGATACTCGTTGCCGTTATACTTTGTACTTTATTGCTAACAGGTTGCTGGGACAGACGAGAACTAAATGATATCGGCATAGTAGTTGCCATGGGACTCGATAAAGATAATATGACAGGGGACATCATTGTGACTTGTCAGATGGTGCGACCAGGAGCATTAAAAAAAGAAGGCGGTGGTGAATCCACCTCCCCTGTTGAAATTATTACTACACAAGGAACTACAGTGGCTGAAGCAGTAAATAACATTTCTAAACAATTTGATCGAGTTGCGTTTTTCGCCCATGTTAAAGTACTTGTTATTAGCGAGCAGCTTGCTAAGGAAGGGCTTCTACCTATACTTGATTTTTTTATCCGAAATAGTACCATGCGAAATTTGGTTTGGCTGATCATTGCGAAAGACGGAAACGCCAAAGAAATATTAACCATAAATCACGGTATCGAGAATGTACAAGCAACCTATTTAGACAACATTATCAAAAATAAAGGGGAGAACTCTGAAGTAAGTACTGCTGATTTATTAACGTATTTAAAAGGAATAACAAGCGAAAGCAATCCGATTAGCGGAGTCATGGAAATGGTAGAGCATCCTACCATGCCTACTAAAGAGAAAAAAGATGTAACCACCCAAGGAATCAAGCTTTCAGGTACGGCGGTATTCAAAAAAGATAAACTAGTAGGATACCTCGATAATATGGAAACAAGAGGTCTTAATTGGGTAACAGGAAAGGTAAAAAACACTATTATTAATATCCCTTCTCCTAATGAAAAGGGCAAATTGATTGCTATTGCGATAACGAAAGCAAGCAGCAAGATCATACCCGAAATGAGAGAGGGGAAAATTTCATTTATTATTGACGTGAACGTAGAAGGAAACATCGCAGAGCAACAAGATAGTGGCAATTATTTTAAATATCTAGACTCATTTGCAACATTGGAAGAAATACAGAAGGACATGATTGAAAAGGATATACAAACAACGATCGATAAAGTACAAACAAAACTCGGTTCGGATATTCTTGGCTTTGGCAGTATTTACTCTAAAAAATATCCCCAAGAGTGGAAAGGCATTAAAGATGATTGGGACACCATCTTTCCCACTGTATCCTATGAAGTGAAAGTAGATGCCAGACTTAGAAATTTAGGATTGATATTGAGGCCGATTCAATCCGATGATGTTAAATAAATCATCATTTTCTCGCTCCAAACAATACTCTTTTTACAAAGCAAAGAAAATAATACAAAAGTACAATGAGTAAAATAGTAACGTAAAGCCATCCACCCAGAATTAAAACATCCGGGATCAATCCCATTTTCGCTAATACATACTTAAGATATTGTATATCAAGCATCTTACATCACCATCCATGGAAATACATTCTTCAACGAATTGATTGTTTGTCTTTTAACCAGTAGATAAGTAACAGCAATGGAGGAATAATCGTCTGAAAGACATTATGTATATATGGTAGGGCAACTTTGAGTCCGCTCCAGACATGAAATGGAAAACTCGGTTCAAAATCAATGGACATCCATAGGACGAAAATAGCCGAAAGGATCATGATCCAGCGGGAATCTACGCCTTTAAATACTGTAGCAAATGCCTGTACCCCCCCGTAAAAGAATAGTATCATTTTATAAAAGCCTCCAATAAACATCAGGACTATCCCGAAGGCGTCTAAATTAGTTATAATATTACCTATATTAATTAGTTTAATAACTTCTAAAAGAGATATAGTCGCAGCAGCTGCAATATTAACCCCTAATACACAAATATCGATAGCAACGATAAAAGCGATAGTCAATCCTGATATACCGATCGCTAACAATGAGATCCTGCGGACAGGCTGCCCAGCATCTAAGTAGCGCCAATACATCATAAAAACAACTGCTTCACCAAAAGGGAAAACCACCACCCCAGGGTAAGCCTCCTTAAGAACAGGTTGCCATCCGTTTGCCAAGACAGGTTCCAGCTCCCCTAATTGGATTTTTCCTGATATACCAATCATGATAACTACACTGATAAGGAAGAACACAACAGTAGGAAATAAAATTTCGCTTGTGCGCGCCAATACCTCTATACCTAGAAAAAGGACATAAAGGACAGTCAGCATAAAAACGATGAGTATCACGAATATTGGCGTTTTGGTAAGAAAAGTAATAACAAGGACTAAACCAAATTCATGGAAATTTTTAGTTGAACAATACAGAAAAAATAATCCATAAAAGAGCACCAGTGGTATACCAAGATTTTTTCCCAATATTTTAGTAATTATCTCCGACAAATTTTCTTGTGGGATTTTTTTTTGTAGCTCCGTATAAATCCACATTAAACCGAGCCCGAAAGGCGTACCCACTAGAACAGCAATCCAAGCGTCCTGCTTGGCCTCAATTCCCCGTACAAAAAGAATACTACTGCCAATTTCAAATAATACTATCAGACAAAAAAGTTGATAATTGCTAATTCGTATCATTTCCAAAACCCCATCCTTTTGCTCTGCATGTCACTATTTTATCCGAATCAGTCTTTAATAACCCCTACAACTGGTCTAACCATTAACAAAGCTCTTACAAGGAACTAATACCATTGCACGTAGGGAAGTTACTATGATTCTGACTATATACACCGGCTCATTCAGCATCTTGATGGTTTTAATCACCCCAGGCATCCAAATATTAACTACAGCTATTGCTATATCCGTTCTTACTTTTCGCTTTATTGATCTATAAAAAAAAGGATTTCGTATACCAATTATGGCTCGAAATCCCTTTCTGTTTTGGGACACTGTTTCTGATGTCCCTTCTAGCATGGTTTGGCCCCTGAATGAATCGTATCGTCCTGCGTAACTTCATTCAAACTACCTCTTTTTTCCTACAGCTCCTGCTTGGGTTAAAGCGGTGAGCAACCGAGCCCGGATGGTACAATCGAATGCTCCCCTATCAATGACCGTGATATAGATATCAGATGCCTTCTGCTCCGTAACCACAGCTAATAAACTACGGCGAATGGCCTCTCCATACTGAGCCTTCACACTACTGGTTAGATCAATGAAGACACCACTGCCCGCTTCTCTTGATTCTACTCGAATCAACACATCATTGGGTTCTAAGGTACCCGCTTGTCCGACTTTGCGTGTGTTCTCTTCCTTGTCTATAACACTCATCATCATCACTCCCTAATTTCTTTAGGTTACAAAGACAATCGCATTAAAATAGCTGCCATTACCACCATGCAGGCTCCACCTAGCCGTGTGGAAATCTGGGCAAAAGGCATGAGTTCTATTCGGCTGGCTGCTGACAAAATTGCCACATCACCAGTACCTCCCAAGCCGCTATGACAAGCCGTCACAAGTGCTGCTTCCACCGGATACATATTCATCACTCTGCCGACATAAAATCCTGACGCAACCATAGCAACCACAGAAGCAGCGACGGTAGCAATATAGGCAGGACTAATAGCGGCAAGAACATCCTTCCAGGGAGTATATAAAGCTCCCACACCAATTAGGAGTGCCCAGGTCAAATTTGCAGACACAAATTTATACATATGGTACGCTCCTTGTTCCATTTTTTCTGGCATAATACCCAGCGCTTTCACTAGGGCAGCGGAAAAGATCATAATAATAGGTGCAGGGATCGGAATAAACTTACTGGCTAACTGCCCCCAGATATAGAAACAACATGCGAGTAACAATCCTGCCCCCATAAGAGAAAAGTTTACAGGTTTATCAATATTCTGTGGGGCATGCATTCTTTCATCATCCCCGGTCTTGACTAATACCCCGTTACCCGTTAAATGTGGTTTCTTTTCTCCTAATGTGCGAAGTCCACCAGCCATCATAATGGCGATCACATTACCCAGCATGGCTGCTGGCACCAAATGAGGAATAAAGCTTTCATAGGGCTGATTTAGAATTTCCGAATAAGCCATCGATAGGGGGAGAATTCCTTCCCCTAGTCCACCGGAAATAATAGGAATGACGACATAGAAGAAAGAATGATGCGCTCCAAGGCCTGTCAACATTCCAACCCCTGTCCCTACTACAATACTCCCGATAGAACCGACCAGAATGGGAATAAACATTCGAATGAAACCTTGAATGAGCACCACTCGCAGCATCCCCAAGATGCTGCCTGTAATCAGACAGGCAATATAGAAATATAAAAAATTGGAAGTTTTCATAAAAGCCGTAATGGCTTTCATCGAATCCACATTCAGCAGTTGATAAAAAACTAAAATAGACGGCACAAAAATCGATAGAATGGCAGGCCCACCAATATCTTTCAGAACTGGCACGTTGAGACCAACTTCCCCCAGTACCATGCCCATAATCATCATGATAGCAATGCCGCCAATCATATCCGCTGGTAGTTTCCCATGTAGAGATGCAATATAGATGAGTGCTGCAAGAATTAAGTACAAGGGAAGAGGCACAGAACCAATGGTAATCGATTGTAAATACCCAAAACCCTTCTGCAGTAAGTTGGGGGTTGATGTTGTTTCCATATTCATAATACATTCCTCCTTATTGCTTTGCTTTGAGTATAGCATTCTGCTTCTTGATCGCTAACGGTATCGGAATATATGGAACCATTATGTAACTAATGTAAGGCAAAAAAAAATTCCGGGAACGGACGAAGCCGACCCCGGAATGATAAAACTAGCGATTTATATAAGAATACATGGTAACAGGACGCCCAACAGAGTGGTAAGTAAGTTTCGCCTGTAGAACACCCGTCTCCTTGAGGAATTTTAGATATTTTCGAATCGATACCCGTGATCTCCCTACAGATTTCGCCATTGCTTCTGTAGTAAAAGGCGTAGAATATAGTTTTGCTTGGGCAAGCACAATGTCCAGCATTTCCTGTTCCAGCCCTTTGGGCAGCTCTCTAGCTGACAAATCACCTTTTGATAAAATGCGGCTATCAATTTCATTTTGATTGAGGACAGCAGACTCTTCAATCAGTTGAATTCGTTCCCGATAAGCAATAAGCGCTGCATGTAAGCGTTCGAATTGAAAGGGTTTAACAATATAATCAACAACACCTTGTCTAAGAGAGTTCTGTATACTTACACTATTGCGTGCCGCGGTGATCATAATAATATCAATATTATGGCCTATTAAGCGAATACGGTTTAATAATTCCATACCATCTACAATCGGCATAAAAATATCAAGCAAAATAAGACGTACTTCATGATTTTTTAAAAACTCAAGGGCTTCTGCGCCATTGTATACGATTCCCGCTAAAGAGAAACCTTCCACTTGCTCTAGAAAGTGCTTATTCAGCTCGGCAACCATTGGATCATCTTCCACAATCAAAACTTTGATCAAGAGTCTACCTCCTTGCCTTGATACCCGATTGAGACTTTAAATAATGCACCATTACCAGGAGTCGTTATAACCTGAATACTCCCGTCTAACCTTTCAATGGCCCGTGCGACTAGAAATAATCCAAAACCACGACTCTGGGCTTTTGTCGAATATCCTTTTAGAAAGATCTGCTCCACAATCCCCAGATTTATCCCTGGACCAGAATCCATCACTTCAATGTTCAATTGGTTATCCTCATATTTCATCAATACCCTTACCTGACGCTGGGGAGTGTCTTTCACAGCATCAAGGGCATTATCAATTAAATTGCCCACTATCGTAACTAATTCCTGTGTAACTTGGGCATCGACTGGTTCTGGCAGAAAACTGTCCTCAGCCAATACCATATCAATCGCCATTTCCCTGGCTCTGCTAAACTTGCTGAGGAGTAACCCGCCAAGCACAGGATCATGGATACATCCACCCACAAATTCAGACTCCGCGATGTCTTTGTTGGCAATTCGCGTGATATAGAGTTCAAGCTTGTCATAAAATTTTAAGCGAACCAGTCCCAAAACCACATGCATCTTATTCAAAAACTCATGCGCTTGGGAGCGCAGAGCCTCTACATAGCTATTGACACCAGTAAGTTCTTCTGCCAATTGACGCATGTCTGTCATATCGCGAAATGAGGCTATGGCGCCAACAATTTCACCATTTACAACAACAGGGACTCGATTTGTTAAAATGGTCACCCCGTTGATCTTTTGCTCTTGATCCAATTCTGCTTGTCCCGTATTCATTACATCCTTTAGACGGGTATGGGGAACATACTCAGCGACTTGACGTCCAATAGGATCACCGGGTATTCCAGCTAGCTTTAGTACACGTATCGCCTCACTATTCGCTATGGTTATGACACTATCCTTATCGACTGCCAAAATCCCTTCCCGCACACACTGCAGCATAGCACTCCGTTCTTGAACCAACTGTGCAATGGCAAAGGGTTCTAAGCCAAACAAGGTTTTCTTAATATTTCTCGCCAGTAAAATAGCAAAACCGATACCAATAACGAATCCAAAAAGGGTAGCAATATATATAATCTTGTGACTTTCCTGTAATGCCTTTTCTACATCGCCAAGCAATATTCCCACAACGACTGCCCCGACTTGCCTCCCATCTTGGGCAAAGACCGGGGAAAATGCCCGCAAGGAAGGTCCATACGTACCTTCTGCATAGGAAATATACTCACGCCCTTGCAAAGCTAAGGTTTCATCCCCGCCCTTAATATGTTTACCAACAAGTGTCTCATCGGGATGGGATTTACGAATTCCCTGCATATCAAACACAACCACAAATTCCACATTAACAGCATTACGAATGGTATTGGCATATTCCTGAATCAATGCCTCATCTTGACCTTCTAAGCCTGCAATCACGATAGAGGAATGAGTCACCATCCGACTGACATCGATCGCTTTCTGCCCGAGTGTCTCTCGTACGTTCGACTCAACACGATTAGTAATCAGCGCATTCGCAGCCAATAGCGCTAATGCAACTACACCACAAACCAAAAGAATAATCTTCGTCTGCAGGTTAAACATTGGATTCGCTTTCATTCTTACCACTCCGTAATACAGCATTACTCTTTACCGCTCTATGACTAGGCTAATTCGTCCACCCGTCTAATACATTTTAAGCTTTTCTCCTTCTTTATTTCCCTTTATGTATGAAAATCCTGCAAAATCTTACAAAATGTTGCGAATCTTTTGTTATCACGAATCGTTCTATCATTAATTTCCATTTCTGCTTCGTCTATTTTTCAATATCCCCTGAACAAAATCATACAAGTTGCCATCTGCAAATAGATATCCAGGTATGCCAGCTCCTTTCGCTGCATCAAGACCCTGCTGCATACCCGACAACTATAGTAGCAACTTGTAATAATAACGAAATGGACAAATTACCAGAACACATTAAAAAAGAAATAGATATGGCAAAAGAATTTGTTCTTTACAAACATGGCATCAAAAAACCTGCTACAGAAAAGTAGCAGGTTTTTACGTTACTTTTAATAGTATACCTGTAATATACAAGGCAACTACACCTACTATCGCCATTCTTAAGGTTCTCTACCTTTCTGCAGATGCCACCTTAATTCATAGATGTTATAATTTAATTCAAAATGATTACAAGTTAAACAGATTATTGACCTGAATTAGCTTACATATTGTAATTAGCCAGCCTGCAATACTGATTATATAATAAAAGGCGAGAAATCTTTACAACGTGCTATTTAATTTAATATGAAAGAGGTTTTTTATATAAAAAAGAAAATATCTTTTTTTAATAAAATTTCATTATATGAACTTGTAGTATTAATCCTTGTATTATCGGTAGTAGATCCGTTACTGTTTAGCTTTCTACAAACTATCGGGTTAGATGACGAGTTGGCAAAACCATTATCTGGCGGTATAGCAATAGGAAGCATACTTTTGATTCTTGGAATTATGAAAGACAGAATCAAACAAGGAATCCTGGGATTAATCCTTTGTATTTTTGCTGCATTTATCTGGGGTATGTCCTTATCAATATGTGTTTTATGTATCTTTATGGATAAGATTAATAAAGATTCATTTTGAGATAGGGGCAGATACTATGGTTCCGTACATTGTCTTTCTAGTAAAAAGATAAGAAAAAATACCCTTGATCCTGGATTCAGAGGATCAAGGGTATTTTCCGTATTTGAGAATCAACATTAATCAATACTTTTATCAAATCTCCGTATTAATCTGTATTTTAATAAATTGTGAGTTCCTATCATACATACAACTGCAAAGAACATTAAACAAGATGCTATTAAAATAACCGCTCCATTTTGTCCAATATTACCTATCATTGATTTACCGATACCTAAACCAAATATGGCAAACGGGAAAATTAAGACCGTTGATCCACTATTTGAATTCTTGTGATAATAACCCTTCTTTATTAATCGTAAAACGTTCAAATTATTTATTATTAAACCTATGTACGGGACAAGGGGACAGGTTCCTTGTCCCAAATAAAGCACTAGCTTTAAGTTATCTTTATTAGAATGCTTATTTGGGACTCTTAGTTTTAATTACATCTTCCGTCTCTCGGGGCAAAAACCTGTCCCTCTGTCCCATTCCTCGAACTTATCCACCAGACCACTTCAACAGCAACTAAAATTTTCCATCCCTAGTCTCAACTAATTTTATAAGTATGTAAAAGGCAAATAATAATAGGTATGACATTGTAGAAGCAATTATTAATGCCTTTTTCGACACCCTTGCAGGATCACTTAGGTGATTGCCTATTCCTATTAGAAACATTCCTGTAAAACTCACCACAAAAGCTGCTAAAATTTGAGTTGCTACAGAAAGCCCTCCTATTATATATCCCATAATCGTTGAAGCAATTAACAATCCACCAATTACAATAACAGCCATCCCGGCAATATTAAATTTGTCATACTTATCTCTGTTTTTAACTACATGAACTACAAGCACTACGAGGGCAATAGCCAAAATAATTAAATTGAATGGATACTGTAAATGTAGACATATAGATGATATCGCCGAACCAATTAGTAACCACTGCCACATGGTTAATTTTTTGTTCATATTGTGTAACTCCTTTTACTTGCTTGACAAGAAATTATTTTTAACATAGCTAGAGGCAAATCCTGCGCCCACGGCTACTGCTGAACAAAATACCACTCCCGCAACAACAGGAGCGCTTACTGTTACGCATACTGCGGCAGCGCCAAGTCCGACAGTGTATGCACCTAAATCAGTTCCAACAGCTATTGCTAAATCTGTACCTTCATATTTCTGGCAATCATTATATATATCATAACCTGTAGAAGCTATATTTAACGCCCCTGTAAATTTTGAAATTCCTTTTAGAGCGGAAACTCCAAAAGACTTTTCTGCTACTTCCAATTCCGCAGCTAGGCCTAAAGATGGAACACTGACTTTTCCAACAGTAACTTCCTTTAAAGAATCAATTCCTTGTGCAATACCCGTATCCCCAGAATTTAACATAAGGTTCTTCACAGGATTTGCGTGTTCATTATCCCAATTAATTGCTTGATTCAACAGATCACCTACCCCAGCTGTCTCTGTTGGTGTTACCGTTGTTGGCTGAATACCATTAGCCGTTGCCCAATTACTAATAGCGTCTGGATCATCTCCAATCATATTCGTTGTCGAATTTATATCTTTAGTCGTAAGCCCCATATTACTAAGACCATTTTCAACTTCATTTTTCGTCATGCCAGGAACATTATCCGCCAGAAGATCCGCTACCGGAGTGCTTTCTTGAGCCTGCATCGGTGTGTTCAACGCCTCCTGGATAGGCTGGACAACATTTTGATCAGCCCATTGAGTTAGTGAATTCCAAGCACTACCTAACAAAGATGGTTCCGTTACCTCTGTATTCTGGAAACCACTCATATCCATTGTACTTTGATAGGAACTTGCAACTGTACTATCAGAGTTATCACTAATGTAACCACTAAAACTATATGCTGTAGCTGGTTCCGATGAGTCCAACGTAGCCCCTGCTGTTCCATCTAAACTAATACCACTATATGTACTACTACTATAATTGCTACCTATGTCATCTGAACAAGGTGTTCCTCCAACAATACCTTCGCTGGGATTTAAACTATTACCTGCAAAACCGTCCAATTGAACACCCGTTAAGCTGCTGCTAGAATCGATGCTGGAAGCATTCTCTGCTGCAATGCTACTATTAGAATTGACATTCGGGCTATCAATACTAGAGCCACTATCCGAATTATCGTTATTACTATCATTTGTGCTATCAACACCACTGCTAGAGCTACTATTGGAATCATCATTAGGACTACTACTGGAACTATCACTCCCGAAATTACCACTGGAGCTATTACTGGAACTATCATCTCCACAACCACCAGAGCTGTTACTGGAACTATCTCCTCCGTAACCACCACCGGAGCTGCTACTGGAACTATCTCCTCCGTAACCACCACCGGAGCTGCTACTGGAACTATCTCCTCCATAACCACCACCGGAGCTGCTACTGGAACTGTCACTTCCGTAGCCACCGCTAGAGCTGCCATCCGAACCATCACTATTGCCATAGCTCATGTATTATCTCCTCCTTCTGTTAGGTCTATATAATACAGGAAAAATATGACATATTAGTGACAATTAAAGAGATGTATAACCCATGTTTTGACGTTATCTTACCTGTTTCAATGACTCTATCTTTACTATTAAATTACAAAAGTCCTGCAAGAGTATTTCTACCCTTCAGGACTGCTTACGAATATTGCTTATATTTTATTACTACAATTAAGGGAAAATCTCAACAGATGTTCCTATCTTTAAATAATCCTTCAATGTAAGTATATCCGTGTCACTGACCGCTACGCAGCCCTTCGTCCAGTCCATCCAATTACCGCCTCCATGAATGCCCACTTCACCTCCCAAAGAAGTACTCCATAAAGGGATACTACCTAATTGAGAAGCAGCCACAATCTGCTGATATTCCTTTTGCGAAATTAAACCTTGCTTCAACCCTCGTTCGGCATCTTTGATATTGGGATAGCTAAGGCCGTAAAAATATACATACGGCGTATTATTGTTGATATAGCAGATAACAAATCTTCCTTCCGGAGTTTTTCCATCTCCCTCTCTTTCCTTATCCCCCAGGGGGACAAATCCCAAAGCCATTTTGAAAATACCAATGGGTTCTCCATCGCCATATAGGACAAGCTTTCGCTCAGATTTATATATTTTCACCTCAATTTTCTGTGGCTGTACCTCTATTGTATGCAATAACCCAGGAAAATCAGAGGTATGCATTTTAAATGGTGGAAATCCTCGCCATACTGCAATACCAAATACCATAATGACTACTAAAATAATAATTATTGTTAACCAACTATATCTGCGCAAACCGGCTCCCCCTTATAATAAGTGCTTTTGGGGACTAGATATTAGGTCTAAAATAAGAATATGCTTTTTTAATATTTTGCACCAGACCCCTAAATTTAGTTAGACTAGCTGTATTTGTGTCATGGCCGTTTCCTATTTACCTGTCCCAATTAAATCTATCGGTTACAGAATATAATATACCATTCTGTAAATTATTACCTCTAACAAAAGATATATATTTCAAAATTACCTTATTGAAGTGAAATATACCCACAAACTCAATGCGCATTTCTACTTATGTATTTCCCAAATTCAAATAAAAGCAAAAAACATCCCAATAAAAAACTACTAACTGCTATCACAAAATATATTTTTTTCTTCGATACCCTTTCTGGATTAGCAATATGATTGCCTACGCCTATTAAGGTAATTCCTAGAAAAATCATTCCCAAGCTAGTAAAAATTTGCATTTCAAAAGAAGTTACACTTATAACCATTCCCGTGGTTGAAAAGGCGACACCTATCCCACCAATAATTATACTAAGCATACCTGCAATACTAAATTTATTGTATTTTTTTCTGTCTTTAATGACGCTTATTACAAGCAATAAGATTGCCAAAACTACAGCGATAAAATTAGATGGGTACTTCAAATGTAAGCAAATAGGCGTTATGATTGCACCAATTAGCACCCCTTGCCATACTGAACGCTTTTTATCCATAAAACATGTTTCTCCCTTTATGGGAACCATCACTATTGCCATAGCTCATGTATTATCTCCTACTTATGTCAGAACTATATAATACAGGAAAAATATGACATATTAATGACAATCGTTGGGGGTTTACTACATCTTTTGAGTTTCCTCACTCCTTACATGTCTTTCTAGTAAAAGATGCATAGAAAAGGCCCTTGATCCTGAACTTTTCACAGGATCAAGGGCCTTTTACGTAGGACCGTACATTAATTGTTTCTTCGAAACCTTTTCAGGAGTTCTGATATGATTACCTATTCCTATAAGAATTATCCCCATAAAAAGCAATCCCAGGCTAACCAGAATTTGAATTCCAAAAGAAACACCCTGCATTGTCTGTCCTGTAGTCGAGATGGCGATCACTATTGAACCAATGATTGCACTGGTGATACCGGCAAAATTAAATTTATTATATTCTTTTCTGTCTTTAATAACATAAACTAGGAATTGACCAAGAGATAAGATAGATATACCAATGAAATCTATATTTTGTTTTCATTTTGAATTCCTTTACTTCTATTAGTTTTTTATTCCTAGGGTTTTGTATTCAAATCACTATTTAGCAGTAATTTTACCATATCTCTGTATTAACGCGTATTTTAATATATTTTGAGTGCCCATCATACCACCAAATGCGAAAATCATTAAACACGATGCTAGTAAAATAACTGCCCCATTGTTTCCAACTTTACCTACCATCGCTTTACCAATACCTAAACCTAATAATGAGAAAGGGAGAATTAAAGCTACAGATCCTTTTTTAGAATTCTTACTATAGTACCCTTTTCTTATTAATCGTAATACATTTAACACATTTAATAGTAGACCTATAATATACAGGGCAACTACACTCACTACCGCCAAAGTATTTACTTCAATAATCGTAGTCAATAACATATAGCTAGCAAGCATACAACTACTTGAGGCGACCAAAGCATTACATCCCATATATAAAATAAAACTTTCCCGCTTTTTTTCAATCTCAAAACTTAAGTAAACCACCCATACAGCTGATATTATAATGATTAGAGGTATGACTATTCCTGTTATATTCGAATACTCTCCAAAAAATATCGTAGGTATAGTAATTAACAAAAGAAATAAAAAATTTGACCAAATTTGTATTTTCTTTGATAAATCTATTATTTCAAAATCTGCATACGCTTTAACATCTTCGCTATTTAAGTCTTTCATAAAACTTCCTTTCCTAGAACCTCAAATGTACAGACCACCCGCCCAACCGAAAGCCAAGAGACTAATTATACAAATTTTAATATGAGAAGATATGATTTATATTTTTAAAGAGTGCAAATAAAATTGTTACTATTATAGCGGACTTCAACGCTTTTTTCTTTTTTTCTTTTTTTCTTTTACGCTCTCTTCCTTACAAATATTTTTGTAAAAAGAAGTTTTATACAAAAAATTATACTATGCAATAAACCAAACTACTCCAAATAGAAAATATTCAAGGATAACATTGAATATATAAAAGTAATACATTCTTTACCACCTTGCCGGTCTTGTGAATTCGCATTCTTAATTCATACAGACGTCTTCTACTGATTGCCGTGCTGTTTGAATCACGCTACCTATAGCTTAGAGCTCTCCTTCTGTCAGAACTATATAATACAGGAAAAATATGACAGTACGATGACAACCAGGAACCGTACTGCGAACCATCCCCTTTTACTTTCAATCTATTTAGCATAAAAATATTACCCCTATGCCTTTAACCACCCCTCTGTAAAAATGAAAAGAGAGTGAATTCTTTTAAGAAACTTCACTCTCTTTTTATTTTAGTCACTCTGTTTTATACTTATCAGTATTTTCTTCTATACCTTTTACTAGATGATTGTAAGAGTACTTATATAGACCAATCATGAAGATCCAATTTATAATTATAAAACCGAAACCAAAAATTATACCTGGTGCTATTATAGCAAGCCCTGCGGCTGCCGATGCTAATCCAGACGCCCTTTTGCATCTTCTTTTATTATATTTCTTTGTTTTTGCAATGTGTAGTATTATACATTCTAAAATCAATAAAGCTGCAACAATAACCATCCATAGTATTATTGCATTTACCCCTTCTGATTGGATGATTCCCTTCTTAATTGACGAACTGCACATAATTACATATAATACCGAGCCGACTGGTATATACCATTCTATCATTGTTAGTTCATCTCCCTACAATCATTTTACATGTTATTATTCACTATTTTTTATCTTTGTTTCTATAGGTTTTTTAAATATCCATAGAAAATATATTAGCGAGAATGGATCAAAGATAAATATATTCTCATCAAGTTTAAAATAGCTCTTTATAATGATGATTATACTTACCAAGCTTGTATATCGCAATAGATCCCAATTCTTATTAGTAACTGCAGGTATAAGTGTATATAAGAACAGCAAAATAATCCATATTATTGCGCAAAGCAATGGAGTGGATACCGTAGGTAAATCTAATATAAAACTATTTTTTTGATACGATAAGACCATTCTGTATACTCCAACACAAGATATAAGCCAATATAATATACCTTTGTTATTAATTGTTATGTTAGTATCATTCATTTAAAGTCTACCCGCCTCATTTTTTTCTGTGGAATTAAACAGAGTAAGAATCCTATTATTTTTTTTGTACTTTAGATTCCTCATTCAAAGTTTGCAAATCACCTACCGTTCCATATAACCCGTTACCAAGACCAATTTGCTTGCTGATTACATTAGCACCTAACTTTACTTCATCTGTCCACCCCTGTGCAATTTTCATTCCGGGAACAAGTGATAATATATTACCAACTGTTCCTACCAGATAAGATGTTGTTACTCTTGATGTAGCGGATAAATCACTACAAACCTGAGAAAAAAACACTATACCTGCACCGACATAAGGTACTGCTTCCGGAGAAATTGCGGCTGTCAGTGCTAAACCAGCTGGGGCTAAGATATTAGATACACTATTACCTACAATATCAAATTCTGCTCTAGCTTTCGGTGATAAGTCCAACATATTGCCCATTGTACTTGAGTCAACACCTTGAACAATAACATCCCCAGGATTTCTCAAATTTTCTACACTATTATTTAGTAAAGCGTTATCAGCATCTAACAATGTTACCGTGGCGGGATTAATACCATTAGCCGTTGCCCAATTACTAATAGCGTCTGGATCATCTCCAATCATATTCGTTGTCGAATTTATATCTTTAGTCGTAAGCCCCATATTACTAAGACCATTTTCAACTTCATCTTTCGTCATACCAGGAACATTATCCGCAAGAAGATTCGCCACCGAAGTGCTTTCTTGAGACTGTATCGGTGTGTTCAATGCCTCCTGGATAGGCTGGACAACATTTTGGTCAGCCCACTGAGTTAGTGAATTCCAAGCACTCCCTAATAAAGATGGTTCCGCTACCTCTGTATTCTGGAAACCACTCATATCCATCGTACTTTGATAGGAACTTGCAACGGTACTGCCATAGTTATCACTAATGTAACCACTAAAACTATATGTTGCTGGTTCCGATGAGTCCAACGTAGCCCCTGCTGTTCCATCTAAACTAATACCATTATATGTATTATTATAGCTACCTAGGTCCTCTGAACAGGGAGTTCCTCCGACAATACCTTGGCTAGGATTTAAACTATTACCTGCAGAACCGTCCAATTGAGCTCCTGTTAAGTTGCTATTAGAATCGATGCTGGAAGCATTCTCTGCTGCAATGCTACTATTAGAATTGACATTCGGGCTATCAATACTAGAGCCACTATCCGAATTATCGTTATTACTATCATTTGTGCTATCAACACTACTGCTAGAGCTACTATTGGAATTATCATTAGAACTACTACTGGAACTATCACTTCCGAAATTACCACTCGAGCTGCTACTGGAACTATCGTCTCCGCAACTACTACTAGAGCTACTACTAGAACTATCACCTCCGTAACCACCAGCGGAGTTACTACTGGAACTATCTCCTCCATAACCACCGCTAGAGCTGCTACTGGAACTATCTCCTCCATAACCACCGCTAGAGCTGCCGTCCGAACCGTCACTATTGCCATAGCTCATGTACTATCTCCTCCTTCTGTTAGGATTATATAATACAGGAAAAATATGACATATTAATGACAACAAGAAACGTATTGAATCTCTTGCGTTTCCTCAGTCATTGCATTCTTTTTAGTAAAAAAAATGCCGATAAATAATAGGCCGTCACCTAGCAGTTTTGCTAGATAACGGCTTATTCTAATTTTATTTATTAATCTGCGAACCAATCCATATCCCAATCAAACCAGCTGTTATTTCTCTCATCGTATTATCATGACGTTCTCTTTCTCTCTCTTGTCGACGGTGCCATTCTCGCTCGCTCTCATGATGCCTACGCCGCATCTCCCGTTCATGGCGTTCATTTTCAGCACGCTCCCTACGCTCCCGTTCATGTCTTTCATATCGCTCGCGTTCATGCCGATCTTGGTCATCTCGATCATCATGGTGCCGCATGGGAACTGGTTCACTGTGTAACGATGAAGCTTCTATTACTGATGCTCCAAAACCGATCTGCATCACGCCTATCATTGAGAAAATAACTATCTTTTTAACTATGCTTTTCACAAACGATCACTCCCTTAATTTTCTATCTTAAGTATATTATAGAAATGTGACAGATTTGTGACTGCTTAGTCAGTTTATGTTAATCTCTAGTATTAACCTACATAGAAAACTGCCCTTACTCCTGAATTTCATAGGCGCAAGGGCAGTTTCGTATTTGGATTAATTATTTTTTTGGTTAGCTACTCGTGATATGGTGTAATCCCTAATGTGTACAGTAACAGTGTCCTTTTTCTTTAGACTATTTCCCCCTCATTCCCGTTCCTTGACCGTAGACCTTTTCCCAATCTGCAATAAACTGATCCACGCTCCAATCGGTTAGAGGATGGCAAGTGAGACTCTGAAATACCTCCTCACCAATGGTTGCAGCATGCGCCCCGGCTAGACAAACATGCTGCACTTGTCCGTGATTCTTGAAGCTGGCTGCTAGCACCTGGGTTTTTAGCTGGTAGATGCTAAAGATATGAACAATATCAGCTACTAATTTCACGCCATCCCCTGCAATGGTATCCACCCGATTTACATAGGGAGCCACAAAATCAGCACCGGCCTTCGCCGCCATTAAGGCCTGCTGGGCAGTGAAAACAGCTGTAGCGGTCACTTTTATTCCTCTCTCATGCAACTTGCTTATGGCAATAAACCCCTCCCCAATCACTGGAATTTTAATATAGACATTGCCATCTAACTTATTCACTAGATATTCTGCTTCCCCGATCATTTCCTGAGCGCCAGTGCCTAACACCTGCACATGCAGCATTTTTTTCGTCCCGATGACCGCCAAGATTTCTTGTAATACCTCTACCCCCTGTCGCTTGGTTCTCGCTAAGAGAGTAGGATTCGTTGTAACCCCATCAATGGGATACAACCCATTCATTTTTTTGATATAGCTGACTTGTGCTGTATCCAGTAATATTTTCATTTTTCCCACCTATTTTCGATAGATTGCGATTCTGTCGCCTATGTGAATCTGGGGAACCGCCTTATCCTCCAGATATATACTACCGCCCAAACCCTCGGTACTGCCATCAAATCGCAACGTGATATGTCCCAAATTTTCCAAATTTCGTTGCACTTCCTCGCCGACATAACGAATCTTGTATTCGGTATCGCCAATCACCAGTACATCCTGTTCCTGAATGATATCGGAAAGCTGATTTTCATTATGCAAGATGCAATAATCCGCTAGCTCCTCCGGCGCGTTGTCCTTAAACAGAATGATCATTCTCTCCACCAACAAAACAGCCACCATTTTACCTGAATTCATAACCCGGGTCTGATAAATACACTGCATCGAATCCCCCCCCAAACCTAAGTACTTTCTTTGCCTTTTCTCACACTATTTGCCGTATAATCCAAAGCTGGCCAGCCAAGCAATAGCCACTGTCGTCGGCCCGGTTATAAAGCGAGAATACAGGATAGAGGGAACACCAACTTCCACCGTTTCTGCTTCTGCCTCCGCCAAACCCAACCCAACGGGAATAAAATCGCAAGCTGCCTGGGAATTGATGGCGAAAAGAGCCGGTAGTGCCAGATGAGGCGGAATGCTGCCTTTGCCGATTTCCACCCCGACTAACACCCCAATGACCTGGGCAATCACAGCACCTGGCCCTAAGAAGGGTGACAAAAAAGGAAAAGAACATAGAGCAGATAATAACAATAGTCCTTGAATGTTTCCAGCTAAAGGCGTTAATAATTGGGCAAAGGCATCGCCAATACCAGTACTTAATACAATGCCAATGAGCATACAGACAAAGGCCATAAAAGGTAGTATGGTTTTGATAATCGTAGTGATGGTATCACGACCAGCTTGATATAAGGTCCCCGTTATCGAGCCCATGGCTTTCCCCACTGTAGCCATCACACCTGCTGTCGTCTGTTCACTGATTTTTTTCTTGGTATCATACTTGGGCTGCCTCGCCCGATTATCTTCATACACATTATCGCTACTCACTTCCATTGCCCCCTGGTATATCTGTACATTGGCTTCCTTCACATCCGATACATAAATATCGGCTGTAATATATTGGGCTAAAGGACCACTCGGACCAGAAGGCATTAGATTAATCGTCGGTATCCTTTTCTGCGGATAGACCCCGCAGCGCAAAGTGCCGCCGCAATCAATTACCACACAGAGAATCTCATGATCGGGTACTCCGGTTTTAAAACCATCAATTAGAATGCAACCTGTTAACTCCGCAATCTTTTGGGCAACGGATGACATGACGCCGCCAGTAATATTGACAACCTTATTTTTTGTCTCATTTGGTACCAGTACCAAGGGATCGCCAAACCCACCTTTTCCTGCTGAAACCCTAACACATTGATAATGATTCATTGCTTCTATTCCCTCCTAACCATTTATACCAGATTGTACCGTATTCACTATCCTTCTCAATGTAATGCCCTGCTGTTTTTCCACGTAAGCGGTGGTATAGTCCGTGATCCAGCCGCGAAAGAAGTTGGTCACAACACCCACCAGAAAATAGCGTACTGCCAAATCAACGGTAGATAAACCCAGCTGGGTGATGCCCGCCGCAATGCCGAGAAAGACAAATAGCTCACCAGGATTTACATGGGGAAACAGACCATTTAAGGTATGACAAGAAAAAGAACTAGCTGCATAATAGCTGGGTTTGTATTTTTCCGGCATAAATTTCCCCAAGGACAACGTCATCGGATTACAAAAGAAAAAGGTTCCGACGACGGGTAAAATCAAATACCGCGCAATGGGATTGCCAGCGCACATATGTGCTAACTTTTCAATACGCTCTTGACCGACAAAACGGATCAATGCATTCATCGCCACCAGCAAGGTAATGAGCGTCGGTACAATCCCCGTCAACATACTGACAAACACTTTGCCGCCCTCATTAAACATACCAATAAAACCTTTTGCCAAAAAAATCAACACATCCATAAAATATCCTCACTCTCCTATTTTCTGAACTCCTGGTAATTTTTCACCGCCTGTAAGACGGCTTTTCTTGTTGCGTTATCTAATCCACCACAAGCACTAGGGGTAAGCTCTAGAAGATCCCAATGATTAAAAACAGAGAAAGGTTTTAGACGAGCAAAACTGGTAACCCCCGCCATCTTTTCCCCCCTGATGATCTTGCCATCTGTAGCCAAACAAAACATCACTACCACCCCAGCACTCATTCGCCCTTTGGACTTACCGACGACTACCCGCCCCTCTTTCCTTAGCTGTTTGAAGCCTTGGTTAAAATGCCTAGTTTGCCAAACCCCCAAAACCCCTTGCAATAACCAGACTCCTGCTGCGGTCCACATATACTCCATCGTAAGACCTCCCACCCCAAGCCCTTAATGCATAACTTGTCCACCAGTAATATTGACCGATTGCCCCGTTAAATAACTGGCTTTCTCCGAAGCATAGAAGGTAACCACATTGGCTACATCTTCAAAGGTACAACCTCTCTTCAAAGGTACTTTATCAATATACACCTGCTTGACTGCCGCCTCTGGCACACCTAGCTTCAATGCATATTGGGGAATCAAGCTTTCAAACATATCAGAATCTAGAAGATTGCCAAGCATCATCGAATTCACCCGAATGTTATGTTCCGCTAAATCCAAGGCTAGGCTTTGCGTTAAACCAACGGCAGCAAACTTGGACGCCGAATAGCCACTGTTGTGTTTGCTGCCCACCTTACCTGATTTCGAATTAATGACGATGATGGAGCCTTCCCTGTTCTTGGCGATCATCACCTTCGCTACTTCCCTGGCGCAAAGGAAAAATCCCTTAAGATTGACATCCACCATAGAAGTAAAAGCATCTAATTGGAATTCTGTAATCTTATTACTCTTAGCAAGTCCCGCATTATAGATCAATAGGTCGATGCTACCTAATTCATCGACGACTTTTTGTATCATGTCTTGCACCTCGGCCTCTATGCAAGCATTCACCTCCACGGCCATTCCTTTGCCTCCATTACCTTGTATCTCCGTTACCACCCTCTGGGCATTTTCATACACTACATCGGCAACTGCTACTTCATAGCCTTCCTTAGCCATATGCTTACTCAGATATTCTCCCAGACTTCTCCCTCCACCAACAATCAGAACAACTTTTGACACTTTACATACCTCCATTCATTTCGGGATAAAATGCAGAATTTTACAAATATTACTGGTATAATCTAGGTAATAGGATTTAGAAAAGTTTCTGGCTGATAACTTATAAAAGGAAGGACTTCTGATTGTTACTTTCTTTTTTTGGCAGGTTTGATTTATAGGAAACAATTCATCACCTCCTTAGTTAGCTTAATTTTTACTCCGCAATTATATCTTTTAGTCATAAAATTCTTCAAAAAAAAGCCACTCAACAGTTACTCTATAAAATTTAGCAAGCTTGATTTTATTAGCATCATCCAAAGTCCTATCTCCAGACTCTGCCAACGAGAGCATAGATTGCGATATCTCAATTGCGAGTGCTACTTGTTTTTGAGTAAGCTTCAATTCTCTTCTTTTCTGAATAAGCCGTTTATTTTTCAAATTTTATCACCTACTTTTATAACTAAAAGTCATTTATATTTTTATTATAATATCTCTTTTAGTCATATGTCAATATTTTTATGACGTTTAGTTATAAATTATAAAGTATTACTTTTAGTCATATTATAATAGTATTGAGGAAGGTGATTGTAATGAAGCAGTTTGGACAAAACCTCCAAAAACTAAGAACAAATAATAATATGACCCAAGAAGATCTAGGAAAGCTATTAAGCGTTTCTCAAAGTACAATTGCTTATTACGAATCAGGTAAAAAGCAACCCTCATTAGAGACAATTGTCGTCATCGCTGACTATTTTCGTGTTAGCGCAGACTATCTTCTAGATAGAGTAAACTCCTTAGATACTAGCCCTGTATTACAAACAACAGAAATATCACATGAAAATCTAAATTTATTGCAAAGACTTAATAGCCTTACAGATGCAGACCGTAAGGAAATCGAATCCTATATTCAATTTAAGGAACGCAGTAAAAAATAAATTAACACTACTAAACAATATACTCTTTCCATCTTATCTGTAGAAAAATCTAAGATAATGGTTCACTATCTTATTGTTTAGACTTCTCGCCCCTACATTGTTTTTCGAGTAAAAAGATTATGCGGAAAATGCCCTTGATCCTGAATTCACAGTATCAAGGGCATTTTCCGTGTTTAGATTACTTAGTTCTTTCTTTGCTCTGATGACAGAGTAAAGCCAACGCACCCATTATGCAAGCCATCCTCTATCTTCCAGATACTTTTCAACCTCTTTGAACTTTTCAAAAGGGACAAATTCTTGTTGTTCCTTACTGAGCAGTTCTTTTAGATCCTTTTTAGCAAAAGCAACGTCGGCTTCTTTAGCTGCTCCTAAATCTGGCTCGCTATCTCCAGCGAAAAAAACTGTCTCAAATTCCTTTTTCAAATCTTCTACTACTTTGGCTTTATTAATGCCAAAAATCTCAGAAAAATAAGGACTTCTTTCATCTGGAGTGATCTCGATACCCCCATCTTTGTATACTCCGTCCATGGAGATAACCTTCACACCTTCAATCTGCCGGTGCGCAAGTAACCGGTCAATATAATAGCTTGTCCCAGCGCTTAAGATATAAAATTCTCCGCCTGCCTTTTGTACTCTATGAATAAAATCAACCGCATACTCATCCAACGGTATACGATGAATTTCAGTCAGAATCTCTTCCTCAGTTCTTCCTATCGCCCCTAGGATTTTATTTAGAAACTCTACATTAATCTTTTTCGTCTTTTTCCAATCCTCATAAAACTGCATGCCCCATTCCTGCAGATAGGTATCAATAACTATATGATAAAAATCTCGATCCGTTAATGTCCCATCAAAATCCGATACAAAAGCAAACTTTTTCAAAATCATTCCCCCATATTGGCTTCATCTATTGCTATATCTTTGCTACTCTTTCACTTTTAGTGATTGAAGTATACCATGTAAAACGTAACAGCAGTATCTCATATTTTGACGTTTTTTTCAAACTTTTCTTCATGGTAGATGTCATCAATTTCTCGTTGTATACTTTTGCTTAACTCGATCATTTTGTTGACGTCAACAAAAATGAACCGCACACTATAACTTACTAATGATTAGATATAGCAAAAGACACAGCACCATTCCACTGATGGATATAAGCTGTGTCTTCCTTATCATCTCTAACTCGGCTTCTGATTATTTTTTTAATGCGGATAATTCATTAGTCATAGTTGCTGCAGCCATTCCTTCATCGGAAAGTTCTATTACTTGGTTTGCTTTTTCCAGCGAAACCTTGCTCAAATCCAATTCTCCCTTAAATGCCCTTTGACTGAGGGAACCGTAGAGGTTTTTCAGTTCGGTGAGGCTTTGGTTGTATTTTATTTTGAGAGATTCAATTTTTTTGACGATAGCGGCGAATTGGTTCTGGAGAGTAAGAGGTGGAACCGGAATTATAAACTTGAAACAATCAGGCACAGTCAAATGCTTAACTGTTGACCCCTTGCCGAGGCGTTCTATTTGCTTACTAAAAAATCCTGTTTGCATAATATATAATAAAAAAATTGGTTTTATTTTTGCATTATTACAACGATATTGCATAACTCTTTGACCCAAAAAAACTTTTTCATTAGAATTAAGCAGTCCAACTTCTCCCATTGGTGCTTCTCTTGTAAAAAGTATGTCTCCACTTCGGGGAACAGAACGCCTTGTCCAAATTGCATAAGTTGCTTCATCTACATACTTCACAACGTCCAAAGATATCTTACCATTTCTAATATTTGATGTTCGTATCATGATATACGGCGTTACAATTGCTGACTGTGGCGCAGTTTTATTAACACAATCAACGATTTCATCACAGACATCTGATATTACTTTTTCTTCCCACCCCTTCTCATTACGCACTGGATCCCCAAACATCTCCAGAAAAGTGCTTTTCAATAGTTCATCCAACGCTTTGATGCTTTCCTTGCGTTTGGCAATCAGCTTTTCCGCCCGGGTGAGAACGGTGGCAATGCGGATTTGATCGTCCAGGGGAGGAAGTGGTATTTCACTTTTTAGATAATTTTCTAGCTTTAAATTAATTATTCCAGTAGTTTTGTTTTGAAATCGAAGTGTTTTTCTTGTCAAATGATTATAAAAAAGTATATAGAAAAGATACTTAGGAAAAACAATGGATTTGTTTGCTCTTAATACTGTCGTGAAATTATTACATAAATATATTGAATTATCCGGATTCTCAAAATAAACTACCCTACCTACCGGTTGTGTTGGACTACCTCCAGATTTTTCAACAATAACATCACCTGAAATAAGTTTTTTTTGTTCAATCTTTTTCGATTCAATCTTTCTAAAGACAATTTTCGAAAAATCAATAACACCTAAATTCGTAAAATTAGCAGTTCGGATAATCTTTACACCACAATCATCTTCTGGCTCTACACCCCATTCTCCAGATATTTTATCAGTTAAAACTTTATTAATAGAAGTATATTTCATCCCAACATCCCCTCAAACTCAGCCAATTCCTGATTAATCTCGTTCTCCATCGCCTTGAGCTTGGCAAGAATCATATTTGGTTTCTCATATACAACCTCTTCAAAAACATCCTCTTTATACTTACTCATCGAGAGATCATAGTTTTCTGCAACAATCTCATCTTTAGGTACAAAGAAAAACTTCTCTTTACGGTCACTTTCTTTCCGCTGATCCCGCTTTTTATACTGGGTTACAATATCCTGTAAATCTCCATACCCCTCAAGTTTTGCCCGCTTGTCATCCAGGCTATAACCGTCACTTTGCATATCATAAAACCAGACACTCTCCGTTTCCCCGCCCTTAGTAAAAATTAAAATAGCGGTGCTGACTCCAGCATAGGGTTTAAATACCCCGCTGGGCATGGCGATAACGGCTTTAAGCTCACACTTCTCAACAAGTATTTTTCTTGCTTCAACAAAGGCTTTACCACTGCCAAATAAAACACCCTGAGGCACAATTACGCCGGCAGTGCCACCCATTTTAAGTAAGTTATAAATATTTTCCACAAATAAAAGTTCAGTTTTGGTAGTTCCTAATTTAAGAGATTCATTAATGTCGCCTTTGTCGATACTGCCGGTAAATGGAGGATTGGCCATAATAATTTGATATTGGTTGGACTCGGTAAAACCTTTACTCAAAGTGTCTTTGTAATCAATGTGGGGAGTGTCCACGCCGTGCATCATCAAGTTCATCAGACCAAGCCGCACCATGGTTACATCGATATCGTAACCATACAAGCTGTCATTGAGAATATCACTCACCTTTTTAGTCAAGAGACCGCTCACCGAATTACGAATAAAACCATCTTCGTCAGGCTGAAGATTCTTCTTGTTCTTATCAAGCTGGGTCACCATATACTGATAAGCACCAAGTAAAAAACCGCCCGTTCCGCAGGCGGGATCAGCGATCTGGTTGCCCAGTTGTGGTTCTACTAGCTCGGCAATGAGCTTAATGATATGCCTAGGCGTTCTAAATTGTCCATTTTTGCCTGCTGAGGCAATTTCAGAGAGAAGCATTTCATAGACATCCCCCTGAATATCCTGAAATGCCTGTCCGCCTGCGTTAGCATCTTTTTCAATCTCCGCAAATATCTCTTCGATGGTGGATATGGCTTCTACCAGCAAGGCAGGCTTAGGGATAATAAACACCGCATTCTGCATGTGATGGGTAAAGGGTGATTCATCTCCATTGAGCATTTTCAAGAAGGGGAATACCTTCATCTGCACATGAGAAAGCATCTCTTCGGCTGGCATTTGTTTAAAATCACTCCAACGAAGAGTCTGTTTATCAACCTTTTGATCGGTGCCGGGCAGGGTAAACTCTCCATCAAATTTAGAGGTATACTTTTCACCTGTAAATTCAGCATCCGATATCCGTTTCAGATCAAGATCATCCAGTTGCTTCATAAATAGCAGATAGGTAATCTGTTCAATAGCTGTGAGAGGGTTGGAAATACCACCGCTCCAAAATTTATCCCATAGTTGATTAATTTTACTTTTAAGTGCTGCGTTATTTTGTAACAAGTTATGCTGCCACCTTTTTTGTTAGTTCTAAGATTTCGTTAATTTCTGCAGGGGTAAACAAGCCACGGATTCCCTGTGGGTGTAATACGGTAAAAGGTGATTCTATTAGGTCTCGCTTTTGCACAATCTCTTTTTCCAGTATAAATTCTTTCAATAGATTTAAAAAATCCAGTTGCCGGGAACTTAGATTGGTATGGCTAAGGATAAATTGTTCAAATGCTCTAGTGACTGCTTCCGGGAAGCTTTCCAATACTTCCAGGCCCAAGATATGCCTAATGAACTGAATGAACTTTGCTTTGCGATTTTTATACACATTTTTAAGTAAATCCTCCGTAATATGAGGATGCTCATCGTGTAACATGGTGGCAAGTTCTTGTGCCTCATCTTCGGTAATCGCTCTGCCCTCTTTGATCTTCTGCAAAATCGGGTTACGTTCTGTAAGCTCCATAATGAGCTTTTCTACCATTTCACGATACTTAGAAACACTCACCGCTGAATGTTCCGGCCCAAACTCCACCATTTCTTTTGTTTTCAGTAAATCGGCAAAGTCAAACTTAGCGGGTCCTAAAGATTGAATATCACCATCACGATATTTCATTAATGTAGATAACTTTTCGGCAAGTTCATCAAACGTTTCATCCGTTGCCTTTACCCAATAGTGATTAGTTTGAGCAAGCTTAATAATAGACTCTTCTCTTGCAACAATATTGACTGAAAGGGGAAGTTCACCAATCAGCTCGACAATATTATCCTTTAAGGTTTCAAATTTTTCTTTTTCATCTGCCAGCTTCGCCAAGGATGCTTCAAGCAAATCTTTCTGAAATCGCATGGCCTTAAAATCGGTTTGGGAAACCGTTCTAAAAAGCGGTTTTATAGTAGTGCGTAAAAACTCAATTTTTTCATGAGTCAATTTTGTCCAGAAATTTTCATCTTCAAGTTTTTGCAATTCTGTGGCAGACTCTTGAATCAGCACCGAATTTTGCGGGAGTTCCTGAATCTGTAGTCTGAGCTTACTAATCTCTTTTACGGCAATAGCGTCATTTTGCGTGTCGATTGCCTTTTCAATTTTATCAAGTCGGATGCCGACAAAGCGCACTGGGAGCGGAATTTGAACTGTTGCTTCCTTGCCTTTAGGATTGAGCTTAAAATATGCAAAGTTATCCCAGCAATCCAAAATAAGGAACCTATCTTTTATCGTACACCATGGTTTTATTTTATGTGGTTCTAAAAGTCTCGTACCACGGCCAATCATTTGCCAGAACTTAGTATAAGAATAGACAGGTTTCGCGAAAACAAGATTCACCAGTTCTCTAATATCAATGCCGGTATCCAACATATCAACACTAAGAGCAATGCGCGGCATATCGTTGTTCTTAAACTGATCTAGAAGACCGCCCTTGCCATAGACCCTTGAATCCTCTGAAACAAGCACCTTAGCTAGTTCACCGTTGTATTCAGGGTACAGAGAATCCAATATTTCTTCAATCCGCCGGGCATGAGACTTGGAAGAACAAAAGAATATCGTCTTCCCAGGCAATACACCGTTTGCATCTTTAATCGACTCTTCCATGAACTCTTTAACAATGAGCGCATTTGTTCCCTTGTTGATAACAGTTTTCTCCAGATCGGAGCCTTCAAAATTAATCTCTTCTATCTCTTTGCCTTCAAGAATTAATCGTTTTTGATCTTCCAGAGAGATTGTTCGCTTGCTAATGCCCTCATCCTGAAACTTGGTATGTATTTTCATCACCTGAAAGTTGCACAAGTAGGGCGGTATATTATTCACCGCTTCTTCATATGTGTAAGCAAACGTTGGAAGGCCATTATCGCAATTAAAAAGCTTGAAAGTGTTGTGATCTATGATATCTGTCGGAGTTGCGGTTAGTCCGAGGTTAATCGCTTTAAAATAGTCAAGTACTTCTCCATAGGTATTATATATGGAACGATGGCTTTCATCAATTACAATTAGATCAAAGAAGTGAGGTGAAAGGGTGTTTTCCTCTTCCCTGATAATATTGAGCATCGTGGGGTAGGTTGAAATATAGATACGACGATCTTTTGCAATGAGTTTTTCGCCGTCTTTCGGCCACCGAGGTTCATTGGGTAAATGTTCTTTGAAAGCTTCTAGCCCCTGCTGCCGTAAAGCAATCCTATCCACCAGAAATAACACCCTTTGTGCATGGCCTGCACGCATGAGTGCATCCACAAGGGCAATACATGTTCTTGTTTTACCTGTACCTGTGGCCATCACTAGAAGGAAGTTTCGTTGTTTCTTTTCAATTCCCTCCATTACAGAACGGATCGCTCGAATCTGATAATCTCTTCCAGCAATTTCTGTATTGATTAGTTCATCAGCAAGTTGCTTTCTATGTTCGCGAATATATTGAAACCGCTCTAAATCATCTCGTGTTGGATAACCTAATATCTTTCGAGGAGGGTAATTCCCTAAGTCCCAGAAGTAAATTTCAAGACCATTCGTATAAAAGCAGAAAGGAAGTTTTCCACCGTTTTTTTTAATTTCATTTTGTTTTTGAATGTTGTAACAATACTGTTTCGCCTGTTCCCGACCGACCTCAGCATCTTTGGAACTCTTTTTTGCTTCCACAACAGCCAGCGGTTTTCCATCTCTCCCCAATAGAACATAATCACTGAATTGATGACCTTCGTAAGGTGTTCGCGCTTCTCGCACTCCATCTGGTAAGGGCACTGAAATATCAAATTCTTTTGAAACTTGGGTAAGGTTGTTTACATCCCAACCTGCTGTATATAGTTTTGCATCAATTAGTTCTTTTCGTGTTTCTGCTTCAGTCTTCATCGTTTCTCCTATCTTAAAATAAAATATGAGGACAGGTCCATATCTTATCCCAACTCAATTTATGATAGTCATTATTTACGATATGATCAACCAAGGAACAAGCATTCTACATTAAACGTCGCTAATAAGTTGTATTAATGGGAAATTCGGCCAAAATTTATCTTTGTAATACTCACATTTCCCTTTTCTTGTACATAAGAACTAGATATCTTATATTTCACCTTCGATCATTGATATTCCTTGTTTTTTACTTTCTTACAAAAAAATACAACGCCCATTTTTAGATCGTTGTATTTTGAAAAAACCAAGATTAATCTCGGGTTTATTTCAAAGATATATATTTGCCATATTTTCCGATACAATTTTCTTTAGGTCTTCTACAGTTTTTTCTATACATTCATAATCAACAGTGTATACCCGTAGTCGCTTATATGGTTGATCTTCTAAATAGTAAGACTCAAGCATCTGTGCTGACCCTCTAGTAATATTACTGTTATGAGGATAGAGTAATATTACTGTATCAACCGTAGAGTATCGTGTCAGATATGCGTACATTTGAAAGTAATCTTCTCGCTTAACCCCATGACGAAAAGAACTATCACTAATAGCCTTCCATTTTGTATCCACAATGAGCTTTTCACATTCATTGTCACATAATACAAGATCCGGCTGCAAAGAATATGTTCCACGTTCCGTTCTTTCATTTACTAACAACTTGTATTTGGCATGTTGCGCATATACCTGATAATCAATATAGCGCTTCATTACTACCGATATATACTTCTCAAAGAGATCGCTCATGCTAAATAGCAATGCGAAGTTCTGATTTGTTCCAGTTGAGCTAATTGGCGAACGATCCAGCAAAAACATTTTAGCCAATGTAAACGCGTTTAAAAATCGTTGATTCGTTCTATCAAATTTTACCCGATCCAGATGTACGGAACTTACTTCTCGTCCATCCACTTCATCAAAATGAAGCAAACAAAACTTTAGCAATGCCACTGTTCGCTCATTCCGAACTTTATGAATTAAATACAACGCAGCCCATTTTAAGATTCGATTTAAAGCGTTATCAATTGTAAATTCATCATATTGGCAATAAGCTTTCCCAGTACCACGACAAAGATTACTAATTTGTTTACTTACCTGTAAGCGCCCTTTTAGTACAGTCAAATTATTTTCTACCAACATATATGAAGCAGCTGCACCTCTAAGCAACTCTTTCTTAAGATTTTCTGCAAATAAATAGCCAAAAATCTCAAATAAGTTATGCTTAACGTCCTTTAGTTCACTAATTGCAGAGTAGTCTACCTCACAGTATCGACTATGGTAAAGCATATCCAGTAAGACTTTTCTACTATGCTCACCAGTGGCAGTACCTGTCTTAGGTAAGATTTCAATCGCGACTGTCGATAATCGAATATATCCTACATAGTTAATAATTCTCAAACTTTGTCGACCCCAAACAAAATTGCAATTATCTAAATTACTTTGTTTAATATAGCTAGCCATTTCATTCGCTTCTCGATTCGTTAAAGCATGTGGATCATTATCACATATAGGGATTTCCTGGTAGCATTCTTGTACAATTATTGTTTTTATACTACCAGCCTTCCTGTTAGCCATTTGATACATCTCCATAAATTCGTTGAAATGCTTTTACTGAAGGATTTTCTATTACACGGAAACGAACTTTCTTCTGTTCTTCCCTACCAAATGCCTTACCAAAGATCTTATCCGAATTTAACTCTTCTTTAACTAAAAAATAGCTATCATCTTCTTCTATTGCTGCCCCATCAAAAATTAGTTCAATCTTTTCCCAGTCTTCATAAAAATACTCTTGTAGTAATGGAATGACCTTGTATTTCATTACTTCGATAAGGTCATATATGGTCTTAGCACCAATAAAGTAAGCATGACCGATCATATGATCCCGATCATATAAAAATTCAATTCTCTCATTGAGTGTTCGTAGCATTTGCCTTACATCTATGCCGTCAATGTCATCCGATAGCAATGAATAATCCGTCAAAAGCTCCTTAAAGCAAAAGCGACGACGTAAGGCGGTATCAAGCAATGCTATGGAACGATCTGCTGTGTTCATCGTACCTAAAATATAAAGATTCTGCGGAACACCGAAGGTATCCCCTGAATATGGTAATGTCACCGTAATTTCATTCCTTGCTCCCAAGCGCTTGTCCGGCTCAATCAATGTAATCAGTTCACCAAAAATTTTTGATATATTACCCCGGTTAATTTCATCAATTATCAGGATAAATTTTTTCGGTAGTTGCTCTTTTATATCTGAAATATAACTTCTCAAATTTTCGAAGTTTATATCTACCTTGTTGTGCATATAAATGGTCTGTTGTGAAAAAACCTTATCTTTCAAAATTTGCTTCACAGGAATCATGGCATCCTTACTTATATATAGCCACTCGACCGATCGAAAATGGTTGTACCCTATACTAGTATTGGGATCATAGAAATATTCGCCCGTTATTCTTGCGATAGCTTTCAAATTATGGTTTCCATGAGATATAAACACCATATCGCCTATCTTAAACTGATTCTTAAATCGATCAATAGCAGTAATATTAAAAGTTTCATTATTATTGTTATATTTTGCTTTATACCGTTGTTCAACTAATTGTTTATCAGAGCAACCCTTATAATCAATATCACTACCCCAGCCTAGCGCAATCACATTGTTATCCAAACAATATTCATATATATCTTCTTCACCATCTAATGTATTACCTAATGACATTTTGCAAAAATCTATTTTATTCTCATCAAAATTATAACCAGTAACCAGCTCGGTTGTACTTGCCACCGCCGAATCACAAATTTGGCGAAAGATTCCTGGGGTTGGTATAAATCCCCCATTTGCACCACTACGTAATCCTTCCACAAACTCCTCATATCCGTAAGATTGGTGAAAAGTGCAAAAAGCAACTCTGCCATTGTTTACTAATCGTTTAAACTCTGCCATAGCTTCATTTCTCTTACTAGGATTATCAATCAAAAGCTCATATTGGGTACTATCCATAATCTCTAAACATCGATCAATAACACTATATGTTTTTCCTGTTCCTGGAGGACCGTAAAGGATGGTGTTATATTCGCATTGTTTTAACTCTTCTATAATTTCTATCGGCTCTTTTATATTATTTTCTGTATTCATTGCTGGTTGAGATTGATATGCATGTAATACCACATCAATGTCTTTTAATATATCTGAATCCTCAGGTACACTACCAGCTGCATAAAATTTATGGGCAATGGTAGATATATTATAGTTGGAGCCAATACCAGAATCCGACTTTAAATCAATGTCACTATCTAATGAATAACCTCTCTCTTTTAATGAGTCAAGCTCTTCACGAAGTATTTCTGCATTTTTAGCAAGAAATAAATGTCCTTCTTTTTTACCCAATTGCGCTACAGGATTTGTAATACCTTGATTATAGGTACAGTAAAAGCCACTCATATCTTTGCAGAATAAGATGACAAAATAAATCCCTTTTTTCATCGATGTCTTATTTTTATCCAACATTGCTAACCAAGGAATATTGGCCCAAGTACCCTTGCCAACCGACCATTCAACTTCTATATTTGGATACTTTTTCAACATATCACTTTGTTGTATTCCCTTTTTCACTTGCTCAATAGCAATGCAAACTGGACTCAAATAATTTAATGTTTCTCTTTTGGCTTCCCCGTAGTTAGCTAAAATAATTTCCAGCGCTTGTTGAATAGAATCTGGCTCCTCTTGACTAAGCTTATCATGTAATTTTACAATCGAGAACTCTCGCCTTTCTAGATAAGAATTTGCTTCGTAGCCACCATAAAATTTATTTTTGGGTGTCCCTGTGGCTCTTGATACAATCTCCTTTACTGGATATAGGACTCCCTCATAAGAAATCGCATATTTGTGATTTGCATGTTCATCCCAATTTACCCACTCTTTTGTATTCCTCAATGTAGTATCAAAAAATTGTAATACTTCAATAATTTTCTCTTTGCTAACATCTTGAATCATACACGCACATCCTTTAGATATCTTCAAAAACAAAACCTATAACGTTTACCGTTAAATCTAATACTGGCTTAGAAAAGAATATAAATTATTTCATCGTCTCTAACTCTTCCATTGTAAGATCTACACATATAACTTATTACCATATTTCGACCCTTTAACATCATGAGATAATCTAGTATTTGAAATTTCTATTGATATCTCATATAATAACTGAAAATAATTTATCCATCTTTCAAAATCGATTATTTAAAATAAGAATTTATACCACTCTTAAAACTTTTTACGGCATCACCATAGATATCAGCTACCCTAAAGGTTTTTATATGTAGGCAAGGTGTGTAATCAAAGGATACTCCCTGGACAGAAGCTCTTATTAAATTTCCCGAAAATGCTTGTTGCATCTTCTGAGGAACATTGTTCTGATCAAGAACAGTTCTAAACAACTTGTGAGTTGATTCACCTAACGTCATTACTAAATGAGGCTTGTACAATCCAATTTCCTCAACTACATACTTCTTACAATTTTTAAAGAAGGGAGTTAAATACTTAAACCCTCCCTCTAGCGTCTTAGATGGTGGAACTTTAAACGTACACTTAACAATATTTGTCGCATAAATAGAAACTTGGTCAAATTGATCATCAAATATATTTCTCAGCCATCTTGAAATTTGTCCATTTTCTTTATCAAGCATTAAAACCGTCTTAACTTTATTTCTGCCTTTAAAAATAGTTGGATCTTGCCCTATGAGCATTAGGCGTATATTACTTTCTACTCGTTTTTCGTAAAAGGGATGAACAACTTCTAAATTACATTCATCAACGTCCTTGCATAAATCACAGATTTGGGGATATCCAAAATCATTCATAAATACATTCCATCCCTTTTTAATCAATTTTGGGAACTGTAATTTCAACATAACAAAACGGTTTCATTCACCATCTTTTATTATCTTTTAGCTACTACTAGTACAGATCATCCTTCCCTAATGAAGCCTTATTCGTCTAACGTCATTCGAATCTCAATATGTTCTGATACGGTAGATATAAGGATATCAATTAGCTCTTGATCCATAAATTGATATTCATCTGGTATATTGAGACATACAACTTTTTTGTTTGGGAGCATATCACTGAAACTTTCTCTAAGCCGTCTTATATGTTTCTTTTCCATTACAAAGATGAAGTCTGCCCAGCCAATATGCCCTCTTGTTACTTTGATACGGGCTTTGTCCTCAGTCCCTGCCGACCTCACCTCATAGCCATTAACACCATGTAAGAAACATGGGGACAGGCACCATGTTTCAAGTAGACTCAGATCACCATCTTTTAGATATACTACTAAAGATCATCCTTCTTTAAAGAAGTCCTACTCATCTAACGTCATTGGAATCTCAATATGTTCTGATACGGTGGATATAAGAATATCAATTAGCTCTTGATCCATAAATTGATATTCATCTGGTATATTGAGGCATACAACTTTTTTGTTTGGGAGTATATCACTGAAGTTTTCTCTAAGTCGTCTTATATGTTTCTTTTCCATTACAAAAATGAAGTCCGCCCAGCCAATATGCCCTCTTGTTACCTTAATACGAGCCTTGTCCTCAGTCCCTACCGACCTCACTTCATGGCCATTAACACCATGAAATATTTTCTCGGCTGTTAAGCTTCGCCATTTGTTTCTACTGCATATAAATAGTAGTTTTATGCTTTGTCACCATCCATATATCTTTCAATTTTCACTACTATGTCAAATCTAAAAGAGAAGATACCCATAATCTAGTATCCAAGTAGATTATGGGTATCTTCTCTTTATTAAATGCTAAATCCTGCTAAAATTTTACAATATACATTGTTTTACCAAGATAGGGTTCTGTTTTAGGCTTTCCTCTTCGGGACAATTAACCTATCCCTCATAACTTTAATACTAAGCGAGAGTTTCTTTTATCTTTAATCACCAACTAAATGCCAAGTAATCGCCAACCAATCGCCAAGTTTATTCTATCTAGTTATATAAATCTACTCAAGTAGTTCGAATAAAAGCCAATAGATTCCCAAGATAAAACAGAAAAAGGCCGTTCCAAAATACAGTGTTTTCTTAGGAACTCTTTCCGGATTCGTGATGTGATTACCTACCCCTATTAAGATGATACCTAGAAAAATCATACCCATACTCGCTAAAAGCTGAGCAAATACAGAAAAATCATCTAGCTTACCCGTAATCATCATTACACCTACTATGGAGCCAATAATAATACTATACATTCCAGCAAAATTAATTATGTTATATTTTTTTCTGTCTGTAATGACGTATACGAAAAACACCAAAATTGCAAGAAGCATAGCCATAAGATTCAATGGATACTGTAAGTGTAGACAAATAGGCGTTATTATTGAACTAATTAGAAGGCCTTGCCAAACTGATAGCTCCTTGTCCATAATACATATCTCCTTTATGGATTGGTCTATTGTTTAGTCATCATGATTAGGCATGTCGATTCCATCTACAACTTCACATTCCATGTTTAAAGGAGCTTTTTAAATCGTAGGAGCTCCTTTAAGTTCTCCATAAATAACCAAGAATACTGGATTTATCAAAATTAGCACCAAAAACGATGCCTACGTAATCATTTCTGTACTTAAAGGGAGGTTTAAATTTATACTAAACGGGAATTTTTAATATCTGTAATCGCCATGTAATCGCCAACTAATTGCCAAGTAATCGCCAACTAATCGCCAAGATTATTTCTATCTAGTTATATAAATCTGCTAAAGTAATCATTATTAATAGGAACAGCAACCGAACTTTTCCCGATACATCATATTTAAGTTCCAAAGTTCTTCTATCGGTACGATTGACCTCGCTGGGTTAATTACCTCTTCGCCTCTCGTCCATATATGAGGATATATTTGTATTCCATGATTGCCATTGGTTTTTTTGACTCCTTCTTCCCAACGATTCCATCGAAAGGTCTCATAAAACTGTTCTAACTTTCCTGTGCAAGCCCAATACAAAAACTCAGAATATCCCATTTCTAGCCACTCCCATTCCAGTGTATCGGGAGCAAGATAAAATACATCTCCTATTTTCCCTTCAAATAATCCACGATTTAAAGCAAAGAATCCGCCTACTACATCGTCTGCAATGAGCAAACCGCCATCTAATTTTCTTGCTTTTCTTTGGGTATCAAATTGATTCCATGTTGATAAGTTTCTAGGCAGCAAGTTATGCCCTGAGCCCAAGAAACGCAACCAACCATTATCAAATAATATCCCACCTGTATGATAAGCGACTGTACCTAATGAGGAGCGAGTCGTAACCTGCAAATCGCATAGAACTGTTTCAGCTTGCTCTTTATTCACCGGAAGAACTTCCACCTTATTCCTTGCTTTTGAAAGCCAGTTTTGTATAAGAGGCCATGCAGAATCTTGATTATTAATCAATTCATCAAGCGGTTTCATAAATTCTCATTCACGCCTTTCTATTCAAATTCAAGTCTTAATAACATCAACTAAGAGCTCTATGATTACAAGTACCACCAGTCCAAAATTAATCGCTACTATAAAGGTAAGCAAATGGGTGTTATCACGATCCAATTAGAGCCCTCCCTTGCATGGTCCAAATCTTTCCTTAGAGCCTACACCGAATCCTCCCGCCCGATAATTGTCAACGGGTGGCTAGAGTAATAGGAAAGAACTGTGTTGAAACATTCGTTTCATCACAGTCTAACTTGCTACTATTTTCTCCTCAGGGCGTTATAAAGCTTTGCTGATTCGCTAGCAATAAAATTGCTGGAATAGGTATGATCCCCAGTCGCCGTAAAAAAGCTGATCAGGATCGGATCATGACCATCCTGGATTACCCCTACATCGCAAAGTATCTCATCCAGCTCACCTACTTTATGAAATACTGGAGTCAACATGTAGCGGGGGATTTCGTCATTATAAATCGTATTCGCCAACTCGTATTTCATCTGCTCACTTTTGCCCTTATTCAGGTACTTGTCGTTATAGATCTTCTCAAATACTTTCCCCATTTCGTAGGGTGTTGTTACACTATGGTATTGATATTTCTTAAAAGCATCTTCATTATGAATTTGGGTTTTGCGAAGCTCAAGATTCTTGACAGTCTGACTCAAAACATCCTTGTGGTCAGTGTCCATCTCATTTAACAATTCATCAAATGAATTGTTGTCACTAACCGTCATCATCAGCTGAATTTGCTGATCATATTGACTGGCCTTGGCTGAATCGGCCTGAGGATACAAATATTTATAGGTCGCTAAGGCAACCACTAATTTGCTGGTTGAAGCCGAGGGAAATATATCGTCCTTGTTAAATTCAATCGTCCGTCCAGTTTTCAAATTTTGAGCAAAGACGCCAACTCGGCCATCAAACTTTTGCAAATCATTTTTTATTTCTCGCTCAAGGGGAGAAGCTGCCAAAGCTTGAGCAGTAACGAGAGTCAATAATGTAAATAGTAACGTAACTTTTTTTATCATGTAGCCACCTCAAAATAATTTATCTTTGGAAAGTTCAATACGTTTTGTATGTATCCGATTTTCTTTCTTGTATAGTATAGAATAAAACCATGACCAAATTATGACAAAACAGCTGGATTCTGCTATTAATAATTCATCGAATTAAGAAAAACGCTACGCGTCCTTTTTGAACCACAAAGACACAAAGGTCACAAAGGGGTTCTATCCATTTCATTCCCATCTTCTTTGTGTGCCGCGATAGCGGCATTGTGTCTTTGTGGTTCAATCTTTTTAACTAGAAACTTATAAATTCTGATACCAGAACCAAAAAGAAGATACCCATAATCTACTAATAAGGTTGATTATGGGTATCTTCTCTATTTAATTATTATTTAAATCGACTGGCAAATACTTAAAATTTCATCTGGTTTATTCACGATATAGTTTGGATCTTCCTTTTTCGCATTATCAATATGATCAAATCCCCAACTTACCCAGATTACCTTGACACCACTTTTTTTGCCCGCAATAATGTCTCTTGCTTCGTCCCCTACATAAATCACTTCGGAATCTTTCAGGTCGTGTTTTTTCATAAATCTTTTAATATCTTCATTCTTGCCAAACATATTGTTTGAACAAATAATTTCACTAATAAAGCCAATCTGGTTACGCTCAAGACATTCTCTTATATTTTGCTCCGCATTTGTTGATACAATTGCCAGTTGCAAACCACTGGCGTTTAATTCTTCCAATAGTTCCTTAACTCCAGCAAACAAAATAAGATCCTTTATGGAGTGTTTATATAGTTTGTAAATATCGATGGCTAGAAGTGGGAGTTTATATAATTTTAAATCAAGAAACTTAGCTCTCTCCATAATCGATAATCCTTTTAGATAGGCAATATCCTTTTGCTCTATCTGATTTGACTTATACTCCCCAGCAAGCCGATTATACACTTCGATAACAACATGCAGTGAATCAACCAAAGTACCATTAAAGTCAAATATTACGTACTTTATCATGAAAATCGTATCCTCCTTTTTAACCTATAACCACCCCATATTCAGTAATATGTTACATCAAAAAGGAAGATACCCATAATAATCTAATTATCCGGTAGATTATTATAGATATCTTCCTTTTCTATTTCTATTATTATGTAAGCCTCTAGGAAAGCCTGGATAGTAACTGAAATTGGTATCCAAATTCCTCAATTTCATCACGAGTGAGGATGATACCCTCTGGGGGCCGAGTGTTGAGCTTGAACACCAGTGCCTGTTGCCCCGCTTCTTGATGGAAGTCAATTCGATTTAAAGCCACTTCTGTTTCCAGAAGGTCACTTATTACTTCTGCTGTTGCTTTGTGCCCTACGGCAGAAATAATTTTTGGTGCGCACTGAATCAGTTTTTTGCATTCTTCTAGGCTGATTGTGCGACAGGAATATTCTCCATCTGCTGTAATGATTGCACCGTTCAGGATAGCGATGGGTTGCTCATTTACCATTTTATATTTCTCCTTTGTAATCTAAAATGGACGCTTCTTTAATACATGATTGTATTTCCTTATAAGCTTTACTTGACGATTGTTCATTATAATTTCGCGAAAACCGGTTAGCAAATCCATGCTCACCAGGTAGTTTCTCTACTTGTATATTACTAACGTTATTTAACCGTGAAATCAATTCATCCACATCAAACGATTTTTCTTCACTAGGAAAAAACAATAGGACAGGGCATTTCGGCTTGATCTCAAGATAGTCTCGTATTCTCGAACCATAAAATCCGATACTTACATCACACAAACCAGTTTGACTACACAACCAAGCAAGTGTCGCTCCTACACTATACCCCAACACATACACCTTTTTATACTTATGTCGTACATTATGTAGAACCTCTTTTGCCTGCTTAAATGCACTTTCAAAACCAACAGTATTCATAAAATAATGATAAGCCGTCGTTTCTTGGTCATAACTAAATGGCTCTCTGCCATTCATCAAATTAGGAGCAATAACATCCATCTCATATTTTGAAAATCTTTCGCATACATCCATAATATGTTCGTCAAGTCCATAAATTTCATGTAGAATGACAATTACTGTATCAGAATGATGAATATAGGTTAACATCAATATCTCCGTCCCATTATTTCCTATATTTCTTGATTTATCTTTTCGAAAACATTCTTATCTTTCTATTTCATTTACCATTACAAATGCAAACTCCTGCAAACTAAACTAGTTTGCAGGAGAGTATTTTTAAAATTGCCTTCTAGATTTCTACTATTTCGCTACGTGTACGACGTAGTAATAAGATAAGTAGCAGTGCGAGAGCGAAAAAGAGGATGAAAAATAAGAAACTATTATCGATAGAATGAACCAAACTAGTTTTTATATTTTGATCCTGCGCCTCCAAACCTCCCATCAATGCCTGAGAAATGATGTCTGGGGCCACACTGAATTCCACTGCCGCCAACGCCAAGGTTTGGCTCAACGCACTACCCACATAATAGATGGTGTAAAACATCCCTGAAGCGGATCCGGAGTGTTCTCTTGGTGCAGCCGAAAGGACGGTCTTTGCCAGGGATGGCCAAGCAATTCCATTGGAAATGGAAATAATAATTAGTGGTACCACTACTGCAGCCATGGACAATTGCACTCCTAGGTTCCCCAAGAGAAATAAACCACCTGAGAGAAAGATAATGCCGATCATCATCATGCGCACTGGGCCAAAACGATCGGCAAGTACACCGCCTAAGGGACCCATAATAAGCTGTGGCGCTGATAACGGGATCAGCAGCATTCCTGACTGTAGAGGACTTAGATGTAGTGCTCCCTGAAGATAAAGGGTTAAAAGAAAAGTGATACCAAAGTAGCCAATGCAATAATTTAGCGTAATCCCCAATCCCGCTGAGTAATGTATATTGGATAATAGGCTAAAATTGAACATTGGATGCGTTACCCGTAGTTCAGTGATGACAAAGGCAATCCAAGCCACCAACGTTGTTAGAAACAAGCCAAGAGTTGCTGCCGAACCCCAGCCCCATGCCTGTCCCTCGGAAAGGGCGATTAATAGTGCGACCAATCCAATACCGAAAGTCGCCATACCCATCCAGTCCGTCTTTGACTTTACAGGAGCACTTGTGCCTTCGAGAACGAACCAAGCAGCGATCATGCCAATCACCCCAAAGGGCACGGTTACGAAAAATATAGCTGGCCATCCATATTGGCTGATTAGTGCTCCACCAACCACTGGACCTGCGATGGATCCAATGACCCAGGAAGTAGAGTTGATTCCCACTGCCAAGCCAAGTTGATGAGGCGGAAATGTCCGCACAATGATGGGTGTCGCTGTTGCTAGAGCCAAGGCAGCGCCAGCTCCTTGAATAAATCTAAAAATTATTAGCGAAGTTCCTGAGTTGGCGATGCCACATAGCACTGTAGCAATTGTGAAAATCCCAAGTCCCAAAATGAAAATAGGTTTCGTTCCTACCATATCGGCCCACCTTCCTGCGGGGAGTAAAAATATAGTGCTAGTAATAATATAGGACGTAATAATCCATAGTCCTGTTACCATCGTAATATGCAATCCTTCTACCATACTTGGTAATCCGATAATAACGATCGTGGCATCCACGTTAGTAATAAATGAAACTAACGTCACAACGGCCAAAACAATCCACTTTCGTGGCCATACAGTTGTCATATAAAATCCTCCTCTTATTCTGAGAGTGAGCAAAGGGTTTGCTCACTGCATTCCTTCAACTTATTGCCTACGCCTAGTTTACAGGAGATTAACTATCATGTAAAATGAAGGAATATGATTCAATGATTCGTTTTTAATGATAGATAAGAGGAGGACTTCACATGGAGAGCAATGAACTGCGCATTTTCCGGGCAGTGGCCCAGGAAGGCAGCATTACAAAAGCGGCACAAGCTCTAGGCTATGTTCAGTCAAATGTGACTGCGAGGGTGCAACAACTAGAAACGGAGTTAAAAACACAGCTATTTTATCGTCAACGAGGCATGGTATTAACTCCAACAGGTGAAAAACTGTTGTGTTACGCCGAACAAATTCTCCACTTACTTGACGAAGCGAAAAAAGCAATGAATGATTCGCTTGAACCTAGTGGACGCTTATCCATCGGCGCTAACCAAACGGTTTCCACACTCAATCTTCCACAAGTTTTAGCTCAGTATCACAAAGCGTATCCCAAGGTTGATCTGTCACTCACAACAGGTTCAACAGACGAACTTGTGCATAAGATACTACATTTTCAACTAGACGGTGCCTTTGTTAAAGCATCTGTCAAAGACGACAATATTGTAGAAGAGCTCGTATCTGAAGAAACCCTCGTATTGATTACCAGTCCTGAGGATCTTGATATGAAAACAATTTATTCCAAACCCTTTCTCATGAGCACTGTAGGATGTCCCAATCGAGACCAACTTGAAAGTTGGCTTAAAGCAAACGCGATTAACAATCTACGATTTATGGAATTCAATAATCTGGATGCCATTATTAGTGGTGTAATAGCAGGCCTAGGCGCGTCTTTCGTCCCTCAATCTGCCATTGAAAAACATGAAAAGCTTGGGCTTCTACGATCCTTTTCAATTCCTAAGCAATATAGTTCCGCAAAAACATTCTTGATTCGGCATAGGGCTGCTTTAATGACCAGCGCCCTGGATAAATTCATTGAGATGGTAGAAACAAGCACCCCTTATCATCCAATTGTATCTCTTGATTTATTAAAAACGCAGTAAACTCGTTTAACCATGCATCTGTACATTTTTTTATCTGCATAAAAAGAGATGGACTTGGTTTAAAAGTACCAAGTCCATCTCTTTCTGATTTTCTAATTTATATAAACTTTTTTTATTTCCGTAAAGAAAATCGTAACATACCTGTCACATTCAGCGATTATAATTAGCATGAATTAAAACAAATCGGAGGATCAACTTATGTTAGTAAAACCTAAAAAAAATTATTATTTAGATATCGCCTTACTCTTATTGGGAGTCGTGAGCATCATGACAGGAATTGCTCTATCAATAAAACCACCTGCTTTAATGCCATTTCTAAGGGCCATAAACGTCAAATCTTTGCATGAATGGGCAAGTTATGCCCTTACCGTTTTAGTTATACTTCATGTTGTATTCCATATGGACTGGATCAAAGCAATGACGAAAAACACGATTAACACGAAGAATTAGCGCTTCGTTTTAGACTAAGGGAATTATTAAAATATATCGCAAAAATGAAGGATGTTTCACCTTGTGAAACATCCTTCATTTTTTTATAATCACTTTATCAAATTCTTATTTTAAATGTTTGTCTAGGAAATCAATAACAATATTCATAACCTCAGGTTGAAGCCAATATGGCCCGCCATGGGCGGCACCTTTTACAATATATCGAGTGGAATCCACCCCTTTACTAATTAAAGCTTCGTGCAAAATTTCGGTTTGTTTTGGTGATACAACAGTATCTTGGTTTCCATGCATCAGTAAGAAAGGAGGAGCATCTTTCGTAATATATGTAATCGGATTGGCTGCTGCCGCTTTTTCTGGAACATCATTAATTGAACCTAGTTCACCAAATACGGAAGACCCATTTACCCACAAGGCTTCTGTTGCTCCAGGTGATTTATGTCTGTCTTGTATTTCTTGCGGAAAGCCATCAGCTACCTTAGTTAAGTCAGATAAACCATATTGATCGATGACTGCTTGTACATCACTGCTCTGATCAAGATGTTCTCCTTGATCAAACTTTTTAATGCCGTTTGTTACTCCCGTAAATGCGGCAAGATATCCTCCTGCAGATCCTCCCATTACCGCAATGCGCTGAGGATCAATGCCAAATTTCGCGGCATTCGCTCGCAGGTAGCGAACGGCCGATTTTACATCTTCAAGCGGTGCTGGAAATGTGCTGGTAGGGGCAACTCGATATTCAATACTAGCCACAACATACCCAGCATTGGCAATATCCATTCTTTGCTGGAGGTAATTATCCTTATTGGCATTGATAAAGCCTCCACCAGTAACAAATACAACCGCCGGTATCGCTTTTTTGCTAGCTGGTTGTAAAATATCCATTTTTAGAGGAACATTATCAAATCCACGCATGGATGGTTGGGAAAAAACAACATTTGAAATTAATTTTACAGGATTTCTAGTAAGGGAAACCTCCAACTCCTGACTGTCACGAGAAGAAGCCGATGCAATTGTATTACAAGAAATAAACAGAGTAGCAATTAATAATAAAATAGAGTACATACTTTTCATTTTCATCGTAACCCTCCTATAAATTCCAACTACGACGGCTGGCATATTGGGCCGGTAGTTCGCTGGGTGGGCAATTAATCACGTCATCGCGATTCGCACCACAGTCTTCAGCAAATGTAATAGTTGCAAACTCATCAATCACCAGTTTTGGATACGTCGGACCTGCATCCCGATATTGTTTCATGAGATCCAAGTGCTCGTTTTGGTAGCAAACAGTCTTTTCTGGTGCTTCGGCAACCCATCGCGGAAAGAAAATCACACCGTGCAAGTGACGCGCGGTTGTGTTGATGGACAAACTGACCGTTGTTCCTGTAGGCTCGTCCCAAGAAATTTTGAAAACATTGTCCGAGATAGCGACAATGAATGCTTTCTGATCCGTTACCCACCGACCGCCTACCATGCCGCTATGAATACGATAGTCAAAAGTATCTGCATTTTTAACATAAATTTCATATTGCCAGCCATTGTCATACGTGTAGATAAAATGCTTGCCGATAATACCATTCAATGCATTGTCATTTTGATACGTTGTTGTCATAATAATAACCCTCTTTCCTTACTATTTATTTACTATGGATCGACTATGACTTACTGTTTATATTTGTATTTATCTGAAAAAGAAATTTGCGTAATAACGCAATTTCATCTGCAGATAGTGAAGCACATACATCGTTTAATAATTCTTCATCTAGAGGTGCCAATTGTTTAATTAACAGTAGCCCATCATCAGTAACATACACTAAAAAAGAGCGTCGGTCTTGTGGATTCGCGATTCTTTTTACCCACCCTTTTCGTTCTAATTGATCTAATATTTTTGTAATATTATTTGAGTCTTTCTCTGTATGCTCTGCCAACTCCCGTTGGGAAATTCCATCTCGCTCCGCTAATTTATTTAATACTGACCACTGTTCCGAAGTAATATCAAACGACTGAAACCTTAAACTGAAATATTGGTTTAGCTTTCTGCCAGTGGTGCTGATGATATAGCCAATGGAATCATTAATACTTAGCATAAATTTCTCCTTTAGTACGTATATTAATAATCATTAATATTATTATACGCATACGTATTAATTTTGTCAATTAAAGGATATTATTTTCCAACAGGATTCCACCTAAATTTTGATATTTCAAATGGCAGGGCTCATGGACAGCACCTGTATAACAAACAGATGGACTTGGTATCGGCTGTACCAAGTCCATCTATGCAAAACCTATTTCCTATACTAACTCTACAATTGTTGCTACGCCTTGCCCACCACCAATACATAAGGTTGCCAAGCCCACTTTTGCATCTTTTTGCTTCATTCCGTGTAAGAGTGTTACCAAAATACGAGCTCCACTAGCCCCTATAGGATGTCCAATGGCGATCGCCCCACCATGGATATTCACCTTTTCCTTAGCAAAACCGAGTTCTTGACCTACAGCCAAGAACTGAGCTGCAAAAGCTTCGTTGGCTTCGACTAAATCAAGATCTGCTACTGTTAAACCAGCCTTAGCCAGTGCCTTACGAGTAGCCGATACAGGTCCCATACCCATAATGCTTGGATCGACACCTCCCGAGCCAAAAGAGCGAATCCTAGCCAAAGGCGTAATACCTAATTCTTTCGCTTTATCAGCCGACATAAGCAAGATGGCAGCTGCCCCATCATTAATGCCAGAAGCATTGCCAGCAGTAACTGTTCCTTCTTTCTTAAAGGCAGGTTTTAGCCCACTTAATTTTTCAGCAGTTGTCCCTGCTCTAGGAAATTCATCTGTATCAAAAATAACTTCACCTTTTTTCGTCTTAATAACAATTGGTACAATTTCTTCTTTAAAAACACCATCTGCAATTCCTTGAACAGCTTTTTGCTGAGATTCTACTGCTAATTGATCTTGTTGTTCACGACTAATACCATACTTTTCTGCAACATTTTCAGCAGTAATACCCATATGATAATCATTAAATGCGCACCACAGACCATCCTGAATCATTGAATCAACAACTTTTGCATTACCCATACGAAGTCCCCAACGCGCCTTAGTATCGAGTACATAGGCAGCATTGGTCATGCTTTCCATCCCGCCTGCTATTACAATATCAGCATCACCTGTCATAATTGCTTGTGCTGCTAAGTTTACGGATTTCAGTCCAGAACCACATACTTTATTTATTGTATAAGCCGATGTTTCAACAGGTATACCCGCTTTAACTGCTGCTTGACGAGCGGGGTTTTGCCCTAAACCCGCTTGTAATACATTACCGAAAATCACTTCTTCAACTTGGTCTACGCTGATACCACCACGAGCAATTACTTCTTTAATTACAATTGCTCCTAAATCAACTGCCGTAAAAGGTGCCAAGGTACCATTAAAACTACCTACAGCAGTACGTACAGCACTGACAATGACTACTTCTTTCATATCATCATACCTCCATTTATATATTGAAAAATCTCACTGACCCTATTACTCAAAAGAAATGTAAGCCCACAATAAAGATAATTCCAGAGAACAGCAAGGCTGTTACACAATATCCCATAATATCTCTAACACCCAATCCAGCAATGGCTAGTGCAGGCAGTGCCCAAAATGGTTGCGCCATATTCATCCAAGCTTCACCATAGGCAATGGCCATAGCAGCCTTACCCAAATCGGAGCCTAACGCCTGAGCTGCTGGCATAACAAAAGGCCCTTGTATCACCCAATGTCCGCCGCCTGATGGTACTGCAAAATTAACTAATGCTGAGCTAAAGAAAGCCATAAGAGGGAAGGTTTCTTTGGTGGCAACATCCACAAACCAATTCGTAATAATGCCTCCCAAACCAGAGTGCTCCATCATAATTTGAATCCCAGCATAAAAAGGAAATTGAATTAAAATACCAGAGGTACCACGGGTTGCCATTGTAATGGCCCTGGCATATGCCATAGGTGTTTTATGTAGTAAAATCCCAGCCGTTAAGAAAATGAGATTGACCGTATTTACATTAAGATCAAAGCCTTTTTGGGAAAAATACATTCCTAAATACACAATCCCAAAACCTCCGACAACAAGGGCTAATAAGCGGCTTTCTTCAATTTTTTCTGCCCAAGTAGCACTATCACCTAATTCTCTGGTAACTGCTGCTTCATCTTGTAAAAGAGCAGGATCAACGGCAATCACCTCACTCTCCTTAGGCATCATCATACGAGTCAAAAAGGGCAGCATGATAATTAACGCCACGGTAATAAAAATATTATAAGGAGTAAAAAGTGTCTCAGAAATTGGAATGAGACCAACCATTTTTTCCATAGGATTGCCTTTGGTAGCAGCCACCAATGGAATCGAAGCAGATAAGCCACCATGCCATGTCAAAAATCCCATATACGCTGATGCAATCAGCAAACGATAATCAGATTTTGGAATACGACGGGCAACTTCACGGGCAAACATAGCCCCAACAACCAATCCAAAACCCCAATTAATGGCACAAGCAACAGCAGACATAAAAGACACTAACATAACTCCCTGGGCTGGCGTCTTTGCAATTGATGCTAGTTTCGTCATGCCCTTCTTAACGGGTGATGAGCTAGCTAAGGCATGTCCCGTAACTAATACTAAAGCCATCTGCATAGCAAATCCCAGCAAGTTCCAAAAACCATTCCCCCATAACATAACCATATCCAATGGGCTCTTGGGAGTCATAGTAATACCTAAGAAAAAAACAAGAATCGTTAATAAGATAGCGAAAACCAACGGATCTGGTAAAAAGCGATTTACGATATTAGTGAAAAATTTTGCGATTGCATTGACCATATTTTTCTCCCCCTTTTTGCATTTTTTTTATGTAAGGTTCTGCATAGTTTTAAGATCTGGACTGATAATTAGTGTTGCTTCCGTTTTGGCTACGATATTTTCTACCTCTACCCCTGGAGCAATTTCTTCTAATACAAGACCTTCTGGCGCTACGCGAAATACACCTAATTCCGTCACAAGAACATTCACTTTTCCCTTACCAGTAAGGGGCAAGGTGCACTCTTTTAAAATTTTAGCAGTACCATCTTTCGCACAATGCTCCATAGCGACAATCACTTTTTTAGCACCCGTCACTAAATCCATAGCCCCTCCCATACCAGGAACCATTTTTCCTGGCACCATCCAGTTCGCCAAATTGCCATATTGATCTACCTGTAATCCACCCAGTACAGTGACATCAACATGTCCGCCACGGATTAAAGAAAAGGACATTGCACTATCAAAAGTAGCACCGCCAAGCTGAATACCACAATGTTGCCCACCTGCATTGACCAGATTATCGTCAGGAGTTGCTCCCACGCTGCACAGACCAACAAAACCATTCTCCGACTGTAGGATCACACTGATGCCTTCAGGCAAGTAATTTGCTACCATTGTAGGTAAGCCAATCCCTAGATTTACAACATCTCCATCCTGCATTTCTAGTGCTACTCTTCTAGCAATTATCTCTTTTGCGTTCATTATTTACTGCCTCCTATACATATGATTTGATCTACAAGTACGCCCGGCGTCATCACTTCATCAGGATCAATTTTCCCATTCTCTACTAATTCGTCAACTTCTACAATGACAAGATCAGCAGCTAAGGCCATAACTGGATTAAAATTGCGGGCAGATTTTTCATAAATCAAGTTACCAGCTCGATCCGCCTTTTTCGCTTTTAATAAGGCGATATCGGCGCGCAAGGCTTTCTCTAGGAGATACTCCACGCCATCAACGCACAATATCTGTTTATTTTTTTCCACGATAGTGCCGACACCCGTTGGCGTCAGTACACCGCCTAAACCTGATCCCCCACAACGTATTCTTTCTGCCAAGGTTCCTTGGGGCACTAACTCTACCAGCATTTCTCCAGCAATCATTTGCCTACCCGTTTCAGCATTCGTACCAACATGGGACGCAATCACTTTCTTCACCTGATGCTTAACGATTAATGGTCCCACCCCCTTATCTACAAAGCCAGTATCACTTGTAATCAAGGTAATTTCTTTAATCTCCTTGTCCAAAATCGCTTTTACTAACAACTCAGGTGCACCCACGCCCAAGAAACCACCAACCATTACTGTCATACCATCTTTAAAAGATTGACTTACTTGTTCAATGCTCACGTGTTTGTTACTCATAATAAACCTCCTAACTTAATTCCTAGTCTCTATAAATAAACTATTGCAAGATGCGCGCCAAAAAATAAAAGCTGCCTTATCTTTTTTCGATAAGGCAGCTGAAGCACTGTAAATGCTGTTCATAGCTCATAGTTCAGTATCCATTTGCTTACTTTTTTCTATTCCTTTGCCGCAAGGAGTGCGCATTTTCTTGCGCACTCCTTGCGGCAATTTTCACACTATTCAATTTCATACTCCTGAGTTTTATAGATTAAGGTCCGTCGACTAATTCCTAGTTCTTTAGCAGTCTTCATTTTATTTCCACGATTGCTTAGTAGTGCCTGCTTAATAAGCTTACATTCTTGTTCTTTAATCATTTCCTTAAGAGTATACCCTAGGGGGTTATTCTTTTCAGGTTTAATTTCACCAATCATACTATTTTTACGCAAAGCATCTGGCAAATCTTCTGTAAATATCATGCTACCAGTACTCATAATTACCGCACGTTCAATCACATTCGCTAACTCTCTCACATTTCCTGGCCAATTATATTCTTCTAATTTAGCAATTGCGTCATTATCGAAGCTTACAATTCCTCGATCATTTTCCCCAGAAAATTTTTGCAAAAAGTGATCGGCCAGCAGCCTTATATCCTCTTTACGCTCCCGCAGGGGTATGGAGTTGAGGCAGATTACATTCATGCGATAATATAAATCCTGACGAAATTGGCCATTTTGAACCATTTGTTCTAAATTTCGATTTGTTGCCGTAATGATACGAACATCTACCTTTACGGTTTCATTCCCGCCCACTCGTTCAAATTCTCGCTCCTGTAGCACACGCAGCAACTTAACCTGCAACTTCGTGGATATTTCTCCTATTTCATCTAAAAATAATGTACCTTTATCAGCTTGCTCAAACCTTCCTGATCGGCGCATTACAGCTCCAGTAAACGCACCTTTTTCATGACCAAATAATTCACTTTCCAATAGCCCTTCAGGCAAGGCACTACAATTAATTTTAATAAATGGCCCCTTACATCGAGGACTATTATAGTGAATTGCATTGGCAATTAGCTCCTTACCTGTACCGCTCTCCCCAACAATCAAAACACTTGCATTACTTTTGGCGACCTTATCAATTACTTGATATAGCTTTTCCACCTTTTTACTATTGGTTAATACTTTATCTGAACGATAGGAATCATTTAGCTCACGATGCAACACCGTAATTTCTTTTTCCATACGCTGTATTTGTACAGCGCGGTTAACTAATAAAGTAACTTCATCAATATCAAAGGGTTTAATGAGATAATCAAAGGCCCCAAGTTTTATAGCAGCCACCGCGGTTTCAACTGCAGCAAAAGCTGTCATTAGAATGACTGTCACATCGGAATGCTTTTTTTTCATTTCCGTAAAAGTGGCAATGCCGTTCATCGTAGGCATTCTAATATCCATTAATACTACATGGGGCCTAACTGTGTTATATTTTTCTAAAGCATCTTGCCCATCAATCGCACTCTCTACATGATAACCTTCACGCTTCAGTACCGCCATTAATAATTTTCGCACACTCTCTTCATCATCAACTATCAATATTGTATAGTTATCCTTCAACTTGCCTACCTCCTTGATGGACTATAGGCAGTTTCAAGATCACCGCTGTCCATTCATTGTCTTGGCTATCAATATGAATCTGACCATAATGAGCGCTGATAATACGCTGGACTACTGCTAGGCCTAGTCCGGTTCCAGCTGCCTTAGTAGTAAAAAAGGGATCGAAGATTTTGTGTTTATCTTCTTCCTTAATACCAATACCTGTATCTGTGACCCTAACACAAACCCAAGAAGGGTCAGGTTGCCAAGTATCAATCACCACAGAACCCTTGTCAGGGATAGCCTGCATAGCATTAATCAGTAAGTTGAGCAATACTTGTTTAATCTGTTCTGCATCAGCTTCGATAAGTGGTAGACCAGGAGCAAGAATTAAACGAAATTCCACCTTATGGCTCGTCGTTTTATTCTGAACTAGTACTAAGGTTTTTTCTAATAATTCATTGATATTCACCAGTGAATAATAGGTTTCAGAAGGTCTTGCAAAATATAATAATTCTTCAATTACACGGTTGACACGGTCTACTTCCTTTATAATAATCGGCATATATTCTTCTCGCTCTTCAATGCTATCCACATTCTGCAAATACTGTACAAAGCCTTTAATTGAAGTTAATGGATTACGTATTTCATGAGCAATACTTGCCATCAGTTCACCTAATGCAGCTAAGCGTTCGGCCCGATACACTTGTTCTTGCAGGATATGTTGCTGGGTTAAATCTTTATAAACAACAACTGCGCCAATGCTCTTGTTATGGCTATCGAGTAATATACTCGTGCTGACACTAATATAAATACTCTTGTCCTTAACTGGATAATTTACTTCAATGCCAATATGATTCTCCCCCGTTTCCAGGGTGTTTAATAACAAGCTATTAAATTGATGATTTTCACAAAATATTTCTCGGTATGGCTTCCCAATCACTTCTTCGAGTGTGAAACCTGTTATTTGTCTAGCTGCCTGATTCATTGTTGTGATAATACCTTGCGTATCCACGGTAACAACACCATCGGCAATACTGTACATAATATTTTCAGTCAGTGATCGGGCATCAATTAAAGACTGGGCCATATGATGAATTGCCTCAGCAATTTCTCCCATTTCTCCTTGCAGCGGGCCAATTTTTTTATGCAAATCAAACTTTATATTTTCTAGTCCAGTTTTTATTTTCTCTACATCTTTTAAGAAATTATTTGTTAAACCTGTAATTAGAAATATACCAACAATAATCCCAATTAAAACTGACAAATAGATATTTTTATCCATAACTGCCAGTTGGGCCTGAATATCATCGGTTAATTCATTGGCCCATATATATCCTATTATTTGTCCATCCCTTTGAATTGGGATCATGACATTCATAATATTCCCCCGTACTAGGGGGCCAAACTCAACCATACGATGACCCGTTTCCATGACTTTTCGTCCTGGATGCAACTCTTCAATGGAAATACCTACCTTATCAGCATAGCTGCTGCTAGGACCATACGTAATAATCGCATCGAGTTCTTTACTATAGTAACCTACACCAATTCCTACATCTGCACCCGCAACAATATCTGTATAATGAGATAATTCCTCATTAAGCGCTTTTATTTTTTCTACGCGATTCCCATCTACTGCATGCTTTTCTGCTAGAATTCTATTAAAACCAGCCCCAAGATGTTCATCCAGTAATCGAGCAATACCGAATAATTTTGTCTGCTTCTCTGCTAATAGAGCCTCTTTCGCTTGAATTTTTACAACATATCCTGTAAGCAAAATAGGTATGCTGACAATAATTAGCATCAATAATAACATTTGATAACGTAACGTTTTGGGGAAATATCTTCTCATCCTTATTCTCTCCCTATCATTGCACAATGCCTGTTTTTACTTGTTAGACGACTAAAATTCTGTTTGTTGTCTTGTCTATTATTTCTTCTTAACTATGTAATCAATATAGCGTTTTATATCCATATTCACCGAAAATCTCCAATGGTGGGCAATCTCCTCCTGCGCCGCAGCCTAATACGACTTGTTCTACTCCACTTTCTTCGCAATATTGCAAAAATTTCATATAATTACATCTGCCGAAATATAGTTTTCATGATACTCTCTAGAATAAGTATTTGTTAAGCTAATTCACTATTTAAAGATACTTCCTTTTATATTTCACCTTCGGTCTTTGTTTTCCTTGTTTAACTCTTTTACGAAATAAGCTTCTAAAAAAAAAGACATGAAACCATTTTGCAATGGCTCATGTCTTTTTTGCTTCTTTACAATATTAGGACGTTGCTTGATTTGCTTCCTTAGCCCAATCATCTAAACCTTTTAGTGTGGCTTCCAGTGTTTGCTTACTAATCTCCGGCAATTCACCGCCCCATGCCTTTTCAGCGGCTTTATAGCCTTCTTCTATACTATTTTTTAATAATGCGAACTTAGATGGATCTCCACCAGAAAGGGCTTTTGCAAACTCAATAACCCTTGCTGATGTCTGCTTAACTCCCCAATAACCATCTTCAGCAATTTCCTGTTGCGCATTAAGGCGAGTTGAATCATCAACCTCCATGTTTTGATAAAGCTCTTTTAGTTTACCATCATATTTCTTCATTATCTGATCATAGCTTAGCCCTTGAGCTTCACCATTTTTTACATTCTGCGTTGAAATAAGTTTTTCTACTACTGCACGAAAAGAAGATAGTTTCATTTCAGCTTGCTTCTTAATTTCATTTAAGGTCACTGTATCTCGAGTGTATGTCTTCGCGTCAGTATCATTTTTATCTGACTTTTCGTATATGGCAGCTTTTTCACTCGATGTAGCATTACTGGCAGTGACCTCACTGGAAGTATTTTTCTCATTGTTCTTGTCATTTTTTAGTGATATAGAAATTGGATTAATAGCCATAAGAAATCCTCCTTTTCCTTTCAAGATACTGTCAGATCTATTACTAAAAGCTCTCATATAATATATCGTGATTTTTTGTTAAAAAGATAATGTCATATCACCCTTTCAGTACCAAATAGTTACATTATTGTGTCATATTTCTGTCAAAATATTGTTATATAATAACAATATACACGCATAGTGAATCAAAGAGTACATCTAGAGAAACCAACAGTCCTTTGTCTCTTTGAAGATAAGATAGGTTCTTAATCTCACTATTAGTTAAACAATCGCAATCGTGATATTTTCAGTATAAAGAGAAGGACTCAATGAAAGGAGAATTGTATGGGCGAAAAATTCTACTATATTGTAGAAATTATAATATTTTCGTATTTAGCACTATTGGTGGTTACTAATCCTATCTTTTTAGCAAAAGGTATTTTAAAATCTTTTACAAATATAAAGTACCGCATACTAATCGCAATTGTAGCAATGCTTAATGTTATCAGATGTTCAAATGAACTTTTTAAATAGAAACTGTTCTATGGTAATCGGCTTTTATCCCGCCATATTTTACCAATAGACTTTTTTACGTCGAAGAAGCTATACTAAAAACAAATATTTTTTAAAATGAGGTGATATTTTGAAACATATTAAACGTAATATTAGATTATCAGCTGTTGAATGGTCTAAAAAAGCATATCCTGATTGTACTAGCGAATGGGATAAGCAACAGCAAGCATTGAAAAATTTGAAGCCGGTCGCTGTATTACTACATAAGAAACCACAAGATAATAAAACAATTAACGAATAGGTGACATCCGTCACTTTTTTTTTGCCTTCAGGGTACAAACTGTTTACTATAAATGTTTGCTAAATCAGCAACTAAAAGACAAAGCATAATGAAAACATGGATCTGGTCATAAAACCGATCCATGTTTTTTAGTGAAACGTATTTTATATTTTCATAAAGGTTTTTTAGCCTTTAGCATTAACTTTGGCAATGTCATAATAAGGATTCTCAGCATACTTTTCCATAGCTTGTATTTTTTCCTGTGGATTGTTTCTTGGTAGTGCTGCCGTTATTGACTGTTGATATCCCATCAACGTTTGAACGTTATTTGACATTGTATGGACGTTTTTCTTATCTGTTGCATCTCCCGTTTTTTTCTCATCTTTATCTTTATCTTTATCTTCATCCTTAGGAACTCTGCCAACCAATATCTTGAAGTCGCCTATGACGACATAGGTGTATTCATAGTTTCCCTCTGTTTCCGTAACATATTTACTTTGATTCTTACTTTTCGTGTTTTCCTTCGCACCATTTTTATCATTTTGATCAATGCTAGACTTACTTTGCGGTGACAAAGAAATCCCCACTACGTCTAAACTCATAGCAAACCATCATTCCCTTCGTGAATTATGTTTAAAGGCTAATGCAAACCTGTCATCCTTATTGTAGAAATGACTCAAACCTTCTATAAGTAATATCGCATAAAATATGGAATATCTTTAGCTATTTTTACCAAATTTTTTTATTGATTTAATTTTAAAAAAGACGAGGGGATCAGTTGATGTCCCCTCGCCCCTTTCAGACTCTTATGAATAAATCATTTTATGATAGTTACAGTACCTTCTTTACGTGGGGTCGCCTTTGGCTGATTGCCTGCTGCATATCCCAAAGCTGCGGCACCACAAACTTTATAATTTTCTGGAATGCCAAGTGAAGTTAGCAATTCTCGCATTGCTGGTTCGTCACCAAACCAGGTCAATTGGTTGATCCAGCAGGAACCAATTTTTAATGCATGAGCAGCTAAAAAGATATTTTGAAGCGCTACTGAAGAATCGGCCATAGCATTGGAATACTCCCGATCATTGGACACGATTATTAGAGTAGGAGCATGGTAATAAAAATTATACTTACTATTTTCCGCCGCTTTTTTCCCTGCTATCTTTGAACGATACGTTCTATCATCAACTATCAAATCCTTAAAGGACTCACGAACAAGAGAATTGAGCTGATTAAGCTTTTCTTCGTTCTGTACAACAGTAAAATGCCAAGACTGGGAATTACCACCACTTGGTGCATATTTGGCTGCCTCTAAAATAGCCTCTAACTCGGCATCTTGGATTTGCTCTTTCGTATAAGTTCTAATACTTCTACGGGTCAAAAGGTTCTCTATAATTTCATTCACTTACTATCCCTCCTACTAATTATAGCATTCCCTGTATGAACTCCAATCGCTCTCCATCAGGCCCTAGGAAAAAGAAGTTTTGCAAACTTTTCCCCAAAGAATTTGGTTTATCAGATAAGAGAGTGACTCCGGCAGCACGCAGCCTTTCCATTTCTGCTGAGACATCCTCTACTTCAAAGGCAATGTGGTCTACTACTCCAGCTGTACGTTGCTCTGGTACACTCTCTTGTAAACGCTGTACCAATTCGATAATTTGCCCACCAGAATTGAGGAAAACCAACTTTATCCGCTCATCTTGATAGGAATTAACCAACTCACATTTTAAAATCTGCTGATAAAACAAGCTCGATTGATCTGCGTCCTTCACGACGAGTCCAACATGTGCTACTTTGTACATTTCATTCACTCCATTTCTATAATACTCTTCTGCTGATAACAACAGTTTTCTTTGAAAAACAAATCCATATTCTCATTGTATTTACCATTAAAATACAAACTCCTGCAAGGCCAAGCTATGAAAATAAAAGATGAGCAATAAACCAATTTCTTTGGCTCGTTGCTCATCTTTTTCCCTACTTATAAAGAAGACTTGATTCAGATGGAGTTTTAACTCCATCTGAATCTTAGTCGCACTTATCCAGGGACTTAGCCGCTCTTAACTCCCACTTATGAAAGATGGGAGTCTTAGAGCGGTTTAGTCATCGGATAATTTTAATTATAGGACAATAAAGATTATTATACTTACGATTGTAGAGGTTGTAAGACATAAAGGAACCGCACGGAACATTAGCCGAGAAAATAAACTATTACGATCTTCCTCAGTAGTACATGAACCTAATAGCAGACTTCCGCCGGAAGAAAAAGGAGAAATCGCCGTCGCTTGGGCACCAATAACAACACAGGTAAAGAGGATCATAGGATTAATGCCTGTTACAGCTGCAATTGACGGGATGATGGGAAAAAGAGCCGGACAAACGACCCCCAGTGTACTGCTGAAGAATGACATGATTCCGCCAACAATACATAGAGCAATCGGCACCAATAAAGTTGGAATGTTGGTACCAATCCAACTTGCCAAAATCGTAATAGTTCCTGCTTTGATTGCCACGGAAATGAGCATGCCGACACCGCAAATCATAATCAATGTGCTCCAAGGAACCTGGGCAATCACCCTTTTCTCATCAGCAAGCTTGAGCATAAGTGCCACTACAGAAAGCACTATGGCAATAAGACCAATGTCCATTTTTGAATTGATAAAGGTAATATTCTTGTTAAGAGGAAGGATCATGTGTAAAATAGGAGCGGCTAATACGATTACCATCATCAAAACAATAAGATACAGGGTTATCTTCTGCTTCTGATCAAAAATTTCCGGCCTTTCGATATTCAAGTTTTTACTAAGTATCTTTTTATTATTAGTGAATAATAAGAGCCCGGAAATAACCAAAATAGGGATAATCATAGTGGTTATGAAGATAGTCGTTGTATAAGCAAAAGCCGTATCATGATAGCCGGCGGCTTCAATCAAACTTTTAAAGATAATACCACTTTGACTGGTCATAAAATTAGCCCCGGCCAGTGCGCCATAGTTTACGGCCACTGCACCGATCATTTTGCTCATCCCTGTTTTTTCACATAACAGGAGCGTAATAGGAGCCATAAAGGCCATGACTGTAAAGAAGCCTGCTCCCAAACCAGCAATCAGTGTTGCTGCAAAGAAAATAGCGAAGGGTAACATCTGCGGGAATTTGCGACAGCCATACAACAAATGCATGGAGAGCTTTTCCAATGTGCCGTTTACAAGAGCAACGTTATAGAAAAGAGAAACTGCAAAAATAACAAAGAAGATATTAATTGGCCACATGCCAACCACTTCACTCGATTTCAAGTTTAAAATGAAGCATCCAATGATGTAGGAAAAGGAAATAGCAAAAAATCCGGTGTTGATCTTGGTCCGATAACCTAAGATGATGGAAATTGCGATTGCTAGTACCACAACTAAGCTAATCATAGTAGTCCCCCTTATGTATAATGCATTTTTTATAAAGCATTAAAACAATTTATAATCCAAGTAGCATAGATGGAATTTTTCTTGTCATTACGTCAAGCTTCTCTTCTGTAATGCCGTTGTTAGCCAGGTACTGCATATACTCCTCCAAAGCTAGTTCCCAATGAGGATTTTCAACCTGTCCGCCATCTGTATCCACCATTACATTTTTATAACCCACTTCGTTTATGATCAGTAGATTGTCTTCAAGATTGCTCTTGTAAACACCGCCACCCATTGGCTGAGCATAACATCGTTCTAGATACACATCATAGTCTTTTACGATTCTTATCTGATCTTCGTGTGACATTCCTACCACCCAAAACTCAGGATGAGTTATGACGATTTTATTCAGTCCCATGCCTTTCGCCTGATCGACAACAGGAAAAATTTCTTTTGGAGACAAATGGCCTGTCCCAAGAACAGCATCATACTCCTTAACCATTTTAAAGATTTCCTTGAGTGGCTCCTTTACCTTCCCATTGTCTAAGCATTCAATACCGCCTGTTTTCCCATCTTTCTGGAGTTGATTTGCAGCATGAGTTGTTGGCAGCCAGACTACTTTCGCGCCCATTTTCAGCCCGGTTTCTACCGCTACGGGATTCAGACCTCCAATGGCGTTGTTCAAAGTTACGCTACCAAACATAGTAAAGTCGTTGTCCCCTTGATGAACCATTTTGTTATGTTCATTTACCAGAAACGCACGGTTCATTGTTGTGCCATGGTGTGATTTGATTACAATTGCCCGCGCACCAACTCTGATTGCTGCTTCCATCAGCTCGAAATCGTTATATGCTCTTTGCCTGATATCTGGCATTGAATGAACATGCATATCAATGACATTTTTTAAAGAAATCTTTCCCATAATACTCCTCCTCGTTCCCCTTTTTATTTGCTATCTCTGATGGTATACGGTATACCATATAATAAAAAATTAAAGTTTAATTCAATCCACTTTAAACAATACAACTTATCGATTGAAACTTCTTCAGCATCAATTACATAAGTTATATTGTTTTAAGTAGATTGTTTACAAGCATTAAATGTGAAACTTGCTCACAGCTTCTCGAAGGTCCATCGCTAGATTCGCTAATGCTTGACTGGATGAAGAGATTTCTTCCATTGCTGCCGATTGTTCTTCTGTTGCAGCCGATACGGTCTGTGCTTCACCAGATGCGTTTTTACTAAGTATGTCGATTTTTTCCACAGAGCCGACAATTTGTTGACTCCCAGTAGCCATCTGCCCGATAGCATCCGATATTTCCTTTGTTTGAGCCGATACTTTATTTATTAAAGCTGTAATTTCTTGAAAGGCTTTTCCAGAAGTATTGACCACTTCCGCTCCCACCTTAACTTCTCTAGTACCATCATTCATAGCAAGTACAGCTTTATCGGTGTCTCTCTGAATTTCACCGATCAGTATGGCGATTTGTTTAGCTGATTCTTGTGATTGTTCAGCAAGCTTACGGACTTCTTCTGCAACTACGGCAAACCCTCGCCCCTGCTCTCCTGCCCGGGCAGCCTCAATAGCAGCATTTAAAGCAAGCAAATTCGTTTGACCCGCAATGCCGGAAATCGTATCTACAATCTGTCCAATTTCTTTCGACCGTTCCCCTAGTTTTGCTACTACCTGAGCAGAGGAGGTAACTGTCTGCTCGATATAGACCATTTGATTTACTGCCTTGTCCACCGCTTCGTTGCCAACCTTAGCTTTTTCAGCTGCCTGTGCTGATTGATTAGCTACCTCATTCGCATTAGAAGATACTTGCTGAATTCTAGCTGACATCTCATGTACAACAACGGAAGTATCATTAGCTGCGCTCAGTTGCTCTTCCATGCCATTTGCCACATCAGTAATGGAACCAGCAACTTGGTTAGCTGCCTGAGCCGACTGATCCGCACTAGCAGTTAACTCTTCTGAAGCTGCTGCCACCTGCTCAGCCGACTCAGTGACACGTTTCATCAGTTTACGAATACTATCTCGAGTATTTATTAAAGCGTCGCCCAATTGACCAAATTCATCGTTTCTAGTAAAGCGGCGCGGCTTATTAGTAAAATCACCAGCTGATAATTCCTTACAGAATAATACCATTGCCTGTAGAGGGTTTGTTATGCTCTTAGTAATGTACCAGCCAATTAATCCTAGTATCAAGCAGGACACAAAGAGGATACTGAGTGTAATATGCATTGCTTTTTCGAAGGCTTGATGATTATCTGTATTCATTTGCTCTGATAACGCAGTATAATAATCCATCAGATTACGTAAACTGCCGGTAAGGTCATTCGTTAATGGTTCAACCTCGTTTAGATATACTGTATAGGCTTCTGCATTTTTGTTCTCTTGGGCCAGCTTAATAACTTTCTCTCTGGCCTTTACTTGTTTTTCTAAAGCCGCTTGCACTTTATCAATTAACTCTTTTCCGTTGGGATCAGAAGATTTGTTTTCAATTTCCGCAAGAGCATTTACAATTAATGTTGAGCGACTATCGATATTACTTTTTAGCTTTTCAATTTTATTCTTATCTGTTGTGATCATCAATTCCATGGTTGCTGCAATTGACCCTCTAACATTCGTAGCACTTTCATTTACAAGTTTTACAGGAATCAATCTATCCTTATACATCACATTCATATTTGCATCTGACGCTTTTAGATAATGATATCCTGTATAGCCGATAAAACCCATACCTAGAAGACCAATAAGAAGTAGCATAATTAATTTAAAGCTTACTTTCATGTTTTCAATAAATTTCAATTCATTTTCCTCCCTGTGCTTAGTAAGTATTATAATATCCTTACTCCATTCTTCATTAAATTTGGCATACGGTATACCAAATTTAATGGAGAATGGAATGACTTCCAATCTCTTCTCATTTTACTGTTTTTGTAATTGATAGTTCTTCAACAATTCTTCCTTCGAATTATTAATATGTTCAATTGTTAATTTTTCGGCCTGTACAACATCCTTATTAATGATAGCTTGTAATATTGCTTTATGCTCGCTAATCGCACTTTGACGCCGAGGTGCTTTTGATAAATTTATTTTTCGGTATCGAATCAAAGATTCTCGTAATATATGAACAAAATTCTTCATTAAAGGCATTTGAGCTGTGTTGAGAATCCACTCGTCAAATTCATTCAACCCTTTTGAGGTAGATTGAATCAGATCTCCCTTTTCTGCCTTTTCCAACTCTTCCAAAATATCTTTCATTCGGTGAATATCATAGTCAGCTATGTTCTTAATAGCATGACGTACTGCTAGGCACTCTAGTTCTTTGCGAATTTCATATATTTCTTCTATTTCCGTAATATTAAAGCCACGAACAACGACTCCCTTGCGGGGTAAGTGTTCAACAAATCCTTCTGATTCTAATTTTCGCAGTGCTTCTCGAATTGGTGTCCGGCTTACATTCAGCTTTGCCGCTATTTCTCTTTCTATCAACCTATCATCAGGCTTAATTTCACCATCAAGAATTTCCTGTTTCAAATGTTCAAATATAATGTCACGAAGCTGTTTAACCTCGGAGATTTTTTCGACAATCTTCATTTCCCGCATTTTAATCTCTCCATATATATTTTTATTGGTATACGGTATCCCATATCCTATATATTCCAATATTATCTATATACTTCGATATTCCTGCAACTAAATCAGAAATTCTTCATGAATCTTAGTCGCACTTATCCAGGGACTTAGCCGCTCTTAACTCCCACTTATATAAGTGAGCCTTGGATTCGAAAATCCTTAGAGCGAACTTACTTCGAGGTTTACAGACTGTTATCCTAACCAGAGGGCAGGATATTACAGGCTGTTAACGAGATGAGATGGGATGGGAGTCTTAGAGCGGTTTAGTCATCGGATAAATCTATTACATGAAAAGAGGAGTTACATTAAACTATAGCATGTATGGATTGGATTAACATCTATAGAAAGGTATAGACACTATCAAATGGAACCTCACTCATCACAACCTAATTCTATATTTTTCTTGTCTCGTTTACCAAAAGTAAAGAGGTTAGCAGATTTGATCTGCTAACCTCTTACTTGTGGATAGGATTATCTACAAAGATACGGACAAAGACCAGCTAACTAAAGTCAAACATAAAAAAAATGTTTGACTTTAGTTAGCTGGTCTTTTGCTTCTTCCTAGTATCACAATTATGTAGTCAGTCAGATTTTTCAGCGAGACTACTTTTTGAAAAATTTGAGATACTTCGTGTCTTCATCCTCAAAGCATCGACCTTCCGATTTTTTGTCAGCAATGCTGAAAAATTCTTTAGCTACTTCTAATTCACCTAATTCGAATGCTATTTTCCCTGCATAAAAATCTCTTTCGCCAGAATCTATTCTTGCAAATCCTGTTAAAAACATTTTTTCCGACCATTCCTTAGCTTTACTAAAATCTTTATTGATAAAACAGGTGTCAATTATGTCTTTAACAATATGATAGCTATCCTCGTAAAGTCCCTTAGGCGCAGGTATTTTCCCCCAAGCATCTTCTAGCAATTGTATAGACTGAGCATGATTGGCCTTTTCAAATTCTTCATTACTTTTGGAAATTAGGGATTCAATTTGCTCTTTTATAGGTGATTGAAGTGATGTCATTATCCATTCCTCCTAAATTAAGCCTTTAATTAAATTAAAGTATTTCTTATCCTCGTCTCTAAAAATTTTGTAACCTTCTAACATAAAAGCCCTTAGTAGATATTCTTTAGCTTTTTCAAACCCCTCACATTCAAACAAACTCTCTCCTAGCCTTAATAAAATGAATGGGTTGTCTACACCATCTGGACAGTTCATCGCATTATAGAAGTATTCCTTTGCTTTTTTGTAATCCTCTTTTAAATAATACGCATCTCCTATCGAGGCATAAAGCCATGTACTTGCCTCCCAATCATGTTTAGGTTGAGGAATCAAATCAAGTGCAGCGTTAAATTTATTTATGGCTTCATCATATCTGTCATCATCTATAAGCTCATTACCTTCGTCGGATAATCCTTCAATTTTTTCATATATTTTGTTATCTAACTCCATTTAGTCATACCTCCAGCTTATTTGAGTGGTGGCAATATCGGTCTAGTAGTTTTGCAACCGCAGAACGATTTATACTGTAATGTTCTAAATAATAATTTTTAGAGTTTCGCATCCATTCCCGTACTTCAGGAGACTTTGCACCATAGTACCTACCAGTTTCATTCCAATATTTTGCTGCATCAGTTTTGTGAGCCATGTCTGCTTTATCGAGATCATACCACCGCCCATCACTCATAAACTCCGTTTTACCGCTACGTGTAGTCCTTATTTTAGGTGGTACCTCATTTTTCATCCGTTCTATTACTCCTCGCCCTGTACGTGACTTCTTGCTTGGGTTTTTCCCTAAATATTGTAATCTTAGTTTCTTAGCTTTACTCGACCCCTTGGATACTGACGAGTCTTACAATATAGAGGAAGTAAATAACTCAAGCCTGACCCCATGGATTTCCTGACGAGTTTTACAATATAGAAGAAGCAAGGTACGCGTCCCCTTGCTTCTCTTTTATCTTGAAACACTGGTAATCCATAGTACTAAATAACTGATTTACGGAACAAATCAGAAACTTCGATTTTATTTTTTAATAATAGTTTTTCTAATTCTTCTGGCCCATTTTTTTCATAATATGTAAGTTCTTTATCAGAAATTGGAACACAGAACAACCAATCAATTTCTTTGCCATCAATTACGGTCGATTGTAGTTGTTTACTCAAAAAAGTCGAAGTCATAAAAAAAAGATGCTCCATATCACTGAATTGGTCGTAAGAGTTCGAAAAATACATCTTCCATATATCTCCCGGGAAAAGGTAACTTCCTTCTATTGCCATATAGCAACATAAATACATTAACTGATCTTCGTAAAAATTTTCCTTATCTTCCGAATCTCCTGTGAGTTTCTTAAAATCGGTGTCATCCCTTAAAATACTCACTAATTCAACTCGACGCGGTGGCTTATTATGTTGATCGTCTTTTAGTAAATACTCAGATAAACCTAATGTAGCATATGTTGTCACACCACTCTGTGGTATGTTCTGAAAAGTAAGAATGTCAAAACTTAATTTTTCTTTCCAACCAGCACGTCTCGTGAAAGTTGATTTATCGGTGAAGAAACGTCGAATTTTAGCATTTGACTCCAACGCGTATTGAATATAGCTGATCAATTTTGAATTGGTTTTTTCGGTATCAACCATTATATCCGCCTCCTAATTTATGAAATAGAATTTAAATGGTATACACTTACTTTCGAAAAGGGGATTACTCTTCATCATCACCATCGTATAACTTGTTGCCAAGAAAATCGCAAATATCAACAGCTAGAAAATACATATTACTCATATCTGGATAACCCAAGACACGGGGACGGTGGTTGTGTCTTATTTTCTTTTCATCCTGGAGATTTTTCTAATAGATTAATCCAGATCTTTAGCTTTATCTTACCCTTTATAGAGTAACTGATTTTTCAAATCTATACCTCTAGCAAAAGGTATAGATTCCCAAATCTGCTTAAAGAGATCAACAAAGAACCGTCTCACCATGAAGGTAAAGACGGCGAAGAGTTACGATTAAATTGATCCCACTTTCTAATCGCAGAGTGCGGTAATTGAGTCTTGTTAACTTCTTTCAACAATCCCTTTACATACCACTTCATGATTTTTTCGGCAAGACACTTCCACCGTCCCCTTGTCTTTCTTTTTATCCAGTTCATTCATCTATTTCTCCTGTTCTTTCACATTTTATTAATAAACTATTAGCTTTCCATTGGACCAATTTCCTTCCCAACCACAAGGGAAATTACCTTTTTCATATATAGCTAATAAATCTAGAAAAAAGATTGGTCGATTTTTGCATCCTCTATAGGCGTATTCCATTATTGCTACTAGTATATCCCAAGTAACAGTACTAACAATACTATTATCTAAATTGTTTTTTGTTATTACAGGTTCCAATTTAGGGACTACTTCTTTATTTAAATAATTTCTCGCTTCAGCGGTAAGAATATTCCAATTCGAATATTCTCTACGATATTTATCATTCAAAAATATGGTTAACCTATTCTTTGCCTCAAGCGTTACATCCTCCCAAATGGGTTGATTGTAATATTTTTTTGCTACATCCCAACCATTAATAAATTTAACTTCATAAGAGAAATCGATTGGTATCACTTTTCCACAGTTATTAAACCACTCAATTTTATTTATTCTATCAAAAATTTCATTTTCTATATTCAAGGCAAGACCTCCTCCTGTAAACAAAAACTTATTTCGTTTGATTAATCCTTCCTGGTATTCTTGGAACTTCATCTCCACCTAATAAACCATGCTGTATCCGTTGCCGTGCAGCTTGTCTTGTTACAGAAGCGGGGGGACGGTTTTTTTGCATCCTTGACTCCCCATATTACCTATTGATTCTCATAGTCTGAAGTTCTCCAACGCCCGTCGTTAAATATTTATGTAAGAAGTAAATGAGCTGTCCGCACTGATTCCTTCACCTACCAAAACCTTCGCCTTTTTATCGAACCTACTGATAGGATAATCCATCTTGGTAGTTATTTTGTTGACAATTCCATTTTACGTTTGAAATCAGTGATATTGTGTTATCTGGTCTTTCTTTTCATATAGCCTGTTGTCTAAATAAGACTATCTTTAAGTGCTTTTTCTAACATAGAATCAAAATCCTTAAATTCATGCATTAATGTTCCTGAAGGTTTATCAAGCTCAACATAGATTCCCTTTGTAATATCTAAACAATACCAGCTAATATTAGTATCTCCAAAAAACATATACTGTTTTTGATAGTCATTTTCGTACCAAAGTTCATTCGTCTCTATATATCCTGGAATCGATGGATTGTCTTTATCTTCTGTTAAAAAACTATCGACCCCATAAATTATAAATCCATTAAAGTCAATTCCATTAACATTTTGAAGAAAATTAATGTACTGATCTGGTAAAATATGATTTAATCTTTCTTTAACGCTCTTTTTTAAGAATTCTATTTGTTCATTTGAAGCAGGGACATTAAGACTATCACCATATTTCTCTTCAACTTTTCTAATTTGTGATAATTGTTCATTCCACAAAATAAAACCCTTCCTTCTTAATCTAGATTAATTACTCGGCGGATAAATATTTCCGTTTGGTATCGGCCAATCAAAAGATTTAGTTTCACCTGGGAGCATGCCTTTCGTTGAGGCATTCTGATAATTTGTTATAACCTTATGATATGGGTCATTTTTAATTAATACTAAATTATTCATATCATTCGTTCCACTATCATTCAAAGGAAGCTTGTGGTACACTTGCCACCCTTTAGGATTAAGCCCATCCTGCATTCTAGCAATATCTGCATCTCACATACCTGCGTTCTTAAGTCTCTCAGTATCTTTCGATAAGCCGTGTAAAAACTGCTTTCTCTCAGTGTTATCAAATGCTTTACGCAATTTTTCTGTTTCTTCGCCAGTCCTATTTGTATAGTTTATTTCCTCCGTTTTAACGCCTGGCAATCGGACTTTTTCACCTTTTAATGTTCCTACAAAATCTTCTCCAGCTTTCCTCGACCCCTTGGATGCTGACGAGTCTTACAATATAGAAGAAGCAAGGTACGCGTCCCCTTGCTTCTTTCTTTGCAGTCAATTTTTATTGAAAATCGGCCATCTTTTTGCTCAGTTATTCCTCTAAGTAGTCCGAATCTTTTTTTGCATCCGAAAGTCTCTCGGCAAGAAATTCTATAAAGTTACTCGCTTCTTCACTACCAAAACCATCTATGCGATCCCAAGAAATGACTGGGCATTCGTTGTCTTTCATCTTGTCGGTAGCAAGACAATATACAAATTCATCACAATCTTCAATCACTGCGTATTTCGATGGTAATCCAAAGCTGTTACGATACCTCTGTGTCTGAGTAACCACTGAAGGAGGAGTAAATTTTCCAAATCCTAAGATTCCAACCCCATAAATTCCACCCATACCAAAAGTCTGCAAAAACCATTTGTAACTACTTGAAAGGGTTACCTTTAATTCCGTTTCAATATATTTGACCTTTTCTTCATCAACACCACCAGTAAAGTAACCCTCAGCGAAATGACCACCAGTACACTTACCATCAATGAATTCAAGATCTTGAGAGTTTTCCTTAATAAATTCTATTAACTCTTCTCTATTCATATACATCACCTCTTCGAGACAATTGGGGACGCTTCTTTTTTGTCACTATTTCAATGATAAAATAGAAACGTCCCTTCTGTCGCTCTCTAATAGGATAATCCATCTTGGTAGTTATTACCTCCCCTAAAAGGTGTAGACTTGATGTCTTTCAGTAAAATACAAACTTTTTCATTTGCTTTCGAGAATAAAAAAGGACTATGTTCTTGCCATTCGGACAAAAAACTTAGCCTTTTACCTTAAGAAGCAAAGGAATCATCCCTTTGCTTATGTCTTCTTCCTGGCAACTTCTTATAGATTTATAAAATAGTCAGTCTCAACATCCATTTTCTTAATAAAATCTAATAGAGAATCTGCAATTTTATCATCAAAATATAGCACAGGGCAAATTCCATTCTCATCTTGTTGAGTCAAATCCAAAGTCAAATACACGCTTTCACCTAATTCGAAGAACACCATTTCTTTTTCAATGTCAATCATATCGCGATATTCATCGTATTCGTATCGATCTTCTCGCAGAATAAAATCTGCAATACTTCCAGGTCCCATAATCCTATCAACTGAATTACGGTCTTGACTACATAAAAATCCATATCCAACTTGTTGATACAGTGTTTTTAGTTCTTTTGGAAAACACATGTTTATACTTTTTTCTGCATCCCTTATGTCATCATCTGACACTTTATAAAACACATGTTTGCTTGCTGACTTATTATCATCACTTAAGTCAAAAACGTACTTTTTTAAAAAATTAAAATCTGTCATTTATAAAATCCTCCTGGATTTTCTTTAGAGTAAGACATTGGGACGTTTCTTTTTCCATCAACTTTTCGCTATAGAGACATTAGGACATTTAACACCTTGTTGTCAAAAAAGAAACGTCCCTTCTGTCTCATTTTGCACAAAATTTACCTTAGGCCAGGGATTGCGCCTTCTTACGAGCGCCTAAGCCTATGTATTCTAAAGCTACATTCGTCAAAATCGTAGCTGTCGATAGTATCTATAGAATATATACCTGGCTTGAGTTGGATCTCAGCGCATCCATATAACCACTCTGGACCACAATCACATGCAGCAAATAAGTAAACATAATTATCTTGTACGGAGAACTGTAAATTTGTAGCTTCAAAAAGCGACCGATCTACTGTCCTTATTTTATTAACAATCAAACTCTCGTCAACATCATCACCTATGTAGTTTAATACTACTAAAAATCCACCATTTCCATCTTCAGAGGCAATCCAAGTACTTTTTGCGACGTCTTCGCTTACTACAAGTCCACATCCATTACTTACAGGAATAATTCCAATATAGTCTTCAATATTACATGCGCGGTCATAGTCGGTTGCTTTATCATCATCTTGAATATCTGTTGTTCCCATCCAGTGTGGTACTAAACGTTTTTCTAAAAGTAAATGGGGTCCCCCATCACATTCGATCCATTTAATGATTTCGCGTTTGTTCATTTAAGAAATCCCCTCTATTCCTGATCTTATTACTAAAATACTTTTCAATTGTATTCCTTTTTATTAACTATCTTCTAACACTTTTTCATCAAACCATATGTCCTTTTCTTGTTGCGACAGATAAAAACGATATCCAAACGGTAATGGGAGATATTTAAGTAAATCTGGCCGCTTAAATGCCACATTAAAGTAAGGCTCAATTATTAAAGAATCTGGAAAAGACACGGGGACGGTGGTTGTATCTTATTTTCTTTTCATCCTGGAGATTTTTCTAATAGATTAATCCAGATCTTTAGATTTATCTTACCCTTTATAGAGTAACTGATTTTTCAAATCTATACCTCTAGCAAAAGGTATAGATTTCCAAATATGCTTAAAGAGATCAACAAAGAACCGTCTCACCATGAAGGTAAAGACGGCGAAGAGTTACGATTAAAATGATCCCACTTTCTAATACAGAGTGCGGTAATTGAGTCGTGTTAACTTCTTTCAACAATCCCTTTACATACCACTTCATGATTTCTTCGGCAAGACACTTCCACCGTCCCCTTGTCTTATTCTGTAGTTTAATTTACATCCACTAAATTATTGTATTTTTGCAGCGAATCTTTTCTAAATTTTGCAGTAAATTTTGCAGTAAATTTTACAACTATTCCTTTAGCTCTTCCACGTACTCTAAAAATGTATCTTGTAATTCCCCATCAGTATCCTTGCCATCCAGTAATAACTTAGTTTTAATATTACATCCATTAAGTGTACTACTTCCATCAATTATCCCAAATATATTTGAAATCGTGTCTATCATAGTTTGCTCAATAATATTCATTAATGCTTCTTTATTATCTTTTGATAAATTATTGTAAAGATTTAACGATTGCTTCCAATATTCGTCTGTCCTTTTATCTATAGTTGTATTATTAAATAAATCTTTGTACAGCTCTTTATTTTCTTCAACTACCGTTTTGTAAATACCTTTAATAAATACTTTATTCATTCTACTTCCTCATTTCTGGATATAATTTTTTATTCATATTAATTAATTCTTTTAATTTTGAATTCGGGATATCAGATTCTACCCTTTAAGCATAAACTTTATCTATTTTGCAGCGAGTTTTATTTAATTTTGCAGTAAGTCTTTACCTTATTTATCCCCCATAATTTCACAACTCAAGTTAAATCCTGCCTCTACAACTTTTCCATATGCAAAATTTAGAAATTCCTCTGCTCTTTCAGACAATTCATATTTTGCGTAGATTTTAATATCAAACTTTTTCCCCTTAGCTTGAGGGTAGCTTTCATAAACCTCACCACTTTCAAGAAAACTTAAATATGTATTTATTTTTTCCTGAAGCATTACCAAATGGTCATATTCGTTGTCCCAATCAAGATGGTCCGCTATAGCTAATGTAACGACACCCGTTTCTTTATTTATCCCCATACTATCAATTTTGTCTTTATCTTCTACCGACATATAGGCATCCTCACCTTCTAGTTTTTCCTTACTAGGCTTATTTAGTAGGCGGAATTTCAGTCCCACCTACAAACGGCTCTTTACCTTTTCCTACTACAGTAGCTCCTGATTCAGCTATTTCTGGATGAGCAATTTCCTGATTCTTGGTCAAAGGTGCCGTTGGTGAAGCTTTATATTCTTCTATTACGACTTCGCCTGTCTTTTCGTCTACTCCGATACCGTCCAACCTTGTTTTAGTTCCACTTTTGGTTTTTACTGTAATTTGCTCCACTACATTATCATTGTTTTCTTGCATTTTTTCTAATGATTCTTTTTCAAATGCTCTTCCAGTTTCTCTATTTTTAGCTAATGTCTCAGCTTTACTCGACCCCTTGGATAATGGCAAGTCTTACAATATAGAAGAAGCAAGGTACGCGTCCCCTTGCTTCTTTCTTCCCGAGCGAATTATGCTTCACTTTTAAAGACACCGTCTTTATCAATAAACATTTGAGCCAAATAATGCTTTACTTCAGCTAATTTTGCATCATTGGGAGAAAATACAATTTCAAGCTGTTCATCTATACCTAATTCACTTGCTGTTCTAGAATCAAATGTAATTTCAGCAAGACCATTTTTCAATACAAACTTTAAAATGTCTCCATATGCGGAGTGTACTTGATTACAATAGGTAATATGAACTTTATCGAATCCTAATTTCTTATCTTGTTCATTACTAACTGATGACTTTTGAAACAAAACATAGTCCTTTGTTTCAAATTCATCATCAGCAAAACCTACCATAATAACGTCATTTTCATCAACTTGTGCATATAAGAAACTTGATTCAAATTTTGTTGTCATAGCTTATCTACCTCCTATTTATGGCCATTTTTGGGTTTTTCCATCTTGCCGCCATTGATAGCGAATGTCTGCTCCCGTTTCTTTCATTGCTCTATTCATATATCCTTTGCAAGAAGGACAAGGTGGACGTTGACCAGTAATAGTCATTGTTTGTCCCTCTTTAAGAGGCGTTTGTGTGACCGCCCTTGCCTCTGTATGACTTGCAAGTGTATTTTTAGGAAAGCCTAATGCTTTTTCTTCTACAGTCATGTTACCACTTACTACACGCTCATGCGATATTACTTTCCCATCTACATCTCTTACCATTACATTTGCATTATGATGATTTGGGTCGACACCTTTTGGTCCAGTTCTTTTTACTACAGCTTTTCTCGTCCCCGTACGCTTGAACGCTTGCGCTGACTTGGCAAGTAGTCACTCTGTTTCAGCAGCTTTCTTTAATTTTCTGGCACCAACAATCCCTTTACCTAATTTTCTTAGACTCTTAATTGTTTTACCGGATTTAAAGAGTTTTTTAATTAACTTAGCAAGGACAATTTGGGGTCTACTGGAGTTTATCTTACCCTTTATAGAGTAACTGATTTTTCAAATCTATACCTCTAGCAAAAGGTATAGATTCCCAGATGCATTTTAAGAGATTAATAAAGAACCGTCTCACCATGAAGGTAAAGACGGCGAAGAATGCGTAGTTGAGTCTTGTTAACTTCTTTCAACAATCCCTTTACTTACCCCAGTCACTCTGGATATTTGTCTGATAAATAAGCCACGTTCTTTTAATTTTTTGTTAAAGACATTTCGGTCTAATGCACTAAAAAGACGGTGGCACTGCCACAAGACAGTACCACCGTCCCCTTGTCTTAGGCCAAAGAGAGAGGTCAAGGGATTATCACATCCTTTGACCTCTAGCAACTAATTCAACACAATCTTATTTCAAGCTCCGTAAATAATCTTGAAGTATTTTCACATCTCTCTTTCTATCGGCAGGTGGCTCAATTCTAAGGTTGTTATATTCCCAAATTATTTGTCTTTCATAGTCATCTATCTCTGATAATTCTGTATAGTCATAATCTATTTTGAACTCCCCAGTACTCTCAAGTATGAATGTAAGATTGGTCCATAAATCTTGTTTACTATTTTTAAATTCTTCCCAAAGTTCCTTACAGCAATTGCATAGATCCAATGTAAGCATATCCATGGAATCCTCATCAACATCAAATATATCTACAATATCGGGGCTGTACACTGTATTCTTCTGACCTTGTGGATAGTAATGAAAATAAAAGGATTGAACCCCTTCACTTACCTGTGCATACAAATATACTTTATCCCACTCCTCAGGAATCATTTCGCTGACAATATTGGCTATTTTGCCATAGATATCTTCCATAACGCTTGTTTCCATTTATATCCCTCCTGGCGAATTATTAAATATTACAGGCTTTTGCTTTCGACCATCTATTGTTGAATTTATTATATAACTCGAAGGTCTTGTAGAATCCCCTTGATAAACTGGTTTTATTTTTACTTCTACCTTTTGTCCATTTTTCAAGGCCGTCTCCCATGAATTTTCTAACTTCTTAAACTCTCCTCTATTTAGGTTTGAGTTCATTGGGACAATATTATCAACTTTACCAGAACCATCAAACCTCGTTCCTATCAAATGACCGCCATCATCGGTTTTAGCCTATCAGCACCGCCAGCTTTCTTTTGGTGATTTGGGACAATTTAGGGTCAGGCTTGAGTTATATAAAAATTGACTTATTACCTTCTAACTTTCAGTAACTCTTGCCAAATCCTTGTAATGTTCGCTGGATCAATCTGTAATACTTTGGCTAACTGCGTTCTTGTCATTAGATTTCTCTCTATCACTTCATAAATCAATCTCTTTCTGGCTGCCACCACCTGCCGTATTCGACACTTTCCTAGCAACTGCTCTTGATTCACTTGTTTCTCTATAGTGATCATTTCTACTAGCTCTTCCCACGTTAGTTCCATCCCTGTTCTTTCTGCTTCTTCTTTTATGATAGTTCTCTGATCTTCGTTTACTTCTACGCTTTCATTTTTATATTCCGGTTTATCAACTACTGTCTCCACTAACTTCAGGTATTGCTCCATTGCCTTATCATGATTGGAACTCAATATATTCAATATAAATTCCACATTTACTAACCCTTGTACTCTTCTAATATATGATTTATGACTGCTCCACCTATGGTTGATTCCCTCTGGTATGTTTGCCCGTACTGGATTCTGATGTATATAGCATATAAGAGCCATTAAATAACTCTCTTTTTCGCATAAGAAGGCCTTGTAGCGTTGTTCAAATACATGTCCGCTGTGTTTACAGTGCCAATTGTAATACTGCGTATATCTCTGTTGGATACCTTGCATTATTTTTGACAATGGATTTTTCCCTATTTGAAGCAGTAAGTGAACGTGATTGTCCATAATCACATAAGCGTATAATTGAAAGTCATATCGTTCTTTATAGTCTGCTACGATTTCTATATACTTTTCTTTTTCTTCATCTGTTTCAAATATATTTGATCGATTATTTCCCCTAGCTATTACATGATAGAGTGCACCGTCGTAATGCACCCTTGGCTTTCTTGCCATCATTTCCACCTGCCAATCCTACTTTATCTCAGATTAGCAGACCATCTACTATAAGTCAATTTTCTAAATAACTCAAGCCTGACCCCATGGATTTCCCGAGCTTGCGCTGACACACGGGCAAAGAAATACTCAAATCCACGGATGTCATGAGTGATTTCAAATTGCTCTACGATCCCATTAGGGCCACCGATAGCAACAGCATGTTTGTGACAACCTACATCTACGCCAACTAATAATTGTTGCATTTGCTTGTCCTCCCACATTTCGTTGTGCGCCACCCTTTTTGTTATCCAACATTACGTCTACTAACAGAGCCACTTCCCACTGGACGGCATCATCCCGGTCAACGTCACGGATAACAAAAAAACGAGGGCGGCATTTCAGAGCTGAGTCAACTCACTTTCGCAAGCAACTAACCCCATGAGCCACACCCTCGTCTATTTTTTATTATATCACTTTATTTCGGGAATGTGTCTCATAAATACTATGGTAGACCCCATGGACCTCCCTGACGAGTCTTACAATATAGAAGAAGCAAGGTACGCGTCCCCTTGCTTCTTTCCACTTCCTGACAATCGTAGTTCTGTAGTAAGTTTGGTTGCAGTTAGATCTCACAGAATTGATTACAGGAAATTTTTCTTGTATCCTACCACATTCTTATAGATTTATGAAATAGTCAGTCTCGGCATCCATCTTCTTAACAAAATCAAGTATCGAATCTGCAATCTTGTTCCCAAAGCATAAAACAGGACACACACCATTTTCATCTTCTTGAGTCAGATCCAAACTCAAATACGAGCTTTCAGCTACTTCAAAAAATACCATTTCTTTCTCAATATCAATCATGTCCCTATATTCATCATATTCAAATCGATCTTCGCGTAGAATAAAATCTGCAATACTGCCTGGATCCATAATTCTATCATTCAACTTTTTATCTTGTTTACATAAAAAACCATATCCGATCTGCTGATAAAACTCTTTGAGTTCTTTAGGAAAACGCCTATTTATACTTTTCTCTGCATCTTCTACTTCATCATTTGATAATTCATGAAACGCGTGCTTGCTTGTTAATCGTTTATCATCCTTAAGGTCAAAAACATATTCCTTCAAGAAACTAAAATCCGCCATTTATAAGTTCCTCCTGTAAATTATTATTAAGGAAAAAGCTCCTTTGCAATACTTCCCGAGCCATGAATCCCTGCTTGATGCTCTATCGGATTAGAAGCTGGATGTGAATTCCACCAAGTGTTTGGTCCGCCGTATTTTCTTTCAATTATATGATGCAAATCATAATTATCGCCTTCATAAAGATAAGGTTTACCATTTTTAGAATATACATCCTCTTTATACTTTGGCCATTCTTGGTCTGTTTTTTGGGACCACTCATCTCGCATTTTATCTCTTTGTTTATAATAGTCAGTTGTATGATCCTCATAAGCTTTTTTATCTAATGGTTTAGAATAATCCCCATTTTTGATGGCATTCTTCAATTCTCTTATTTGATTCCTTGGTATTTTTCTACCTGTCTTTTTCTCAATCTCTCTAAGGTATGCTCTATACTTCAAGGCATTTTTCAGGTTAGCCTTACTCGTCCCCGTACGCTTGAACGCTTGCGCTGACTTGGCAAGTAGTGACTCTGTTTCAGCAGCTTTCTTTAATTTTCTGGCACCAACAATCCCTTTACCTAATTTTCTTAGACTTTTGATGGATTTACCGGATTTAAAGAGTTTTTTAATTAACTTAGCAAGACTCCCTAATCCCATATCCGTATGTCTCCATTTAATTTTACCAAATTATTCATATGACCACAATGTATATGTCCTTGGTTCATTCTTCTTCCTCTCCATCTGTTTTCATATCACACTGAGCTAACTCTCAGTCTATTTCTTTTTTATCGAATAGTACTGTTGTTGATAATGTGTTTCACTTGCTGTATACTCTAGCTTTTGGGGAAGATGCTCCACTTTCATGGGCATAGGTGCCTACTGCCAGCCCCCCTTCTACTGCGATTCTGGCTCCCGTTGTTAATACTTTTCCACCAGGAATGAGACCGACAACAGCGGTAGTTGCATGGAGGGCACCTCCTACCATGTCTCCTGATTTAAAGCATTTGTAGGCATCATAGGCGTCTACCACTGATCCTACTACCGGGATGAGGCCAACGGCAGCCACTAGAATGGGATGTTCTTCCTGAAAATTGTCTATCATGTTTTCTAGCGTTGCTTCTTTTTGTTTTAAAGGAGAGAATTCACTTTTGGCAACACCGTCTATTTGCACTTTGGTGGGTCCAAAAACATCAGCCTCTTCTTTGAGGATGATACTGCCATCACCACAGACTACGTAAGCTCCAAGAGCACCTTCCATTTCAATGTTTTTTCCGGCTGTTAGCTTTAGGTTGACGTCGGCTCCCATGCCGATATGTTGTTTACTTTCGATGAAGATGCCGTCTGGATCGGTCATTCGGATCGTGATTTTGTCACCAGCGCTTTCATCTGTGGTATAGGATAAGGTCTCCGGAGATAAAAAGAGTTCTTTGCGTTCGCTGTTGGTGAAGTAGCGGTTATTGTAGTCTGCCGTTTTTTTGCAGCCACCGCCGTTCTTCCTTGCACCACTGACACCGATAGCGTTTGCCTCCCAGCCATCTCTAAAGTAGAGGTTGATATCTTCTCCATTATGGGGCATACAGTACAGGAAGTTATTGGTGGGGGCAGAATAGGGAAACCATATGGCAGTCGCTTCGTCCTGTTCCTCGTCAATATCCAGGTGGATTTTGGAGTGGATGTTACTGCTTGTTAGGACTTTTCCTGTGAGGGCTACGCTTCTGAGGTTGTGATTTTCGGTATGAGATAGAGCCATTTTTTCTGAGAAAGCCAGGGTGTAGGTGTTTTTCAGGAGACCTTTTTCTATTTTAGTGATGATTTTAATGATGGTCAGTTGTTGGCCGTTATAGTCAACTCTTTCCCCGAGTGTCAGAATTTCATAGCCAACGTCTTCATAGGTGATAAGGTCTGTTTCCTTGATCTCTTCACTCAGGTTGTTGGCAAGAGCCAGATATTTTTCAATATCTCTGCTGGCTATCTTTTTGGCTGTGGCGGTTAGCGACTTTGACGGAGCATCAGGCAGTCCCAGATAGAATCGTGGCCGATGATTGGCATCGGAGTAGTCAGGCAACAGCACGGTGCCTTCTCTGGCTGCTATGCGTTTTAGAAATTCCCAGTCTGTTTCCCAGTATTGTACAGCAAAGGTGGTATAAGTTTTGCCTTCAGGCAGGTTGATCCTATAGTCTTTTTCCGGATAGTCTTTAAGAATATCGGCTACCAATTCGTTGTAGGATATACCAAGGTTTTGATAGGAACGGGATTTTTTGTTGACGTCCAGTTTCGACGTCCAGGAATGGCCTGTAATCTCCACAGTTTTAAGGTCAGCCTGATAGGTCATGCCTATACTCGTACATATCCCGGTAAAGAAGGGCAGGTCACGACCGGGAAGGTTGATTTCTATAGGAGATTCTGGTGCAACGCTTTCTATATCAGAGACTTTCAGGGTGTCAGGGGCTGTACCTGTTAGACGCAGCTTCACATGTTCACCAATGGCTTGGATTATGGTTAGCTCGACAAGGCTTTGCAGGGGTACCGGTAGGATGCAGGTTATATCACTGTAGCTAAAGGCTTGTTGCTTTTTTTCCATCTCTTTACTCCTACTCCTGACCGTCTTTAGTAATCTTGATAACGCCACCCTGTACACAGAAGTTAACGCTGGTGTTTAAGAGCGCCTGCTGCTCTTCAATGAGCACATCTTTTTTTCCATCTGTCCAGGGTCCTAAAATACTGGGACTACAAGGGGGCAATCCTGGTTTCAAACAGGTTCCGAAGGGCATTATATTGGCTCCCGGCTGATAATCCATGATGTTGAGCTGCGGTTTGTCTTGAAGATACACGCCATGACATCGGGGAAGGTCTAGCTGGCTAGGAGAGGTTCCCTTGGAGCAAGTGACTTTTGCTCCTCTTACCACATAGCTTTGGGCTTCTGCCCCACCTACCATTTCGATGAGGTCCTTAATAGTCTGCAATACATCCACTTACATTCACTCCTTCGCTCACTGATTGGTTAGAACTGGTTTTAGTCCAATCCCATAGAATTCCCGTCGTAGAAGACTTTCGGCTACGTCAAGGCGAACGACAAAATATTCCTCCAGGATACCACCAATTCTAAATACAGGGATGCTCCTAACCTTTTTCTCATCCAGCACCATTTTTTTTAGGGTATGGTTTGGATGAAAGACGGTTTCAGAAGCTAAACAGTCTGCTATTTTTACATCGATTAGCCAATAGAGGTGTTGCTCCATTTTTTTTATATCATTGAACATTACTGGGGTAGATTGGATATTCCGATCATATTGCACGAGTATATTTTTCACTCCGGTGTTTACAAGATAAACAGACTGGTCGATGATGGCACTGTATTCCCAGTCCTCGCTGTTATGGAGGGAAAAAGCCATCGCTTCTGTTATTTTTATATCTTTTTTTGTGCTGGTGATTTTTCTAGGAACGATCTCGATGAGTTCCTTCGGTACCCTCGGGCCATTAATCCGGGTGTCTTGGGTAAGAATGAAGTATTCCATTTTGAGCCTCCTGTCTATGAACTAATTTGCCTTTTTTGTTCTTCGTCCAGGTTTATGCTAGTGAGGCAACCTGAAGGAAACCTCGCCTCACTAAGATCAGCATCTTCAAATCGGCAGTTGATTAAGACGGCTTTTTGCAGTTGGGCATGGCTTAGGTCGGCACCGCTGAAGTCACAGCCAATCAAGATGGCTTCCTGAAAATTGGTTTTATCCAGGCTGCTGTAGCGAAAAGATACCTGTTCTAGCTTGGCTCCGTTGAAATCAGCTCCTGTAAGTTCGCTGTAAGAGAAGTCCGTTTCTGTGATCTGCGTATGATGAAAGCTTGCTCCTGCCAATATATCAATGAGCATTTCTTCTTCTGTACCTTCCTCATGATATAGGTCTGTTTGCGAGCCACGACTTTGTAGAAAGGTTGTCCCTTTGATAATCGCGTCATCAAAAATGGCACCGTTCATCTGACTGTAGGAAAAGTCACTGTCATTTATGACGCACTGACTAAAGTCGCTACCATATAGTAAGGTATCACTAAGATTGACTTGCTTTAGTAGGCAGTGATTCAGTCGGGCGTAGCTTAAGGTATTGCCTTCATAGTCTCCATGGGATAAATCAAGGTCGTTCAGTACAGTGGCAAAGTAGCTGTCTTCGATCTTTTTCTCTAACCATCTCTTGATATTTGCACTGTCTTTGACGGTTACGTCATACGAGTACACGGTTTCACTAAGATCCTTATATTCTCCCACCCAGATGTTGACTCGTGACTCTTTATTGATAGCCGAAAATTCTTCACTGAACACGGCCTGCTTTAATGCCTGCCGAGCCGTTAAAATCATATAGGGAAGATAGGCAAAAGCCTGCCTACGTTTAATGGTATCTACATAGCAGGGGTTGATTTTGCCGGCGTATTTTTTTCGTTCTTGTTCCAATCTACGGCAAGTTTGATACAAGGGGCTAAATAGCCAAGAAGTATCAAAGCGAAGAGAACATTCTTGTTCATCGTTATAGCCATTTTTATCATAGGCATCCAGCCGCCAAACTGGTTTTTCCTGCAGGAGAGCTGTGTACAACATAGAGCAGCAAAGGTAACTCACTGTTTTTTTTTGCCCTGCATCCTGCATTTGGCGGACTTGGCGGAAAAATTCTATAAAAGTTGCTGCCAACTCTTCCGCCAGTCTGTCTCTGTGCTGACGATAGTACTGGTCGACCTGTTCTAGAGCCTGTTTGCACATATCTCGAGCGCAGGTCTGCCAAAAATGCTGTTGTGCTTCTTCTCTTGTCATACGCGCCTCCTGTTAGTTTGTCTTCACTTTGTCACCTTGTATTTTTATAATGTTTTCCTTGTCCATCGTTATGGTGGACGTGCGACCTTTTAATGTAAGGCTTTCGCCTGCTGTAATCAGAAGTTCTTTATCAGCTTTAAGATAGATGTTTTCTTTCGCATTGATGGTAATATCTTTTTCACTGACAATGGTGATACCATCAGCGTCAGTTAGGTTAATAAAGATTTGGCCTGCTTTATTGGTGATATAGATACCGTCCGGTGTAAACAATACTTCTTTGCCATATTTGTTACTGAAGGATTTTTGGTCTGGATCAGAACGGGGCTCGTCGTCGTCTTTATCACGGCTTTGCCCAGCTAAGGACTGATCACTGTTGACAGAGCTTGCAGCTACAGAATCTTCTTCCTTGTGATTGGGAAAGTGTATGTGTACCGTGTCACCGGGTTCCGGCATACAATACCACCCGCTGCCATCAGGTGAAGAAAAGACAGTGGAATAGGGGAAATACCAGTCAGCATTGCCATCCCATTCTGGATCAATTTCCACAATATGAGCTTGGACTTTGTCTTTTGTTATTACTTTGACCTGAGCCATTAACGATACGCCAATAAGTTCTTCGTTAAAAAGATCCTTTTGCACTAATCCTATTTTGCTTACTAGGGTATAGCTATATTTGATAATGCCTTGTTCCAATACTGCGGCAATCTCCCGGACATAGAGGGTATGATTCAGAAAACTCACAGCATCACCTATGGCCAGTCGGTCAAAGCTATCTATTCGGTAAGTAATGAAATCGGTATCGTCCAGGCTGGGATTTGAATGGGTAACATCATTGGCTTGAACGGTCTGATAATCCCCTAGGTTCTTTTGTACACTATAGGCAGCAACTTTGATTTCTTTGGCTTCCTGGCCTATGGATACACCAAAATAAAGCTGCGCCTCGTCAGAATTGGCTACCGGCACCAGCCCCGTGTTAAAGTGAGATGCCATACGTTTTAAAAACTCCCAGTCCGTTTCTTTGTACTGGACAATCAGTTTTCCTGTCTGTTTCGTATCTTCACAATTTTTAACGTTAATTTGTCCCTCAGTAACCTGTTGAATAATGTCATCATAACTAGCAGTAGTCTGTTGGAAGGATCGGCTATTTTTCTTTATATCCAAAACATAGCTTGGACTAACAATTTCGGCTTCAATGTATTTTAGTTCACTGGTCTGTGTTTGTTTCACATTTAGAATAAGTCCCTGAAAAAGACGTTCAATATTTCCTTCTTCATCAACACTGTATAGGGCGGCCGCTTTTCCAGCGTTTGTATCTTGAATAGTTTGATCCTCCGCTTTTGCTGGCTGGTCACCATCTTTTTGCTCGGCAGAAGGAGCAAGAACTCCTCTGATATATAGTTTGGCATGTTGATTAATAGTCTGAAACATTTGAACTTCTAAGATATCCGCCAGTTCATACGGTTCAAAACGAATTTTATGACTGGTAATGGACGGCCCCACTGACGGAGGCGGTCCGCCTTTCTCTTCTTGTTTTTCTTCTGTTGATGAGTCCTTTTGGGGAAGGATACCTTGTTTTTTAGCTTTATCCAGAATACTGGGTAAGTGGTTTATTATATTGGCAGCATTTAGGCCAAGAGATTTAGCACTAGAAATCAGTGTGGCGGCTTTGTTCATATCTGCCATACCTTGTGAAAGTACTCCGTCGTTTACAGCACTGATAAGACAGTCGTTTACGGCTGTCGACGTAAGTTTGCCACTACTCAGAGCACCAGTATCAGCAGCAGTTTTCAAAAAGTTTGTTAATGGAACTGCGTTTTCATCTTTCATGAGTCCCAAACCAGAAGCTGATTGGACAAAACCCGATATATTGCTCAGATCATTTTTTCCCAGTGCTGCCATTTTGCTGCCCAAAGTTGTGTTAGATCCGGCCATAGATGAAATGGAGGGAATAGATGGGAAGCCTTGCTTTATATTCATATCTCTTCCTCCATTTCACTATCTGACTTTTCAATGTCTCGACTGGTAATTTTAATGGTATGCAGAATATCCAGTGCAAGGGGTTTCCATCGGGTCTTTTGTTTGTCTGGACAATTGAGGCTTACTATTAGTGCTCTATTCTCCAGGGATGTACAGAGAACGAAGTTATAAAGGTCCTCACCTAAACCAGGCACAGAAAAGTCATACCACGCTACCCAGAGGCCATTATCCGTTTTGACCAGCCCATCTTCAAAAAACCTAGCTTTCGTGGCTTTATTCGTCATCGTTATCATATCATCAGCAAAACTAGCTATTTCTCCTTCACCTTGCCGAAGCAAATTGATAGTATGGTTAATCGTAACGTTGATGGCTGTCGTTGGATCGCTTAGAATAATAGGCGGCCTGCCTTCATAGGGATATTTAAGTTTGGCTAATTCCAGCGGCAAATCCATCCAATTTTGAGGTAAAATGATTTCCAGCTTATTATCAAAGAATTTCCGTGGAACAAATTGCACGCTTTCACCATAGATAGTTGCTTGTCCTTCTGTGATCTTCTGGGCTGCTATTTCTGCAGCTAGGGTTGCTTCTGTAGTCTCTTCCACTGCTACATCCGCTATTTGTTTACGTACTCTTAGAATTTTTTCATCCAGATATTCGCGGGTCATAATCTCTGCCTCCTCACTCTTAATGTATTACCTAGCTTTTTAGCTACATTTCTGCCCTACCATCCAACTCTATTGTTTCATTCCTATTCTTCTTGCTTGTATAATCTAAGTTAAGAAAAAGAATCGTTGTTGCAACAATATAAAATCCAAATACAATAACATACATGCATATACCAAATATCATTCTAATCACTTCAGGTAGTAAAAATGATACAAATCCGAGCCCAAAAGACATTGCAATATATATTAAACTTATCACAAACAATATCCAAAATACTTTCCACCAACGTCCTTCGACTAAGGACTTACTGTAATCTAAGGCAGCTTTCCCACCTATTCCACGTAAAACAACTACTTGCATAAAAAACACATAATATAAAGTCCAAATTATCCCTGGAATTACTAATAACAAAGAAAGTCCAAACAATATTAATGATGCTAATAGGCTTGTTCCTATGTAACTTCCTAATCTAGAAAAAGCCTTACGAAGAACCGTTTTCCAATTCATTCGATTCTCATCAGTCTTTACCGTGTTCTCTACAACTAAGGCAACCCCCAACATTACCGTGGAACTCAGAACCATTCCTATCATTATGAATACGAATAGCAACACTGCATTCTTCGAATCTAGCTTTCCACCTTGCTCAACTATAATAGAATTCATCATTACACTCGGCAAAAAAAGAGTCATTAACATTGCTGTTATCAATTTAAATTGTTTACAATACACTGACCAGGTCTTTGCTAGCACATCACTTACACCAAATTCTTGTTCATTTATTTCTTTTAACACCTAAACACTCCTCATACTTTTTCATTCTCTGTTTTATCCTATAGTCTACTTTAATAATCAGCTTGATTTTTGCACTATTGCTTTCTCTGACCCAAGATTACAAGAATCATTTTTTACTGCTACTCACGGATCCCAGATATTTCCTAATTTTAAAACTAAGTTCTTTAGATTTATCTTCCTCTACTCAATTCCCTTATAGAATAAACGGTTTTTGAATTTATTACCTCTAGCAAAAGGTATAGATTCCCAGATTTATTTAAAAATAGCAAAAAAAAGAACCGCCTCTCCCTGAATAGGAAGACGAACATCTTCTGCATCTTCCGTTTTGATAATCTGCGGTCGATCACCGAAAGGGGATTTGAGCATTGGCATTTCAGCTGGCATATTAAAAAGAGTGACATTTTATAACTATGCGACAAAAAAAATTACCTTAATAAGGCGAATTTCAGCCAAGAAAAGTTAAATTTCAAAGTATGCAAAAAAAGCCCGAGTCCGCATAAAATATCGGACTCGGGCTTCTATATGACTTTTATATTTTCATTTCGTTGCAAATCTTACTCCCATGTCAAACGCTGTTTTGCAATCCTTAGGAAATACTTCTTCGCGTCTTAGAGCCTTTTTCTCAGGATCAAACCTTGGTGCAACCACCTTTGAATAATCATTAAACTGATACGTATCATAGCTAATAAGAGATTCTGCGTTTCCAAATATGCGACGCATCATATTTTCATTAATCATAAACTGTTGACCATAACCATATTCTTTTGCCTGCTCCTCAGTTGCATTCATTGTATAAACAAATCCTGCGGGCAGCGCCTTGGGGAAAAGTGATTGGGGAGGATTGGTATATGCCGAATATTGAAATAGAAAACGATCTAGAAATGCTGCCATTTCACCAGTTACCCTTCCCAAATAGATTGGAGATCCTAAAATAACAGCATCCGCTTTCTCCACTTTTTGAAAAACTGATGCTAGGTCATCGGGTATTGGACATCTACCATAACTTTTACCATCTTTGGTTTTGCATGCAAAACAGCTGATACAGCCTTTATAATTGAGGTCATAAAGATGAATCAGTTCCGTTTCTGCTCCTTGGGATGCTGCCCCTTCCAGTGCTTTATTTAAGAGTGTAGCAGTATTCCAAGTTTTCCTCGGGCTTCCGTTAATTGCTATTATTTTCATAAAGTCCTCCAATTCATGTTCTTATATTGATTAGCCCATCAACTACTCATTTGGGCAGGGCATTTGGTATGATCAGAAAACCATAAACATTTTCTGATAGTACCACCACAGTTACGGCACTGCTGAATCGACTCATTTGCAAGAACTTTATTTGCCCAATTTTCATCGGCAAAGATACCCCTGCCTATAGCTACAAAATCCACATATTCATTTTCTACTAAGAACTTTGCTTGCTCGGCTGTAAATATTTCTGACACTGCAATTACTGGTATGTTGACATGCTTTTTAATCTCGCTACCATTAAATGCGATAGTACTACAGATGAAATCATCTGGCACAGTATTGTTAGGCTCTTCCATACCAAATGAAACATGAAGCAGGTCTATTCCTGCCTCTTCAAATACCTTGGCTACTTTAATTGCTCCTGCTACATCAGGGATATTTCCACCCATTCGAATACTCACAATGAATTCTTCGCCAACTTCCACACGAATCTGAGGAAGTATTTCAGTTAAAAAGCGTACTCGGTTTTCTAAAATCCCACCATAGCTATCCGTTCTTGTGTTTGATATTGGATCTAAAAATCTGCATAACGTATATCCATGAGCAAAGTGATATTCAACACCGTCAAACCCTGCCTGTTTCGCTCGTGAAGCGGCAGCAATACAGTCTAACTGCATCGTATGTATTTCTTCTACCGATAATTCATTAATGTTTATATCGCCGTAAGAAAGTTGCATCATTACAGCAGCTCCATAGTTGTGGCAGTTGTGAGCGATTGTTTCCAGCGGTTTCATCTCTTCATCACTCCAAACATCAAGCTGCTTTGCTGCACCCAGAGCAGAAGTTGCTTGTACGATGATCAAGCCTGTACCGCCTTTGGCTCTTCTCGTATAGTGATCAACATACTGTTCGCCGTACATTCCCCCATTATCGCCTTTAAAGGAAAAGCACATCATCGGAGGCATAACAATTCTGTTTTTTATTTTCTTTCCTCTTATGACTATCTCATCCAATAACTTACTCATGCTTCACACTCCTTTTTATTCTATGTTGTAATCATATCTACAGAAAGAATAAATAACAAGTATGTACTTATTTGTACTATAGGATCCTTTTATATACCGACTACTATACAAGAAGCTGCTCTATTATATTATTCCTCTAGGATGGGGATAATACTCCCGTTCCCCTATTAGTCAGCTTTAATAGGCTACCGTTTATACTATTGACAATAAATTGAAGATAAAATAAAATATAATAACATCACTTCGATACTTTTCGAAATATAGCATAGCAATAAGCTGTAAAATTAAATCCTACTAATTCAACATATAGGTGAACCTCACTTTAAAGCTATTCGATTCTATTTTTCAGTATTTATCTAACTATCAAATTACACTAAGAGATGGAGATAACGTAAATGTTAACAATAATTAGAGACTTATTTAAAGCAAATCCAAGAAAAAAACCACATAAAGCAATCCCGGTAGAACCATTGGATATAAACGCCCTAACTTCTAATAAACAAGCAAAAGTTATCTGGTTTGGTCATTCTGCTTTGTTATTAGAAATAGAAGGAAAGAGGCTATTATTAGATCCTACATTTGCAGATTCACCTTCCCCCTTCCCCTTCGTCGGAGGTAAGCGTTTTAGCAAAGTCTTACCTATCAAACCAGAGTTGCTGCCACCTATTGATGTTATTATTCTGTCCCATGATCACTATGACCATATGGATTACCACTCGATCATGCTACTTAAGAACAAAACCAGTCAATTCTGCGTTCCTTCTGGAGTCGGAAGTCGTTTAAAAAGCTGGGGAATTGCTCAAGAAAAGATCAGAGAATGTAACTGGTGGGATAAAGTGGACTTCGCTGGACTAACATTGGCTTGTACACCCGCGCAGCATTTTTCAGGCAGAGGGTTATTTGATCGTAATAAAACATTATGGTGTTCTTGGACGATTGTAGGTAAACAAACACGAGTTTTTTTTAGCGGGGATGGTGGTTACGGCCCTCACTTTGCAGCAATTGGTGAAAAATATGGACCATTTGATTTGACGTTAATGGAGTGCGGCCAATATGATAAACGCTGGGCTGCTATTCATATGTTGCCAGAAGAATCAGTACAGGCCCATCTTGATCTGAAAGGCAAATTGATGATTCCGATTCACTGGGCCGCTTTTAGTTTGGCCTTTCATGATTGGATAGAACCGATTGAGCGTGCAACAAAAGCAGCTCTTGATAGAAATGTTACCATTTCAACACCTCGAATTGGGGAGATCGTTAACTTTATGGCTGCCGAATATCCTAAAACCTTCTGGTGGAAATAAAATAATAGATAAGAACGCTGATCGATAGAACAATTCCTTTGTCTATCGATCAGCGTCTTTTTACTAACTCTTATGTGTAACCTTTTTTATCCGATGACTAAACCGCTCTAAGACTCCCATCTTCATCTCGCTAACAGTCTGTAATTCCCTGCCCTTGACGGTCAGGAAAACAGGCTGTAAACTCGAAATAAGTTCGCTCTAAGGGTCTCCGGACCCAAGGCTCACTTATATAAGTGGGAGTTAAGAGCGGCTAAGTCCCTGGATAAGTGCGACTAAAATTCAGATGGAGTTAAAACTCCATCTGAATCAAGTCTTCTTTATAGATCTACCTTGTGCTCTAGTAAATAGGAAGTAGCCATTAATAATATGGCAAAGGTAACGATATCAAAGATAGTCATCCCCACATTAACCGTAACAGTAGTAAAGGAATGTAATTGGATTATTTGTGGAAAAATGTTTGAAATCATCAATGTTAACCCATTCCTTACCATACTAAATACAAAGAAGATGATAAAGGAACCTATTTTCCCTACCTTTTTTCCTCGCAAGGCGATTTTGCCAACTACCATACAAAAATATATAAATGTTAAAGCTGAAACAATGGACCATAGAAACATAAGTAAAGAATACAGTAACTCAGATACCTCACTGTTATGCATAATGATATTAAACATTCTTCCTTGATCAAGTAGGCAGAACATCAGTAAGGACACAATCGTAACAATGCTTATTTGCATTACAGCAGCTACTAATCTAGAAACCATTATAGATAAACCTGTTTGCGGAAGGGTAAATAACAAGTATCCTTGCTCATTATATAGGTAATCACTCATTAGTGTTAGTGAGGATAAAAACATAACGATTAGGGCACCAATTCCAATAACTCCTGATAGTACAGAAGCCCCGACTTGCCAGGAATCGATCTTTGTCATCAGGAGGAGATTTCCCATTATAACCGTAAGACTAATGCCAAGGATGGTTAAAAACTTTCCTCTTATTTCATATTTTATAAGATTAAGCATTATTGAAATACCTCCCTATACAATTCATCAATCGATTTGTTCTTGTTCAATCTTAATTCTTCTGCGTTCCCCTGTAATACGACTTCCCCATCAGATATAAATGCTACGTCATCAAAGATTCGTTCAATATCATTTACAAGATGGGTGGTTATGATCATAGAGCTATCTTCGCTAAAGTTATTGATAATTGCATCTAATATTTTTTCTCGCGCAGTAGGATCTACACCACCAAGAGGCTCATCAAGTATATAAAGCTTGGCTTTTCGCGAAAGCACTAATGTTAGCTTTAATTTTTCTTTCATGCCTTTTGATAGACTTTTAACACTACTATTACCATCAAGTTTCATAAATTCTAGCAACTGGGAAGCTTTCTTTTCATCAAAGTCTAAGTAAAAATCCTTGAAATATTGAACGGCATCTTTTATTTTCATCCATTTGAAAAGGTATTCTGTGTCGGGCAAATAGGACACGATGGATTTTGTATAAACTCCTGGTTTTTGACCATCTATAAGTATCTCTCCTGAAGATGGATGTAATATGCCCGCTGCTATTTTTAGGAATGTAGTTTTCCCGCTACCATTTGGGCCAAGAAGCCCCACTATTTTTCCTTGTTGTATCGTTAGATTTACTCCTTGCAATGCTTTCTTATTAAAATAAGCCTTACATAGGTTTTCAGCTATCAATATATTATCCATGTTGTTTCACCTCTATTATATTTTTAGAAATCCTCTCAATGATCTCTTGTTCAGTAAATCCTAAGCGTTTCATTCGTAAAATAAATGAATCCATAACTTCCCTAGCCATTTCCTGTTTTAACTCATCTACCATAGTATCCCCTTCCCCCACAAATGTTCCCATTCCCCTTTGTGTATATACAATTCCGAGTCTTTCGAGTTCTTGATACGCTCTCTGCAACGTATTGGGATTGACCTTCAAAATCGTCGACATTTCCCTTACTGATGGTAATTTATCATTCGCTTTTAACTTCTGGGTAACAATATCCATTTTTATCCGGTCCATAATTTGTAGATATATCGGCATCTTATCATCAAATTCCAAATCCATGCCTTCACTCCTTAGTTTTCTGTATGCCCACTGAGTGTATTAGTAAAATAGTACACCAAATCATTCATATTGTCAAAATTATATTTGCAAGTAAGTATACCAAGAGATAATAAAAGACTTGGCTTGTGCCAAGTCCTCGGACGCAGGCAGAAGCCTTAGTCGTTCTTACTTGGAATCAAGAAAGTTTTATACTTTCTGATTCCGTAAAAACAACTCCTGCAAGGTTAAGTTACTTTGCAGGAGTTGTTTTTTAAAAATTTATTCTTTGTTTTCTACGCTTTCTTGCAGCAATATCTTGGCTTGTCTCGTAGCCCACTTGATCTCATTTGCAGTTACAGCGATTTCAAGTAAACCATGCAAATAATAGCTACCAGCAAGTCTTTGCTGCCATTGCTCGATTGCAGTAGTAAGGCTTTCCCAATACTCCTCACTGATCTCTTCGGGACTGACTACACCTCCATCAACAATAACTGACCTAATTTTCCCATTCACACGAACAACGATTGTACATCCACTTTCCAATATTTCTAAAATTGCTTTGAATTCCTCGCTGACAGGTGGAGCATCCGAATTCAACCTTCGCTCCAATCGCGTCGGCAAAAGATCAAAAATACGATCACCTTTTTTTATAATCGATTCATTGTAATCAATTAGCTTTTCTGCTAGAGTAATCCACTCTCTTGGCTCAGTTGATTCCGCAACTACTGGACGCTCACTGCTAAGTAGATCCAATATCACTCGCGCTTCCTTATTTAGTTTGTACACTCTCTTTCTTTGTTCCGTATCAATGTGAAGCTCTTTGCTGCTATCAAGACCAACATAATCCTGCACTGCTCGGCAGAAGTAAAGAACCGCGGCCTCGTTACTCTGCCTTAGTTTCTCTTTCAGTAGCTTGGTGTACCTCGGCGGCCATAATAATACGTTGACAAGCATGGCTGATCCAAGGCCAACGAATATCACTCCTGATCTAGCAAGAGCATGCATCATGAACTCTTCCGTACTAGAACTTAAGACAAAGAGGGCCGCAACGATCCCCATAGTGATACCGCTATGCAGTCGTAATTTTATGTATATTGGTATTAACAAAATAACAATTAAACCTGCTGAAAACGGGTTAACACCAAGAAAATAACCAAAGAAGAAACCTGCTGCAATGCCAAGAAGATGAACCAAGATTTGATCTCGTGCTGCCCTTAGCGTTAAAAAAATGGATGGCTGCATATTAATTACAGCAGAAACAGCACCAAAGAAGGCCGGCTCCAGGCCAAGGAACTTACAGCAAAACATTGTTATTGCAACGGCTATACCAGTTTTGAGAACACGTGCACCAATTTTCATTTATTTCATCTCCTAGTCTTCAAATACTTTGACTTTACTGGATAGCCGCGGGGACGATCCTCATTTTTCATAATTAAGATATTAGCTATATAAAAGGATACTCCTGCCAAACCTCAAATTGAAATTCGGCAAGAGTATAGTATCTAGAGGATCATATTAATATAAACCTATTACTATAAAATATGTGTCACTAGACGATACCTGAGGTAAGTCGGTGAGCAGTCTTCAATTAAGTGTGATTAGCCCGTAATAATTTTGATTTTTCATTTGAAACAGTATGCGTTTCACTGGCAGTACGCGTAAAATTACGAGACAAATAAACAATTCAGGGACAAGATATGTTGCATTGAATACCAGGGAATACCAATAGGGTGATGTTCCAGGGGGTGCATAACTAGCAAAGAAAACTGCCCCCGATATAAAGTGGCAAAGAAACCGGCCACAGCTGGCAACAACAGCTCCCCAAAAAATTCGTTCTTTAAAATAACCTGCCATGCCAATTGCCATATAAGGCAGAGGATAATCAAAGAGAACTTGAATTGGATGCAAGATATAAGGATCTTGCATTAAATTCATCAATCCATAGATAAAACCTGCCAGGTATCCAACAACAGGTCCATAACGAAAAGCAATCAGTAGAAGGGGGATCATTCCTCCTAATGTTACACTACCACCTTGAGGCATATGGTATAGGCGAAGATTATGCAGGATTACAGTTAATGCAAGCATTAGACCAATATGAGTAATCATTCGCGTATTTAGTTTGATTTTTTTTATGTATACAAAAGCAAAGATCAAGGCAACCAGTGCTACTAGGGCGAAAATACTGGTTGGTTGATCCAAAATTATTGCTACTTTACTACTAAAATTTGCTTCCACACCACTCGTCTCCATTCTATTTTTTACTCGATATAAGGAAATTTAACACCACATCCCTATCTTAGGAACGAGGTGCTCATTGCTGATCCGCTTCCCTACGCTGGGATTACCAGAAGAGGGAAAGGATTATGGGTTTATTGCATCTATTTTATTTGCATATCCAATATTTGTCAACCAAAATAATGTTATTTATTCAGACCTTTTTCATCCCAACACATATATATCCCTAACCATCCTGCTTCAATGGTCACTGTGATGGATGTACCCAATTGACTGGGACGATTGCTGACAGCATAGGGTAAGGTATCATGCAATTGAACATCGACCAACGGCCAATGAACCCCATCAATACATACACCGTAACATTCCGAAGATAATGGCAGCAAGGAAACAACTTCTGGATGAGTTACCATATCTATGACTACAGAATCTTTGCCTTTTAATAGAATGAGCACCTCTTTTTCGTCCGCACAGCAACCCCGTATCCCAAAAGGCTCACAACCCTTTAAAGAATAGATGTTACTAAAAGCATGGTCAAAACGGCCTCCCCATACGCCAGTTACAACAACCATAGCTTCTCCATGTAGTGACCCTACTGTTTGTAATGCTAGTTGTAAATCGGTCAAGTTTTTTTCTGGCGGATAGGTCTCCACGGGAATCCCCAATCCCTTCCCCCAGGACCACCCCTGAGATGTAGCACTATCCCCGTCACCAATAAGCCGCTCTGGGATAATATTATTCATGTGACAAATGTCAACGCCACTATCTATACACCAAACTGGAAATTGGGTGGCCGCTTGAGCAAGCCATTCTGATGCAGGCTGCCTTCCACCGGCAACAAGTAAAACCCGCGAATCTGGCAGTTTTTTTTCAAAGGAACATCGTAGTTGTGGCAGTATCAATTGGTTCTTCATTCCATCAATCTCCCGAATCTTTTTCCTAAGCTTACTGTGATAAAATAACGAGTTTTACCGGCAGGTTGGATGCTCCTGGAGGGCTGAATGTAAAGGATAGGAATTCACTTTTGTCATAAGTACCCAAAAAAGAAAAATCTTGCTTATTATCCCCGAAATATACCTTTCCCCGCGGTGTTGCCATAGGACTCCAATCTACTTCCGGGTGGTGTATCCCAATGGCACCAGCATAATACCCGCCTAATGGTACGAGATAGTAGGAAATTCTCCGGTTATTTCTCCCAGGAGGTTCAATTTGGTAGACTACACCATAATTACCATAATTGACAACTTTCGTTCCATCCGTAGCGTCAATGCCCTTTAAGTAAGGATCTATCTCATTATCAGCCAACGTAATCCCTACTGCTTTATAAAGAACTGGATCATAAGCATCTACTGAAGAAAGTTTTCGATTTGCTCCTTCAAAGGTACCACGCAAACGGCACTCGTCAGTCGGCAGTACCTTAGCTGTTTGAGAAAATTTAATACTATCCTCAAGCATAGGCAACATCATCACTTTAACATTGATCGGATGATCCACTGTAAAATCATAAATACCATTAATCAACATATTCGGCAGAACTGCGGTCTCACTGATGCTTGTTGATAATGGCAGCGCTCCACCTGGGGGGATATTGATTTGATATGACGCTGTTTTACCAAGATAAGATGTCATTGTCTCCTTCCCCACGACGAGCCAAGCGTAACCTGGCCCACCTAAACTAGATTGACTTACCTTAACATGGGCAACCTCAGTACCTTTATTCTCCAAAATTACGTCCATTTTCTTAGCAGTTTTTGCTGCATTTACATGATAAAAAAAGAGACGGACGTTTCCTTCTACCTTATCCTGATACAAAATACCATCGTTTTCTACCATTTCAGGGCTGTCCGAAAGTAGAAGTTTACCACCAAGTGAACTATTTTTCATTTCCCACTCTGGCAGCTGTTCTACATTATCCATTCGGATTGGTTCATAAGCCGCAGCATTCGATCCATTTCCCATAATTGCTATCATCATTATAATTAGTACTAGCTTCGTTGCATATTTCATCTTGTTCCTCCAACCCTACAATATATCTAATAAATTGAACTCCCTTGCGGCAAAAAAAAATTATCCCCCAAGACGCATCCTAGGGGAGAATAAATTTCACTACTGCCCTAATGTCAGTTTCATTTCTAACTATAAGTATATTTCCATTCTCTGCCACTGTCAATTCCATAACTTAACACATTAATTCATTAACTATATCATTAATGAATTAATGTGGCATCTGTAAAAGGGTATAATCGTTACAATAAATAATAAATACTGCCGGAGAGCCATCTCTGTTGTCCCTTAGTCTTTCTTACTTGGAATCCCAAAAGTGTTATACTTTCTGACTCCTTAAAAAAAGTAGTGCTTCCTCTTCTGACACAGGTTTACTAATAATAAAGCCTTGAAGAGAGTCACAACCACACCGTGCCAAATAAGCAATTTGCGTTTCTGTTTCTACTCCTTCTGCTACTACAGTCATCTCCATAATATGAGCCATATCTATGATGGTTGCAATGATTGCCTTCTGCGCCCGATCTGTCAAGATCATGTCTATAAAAGCTTTATCGATTTTCAAAGTACTGACAGGCAAACGTTGAAGATAGGTTAAAGATGAATATCCTGTACCAAAATCATCTAGAGACAATCTCACGCCAAGCATTTTTAATTTTTTGAGTATGTGGGTACTTTCCTCGAGTGAGGATATCAATGCATTTTCTGTGATTTCAAGTTCCAGCTGTTGTGGCTCAATACCAGAACCCAAGAGGATTTCGCTAACTCTATCTATGAACTTATTGGCACACAATTGACAGGGTGATACATTTACAGCGACATGAAGATGCCCCCACCCCATATCATTTAAACGCCGGGCAAATTGACAAGCTTCTTTTAGAACCCAATCTCCAATTGTTTGAATAAGTCCGCTTTGCTCGGCCAATGGTATAAAGCGTCCTGGTGATATAGAACCATGTTCTGGACTATTCCAGCGAAGTAAAGCCTCGAAGCCGATGGTAATACCATTGGTACTCATTTGTGGCTGATAATGAAGCAGCAATTCGTTATTTCCGATAGCATGCCGCAGACTGTTAATCAACAATATCTTCTCATAGGCTTCCGCCTGCATAGTCGGCTCATAAAAGCGCCAACAATTTTTACCAGACTTCTTGGCAGAATACATAGCATTATCCGCATTTTTGAAAATTTCCTCCACTGTATCGCCATCTTGTGGATATACAGCAACGCCCACGCTAGCCGAAGTATGGAATCCAATCCCAAGGGCTTCCATATCCTGACTAAATGCTCCAATTATCTGATCGGCACGATCAGATATACTTTTCTGATCATATTCGCCAGACATGATAACCATAAATTCATCTCCACCAATGCGTCCAATAAAAACTCCATCACCAAACGCCTCTACAATACGATTCCCAGCCATCTTAATGAGAGCGTCGCCATATGTATGGCCAAAAGTATCATTTACCATTTTTAGATCATCTAAATCAATAAAAAAGAGGACACCTGCCGATTGACCTAGGCGGGTCTTTTCCATCTCTTCCTCAAGTCTTTCATTCAAATGGGTACGGTTGGACAAACCAGTAAGCTTATCGGAGTAAGCCAATTGCCGGATCACTTCCGTCTTCTGACTCAATGCATCTTGCGCCATTTGACGTTCCATGATCTCTTCTTCCAATGCCGCATTCATATTTTGCAAGTCTAACGTCCGCTCTGTTACTTTGCTTTCCAATTTGGCATTTAAATCTACCAAGGCTTGCTGAGTTGCTTCTCGCTCCACTACTTCCTCTTCCAAACAATGATTCATTGCTTGAATTTGCAGCATTTTATTTTCTAGCGTGACTTCATTCTCTCTGAGCAAACCGACGGTATTTTTGATTTTGTAGCTCATTTTAACAAATGTTTCACATAGGGTTCTAAGCTCATAAGGTATGTTATGCAAAGGCATGTCTTGACCAACTATTTCGTAGTTTTCGGTTGCTACCCGATTTGACTGCCTGATCAACCAGTCAATAGGGCTCTTGATCCGATTCGTTATCAGCGTTGCAAGTGGTAGAATCAATAGTACTAGGAAAATGGTACCACAGGCCATTATTGCCAACTGTTTGTAAATAGGAGTAAGTACTTCTCCTTCGTTGATTTTGCCGACTAGCGTCCAGCCTCGCTCAGGCATGTAATGATAAGCTCCTAGAATCTTATCGCCTAAGTAAGAGATCCAAGTGGCAGTACCAGATTGTCCAAGCTTTATATTTTCAAGAGCATCGTCAGATAATTTCAGCTTCATTATGGCAGTTTCTTTGACAATTCCTTTGTTAATTAGCAAATCGAGAGATCGCGGTTCAGCAAGGAATATTCCCTCACGATTGACAAGGAATATATCTCCCGTTTGACCGATCCAGTTCTCACGTAAAAGCATTTCTAATGTTGCCGTTTTTACAGACCCAAGGATTAATCCTTGAAAATTACCAGCGTAATCATAAATAGGACAAGAAAAATTAATGATGGGTAAGCCGCTATTTCGCCCAATAACCACATCTGAAATATATTCTTTCCCTACCAGAGCCGCTTCATAATAAGGCCTGCCAATTACCGATGGATACTGTATTCTCGACGCGAGGGTAGACATCTTAAAGAAACCGTCTTTGTGGATGTACGACAAAGAATCAAAATTAGTATCACTTTGTTGCCTTAAATAAAGAGCACTTTGCATCTTTTGTTCATCTAAGTTTCTAAATGCCTCTGTTTGGCTTAGTTCGCGAATGTTTCCAGCCCGCTCCTCTATCCAGTAGTTGATGAGTCGTTCTTGAAAATGTACCTGCTGCTGGATTAGTTCTAAGTTTTGACGCTTCGCTACTGAAATTTGTCCAACGGTGTAAATCACCATAATTAGAAGACTGGGAACAACTACAACCAAAACTGTCCATAATCTAAATTGGCGCTCTAATGTCTGTTTATTCATATCTTGACTCCTTATATATAGTCACGATAATCACCTGATTTACAATAAACTTTCCCGCTGACCGCCTATTTTATGGGAATATTCTTATTAAACTGAGAGTGTTTTGTCACCTATAAATTATACATCTCATCTACCAAATCCTTCTAAAACTGAATTTTTGCTCAAATTAAATACTATTTTGTAGAATCAATAGACGCTTTATATTTTGATAGAATATAATGTCGTTTTCTTCAGCTTTGATAACTGTTTCTAATTTAATCCGATGACTAAACCGCTCTAAGACTCCTATCTTATCTCGTTAACAGCCTGTAATATCCTGCCCTCTGGTTAGGATAACAGTCTGTAAACCTCGAAGTAAGTTCGCTCTAAGGATTTTCGAATCCAAGGCTCACTTATATAAGTGGGAGTTAAGAGCGGCTAAGCCCCTGGATAAGAAGGGCTAAGATTCAGATGGAATTAAAACTCCATCTGAATCAAGTCTTCTTTATTGGCTGTATTATTTTTTTAATTTTTTCCTATTTGCCAAAGACTAACGATCCATTAATTTGGGAAAAAGCAGAAGTGACGTTATGCTGCAATTTTGTTATTCTATATGTCTCGTTAATTTTTCTTTAGAAGAATCCCCAGCATATTGGAATAAGCATTTCTATCGAAATGGAAGTTGGTGGAAAGCAGCTTTAGATTTCTTCTTTTTTCTAATGATATTCAAAAATAAATCCATTATATTTTGATCATAGCAACTGCACCACAAGGAAAACAAACAAAAAACTCTGGTTGCAGTTTAAAATTTTTAGGAGGAATTATCGTGAAAAAAATCATTCTCCCAACACTTGTTTCTTTAGCATTTGCTAGTACTGCATTAGCAGCAACACCCCCAATCGATTTAGGAGCCGGTCAGGCTCAAATTGGATATTCATTCAGTAATTTGCAAACCAGTATGAATGGGATTGGAGATCTTGGAACGTATCATGGAAATGGCTATCAATTTGCTTATGGCTTAAATAGTAAGTTAGCGATTACTGGCGACCAGCTCGCTACAAATTCGAGAAACTTTAATATTTATAATAATGGTGTTTACCAAGGTACTTTTAATGGTCTAAAATTTGATGCAACCACTATTGGCCTTCAATATAAAGTAAATGATAATCTTGCGGTTTCAACCGGTAGTGTAAAATCAAGTGTTAAATCAGATTCGGACTCCAATTCTTCCTCTGAAGTATATGGCGGTATTGCTTATAAACAAAACTTTAGTAAAAACATGAATGGATACGCATCTTATTTAAAATCTTCTAATGTACAAGATTGGAAAGCAGGTGTAGCTTATAACATCGGCAAAGATACAGCTGTGGATGTAGGCTATCGTGATTACCAAAGTGATGGAACTGGGGTTTCCGCCAAAGGCATGAGTTACGGCGTAAGTCATAAGTTTTAGTAGTAATCGATGACTTGCAGTATCTAACAATTGCGAATATAAACAGATATTTAATCAAAATAAGATGCTCCCCTTTCGGTAGACAGGTTAAATAATAAACCTGCTAGCGGAAGGGGAGCATCTCTATCTACATAATTCACGAAACTTGAGTCTTTGTGTATCTCTGGCAGGTGACAACTAACGGCGATTGTTAACCTGGCTCTTTACTATTTTTCCGGCTGTACATCTTCCCATACCCCTCTCTTACCTAAAAAACATCTTTCAACTTTAATGTGCGTAGTTGTTGTTCCTGTTCTTTCTTGCTTATAATTTGCTACGATCCTGTATTTGTATCTTTTAATATCATAAGTTGATAACAGCGGTTTCCTATATTGATTCGTAGAAATTTCACTCATAAACAACCTCCAGAATTTATATCTACTAGTCTTATACTTTTATAGTACAGGAAATACGTGACAATTTTATGACAAATCATGCATTTTTTGTAAAAAGAAAGAAATCCCAATAGGCGGGGATTTCTAAATTAACTTCTTTTACTTTTCTTGCAGCATATATAAATCATAATATGCACCCTTTAATGCCAGTAATTCAGTATGGGTGCCCTTTTCTATAATTTTTCCCTGTTCCATAAAAATAATAGTATCACAGTCACGTATCGTTGTTAAACGATGAGCTATCATAATTAACGTTCGCCCGACTGCCATCTTTCCAAGATTTTCTTTTATAATACTTTCTGATTCATTATCTAAAGCACTTGTAGCCTCATCAAAGATAAGGATTCTTGGATCAATAAGGAGTGCCCGGGCAATCGCTATGCGCTGTTTCTGCCCTCCTGATAAGGTGGCACCTCGCTCACCAACAATTGTGTTATATCCATTTGGCATTTCATTTGCAAATTCATCTACCCCAGCAATTTGTGCTACATTTATTATTTCATCCATACTAGCATCTAATTTAGCTAAGGCAATGTTATCTCTGATACTCCCATTAAACAGATAGGTTTCTTGGAGTACTACCCCGATTTGCCTTCTCAGCCATGCTGGCTCAACTTGGGCCATATCTACGCCGTCAATTAATATCCTGCCTGTTTCTGGCACATACAGCCTCTGAATAATCTTAGTTAGTGTACTTTTACCCGATCCCGATCTTCCAACTATACCAATACTAGTGTTTGCTTCTATTTTTAGATTAATTTGATTAAGTATCTCATTTGTATCTTCTCTATATCGAAAGGTGACCCGATCTAAGATTATTTCTCCACGAATTGTAGAAAGAGTGGTTCTATCCGGGTCAAAAACAGGCTCCGACTTTTCACTCATAATATCACCTAGTCGGTTAACAGATACTCTTGTTTGTTGAAATCTTTGCCAAATATCTACCAACCTCAATACTGGAGATACTACAGAATTTGAATACATCTGAAAGGCTATTAATTCACCTACTGATAGCTGATTCTCCATTACTTGGTTTACACCTACCCATAGTATCCCAATCATAGAGAGTTGTTGAATTAGGGTCGCTACATTATTACCGATATTATTTATATTCGCAGTAACAAAGACCGACTTTATATATCTTGACAACATTTCATCCCACTTTTGGATAAAATATTTTTCCACCGCTAAGGATTTTACCGTTTGTATTCCTGTTATGGCCTCTATCATAAACGTTTGATTTGCCGTATCTAGTTTCGATTTTTCTTTCAATTTTCTCCGAAATAAGGGAGTCAATACTAAATTAAGTAGGATATATAACCCCAGAGCCACTAAGGTTACTATGGTGAGGTAACCGCTATACATAACCATTATGCCAAGATACATCAATGAAAAGGCACTATCGAGAATTACTGTAAAAGCGGATCCAACAATAAATCCCCGGATATTATCCAATTCTCTTATCCGAGATACAATTTCACCAACCTTATATTTCTCGAAAAATTTTATTGGTAAAGCCATTACATGATGAAAGATTTTTGCACTAAGGGTAACATCTACTTTACTTATGTGATGATTTAGCATACAACTTCTTAATCCGGTAATCCATGCTTCAAATATGCAAATTGCTAGCACACCTACAACAAGAATGTTTAAAGTACTTAAGCTATGATGCACTAGTACCTTGTTAATGATTACTTGTGTAAACAAAGGAGTGACAAGACCAAACATCTGTAAAATCAATGAAAATAATAAGATCTTTCCAAATGCCTTTTTATACTGCATGATTACAGGAATAAACCAGGCTAAGCCAAATTTCGTTTCTTCCTCTTCTACCAAACTAGGGCGTTTTGCAATAAGAATTGTCTTACCACTCCATTGCTCGATAAAAGTTTCTTCTGAAATACTCACCTGATGATCTCTGTATGGATCAAATACAATCGTATTTTCACTATTTCGACTCAGTATTACTATATAACAACCATTTTCTAAAATCCCAATTGCGGGCAGTGGGAAAGATGCCTTGGCTTTTTTATTACTGTAATTAACGTAATGAGCCTTGAGCCCCATTTCTTTCGCAGTACGGACGAGAGTTGCTAAATCCATACCGGCTTTTCCTATAATATGAGCACGCCGTATTTGTTTTTCATCAGCTGCGACCCCAATTATTTGGGAAATCCTCAAAAGACATTGTAAGGCTGAATCAACAAAAACAGTTTCTTGTATTTCCTCTTGTTCTTCTTGCATTATTTGTTTAGACATTTTGTTATCTCTCTCTCAAAGATTCGCTTTGGTACTTTTTAAATGGTTCTAGGAAAAATTCATATATTTTCTTTTGCCTAATTTTAATTTCAGCGCTGACCGTCATGCCACTATTCAAACGTACTTCACGATTGTTTACAACGACATAATCCCTATCCATTTGTAATAATACTCTATATACACGACCCTTTTCACTATCTTCAACTGCGTTCTGACTCACATTTTCAATAATAGCGGGCACAGTACCATATTTCTGAAAACTAAACGTCTCTACCTTAAGTTCGGCAGTCTGTCCTTCTTGTATAAAACCGATATCTTTATTTGCTACCCAAGCCTCAACTTCTAGATTTACCATATTAGGCACTACCTCTAACAGTACTTGAGCCGGTGTTACAATGCCACCAATTGTATGCACTGATAAATTACTTACATAACCATCATCTGGTGCTACAATCTTTGATAAACGACTCTTAACTTCTGCCTTTTTTAACTCTTCATTGCAATAGTAGAGTTTCTGCTTCGCATTCACTAATTGTGTATCCACGTCCAAGTTACGTTCAGCTATAACCCGACCTAAAGATGCTTGACTTTTTAGCAGCAAGGCTTGTTGTGCCAAAATTACCGATTCTTGTTCTTTCAAATTGTCCTCAGCTTCCGCCCTTTTACTTTGCTGATCAATCAAGGTGAATTTCGATATGGCATTTTCATTTACTAATTGTTCTAGTTTTCTTTCTTTCTCTTCTGCAAGCTGATATAACTTTGTTTGTTTTTCTTTCTCGGTACGAGCACTACGCAAATTTTGTTCATATTGCTGCACCATTTGCCGTGCTTCTTCAATTTTTGTCTGATATTCAAAATTACGGCTATTATAAAGTCCAGTTTGGGCTAACATATCTTCTTCACTTGCTCCAGCTACGTTTTGCGGCCGAAATTTTCGGTTTTCTTTTTCGGCGGTTAAACGCTCCACTTCCAGTTTAGCGTTATCGGTCTCTTTTTTCAGTTTAGCAAGATCCGCCGCAGAATATGTCGTATCTAATTCTAATAATAAATCGCCTTTATTCACTTTTTGACCTTCTACAACGTAAATGTTCTTAATAATTCCCTTATCCTCAGCTTGAAGCACTCGAACATAACCATTTGGGATTACTTTTCCCGGTGCTATGGCTACTTCATCGACACTACCAAATACTACCCAGAGCAATCCAATGATTGCTAAGCTGAAGAATGTCCATAGTACAGTTCGACTGCCATAGGATGGCGGAGATTCTACAATTTCTAAAGCCGCTGGTAAAAATTCCGCTTCCTTACTTTGATATTTTTCTATGTTTCTTATTTTCACTTTCTCATAGAAATGTTTTATTTTCTCTGGAAGAGTATCAATCACTTTATTATTTTTTATATACCCGATTATTTTCTTAAACATGGCTGTCTCCTTGCTGTTGATAGAGATTATAATACATGCCTCTAAGACTTGTCAGTTCATCATGTGTCCCTTGTTCTATGATTTTACCACGTTCCATAACAAGGATTAGGTCGCAATCTTTAACATTTGCCAGACGGTGAGCAATGATAAACATAGTACGCCCAGCAGCAATCTGATCAATATTTCCCATGATTATCTTTTCAGACTGATAATCTAATGCACTTGTCGCTTCATCAAATATAACAATTTTCGGATCGGAAATCAGTGCCCGGGCAATGGCAATCCGCTGGCGCTGACCACCAGATAAAGTGGCACCGCGTTCCCCTACAAGAGTATCATATCCTTCTGGAAGATCGAGAATAAACTCATGAGCACCGGCAAGTCTAGCCGCATCATTGATTTCTTTCATACTTACACCTTGGCGGGCAAGAGCAATATTTTCCCGCACACTGCCATTAAACAGGTAGTTATCTTGTAACACTACACCAATTTGCTGCCTTAACCAAGCTGGATCAGCTTGCCCTATATCCACATTATCAATTAAAACTCTGCCAACTTCAGGCGTGTATAAACGTTGAATAATTTTGGTTAAGGTACTTTTTCCTGAACCCGATCGTCCTACTATACCTACTTTCATGCCTGGCTTTACGTGTAAATTAACTTGACGCAAAACCTCGTCACTCTCGATATAATACCTAAAAGTTATATTTTCAAGCTTTATTTCTCCCTTTATTTCTGGCAATCGAATGGCATCTGGCGAACATGTTGGTTCTGGTACTGCATTTAATATATCTCCGATTCTTGTAACAGCCAACTTTGTTTGTTGAAAGGATTGCCACATCCCAACCAAGCGTAATAAAGGTGCACCAGCCTGATTTGCCATCATCTGAAAAGCGATAAATTGACCGATTGTTACCGATCCATCAATCACCATAAAACCACCAAACCAAATAATTAGGTAGCTAAATAACTTCTGTATAAAGCTTCCTCCATTATTTAAGACAACGCTGAGCTGCGCTTTGTCCAAATTGGTACTAACACTTCTTGCCACCATTCTTTCCCATCGATACTTAAACTGTGGTTCTACTGCCAAAGACTTTACGGTATGAATACCTGTTATTGCCTCTACAAGAAAAGCATTGTTCTCTGCACTAGCATTCCAAGAATCTTGCAGCCTTCTTTGAAAAATAGGCGTGCCGAGAATATTGGTTAGCAATTGAAGGGGTATTGCAGCAATAGCAATTAAAGTCAAAGGTGCACTATAGTAAAACATTACAGCAAAAAATACTATAGAAAAACATAGGTCAATCAACACAGTTACTGCAGTACCTGTTAAAAATTCACGAATATTATTTAAAGCGGATACTCTCATAAGAGTATCTCCGACTCGCCTTGTTTCAAAGAATTGTATTGGTAGGTTCATCAAGTGGCGAAACATTCTATTGCCTAAGATTACATCAATTTTATTTGTGGTATGGGTAAATAGATAGGTTCTTATCAAATTCATTACTGTTTGAAATAAAACTACGAATACCATTCCTACTAAAAGTACATTTAAGGTGATATACCCTTTATTTACAATTACTTTATCAATAATCACTTGCGTACATAAAGGTGCTACCAAGCCAAAAAGCTGAAAAAGAAATGCTGCTCCTAAAATTTCTAGGAAATATCTTTTATAGCGAACTACAACAGGTATAAACCATGTCAAATTGAATTGCCTACTAATGTCTTTTAAATTAAAAGACCGTTTAAAAACGATAACTTCTCCAGTCCACTTACTCAGAAAATCTTCTAATGGGATTACAATGGAATGTCCGTGCTCAGGATCAAATAGTAGTATTTTTTTAGAATTGTTTTCTCCAATAACTACATAAGTCCCATCATTTTGAATCGCTATTGCAGGAATAGGAAGCACAGATAGTCCCATTTTCCCTGGTTTTAACATTTTGGCCTTAAGTTGAATCTTTTTTGCAGCTTTTATTAAATCTTTCGGATCGGCTAGCTCTTCAGTAATTCCATATTTATTTGATAAAGCTTCCTCATCGATTGGTATCCCAAATCCTTTTGCTACTACTGCTAAACAGGTTTTCGCAGTGCTTGCATAGGTTGACTTTCTCTTTTCCATCGTTATATCTTCCATCACTATTCCTTTCCTTTGTGCTTACATATATATCGTATTTTCAACTATCATTCATCATAGTCTCGTGTTATTTTTTGTCGTTATTTCAAATAAGTTCCATATGGTTATAGATTCTGTCACATATTTTGCGCTATAGCAAGACTTTTCGAACAACACTTTACAACATTTTACGACATTTCTTCATATACAAAAATAGATTAAAAAAAATAAATTGCTATCTTTGAGTACATTTACTGAAAGGTAGCAATTTATTTTTTAATTACCGTTTATCTATAATCAGAAGCAAATAATACTGTTTTGTCATTATTATGTCATACTTTTCCTGTATCTTGTTACTAGAGAGAAAACATTGTTTATGAGGTCGAAATTATCCTATTCACTACCCGATTGATCTACTACCCCATCACCACTAGCACTTAAAATTTCTCCTACCGAACCATTAAGCTTAATTCCATTCGTATCCTTTCCGATGAAACGTATCTCTGTTTCATCAGAAGACTCTGCCATACCCGCCCCGATGCAACCATCTAATTGAATGTTTCTGTAGGACTTATCCCAACCCCCACTTGAAACCTCTTCGATTGCTGATGCTATTGTTTTATCTATATCACCAATGACTTTTCCAATACTCTGTGTTTCTGGTTGAAAGTATTTATTATAAAAGTCTGTAACTATTTTGATTGCCGACCCAAATATACTCCCACGCTCAATCCAACTCTCACCATTACCAATCTCAATTTCATCACACAAATCTTCTATAGACTCATCATCATAATCATAAGAACTAGTAACAGCTCCTAAATAAGCTTCTCCCCCAGCAATTCCTTTAGTATTGCCACGATTCGTATTTAACATATCTAAAAATGAATCTACCCCGGCTTCGTTTCTTGAAATTCCCCCGTAATTACTATCCAGATCCTTACTGGGAGTCTCTACACCAAAGCCGCAGCTAGAAGTACTATTTGAAATTTCTGATCCCAAGCCATTACTAGAAGTACCATTATTGGAATTCTGAACTCCAAAACAAAAATCAGATTTATTCTCAGAATTTTCGCAACTCACTAGATCACTCCTATCTTACTGATAGTTTTCCCATATGTAAAGGGTTCAGTTGATCCGTTAAAATATAAACGAATCTAAACCAATTTTATATCTTCCTTAATTTATTAATTTTATAACAGGTCGACAGAATATGCAAATTAGGATTTAGTATCTATTCTCTATACACTGGCTGAAACACCATCTAACCTTAAAATATAAAGAATTCCTGCAAATTCTCATTTGAGTTTTTGCAGGAATTTATTATAATTATTTTCTCATTGTTGCTGCTGTTTTAATAAGGGCAAGAACTAATTCCTTTGGCAAAATCAATAAAACTGCGAAAAATTTTCTGCATGGAAGCATCTTTTTCCATCATCATTTCGGGATGCCATTGTAATCCGATAACAAACTCTTCTCCTATTCTCTCAAAACCTTCGATAATACCATCTCTTGCTTTAGCATTGATGACAAAACCAGGAGCCAGATCTTTAATAGCCTGGTGGTGAAAGGTATTAATTTTAGTATCATCTACGTTCATGATATTACGCAGCTTGGTATTGGGAATAAACTCTACAGTATGACTGGCAGTATCGGTTTTGCTTTTTTGTTGATGCTTAAAATGTTTTAATGAATACTGCCCTAGATCTTGATACAAGGTGCCACCACAAGCAACATTAATGATTTGCATTCCCCGGCAAATACCAAGAATGGGTTTATTCATAGCAAGAGCCATATGAATCAATTTAATCTCATATTCATCTCGTTCTGGAAGAATATATTCAAGTTCAGGCAATGGTTCTTCTCCATACAAAAGTGGATTTACGTCGTAGCCACCAGAAAGTAGTAGACCATCAATCTGTTGTAGTTGTACTTTTATAAGAGAATCATCAGTCTCAACGATTGGCAGTAATAAAGGTGCCGCTCCGACAGAAGTTAATGCTTTTACATAATGTTTATTAACATAGGCCTGTTCATTACCAAGACAGGATCCGTCTTCAGTAACCAACATACTAGCGGAAATTCCGATCACTGGGATATCCAATTTTAAAATCCTCCTTGAAATATATATTTCCTCAAAAAACAGTAACTCAGAAAAGTTTAGAGGACTTTTTTCCTGTGCAATTAGGAGATGTTTTTAGATAAGTTTTTCTGGATTTAGACCTTCTAGTTCTGCAACAACGAAAATTCCATCTTTACGAATAAGTCGGCCATCAAACCATATTTCGCCACCGCCGTACTCGGGAGTCTGAATACATACTAGATCCCAGTGTATAGCAGATTTATTGCCATTGAAGGCATTATCATACGCATTCCCTGGAGTGAAGTGAAAACTCCCCTTTATTTTTTCATCAAATAGTGTATCTTTCATTGGAGTTGTAATGTAGGGATTTACACCTAAAGCAAACTCACCTATATAGCGAGCTCCCTCATCCGTATCCAATAGTTTATTAATTTTTTCGGTATCATTTGCAGTGGCTTTTTCAATTTTTCCATTGGTAAACTCAAAGCGGATATTCTCGTAAGTAAAACCACCTTGAATAGAAGGGGTGTTATAGGAAAGATAGCCGTTTATTGAATCTTTTACCGGTGCAGTATATACTTCACCATCTGGGATATTCATATTACCTGAACATTTTATTGCTGGAATGCCTTTTACTGAAAAATTCAGATCGGTACCAGGGCCAATGATACGCACTTTGTCAGTCTTATGGATTAATTCAATCAGAGGGTCCATTGCTTGCGCCATTTTGCCATAGTTCAGATTGCATACATTGAAATAAAAGTCTTCAAAAGCTTCTAAACTAGTATTTGCTAGCTGAGCCATAGCATTATTAGGGTAGCGAAGAACACACCATTTGGTTTTTGGCACACGGATATCTGTGTGCACTGGTTTGTTCCAGTATTTTTGGTAAAGCTGTATTTTTTCTGATGAAATATCAGCTAGCTCACTGCTATTCTCTGCAGCTCTAATACCGATATAAGCATCCATACTGTTCATACGTGCTGCTTCCCATTCTGCAATCATGGTCAACTGATCAACGGTAGCCTCTTTCAATAGTTCCCTGATTACTTTATTGTTTTTTACCGTAACAAAAGGAATTCCCCCTACCTGGTATACCTCTTCTACCAAAGCCTTCGTCAATGGTAATCCATCATCAAACATTTCAATTAAAATTTTCTCACCCTTTTGTAGATTGGTCGAATAACCAATTAAGTTTTTGGCTAACGTTCTAATTCTCTGATCCAAAATAACCCCTCCTCTAGGTTACGTAAGAGCATCTGGCTCTTTATGTAACGTAAATTTCACTAGAATTTATAGCTAAGGTTACTGATAAAATATTGTCGATCATTGCTATCATTTCCGGCATAATTTTTCATGGCACCATAACTTACATGAAGTATTGCGCCTTTTACAGGAACATAATCTACAGCGTACTCAATGCCTTGAATATCATTCATGGCATTAACATCCATAGCATAGGTGGCATCTGCCGTACTCCAGTATTGTGGATCAAAGCCTGGCGCTGCCTTTCTATAAATTACGCCTACATCCCAAGAGCCTACTTTTTTACGGTCAGCCTGCCTAAATGTCAGACCTGTCATCCATGCTTTGGCATTTTTAACATTGTTTTTGCCATATTCACCAACGACTGCAACATTTGTAAACCCGTTGTAGCCAAACCCAGCTGTCCAAGCCTTATATTGAGCAGCAGTTGTTTTATAGTCAGAATCCTTTATATAGGATGCAGTAACGTCTAAATCTTTGGTCAAATTAGTTGTGACATCGGTAAAAAAGTACTTTTTCTTATCCGCTGCTCGTGCATAACCGATCTGAGTTTTGATCTTGTCGCCAAAATTAAACTTAGCCCCATCCCAATTCTTATCGGTATCTACTAGCAAACCTTTCCCCAATGCTAGCGGTAATCTACCGAAGGCTACACCAACATCACCAACGGTACCTTTTACAAAAGATAAATCTATTTTTGTAGTCGAACTTCCACTGTCGTCATTACCGTCAAATGCAGTAATGTTGTTGCTATTAACAAATCGAGTACTAAACTTCCAATTTTCGTTCATGTCAACATCAACGTTAAATCGTGTTCTAAAATTGACGTCATCCGAATATTTTCTACTTTTTGTATACTCATAACGAAAACGAGTATCACCAGAAATCTTAACTTTATCAACAGGGGCAACAGCAGGTGCAGCAGATGGTGCAGTAGATGGTGCAGTTGCCAAGGAATAAACTCCAAGATTACCTAATTCAACCTTAAATTCTGCGGCTAATTTATTAATAGTGGCTTTTTGTTCTGTATCCGCCTTATTTTGATTTGCCATTGCCTTGCCTACAAAAGTGGCCAATTCATAACGGGTAAAAGTTTGCTGTTTACTAAAATTCATGTCCCTATAGCCTTCATAAACACCAGCTTGAACAAGTTTGTCAATTGCATCGTAAGTCCAGTTACTCGTCGGAACAAGTTCAAAAGGATTGGCGGCAAAAGCCGTTGCTGAAATGCTCATTAAGGATCCTAAAATTAAGGATTTAAGTAATTTTTTTCTCATATTATTCTCTCCCTTTATTCTCTATTTTTTTAGTAGTCCCAAAACATTCGTTGTATTTCGTTAGAGTTATTTGTTTTTGTTAGAGCCAACATAAGAAGAATTCTTGCTTTTTGCGGACTTAAAGTATCCGATGCAACAAAATTATAAAGATCATCATCTACTGCCCCATTTCGAGTAACGATTCCACTTGCCACTCGAGTACTCCTAACTATAACAATGCCTTGCTTTGCAAGAATTGAAAGTGCATCTCTCACGTCTTTTGACATACTGCCATTCCCTAATCCAGCATAAACAATCCCTTTGGCTCCTGCTGCTACGGCAGCCTCCGCTAGCAATGGGCTGCTATTTAAATAACCATAAATAATCTCAACTTGAGGTAACTCTGTCAGCTTTGTTACATCAAATCCCGAATTGATCGTATGTTTACGTGCAGGAAGTCGATAAAAATGGGGTTCACTCCCTTGTAAATAACCCAAATACCCGATATCGGGAGATTGAAAACTATCCTGCAATAACGTGTTTGTCTTCGTCACCTCGCGACCGCAGTTAATCGTATTGTTTAGTGAAACTAGTACACCTTTTCCGATTGCCGCATTACTTGCTGCCAAGGTCACTGCTTTATAAAGATTCATTGGCCCATCGGCGCTCATGGCAGAAAAAGGGCGCATGGCTCCTACCAGAACGACAGGTTTTTCACTTTTGATTACCAAATGTAATAAATAGGCGGTTTCTTCAAGTGTATCAGTGCCGTGAGTAATCACGATCCCATCCACATCACTGGTAGCAAGAATTTCGTTAATACGCTTAACTAATGTTAGCCATAATTCACATGTCATATCACCACTATCGACTTGCGATAGTTGTTCACCAGTTACGTTTGCGATACTCTGTATTTCTGGAACCTCCTGAATTAGGTTATTAATTGATACCATTGCCGCTGTATAGCAAAGCGTTTCTGTGGAACAGGAAGCTTTGCCAGCAATGGTACCCCCTGTACCAATAATTACTATATTTTTTTTCATGAAAATTTCTCCCTTATAAGTAATTTAGACCTAAAATTGAATGATATTTGCTGCTTTTCAGGAGGTCTGACCGACTAGAGCATAATCATTAGATATTATTGTTTGAGTGAGATTGTTTCTTCCAATACTTCTCTTTTTTCATAACGAGAATACATAATCAATGCCAATATACTAAAGAATAACGGCCCTACAATACACCAAATCGTAGATTCGACATCACCATTTATTGCTGGTTCAATGATGGTGAATATGTTAGCAAAGCCAACCGTTAAAGTAACAACAACGCTAGCAATCAAGGCGCTATTGTAAGTTTTAAATACTTCAAAAGGTTTATCTATCTGAGTTTTTTTCTTAAAAGGAGCAAAGGCACCAGATAAAAACATGTATGGTAGAGTCATGGCTACGTTAGTCATAAGTATCAGTTTATTGAAGAATTTAGATGCTCCCTCGCCACCAAAAGTAATTAGCAAAATAAAAGCAATTATCATATAGCATTGAATCCACATCGCATTAATTGGCATTCCATTTGTAGCCTCACCCATTTTCCCAGGCCACAATTTAGTCGGAGTACCTTCAATGATTTGTTTCAAGGGTGCATAGCACAGTGTGAAAAAAGCACCAGTAAGGGCTAAAAACATAGAAAATCCAACCAACCGCGCCATCCACATCCCTAATGATAAGGAAATCCCATTATCAAAACCCATACTATGGCCTAGTTGATATCCAAGATTCTTCATAAGTATGTAGGCAACATTACCCATGTGGACGTCTTTTGAAGATAATACTTCATTCCAATTGCTAAATATCCCACAAAGAAAGATTCCTACAGAATAGCCAATTACTATAATCCCAGCAGAAAAGATGATTCCCTTTGGAAAGTTCTTTTCTGGGTGCTCTGTTTCATCAACCAGCCCGCCAACAGCTTCGATACCGCCGTAAGCGAAAAGAGCGAATACTAAGAATGATAAAATCGAAATAGATGATTGATATTTAGGACTAGGGGAATTAGTAAAAGCATCCGCATTCACTGCTTCGGCAAATTGTCCTCCATTTGCAATAAATACGGTAATTGCTCCTAGTAGTAATACAATATTAAGTAGTGCAACGGCAGTACCACCTATGGAAGTGAATTTTGTGATTTTGTCTAATCCTTTTGTCGCAATAAAGGTTACTGATAAAATCCACATAATTCCTAAGAGTCCTAACGTTTGTGTTGCTTTTAATCCGAAGATTGTCCAAGTAGATGTCATATCAGAGCCAAAAAGAAAGTTAGAGAAAGGAATCCAAATAGAGGAGCTAATGTTAACCATCCAGACAACGTAGGACGCATACCACATAAAGGTACCCACGAAGGCATACTTAGCTCCAACTGACTTTTCCATCCATGAATAGATCCCACCCTTTTCTTTTTTAAAGGCAGCACCATATTCAGCCATCATATACGCAAAAGGAATGAAAAAAGTACACGCGGAAAGAACATACCATGGAATCGCACTATAACCCATGAGATAGAAGGATCGAGGTATATTGGTAAAGCCAAATACCGATGTAAAGATCATTAGAACTAGCGGAATTAATGTTAATTTTTTCCCCGTAAGTTCAGACATGCTTATCCCCCCTAAGAATAGTTTTAGATTCGCTATCTTGCAGTAAACGATCTACCCTCCTTTTTAGAAATGAGTCTATCTCGAATACACGATAAAATTTTTAGAATATTCAATATAGACCGCTATTTATTTATATTGCAACTACTGTGCCAAAAGAAAAATACCAATTCATTTATGCGAAAAATAATTTTACCCCCCCTTGTTAACTTGAATAAAAGTCATATAATCCAGTAATTACCAGGTAAAACCTTACAATAAAAAGACAGTTGCCTAACATAAGATTAGGTAACTGTCAAAAAGGAATTATCCCTTTTATTAATTTAAGCTGGGTCTTAATAGGAGTAATAGGCATTTAACCTCACCTATTTATTAGCCAATTAGGTCTTTTTTTATAACTATTTTCATAATTTTTAGATAAATCTCAGTACAAAAACTAATGATTGTGATAAAATGGAAATCGATTCTCAGCTAATTCTTTTAACCCTAACACTGGGTAGATCGAAATTATAGAAGAATTCTCATATAATGGGGAGGATTAAAATAGACATGAAAACAATTGGCATCCTTACTCTAGTTCCATCCAACCTTAATGAATTTATCCAAAGCAATTTAGAAGAAGTATTTAGGGACTATGTAACCATAAATAATTACTATGTATCCCATTTTAACCCTGGCGATACCATCAACGATGACATTGTTGTTGTTACAGCTCAGAGCCACGCGATGAAAGCCCGAAATTATATTTCTGCCAATAGCCGTATTATCGTTTTACGTCGTTCTCTTCCTAGTAGTGAGATTTATAAAATTACTGCTATCCCTAAGGGGACTAACGTACTTGTAGTGAACGATTCCTTGGAAACGACCAGTGACGCAGTGGCTTTTTTATATCAGATCGGTATTACTCACCTAAACCTCGTCCCTCATGATAGTGCCAAAGAATTTCTTGATATCAATATTGCAATTACCCTAGGAGAAGCTAATACAGTTCCTCCTCATGTTAAAGTAGTCATCGACGTAGGTCATCGCTGCATTGATATTTCTACATTTCTGACAATCTTAAATCATTTTAATATTGATTCACACGAAACAAGCCGACGCCTTATCAAATATTCAGAAAGAATCGTTACAATGGATAGCGGCGTTCAAAATCAATATAAAGATCTTTTTATGAAAAACATTCAACTGGACACCATTGTTAATCTTTCTCATGATGGGATTTTACTAACTGATAAGGATCATTTCATATTGCTATACAATAAGAAATTCAGTGAAATATTCGAAGTTGACGACAATATTATTGGGAAGCACCTCTCTCATGTAATTTCCGATTCTTTGCTCCCTAATTCAAGCCAAAACATTTATACTAACGAATTAATTGAGTTCAAGGAACGATCATTGCTTGTAAACAATAGTAAAATCGAACACCTCGGTGAACCGGCCGGAATATATTATGACTTTCAAGAAGTAACCCATATTCGCCATTTGGAAAAAAGTCTTTCAAAGAAGTTACGGGATAAAGGCTTAGTAACCCGCTATTCTTTTGCAAGTATTCAAACTAAATCGGCTAAGATGGAGGAATGCATCAAATTTGCTAAGCGAATCGCTCCAACAAATTTAACGGTACTCATTACAGGGGAAAGTGGTACCGGCAAAGAACTTATGGCTCATGCTATTCATGATGCTTCTCCCCGATCGATATACCCATTTGTGGCTATCAATTGCGCCTCCTTTCCTGAAAACTTACTGGAAAGTGAACTATTTGGTTATGAGGCAGGTTCTTTCACTGGTGCAATCAAAGAGGGGAAATCAGGTTTATTCGAGCAGGCTAACAATGGTACTATTTTTTTAGACGAGGTAGGAGACATGCCTCCATCGGTGCAAGTACGGCTACTAAGGGTACTCCAAGAACGTCAGGTTATGCGTGTCGGATCCCAAAGGGTAATCGACGTAGATCACCGAGTGATCGCAGCCACTAATAAAGATCTACAAGCCGAAATACAAAAGGGAACTTTTCGCCAGGACTTATTTTACCGTCTGAATGTCCTCCCCATCGTCGTCCCACCGCTTAGGGAACGCCCCGAGGATGTCATCCACTTATTTCATTTATTAATGAAAAATTATCATAATAAAAATATTACTCTGACTTCGCAAGCTGCAAGTATGTTACTGAATTACAAGTGGCCAGGCAATATTCGGGAGTTAACCAATGCAGTGGCATATATTTCATTAACGACAACTGATGTTGTAGATCTTGACAATTTGCCTGCATATATATTGGATACCCAAACTGATTTTAATCAAGAACTTACATATTTAACGAATCGCTGCGACTGTGAAAAAATTCTTCAAATACTTACTAACCTTTCTCACCATGCCCTTGGCATCGGAAGAAAAGCTCTGGAAAATCAATGTGCCGCATCCTTGATAAATGCTACGGAAAGCGAAATCAGACGGATGCTGTCAGTACTTAGTGAGCTGGGGCTAGTTGATTCGCAAGTAGGTAGACGGGGTAGCCGCATTACATCCAAAGGACTACTTTTCTTGAATTGGATGAAACGTTAAAATTACCAATATGTTCTACATTGCTGTTAGTGATATTCTTTGGTAAACTAAATATATTATGTTAAGTTATTATTACTAATACTCAGAAATAGTACTCCCACCTATTTCTAGTACCACCTTAATTTCTCGTTTCTTAGGTTTGTGATCGTATTTATTCGGTTAAATGAAAGGTTGGTACTCGTGACAAAAGGATCTACTAGTCAACGCCTCAACGTACTCACATTTATTATCGTTTCTATCTTTATTGCTCTGCTCAGTAGACTAGTGTGGCTACAAGCTCTTCATGGCGAGGAGTTCAAACAGAAGGCCGAGAATAACCGAATACGACTGCTACCAATTACAGCTCCTAGGGGTACTTTTTACGATAGGAATGGCGTACCTTTGGTAAATAATCGACCTGGTTTTTCTATTTCTCTCGTACCAATCAAAGGGCCTATTCCTAGGGAAGTTATTGTAAGACTAGCCGAAATACTCGGAATGAATCCAGAAGATATTCAAAAGAAAATGAGCCAACAAGGTAATCCTCTTCTACCAACAAGAATCAAATCTGATGTTGGACCTGAAATTATCACTAAAATTGAAGAACGTCGAGAAGATCTTCCTGGTGTAGTCATTGAGGTTCAAGCAGTAAGAAGCTACATATATAATGAACTCGGTGCTCATACCTTCGGATATGTTGGTGAAATTAGTGATTCTCAATTGGCAAATGGAAAAGCAAACGGCTATAAATCCGGAGACATGCTGGGAAAAACGGGGCTAGAGCAAGTATGGGATAAGGAACTGCGTGGTGTAGACGGCGGAGCTCAAGTAGAGGTTAATGTTTCAGGCAAGCCTGTACAAATGCTTGGCAAAAAACAGCCTATCGCGGGAAACGATCTTATTCTAACGATTAATGCTAAAATCCAGCGAGCAGCTGAAAAGGCTATGGATGAACGTTTAAAATACCTCCAAGATAAGTTGGGTAATCCTGAAGCAAAAGCTGCTGCTGCCGTCGTAATGAATCCCCAAACGGGAGAAATACTTGCAATGGTAAGTCGCCCAACATTTGATCCAAATAAATTTAATGGTGGTATTTCTGCGAAGGACTGGAAAGAGATTAATGATAATCCAAATAATCCAATGCAAAATAGAACCATTGGTGCATCATATCCCCCCGGCTCTGCATTCAAGATTGTTACTGGAACTGCTGCCTTAGAGACTGGGAAAATAACCCCAGAAGAAAAGATTTTTGATGCTGGCAGGCACAGATTAGCACCTGCAAAAGGGAATTCCCACAATGCCGCTCTGGGTTGGATTGATTTCAGAGTAGCTCTTGCCAAATCAGATAACGTCTACTTCTACGAATTAGGAAATCGCTTAGGTATTGATACGCTAGAACAATGGGCTCGTAAATTTGGCCTTGGAGCAGTCACTGGCATCAATTTACCTGATGAGGATGACGGACTGGTTGCAAACCAGCGGTATAAGAAAAAGGTATACGATGAAGATTGGGTTATTTCCGAAACCTTCGATGCCGCAATTGGACAAGGATTTAATTTAGCAACACCGATCCAAATGGCTGTAGTAACCAGTATAGCTGCCAATGGCGGCCATCGCTATCGTCCGTACTTGGTAAGTAAAATGGTCTCACCAGACGGTCAAGTTCTACAAACTTTTGAACCGGAAGAGTTAGGTACTGTCCCCATGTCGCCTTCTACGTTAACTGCCATTCGAACGGGTCTGCGTGATGTTGTTACCCCCTCTGGTACTGCTGGATACATATTCGAAGGCTTTCCTGTGCCGATTGCCGGAAAAACGAGTACAGCAGAAAATCCCCATGGAGATGATCACGGATGGTTTGTCGCGTACGGTCCTTATGACAATCCAACCATTGCAATCGCCGTTATCGTAGAACAAGGTGGTTTTGGATCCGACTCAGCAGCACCTATTGCGCGGAAAATAATGGAAGCCGCCTTCGATTTGCCACCTAGCAGAGATGCGGCAGATATATATGCCGAAGAATGGCAGACAAAACAAAACAGTAAGGTTACCGCGCAATAATAAATATATAAAACGCCCTATTCATTTTGTGATTTTCTAAATTCTACCCCCTCTTTAAATACCTGGCCTACTGCTTGCCCCAAACTAAAATAACTCGTCCCCATCATAATGATCGGGTTGACTTTTAAAGGATCTAGTTTATCTTCAGTTATACATTCTTCATTTCCATACACAGCCACAATTTCCCCGAAGAACATTTCAAATCCAAACATCGGCACACTATTAATGACTTTGCAAAGTATATTCATCGGGCATTCCCTGATCATGGGCGCTTTTCCAATGTCATCGTAAAAAGACGTAAATAATTTTGACTTGTCTATGGTTTTTCCTGATACAACACCGCAGTAATCTGTTTTTTGCACCATATCTGTTGAAGGTATATTAACACTGAAATACCCATTTTCTCTGACTCCTAAAGTCGAGTGATGGGTATTTTTTAATGATATATATAGTACACTCTCAAGGCTCACGACACCACATGCACCAATTGTAACGTAATTAGGCTTACCATTAACATCCACGCCAACAAGCATAGTAGGAAATGGTCCGAATGGTCTGTTCGGTAACTTAACTTTTTTCACTAAAATAACCCCTCCTTTAATTGACTCAATAAAGTGTAAACCAATTCGATGATGATTCCATTGTATAGTATACCCGTGTTAAAATATCAGATTCTAACTCATTATTGTTTATCAACTCCTCATGTACATTTAGTATCTAATGTCAAGTGACCATTTGTTCAAAAATCAATTGAAAACTTTGTATGTCAAAAGGGCTCAACATACAATTATCCATTACATGTTGAGCCTTAAAACTATTAATTGAATTTTTCTAGCCATTTTGAGGTCTACAAATTTATCTTATTATACTTTCACCTTTTTTGATCAACTCTGCACTCGTCGTTATTTGCAAAGTCAGCTAACGATAGGACCATTACCAATCTATCTTCGCCTTCACCATACTCGTCTTTCCGGCAATCCGTCACCTTGAATCCTAATTTGCTCTCATAAATTTTAACTGCTGCAACATTATTTCGACCCACTGTTAATTCCACTTTTTCAATGTTTTCCCTATATAAAGCTTTTAAGCTCTTCTTAAGTAATTCAGTCCCTAGACCTAGCCCCTGAAAGTCCTTGGATATTGAAACTCCGACCATATAAGCTTTTTGGGGACTATCCTAATCCAGCATATACTGAATGAGTCCAATAACTTCTAACTCTTTTTCTAAAATATAGACACGCCCATGCCGAATTAGCGGTACAAGATGCCACGCATTCATTCCACCTTCGCCAAAAGCTTCTTTTTCTAACTGAACTAAACGCTGAATCAATTTAGGTTCAATTTCTCGCACCAGTTCAATCATTGGTTCCCCCTCCAAATCGCTTTCCCACATACTTTGAATCACTGACTGAGAGCACCTCCCCATCGGTAAATGAAGTAACAACAGGTGGCATTAATTATCAATAGAAAGGGTATACCTATGATAAAACTCCAATGACGCGTCTTATGACGAAACATATACATACCTATAAGTATACCTGTTGCACCAAAAAATAAGGCACAAAGAAATAAGGTACGTTCTCTGATGCGCCAATATTGTTGTCGCGCACGTTTCTTATCTAACATAATCAAGAAAAAAGTTACTATGTTCCAAAAAACATATGTAAAAAGCCATATCCGAGAATTTAAAAATAAATGCATCAAATTATGTCCTCCTCTTGTAGGTAAAGACCGCTATAGTGTAATTTTCAAGAAAAATTAGCCATCGATATTTCAATAATAACAAAGAAACTAGCATTCTATTAAAGTCTGCTAGTTTCTTTATTAGTCGAATTTACTTTGTTGTTTCGACTTTATCGAGATAATCCTCTAAAGCCTTATTGATAATCTTTGTAATTGAAACATCTGTCCTAGTACTATGTTCTTTAAGTCTATCTGAAAGAGATTGTTCAATACGAGTAGTGTAGGATACCATAACTTTACCTGCCATGTCAATTCACTCCTATGTCTTAGTATTTATATATTACACCACAACTATATTTTTTAAGCAAGTTTAAAAGAGATTGTCATGGTTTTGCCATACTTTTATATTATTCTAAACTTGGTAATTTTAAGTAATTCCCCTGAAAGGTGTGGTATAAATGGAAGACTTCTATAAAGTATCCCCCATTAAGCAAATTAATGCTCGATATCTTCAAGTAGCGAATCATGATATGATTGCATATAAAGATTATCAATATAATAAAAATAAACGCAATTTTTATTCAAGGACTAAACCGCAAAATTTAGATATTGTTGAAATCAGTGCCCAAGGTTTACATGCCTTACAGCAACATGAACAACCAATATCGCCTACACAAATTGATGCAGCTACAATACCGTATATTTCAAACCTAATCGCAAACTACGAAAAATGGGGATCAACCTAATGTAACAATCAAAACTCCTGCAAGGTGAAATTACCTCGCAGGAGTTTTGAGTTACAAACCACATTCAGATCTCATCTTACTAAACAATCCATATTGTATTACGGCTTTATGCTCTACCGTGTCCCGTTCAACATTTTCCCATACATCATTCATATCTAGAGGGCATTTCTCAACGTTAATGCGCCCACCTGTCATTCCTGTATTTTCTTGATTACAATTCACAACAATCCTATATTTGTACTTTCCAATATCGCAGGTTGATAATATTGGACTTCGATATGTAGTCGTAGACATTGCACTATTCATAATTACCTCCAACTAATTTACCAATAGTGGCATTAAAAATCACTATAAGCAGTTTATATTAATAATAATACAAGAAAAATATGACATTTATATGACAAGTAAAATTACCAATAAATCTTCTTCCTTTAGATTATAATAGATATAGCGGTAAAATCAGTGATATTTAACCCTTAAGCCATATTATCCATTTAATGAACTATCTTTTTAATTATACGTTAGTTAATTTATTTAATTAAGTAACAAGGATTTTTCAACATTATATAGAATAATAAGAATTATATAACTTTTAGAAAAAAATATATTGGAGGAAGACGTATGAAACCTTTTATGGATGAAGACTTTTTATTAACCAATAAAACTGCAGAAAAACTTTACCATGATTACGCAAAGGATATGCCAATTTTTGATTACCACTGTCATCTAAATCCGAAAGAAATTAAAGACAATAAGAGATACCGAAATATTACTGAAATATGGCTTGGCGGCGATCATTACAAGTGGCGTGCTATGCGAAGTAATGGTGTTGATGAAAAGTATATAACAGGAGCTGCACCTGATAAAGAAAAGTTTATCAAATGGGCCGAGACAATGCCAAAATGCATCGGCAATCCTTTGTATCATTGGACTCATCTAGAACTGAAAAGATTCTTTGGCATAAATGAACTACTTTCACCCAAAACTGCTGAAGTAATCTGGGAAAAATGTAATGAAATGCTGGCAAAAGATGAGTTTACTGCACGAGAACTTATCAAACGTTCGAATGTAAAGGTGATTTGCACTACCGATGATCCTGCGGATTCCCTCGAGGACCATATTGCATTAGCTAAGGATAAAACTTTTGATGTAAAGGTACTCCCTGCATTTAGACCTGATAAGAGCTTTAATATCGATAAAGCAGGTTTCGTAGAATGGATCGAAAGACTTAGTAACGTTGTTGGTCAAGACATTCAAACTTTTGCTAGTCTGAAAGAGGCTTTAAAACAACGCTTGGATTTCTTCCATGAAGTTGGTTGCAGAGTTTCTGATCATGCCTTAGATCCTATTGTTTTTGAGGAAGGTACGGAAGAGGAGATTACCTCTATCCTGCAAAAAGCGTTGAAAGGAGAACAACTTACCGAATCTGAGATAAAGAAATATAAAACTGAAGTTATGGTCTATCTTGGAAAACAGTATACCCGTTTGAATTGGACCATGCAGATCCATATCGGTACCATCAGAAATAACAGCAAACGAATGATGAGACTACTCGGACCAGATACCGGCTTTGATGCAATTGCAGATTATACTTTCGCTGAAGCTCTTTCAAAATTTCTTGATAAATTAGACGATACCGATGAGCTGCCAAAGACAATTTTATATTGTCTAAATCCTCGCGATAACGAAATCTTGGGGACAATCATAGGCTGCTTCCAAGGCGGCGGGATTCCAGGCAAGATTCAAGTTGGTTCTGGATGGTGGTTTAATGATCAAAAGGACGGCATGACAAAACAAATTATCTCCTTGTCAAATCTAGGCCTTCTGAGTCTCTTTGTCGGCATGCTTACTGATTCAAGAAGTTTCCTTTCCTATACGAGACATGAATATTTTAGACGGATTCTTTGTAACATCATTGGGGAATGGGTAGAGTCTGGTGAAGCACCTAATGACTTTGAACTTCTCGGCACAATGGTACAAAATATTTGCTTTGACAATGCCAAAGAATACTTTGGTATCAAAATACAATAAATCGAATTAAACAAAAATGTCCTACTAGATTCTTTAGAATTTAGTAGGACATTTTTTCCATATAAAGAGATAGATCCTTTTACATGTATATATTTATGGTACATTGGATAAAGCTAACTTGAGGTAATAAAAATCTATATAAAGGTTATACAAATAAGTTTAGATTTCATGGTTCATTAAATAATACGGGAAGTGACAATTTTGAGTTATAGGCAAAAGGTAACTTACCAAGAGAAAAATACTTTCGCAAATAAGGCATCTACCAAGGTTAAAACTTCAAACAATGCCCATAGAGATGAAAATAAACTTGATGAAGAAGAAAGTGCTTCACCGGTCGGGCCTGCAAAAGACACTTACGGCTACATAGGATTTACTAGTCAGGATTCGTAAATCATATCATAAGAAAAGACTTGGCTTAGGCCAAGTCCTCAGACGCAGGCAGAAGCCTTAGTCGTGATTCCACAAACTGAAAGACCTCAACGTACGTGTTGAGGTCTTTCTTTACATAATAATATTAACTCGGTAAATTGACGATGAATGTACTTCCTTCTTCTGGCGCGCTTTCCACTTTTATCGTCCCACCATGGGCATCCACTATCCATTTAGCGATGGACAAACCAATCCCTGTACCGCCTTCTTCTCTCGATCTTACTTTATCTACCCTGTAGAATCGATCGAAAATTAAGCTTTTGTGCGTATCAGAAATACCTACACCCTGATCCCGCACAGTAATGCTAATACCTGGTTTTGCCCCTGCCACCCTTCTTAGCAACACATCTACCCGACCTCTAGTTGGAGTGTACTTTATCGCATTATCAAGCAAAATCAATAGCAATTGGTTGATTCTCTCCTTGTCGGCGAAAATCACCATTTCCTCACCACTGTCCAATCCCAGCTCCAATCCCTTTTCATCGGCCACTGGCTGAAATGAGCGAATAACCTGTTCAGTAACACTATATAAATCAAATCTTTCTTTAATAATATTGGCTGCCCCTGCATCGGCTCGTGCAAGAGTCAGTAAATCAGAAACCATTTTTGACATCCGTTTCACTTCGCTTTTCATATCATCCAATACTTGAGTAGAGAAGGAGGAAAGGTGGCTACTGTCATCCGTCTGGACAACCTCGACGGAACTCAATAGTATGCTAAGAGGAGTACGTAATTCATGCGAAGCATCTGCGACAAATTCACGTTGCCTTACAAACGATTGCTTGATCGGAATGATTGCTCGCCCTGCTAATAAATGTCCTATGAAAGTGGCAACAAGCAGAAATAAGATGGCAATTACAATTAATACAATCAGTAATGTCTTAAGTAGTGCATAATAGGCCGTAATGTCTTCACCAACAAAAACGTTGCCGAGAAAATCTTCTCCGTCGTAGATCTTCATACTGCACATAATTAGGATGACTCGTTCCCCTTCTGGGAGATAGAATTTCCTAATTGTTCCTTCGCCATCTGCTACATTCCAGTTGCTAATAATCTCCTGAACTTTGGGGCGCATTTTCACAGCTGGTTCATTGGTATCAATAAGTTGTCCTCTATCATCAAACACATAAAAGAAAATTTTTCCACCCATAGCATCGATATTGTTTCCTTCTTTTAACTCTATTTTATTCTTTTTTTGTTTGAGCATCATTATATGCTCTTTTGCTTCTTCTTCGGCAAAAGACCGTATATCTTGTTGTTCTTCATGATGAAGCACCCAAACAACCCCAGCATCACTTACTGCAATAAATGCTAGAAGAAAGACTGCCATAACTACCGTATAAAGCAGCGTTAAACGATTACGTATTTCAGAAAACATTATGAGCCTCCAATTTGAATCCGATACCCCTAATGTTTTGTAACTCTACATCATCATCTTCGGCAAGACTGATTTTTTTTCGGAGCAGCCGAACATAGGCATCAAGATTATTGGATGATACGTTTGCCTCTAGCCCCCATATCCGATCTAAGATGACTTCCCTAGGTACTACCTGTCCGCTATTGTGCATTAGTAAATCCAGTACTTGAAACTCCCTCGCAGTAAGTTGTATTTCAGTATCTCCACGATGCACACTACGAGTGGTACGATTTAAGACAAGGCTACCTACTTGTAATATTTCTTCTTTTATTTTTAATCCACTACGTCGAGACAGGGCACGAACTCTTGCAAATAGTTCTGTGAATTCAAAAGGTTTGACAAGATAGTCGTCCGCCCCTGTATCCAATCCTAGAACTCGATCGCTTACAGCATCTTTGGCTGTAAGCATTAATATAGCTCCATGATAGTTTTGTTTTCGCAGATGATCACATACTTCGAGTCCTGTTTGACCAGGCATCATCCAATCCATAATAATTACGTCATAGGGAGAGTGAAGCGCATAATCGATAGCTATATCACCACGCAAAACCCAGTCGACCTGCGCCACCGATTTCTCCAACATATGTTTAATTAACCTTCCAAGCTTAGCATCATCTTCGGCAAGTAATACACGCATATGAACTTCTCCTTTTGCCATAACTACCCAAGGGATATATTTTCATATATTCTAGGCGATAGCAATTCGAATGTCAACACTATTTCCTAATTAGCTTCGTAGACAAAAAGGGCTTTATCTTCAACAATTGTTAACAACTTTATCTTGCCCTGAATTGACGGTGGCAAATTCTCGTAATATTTCTTTTGCGCAATGAAATAGGATTTACCTGCCTTGTCTTGTACTGCTTTCTGTAACTCATCTGACTTCAATTCGATACCCGGCATGCCACTATAAAACATAAAACCCGGGCGGTAAAATTTTGCGACATATACGGGAGACTGTCCGTCGTAGTACTGTTTAAAATCATTAACAAGATCCTTCACCGCAAGACTAGGTGCCAGAACAGGAAGCATTTGTGTTACTAGAAATGCGGTGAAAAATATCATACCGATAATATTGGCTACAATGACACCCCGAAAATTACTACGATAACTTAGCCACCATATAGAAGCAACAAGCAGAAAAAGAATAATTGCCGTTATTTTTACTAGTGGAACTAATTGAGCCGCTAAAACCCCTCCTGCCTTAAACAACCCAGCTTCGAGAGCAACAACTAGGATTGCGAAAATCATACTAGACCATTTCAAAACGCTACTACGTTTTTCCCTCCAAGCTTTATCAAAATACCAACCGACCAATAATGCTAAAGGAGGATACATTGGTAAGATATAAGAAACCAGCTTAGTTTGTGACACGCTAAAGAATAAGAATACAACCGAAGCCCAGATAACTAGAAATATGGTGTAATTCTTTTCTTGCCCCTTATTTCTCAATCCCCCAATAAACGCCTGGGTCAAAAATGCAGTCCAGGGGAAAAAGCCAATAATTAGTACGGGGATGTAATAATACCATAAAACGCCTGACTGATGCTCAGGCTGCAAAAATCGCGTCACATTATGAAAGCCTAGGAATGTGTCCACAAAATCCATGCCGTGGTAATAATACATGATCCAGTACCAAGGTACCGCGATCGCACTAAACAATACTCCACCACTAAATAGTTTCATACGTTTTAGCAGCCCAATGTTACCTGTGAGTAATAAGTACAGACCTACAATTGCCCCACAGAAAACTACACCAATAGGTCCTTTGGTAACAACAGCGAGTGCAGCGCAAGCATAAAATAAGTAGTTTTTTCTAAGAAGAAAAGCAAGCAATGCCCCTGTAAGGAAAAAGGTCAGAGTAATATCTGTAACGGCGGCCTTACTCAGGTAAAAATATTCCAAGCTAGTAGCAAGGACTAATGCTGAGAGTAGTCCGGCGCGATCATTGAAAAGTTTACGCCCCGCTAGATATAGTAAAACCGATCCTAATGCTGCCAGTAACGCAGAGGGAAACCGTGCGGCAAATTCGCTAGCACCAAATACTTTAAATGCTCCCGCCACGAGCCAATAGTACATTGGCGGTTTATCATACCAAAACTCACCATAAATCCTTGGGGAGATAAAGTCTTGATTTTGTATCATTTCTAGTGCAGTTTCGGCATAAACCGGTTCATCCGGATCTAATAACGGTAAATTACCCAAATAAAAAAAGCTAATTAACCAGGAAACACATAAAATTATTGCGATATTAATCCATAATTTTCTATCTATCATACTATCACTTTCCCTTCATAGCATCTAAGTATAAACTAGTATTCTGAAAATAAAATGAAAGTATTAATACCTATCAGTAAAATTCTTATTACATACTATCAAATATAATCATTAGTGCCTAAATAAGAAAGATCCGCCCAAGGCTTCTACAAAGAGTAAAACAGCTATTTGTTCATTTGGACAAATAGCTGTTTTACTCTTTATATGCAATTTCAAATATGAATGGAAAAAGTAAAAACTTGTTAAGCAGACTGAATTAGTTTTTCCTCTCGTATTGGAAGGTTAACCAGTGCTGCCGCGGATGCCAATATAATATCTGCGTACCACATCCATAGATAGTTACCATCATGAGCCATAGCAAGTCCCCCGAGCCATGCACCCAAGAAACCTCCAATTTGGTGGGTCAGAAGTGTTAAACCAAAAAGTGTAGCCAAGTATTTCGTACCGAAAAGTTTCCCAACTAGACCAGCGGTTGGTGGTACTGTCGCTAGCCAGGTAAATCCTAGAGAAGCAGCAAAAATATAGAAAGTCAAAGGCGTTTTTGGTGCCATAAGATATAATCCAATCATCACAGCACGACTGCCGTACATCACGGCAAGTATGTATTTCATCCGATATCGTGAACCAAGGGATCCAGCAAATAAGCTACCCGCTATATTGAACAAGCCGATGATAGCCAATGAAGCAGCAGATACACTTGCTGAATGACCACATAAAGCAACTTCCCCAGGCAGGTGGGTTACCAAGAATGCAATATGAAAGCCGCATGTAAAAAATCCTGCATGCAGACATAAGTAGCTTGGATTCTTCATAGCTTGACGAACTTGCTGCACTAACCCTCCCGTAGGCTGTCCAGAAGTAGAAGCAACACTCTTATCTGTTGGTAAGTCACCTCGCAATAATGAGGCCATGGGGATGGTAAGGAGTGTTGTTACCGCCATGGTGAGCATGGCAGCGACCCAGCCAAAGCCACTAATAATTCCTTGTAATAAGGGTGCAAAAATAAACTGACCGAAAGAACCTCCTGCATTGATAAAACCGCCAGCAAAAGCACGTTTCTCGAGAGGCAGCTGCCGAGAAGTGGCACCAATCAATATTGAGAAACTTCCCGCCCCTGCACCTGCCGCACTTAAAATACCCATAGTTAATATGAGCGACCATTCCGAATTTACGAAAGGTGTCAAAGCCAATCCCCCTGCAAGTATAAAGGCTCCCGCTATAAGAACACCATAGGAACCCTTTTTATCAGCGATGGCACCGAATATAGGCTGAGCTAAGCCCCAGACGAACTGCCCCACAGCAAGGGCAAAGCTAATGGAAACAATGCCCAATCCTGTAGACGCATTTATCGGTGAGACGAAAAGTCCAGTTGACTGCCTGACCCCCATAGTGATTGCTAGAATTGCCGCAGAACTTATCATTAGCACCCAAGCCGAACGAGTTGATTTAGTTTGCATGTTTGGCTCCTTTACTCAATATTATTCTGTAATTAATTAGCGAATATTTAATGCAGCAGTATAGTAAAAAAAGTCCAATTCCTATCCAGAGAAAGGGAATTGGACTTAAATCTGCAGCAAGGATGAAGTGTTATGCCTTTTTAACAAACTCAGATTTTAATTTCATAGCTCCAAAGCCATCAATATGGCAATCGATATTATGATCTCCATCAACCAAACGTATGCTTTTTACTTTCGTACCTACCTTTAAAGCTGATGAACTTCCTTTTACTTTAAGATCTTTGATTATGGTTACAGAATCACCATCATTTAAGACATTTCCATTTGCATCTTTGACAACTTGTTTATCTTCACTATTTTCGCTTTCTAATTTTAAAGTCCACTCATGAGCACATTCTGGACAAACAAGAAGATTTCCATCTTCGTATGTGTATTCAGAATTACATTTTGGGCAATTTGGCAAATCATTCATAATTCATTTTTCTCCATTCGTTATTGTTAATTGTAATATACTATCATAGTTTTCTTATATTGACAAACCTTCCCTGTAAGCTTTCTCCTAGTCCTTTTTCTATCCTTTTTGAACCACAAAGACACAAAGGTCACAAAGGGGTTCTATCCATTTCATTCCCATCTTTTTTGTGTGCCGCGATAGCGGCATTGTGTCTTTGTGGTTCAATCTTTTTGACTAGAAACTTATAAATTCTGATACCATAAGAAAAGACTTGGCTTAGGCCAAGTCCTCAGGCGCAGGCAGAATCCTTAGTCGTTCTTACTTGGAATCAAGGAAGTGTTATACTTTCTGATTCCGCAAAAAAAAATGGCCTAATCCTCGCATTTCCTAAGGATCAGTCCATTTCTTGTCGTAAAAGGTGATGTAGTTTACGTTCCTTCATCTAAAATCAAAGCATAAACAAACCTTGAGCCATGAACGCCAATGGTTAAAACCATTTCGATATCAGTAGTACGGCTAGGACCAGAAATAAAGGTAGTTGTGGTAGGTAGATCGGTTCCGTACCGCTCTTTAAAGGTTTTGACCACTCCGGCAAATCCATCCACTAATTGAGCGGTTGTAAAGATGGCAATAAGGGTAAGTGGTAATACAGATATCGATGCAGGCTGACCGGGAGATGCCGCTGGTAATACAAGGGTACCTGTTTCGGCCATCACCATATCTCCCCAAACAATGCCGGCTTCCATGGCAGCTGCTTTGCCAATCCAGTCACTATAATTTTTTTCTAACGGCCACCGTGATAAGGATGCCTGCGTATCTGCAAAGATGTCTTCTAATTTTAGTTTTTCCAGTTCAGGATGATCCCAACGCATTGCCCTATGAAGCTGTCTCTCTTGAATAATTTGTTTAATAACTTGTCCAAGTTCCGTTTGATTTTTAATACTAAAAGCTTTCCCGCCCAATGTAGTCCACTCATGGATAAACCTTTCTCGTAGCTCTCGGCGTTCTTCAATATTTGTTTGGCGCTGAGTAAATAAACCATTCATTGGGTTCTCAACGCGTGGGGCTTTCCCACCAGGTGGCGTTTTTATATTTTGGCGTATGGTGGAAAAAAACGCTTCGCGATTACCAGTTAATACTCCTTGTGCCATTTTTCTACTCCTTTCTGTCTTTGTTCATCTCCGGCCATATTTCATGGAAGAATTTATTCGGAAGAGCGGGCATATCGCGATGCTTTAACCAATCAGAAATTGGCGGTGGACCAAAGGCAATTTTCTCCGCCTTGACTAGAGGGAACTGAAACCGCCTAGCCATTCGTATTGAGAAACGATAGCGGCTCATACTTGCAAAAGTAGCACTCCAACCTTTGTAGGCTATATCTTCGGCAAGTTCTCCTTTCTTTTCAAGCTCCACCTTGTCGTTCCGCAGTGCATAGAGCATATCATGTAAAGGAATTTTAACCGGACAGGCAAAGGTGCACGCACCACAAAGTGTTGTAGCATACGCCAGTTCACCATATTTATCCATGCCTTGATACAAAGGAGATAACACCGCTCCAATTGGCCCTGGATACACCCAGCCATAAGCATGTCCACCAATATTTCGATAAACCGGACAAGCATTTAAACAAGATCCGCAGCGAATACAGTTAAGAATTTTTTCATATTTTGTTCCTAACTGTTTAGAGCGGCCGTTGTCGACAATGACCAAATGAAATTCCTGAGGACCGTCGAGTTCTTCTGCCTTTCGCACACCCGTAGAAAGTGTATTATAAACTGTTAATTTTTGCCCAGTAGCGCTACGCGCTAGTAAGGAAAGCATAACTGTAAGCTCTTCTAATCCAGGTAGAATCCGCTCCATTCCCATGATAGTAACCAATGTTGGAGATAACGCGGATATAATACGAGCATTGCCTTCATTGGTACAAAGTGTTATAGCACCCGAATCCGCTAACGCGAAATTACAGCCAGTAATCCCAATATCAATCCCCAAGAACTTTTCCCGCAAATATTTTCTGGCGAATCCGCATAGATCGGCAATTTCGGTGGGAATTTTTTCATCACTAACTGCATTAAAGAGATCTGCCACCTGAAATCTATTTTTATGCATAGCCGGTGCTATGATATGGGATGGTGTTTCACCTGCCAGCTGAATAATCCATTCTCCTAAGTCAGATTCGATTACTTTACACCCTTGCTTTTCCAGTGCCGGATTCAGGTGAATTTCTTCTGACACCATTGACTTAGATTTTAGAATGGATTTCGCATTCTTCTTCTTAGCCAGTTCGGAAATATACTGGACGGCCTCCTCGCCAGTTTTAGCAAGGCACACATGACCACCTTTTTTAAGTACATTATCAATAAGCTGTTCTAAGTATTGATCCAGGTGCTGGATTACATGCATACGAATAGCCTCTGCTCGATTGCGAAACTCCATCCAGCGCTCCGCCCCCACTGCTTCAATTGCCGTAGCCCGCTGTCCTCTTAGACGTCCTGTGCCATTTTTCACGGCTTTTAACATTGCTGTATCACTTAATGCTTTGTGGTAACGCTTGCGAAAACTCGGTTCAATATGCATTTTTACCACCTCCCTGATCCAGTACTTGTGCTAAATGCATAACTTTAATGGGAACACCCCGGCGACTTAGACGGCCGCCTATATTCATTAGACAGGTCAAATCAGATCCAGCCAATACCTCAGCACCAGTCGAGATGATGTTATCAACCTTTTCTTCGACAATCGCAGCCGAAATGTCCGCCATTTTCATAGAAAAAGTTCCTCCAAATCCGCAACAATCATAGGCAAAAGGTAGGTCGATAAAATCAATTCCTTTTACGTTTTTAAGCAGTATTTTAGGCTGTTCTTCTACACCTAGTATTCGACTCATGTGACAGCTAGAGTGATAAGTTACTTTCTTGCTGAAAGTGGCCCCTACATCAGTTATACCAAGGATATCAACGATGAATTGTGAAAACTCATAGGTTTTAGCAACAAATTCTTCTGCTCGTTTTTTCCACTTTGGATCATTTTCAAATAGAATCGGATAACCATGATGTATCATTGCCGCGCAAGAACCAGAGGGAATAACCACCTTCTCACTATTTTCGAAAACCTCAATCATCTTTTTTGCTACAATCGCAGTTTCTTTATAATACCCACTCGAGAAGGCAGGTTGGCCACAACAAGTTTGTCCCTCTGGAAAGTCAAGCTCTACCCCGTTACGTCTCAATACCTGAACTACACTTTTACCAACGTCTGCGTACATCATATCGGCAATGCAAGTTACGAATAAGGATGCTTTCAAATTAACCCCCCCATACATACTTCTTTCTATTGTCAATTCTCTTCTTAATATTATGTCAGGATAATGGTTCTTTTTATTCTTGATACATAAAAAAAGTATGATCCTTAGCATTTCTGCAAGGTCCATACTTTTTTCACTACCACAAGTAAAAGTGCTTTTTGCAATGAATTCACTCAAGTGTTATTCAATTTGCCATTAGAAAGTTTAGATCAAGGTCGATTTACAAACAAAATTTGCATTTTTTAGTTACAACCTAACACTAAAGTAAGGACTTAGCGTTATAATTTTTATAAATCCTTTCCCATGAATAGCATCATCTATTATTTTCATTGTAATATAAGCCATATATAATGCTAATATTGTACTCACTAACATAAACAACATTTCATAAGTATGTAACTTTATATATTTGCCCATCATTTTTAGTAGTCGCATTACGTTCTTCTTCTTTGACTCGCTAAACAACTTCGTTCCCTCATTTCGGTTGCATTATTGCCAATTACGCATTTTAAAAATTAAATGTCTGTTAATCTTTAATCATTACATCCGAATGAATCCATTAGGTGCCCTAAAAATCAGCCAACTAAACCAAGTAGGTTTTATTTCCTTAGAAGATAAGTTCTATATCCCGCGGTTGCCAGATTGCCCTAAAGGGATTACAACCCGAAAGTATGTACCCTTGCCATCGCTTATTACGTGAATATTGCCGCTATATTTATTAACAACTTCTTGGAAGCATAAAGCAGCCCCATACCTCTCTCCTCCCATTTCGTTGAAAATCACTTCTAAAATTTCAAGTACGATATCTTTTATTTCCTCAATCCTAGTAGACATAATCTTACCTCTTTCTTATATTTGTTTTCTACGCATTTCTATAATTGACTGTCTGCTAATTTCTTTAAGCATCAGTATTCGAATTAACCCACTAAACGGTCTAATAATTAGCCAATACATTCCAAACAGCAATTTCGCTGCATTCCCATAGGTTTGAATATGAGCTTCAGTAGATAAGGATATACCTCCACCCTCTCTTTTTTGAACATATAGTCATCAATTTTCAATTCCCTCCCCTCTTTTCATCACAATAACTATTTCATCTTATTTTTACCAAAGATCTGGCTGTTTTTCCATAGATGTTGTCTGAAAAGATAACTTTCTTGATCATAGAATCGACTAAGGTCAAATTTAGGAAATTTATTATTGCTAACTGCCAAAATGTATATTAGAAATTATAAGGCACCTCTTCAGCCAATTATTAAAAATTCTATTAGAATAAAAACAACTTCTTCACAGGAACAAAAAATCTCCTTGGTAGATAAGCAGAATGTATAACATACCGCTTATCTACCAAGGAGACCACTCTAATTTTTTTGTTATAAACAATATAGTTGCTGAAATTCCTTAGCGTGTTCCAAGGTCATCAGCGCAGTTTCTTTTGTATTAGCCAACTTAACTAAGTAGGTTTTATTTCCCCAGGGAGAAAGCTCTAAAACCATATCTGGATTAATGATAAACCCTTTGTGACAGCGAAAGAATCGATGTTTCTCTAATCTTTCTTCCATTTTCTGAAGCGGATCATAAGATTGAACAACGACATCTCCTACAGCATAAATCATAGTTTTTCGCTCATTGCGCGTAATCAGAATAATATCGGGAACGTTAATAAATGTACTTTTATCATTGGATAGAACTTTGAGTTTAAAATTTTCTTCTCTGCGCAATGGTCTTTCTTGTTGCAAAAAGCCAACTTGTTCTCTTTCCATTTTCAATTCTTTAATTCGTTCTACCGTTCGCCGAATCCGTTCTAGGTTGAAAGGCTTAATTAGATAATCAAAGGCATAGACCTCAAAGGCCTCATGAGCATAGCAATTAAAACCAGTGGCAAATATGATAAAAATATTGGGATTAATATCAAAAATCTCTCTGGATGCTTCGATACCATTCACTTCTGGCATATCAATATCCAAAAATACAATGTCCGGATTCAATTCTTCCACCATTTGCACAAGTTGCCGCCCGTTTTCCGCTTCACCGATAAGATCTATTCCTTTAATCCCCTCAAGGACACGTTTTAAAATCAGCCGCATAGCTGGATCGTCTTCGGCAAGAATGACTTTTAACATATGAAATACCTTTTATGCCCTACTATTATTATTCGTGATCTTGTAAATGCTCTGGAACTTGCGGTTGGTACATGCCAGTCATGCACGCTGGAAGAATAAATAGAGTTGAAGCGGCAAGCATTGATGTAGCTGCATAACGCAACAAGTATAGTTTTAATTTTTGCAATTTAAATCCTCCTTTTCATATAAGTATTAAACCATTAAATTTATCATAAAGTTAAATTTTGTTAAATACAAGGAGTCTTGTCTAAAAAGGCTATGATATTGTCTAAAATTCAATTTAGCTTGTCAATTAGCGTCTCTATCGTGGCAACAAAATGATATCCAGTTGGAGTAATGCTAACGATTTGCCAACCAACCCCTCCTACACTTGCCAAGATTAACGCAGTAACTTCACCACTGGTAATCGTTAGTACGCTCAAAGCAATTGCCCAAACAGCAATAAAAAGGTAAGAAAGTTTTCTATATCTTGCTTTTTTTGCAGGCGAAGTAACTGGTTTTGCCACTGTATCAGCAGGCACCCATTTATGTATGATATAACCACTTCCAGCGACTACAAAAGCAAGTACGAAGAAAAACAGCGTGTGTGGTACTAGCAGTATAGTAGCAGCCTTACCAATACATACCATAATGATCGTTCCAAGTAGTAGACACCGAAGATAAGTAGAACAATGTGCCCCTCCCGAAACAAGCCGCAGGATACTTGACGAGACTAATGCGGATAGAACATAAGGTACAATTCCTAACCACCATGCAACTCCAATTATAAACGCAATATTTATAATCGTTCCTAAAAATGTTTCTAATCCAAACCTTACGGCCGCAGTATCTCTGGCATCAAGTTGCAATTCCTCTTCTAGATAGCGCGCCACACCTACAGCAACTTTTCCTAATCCACTCATTTTTACCATCTCCTCGAAGCTATGTTATTATTTTATATTCTGCGATTTCCAGATTGCCCTAGAGGGATCACAACCCGAAAGCATGTGCCCTCGTTATCGCTTATCACGTGGATATTGCCGCTATATTTATTAACAATTTTTTGGACATTATAAAGCCCCATACCTCTCCCCTCCCCTTTCGTTGAAAACCCTGGCATAAATATACTAGCTACCATAGGGGACGGAATAAGCGGTCCATAATTTTTCACTTCCAACACATAACCATCCAAACCTTGCCCAATAATAACCTCTACCCGTCTTTCCGGCACAGGTAATTTGTCTGCTGCCTCCAGGGCATTATCAATCAGATTTCCTAAAATCAGATTGATATCTCTCGCTTCCAAGGGAGAATTCTGCAAACTGGTTTCCACTGTAATATGCAAATTGATCTTTCGAGCTTCTGCCAAACCAGTCTTAGTATACAATAGTGCCGTAACACCTAGATTGTCGGTCTTCACCAATTCAGAAGTAGCCGCAACTTCCTCCACACTCTTTTTTAAATAGCTTCTGGCCTCTTGGTATTCCTGCACTTCCAGCAAACCGTATATCACCTGTAATTCGTGACTAAAATCGTGGCGCTGTCCCCGCATCGTATTCAGTAGTTCCTCAACATGGCCGAGTGTGCCAAGTTGTGCTTTATTCTCCGCCTCCCGACGAATGAAGGCCATGAATTGCCTGATAATAATCATAGTTATGAGCGGTACTATTGCATTTATCAAGATAAAATATAAATGTATAGGAGCTTGGAAATAATCCGTGTAAGCAAGATAATATCGCCAACAAAAAAAGTTTATTAATAACGACTGTGTAAGTAATAGAGCCGCTAGCCAAAGTAACTTCTTGTTGCGTCCAGCGTCCACTCCCTCTGGCAGCCCAAAATTAAACCAACGTATCAGAAAAATAACCACTATGTCAATTAACATTTGCAAAATGAAATAAGGCATCCGTAACCACCAGTTATTTGAAAAAGCGGTAACAGAATGTCCTGTTACAAAAATGTATAAAGGCATCACCCAAGATTCAATACAGCTAAAAATACTAATTCCTAGCAAAGCAGCTAAGCAACTACTTTTATATGGAATTCGCATTATAGCATACATTAGTAACGAAAGAGTCACCACCTGTATTACCGTATGTACGCCGAAGGGAATAGACGTCCACTTTCCGAGAACCAAAAAAAGAAACATTACAACTAGAGTCTGCCCTCCTCCAATCAACAGAATTTGGCGAAAGCTAGGCCTCATCCCCAGAAGCGACAAACTTAACCATGCTAACACCATAGCTTCTGGAAAAGAATTAAACATAATCATGGTAAAATCAATTTCTGGCATTTTTCTTCCTTCCATTTCAAAAGCATTTTCATCAACCTAATATTACATTTAAACTAAGTATGTTTAGCTGTGAAGGCAATCTCTGCCATTAACTAAATCTAAAATACATTCTCTATATGTTTTATCTATGAATACATTTTTTAATAGTAATAAAAAAAGCAAGACACACGCCTCACTTTTTAAGCGTCAATTTGGTAATTGCAGGTTCGAAAACCTTCAGACCCATGCGCTCTTATCTACGATACACTATATCTATATAATTGTTAAAATTATACAGCGATTAGAAAATTATGTCAATATTTATTGTCTACACTCCAGAAGTCAGTTACACTACTATATAGTTTCTAAAGGCTATTCTTTAGATAACGCCGATCATGCAAAAAAACATAAGCAAAAAGGTCCTGCAAAGCTCTACTTTACAGGACCTTTCCCCTTCTTTCCATGCTCCAGCGTCATCTGCTTGCGCTCAGAGATTGTACTATTCCCTTGCCTAAATAGTACCTTATACCATTTGATTTCGAAAAATACTATTAAAAAAATCAAAAGAGATGTTACTCTACTCACTCCGAACTTTCAGCAAACCTCTCAGCTCTGATTTTCCATTTGTTTTCTGATCAGAGGCTTTATACCACCACTGTTAATGATGTCCATTACATATTCAGACATGGGCTGGGCTTTTACTGTGAGACCTGTCGTTTCATTCCTAATCTGTCCAGACTTTATATCAATTGATACATTATCGCCTTTTTTAACCATGCTACTGATCTCAGGACAAACCAATACTGGTATCCCTAAGTTAATTATATTTCGATAAAAAATCCGCCCAAAAGATTCCGCCAGAATAACGCCGACACCGATTGCTTTTAATGTAATTGCAGCATGTTCACGACTTGATCCACAACCAAAATTTGTGCCAGCCACAATGATATCACCTTGCTTAAATTCCTTAACTAGATTAGGATCTGCTCCCTCCATCGCATGCTTTGCCACATCTTGTACATCTGTCAATTCTACGAAACGCCCTGGATATATTTGATCTGTATCAACATTCTTACCAAAGACAAAAGCTTTACCTTTAACTACTGTTTCCATCATATAACACTCCTTAATCAATATATTGGGACGGATCAACAATTTTACCTTCTAATGCAGCTGCGGCTACTGCGGCTGGTGATCCGAGAAAGATTTCTCCTTTTGTGTGGCCCATCCGCCCTGGAAAATTTCGATTCGTAGAGGTAATGCAGGTTTCACCTGCAGCAATCATACCTTCATGAGTACCTAAACAACAGGCACAGCCAGGAGTGACGAAAGTAGCACCTGCTTCAACAAGAGTCTGAATATAGCCCAGTTTCATAGCTTCCAGAAAAACTCCCTTGGATGCTGGAACAACAACGAAACGAGTGCGTGGATGAATCTTTTTGCCAGCTAAAATTTTAGCAGCTACCGCCAAATCTGGTACACGTCCACCAGTACATGATCCTAAATACGCTTGATCTACCTTTCTATCAATAAAATCCGTTATATCTGCTACATTATCAACACTGAAAGGCGCTGCTAATTGTGGTTTTAGACTCGATACATTAAAGGTATGATCCGCGGCATACTGATACCCTGTATCCGTCGTGTAAATTTCGTAATTGCCTGTCACTTTTGCTTTCAAATATTCCATGGTTATTTCATCCGGCTGAATATAGCTTGTTTTGGCCCCCATCTCTGTAGACATGTTACACAAAGCCATCCGTTCGGAAATGCTTAACTGTGAAAGTACAGACCCTGTAAATTCTACTGCCTTGTATACTCCATAATCAGCTCCTAGTTCACCAATTACATGCAAGATAATATCTTTAGCGTAGACTCCTTTAGGCACTGTCCCTTCAAGATTGATGCGAATGATTTCAGGGACTCTAAACCAAAGCTTCCCAGTAAGCATAATAATAGCCAAATCAGTAGCCCCCACCCCTGTTCCAAAAGCACCAAAAGAACCGTGAGTTGTCGTATGGGAGTCTGTTACTACAACAATCTCTCCGGGATACACTAGGCCCTTATCCGCCAAAACCTGATGACATACTCCTTGATCAATATCCATTAATAAATCAATACCCTGATCCCAGCAAAATTCACGAAACTGTTTTTGATTGTCCGCTTGTACGATAGTAGACGGCGGCGAGTAATGGTCAAAAAACATGATAATTTTACTTGGGTCATACACTTTTTTGCCACCCATCTCAAAAAATGAACGTACTGTTTGTAGATATAAATCATTGATACCAGCAAGGTCGACACTACAGTTTACAATTTCGCCTGTTGAAACAGATTCTTTTCCCGCCTTTTTCGCTAGAAGTTTTTCAATTGCGTGCATAATAATCCTCCATGTTTAGTTTATATCGATAAGCTTTTTCCATAACTAATGCAAAAGTCGTGCCACATCGGATTCTTTCAAGCAATGGTGCTATTTAGCAACATCTGCTGGAAAAATGCATCTCAAAAACGTTTCAAACTACGACATTCGTCTCATTTTGTTTCATTGGGTTTTCTTTGCAACACTAACTTTCTATTAAGATAAGCAATTTATGTATCTTAATACTATAATCACCTCACTTCATCTTGTTGCAAGTGAGCCATTAACCTTTTATAATAGGAGAAAAATGTTGCATCTCGTTTCACAGGAGGCAAATTATGTCCCTTATCGCATTTATCGCTCCAGACATGAGCTTGTTTGAAAGTGCTCGCCAATTATTTAAGGCTCATCATAACGATATACATATCGTGAAAGGATTACTCCACGAGGGCGTTGCTATTGCCACTGCTCTTTGTTCCAAAGGCACCGAGATTATCATCTCTCGCGGCGGTACTGCTACTGCCATCAGAAATTCAGGGCTGGAAGTTACGGTTGTCGAAATTCCCATAACAGGGTTTGATATTATTCGTACCGTTGAGAAAGCTAAGTTACACGGCCACACTATCGGAGCTGTTACCTTTTCTTCTTTACTCCAAGAAACCGATTGTTTGAGCCCTATCCTGGGAGTAGACATTCGGCTTTATCCGATTGATGCTGAAGAAGAGGCAGAGACCCAAGTATCTCAGGCTTTCCAAGATGGTGTGAACGTCGTTATTGGCGGATTTATTACAAAACAGATCGCCCAAAAACAGGGCTACCCTTTCGAATTAATTGGAAGTGGTGCGGAAGGAATCCTACAGGCAGCACAAGAAGCAAAACGAATTGCCCATGCACGTAATTTAGAAAAAGAAAAGACCAGCCTATTCCGGGCAGTCCTGAATTATGCCTATGAAGGGATCATCTCTGTTGACAGTCAGTATCGTATCACTTTTTTCAACCCCATTGCAGAGCAGATTACAGGCATTAGCAGCAGTAAGGCTACGGGTAAGAACATTGCTAAGGTTTGGCCTGAACTTAACCTGAAGCAAGTTATGCATATGGGAAAAGATGATTTAGCACACATTCTCAAAATTAATGAGGTTGACGTTCTTTGCAACAAAATCGCCATTGTCGTCAACAATACTACGGTAGGCGCTGTTGTCACATTTCAAGATGTAGCTCAAATTCAACAAATGGAAGCTCGGGTAAGACGTCGCATTTATGACTTCGGGCATATTGCAAATTATTCTTTCAAAAATATTGAGAGTACAAGTACAGAACTAATATCAACCATTGAAATGGCGAAGGATTTCGCCTTAACTCATTCCTCTATTTTAATTATTGGTGAAACAGGTACGGGCAAAGAGGTATTTGCCCAAAGTATTCACAATTACAGTGAACGTCACCAAGGTCCCTTTGTCGCTATTAACTGCGCTGCCCTCCCTAGTCAAATACTGGAGAGTGAATTATTTGGCTATGTAGGAGGAGCTTTTACTGGTGCTAATCCAAAAGGAAAACCTGGATTATTCGAAGTCGCCCATGGTGGTACCATTTTTCTCGATGAAATTGCCGAGATGGAGTATGTGACACAAAGTAAGCTACTACGTATTGTACAAGAGAAAAAAGTGATGAGACTCGGCAGTGACCGTGTCATTCCAATTGACGTTCGCGTTATTGCTGCCACGAATAAAAACCTGAAAAATCTCGTAAATGAAAATAAATTTAGAGCGGATTTATATTATCGCCTCAATGTTTTACAACTTAGAATTCCTCCCTTGCGGAATCGAAAAGAAGATATTAAATTACTAGCTCAATTCTTCTTAAAGGAACATCAAGGTATTATTAAACATCACTTAAAACTTGCTCCCTCCGCCATAAAAGCGCTTACTGAATATACGTGGCCTGGCAACATACGTGAATTGCAAAATATAATTGAACGAGTCATCGCCGTACATAAAATTGAAACGATTGATGCAACCATCATTAACCGATTACTTGGGGATCAACAAGACAATAAGGATGACCATGCTGATATACTACCTAATGAGTTAGAGGAAATCAAAAAAGCTCTCGCCCTGACGAAAGGAAAATATGCAGCAGCAGCAAAAATCCTTGGCATAAGTCGCTCTACTCTTTGGCGTAAGCTCAAGCATTTTGGTATAAGCAAGACGTTATGACTAATTTAATGTCATAACGTCTTGTTTGTATTTATTATTTAAAAGCTTCAGCCAAATCCTAAAATGGCAATAGTTTTTCCTCGTTCTGAGCGCAAAAAAAAATAAACAATCCGTTGCTCATCGTCGCAAGCCTTCGCATTTTTGCTACTGAAGATTTTCAGGACAGACCGCAGGAATGTAAGGGAGTGGCTATATATACATCTCCCTAATTATCCGCCCGCCATACTACATGTCTAAGCGTGAATAGTGTCAGAATGAAATCACGTGTAATCATTTGCTAACAAAATGGAAAATTAATCCTTGACATAGTTTTTCAACAAGGTTTATAATTTGAACATAATTCAATTTATTGAGGTGCATTATGGCCAGAACTCCGCAAGATCCTCAAATTCGCATCACCGAAATTTTAGATGCTGCCGATCAGCTGTTCTTTACTAAAAGTTACCAGGGAACCACCATCAAAGATATCGCTAAGAAAATGGGCGTTGCCCAGGGAATGCTGTATTACTACTTTAAGTCAAAAGAAGAGGTATTAGAAACCTTGCTTGATCGCCATGCCTCTGCTCTTATTTCGGAAATCAAGGAGATAACTTCTTTAAACACCATTTCCCCGTCTGAAAAAATGGGCTTAACGGTAGCTGCCGTGTTACGTAAAACCAGTTATAAAGACGGGTTTCTGCTCAATATGCTATATGATACCCAGAACCTGCATATTAAAGACAAATTGTTTCGCCAACTTGCCGTCTCCCTCTCACCTTGGTTGTTGAATATCATTGAAGAAGGAACTATGAATCGGGATTTTTGCGTATCCCATGCTCCGACCACTGTGGATTACATCTTGGTGATCATGGACTTTTTAAGCGAAGCACTCTATGAAAAAACAGCTGCTGACATCTTGTCTTATCGCTTGAGAATGGCAGAAGCTCTTATTGAAAAAGCGCTGGGCGCACAAGAAAAAACAATCCATATCATACTAACCGGGCAAGTTTAAAACATAATGAAGGAAAAAATTCCGCCATCCAAACAGCTTTTGGGGTGAGCGGTTTTTTCCGGGCAATTAATTGAACGTAATTCAATTAATTGCCCGTATAAATTAGTAAAGGAGTAATATCATCATGCAATTATTTAAGCCATTCAATTGCTTAAAAACAATCCCCAAAAAGAAATTATCTTACGTTTTGGCAGCAGCCGCTTTATGCATTGCCAGTATTCTTTTCTGGAAAGCTAACAGCCAACCAACCGCCGCAGTTGAAATGATCCCCATGGTACGCACTGCTGTAGTCAGCGCTGCCGGGGGATCAAAGAGTTATACATATGCCGGGGAAGTGCGTGGGCGCTATGAAAGCCAGCTTGCCTTTCAGGTGGCCGGTAAAATCATTAAACGTAATGTACAGCTCGGCAGTGTTGTCAATGCCGGCGACGTTTTGCTTCAAATTGATCCCAGAGATCTTAAACAAACGGTTAACAGCAGTTCGGCGCAAGTCTACTCCGCCGAATCCCAGCTAAAGCTGGCGGAAAGCAACTTGCAGCGCTACCGGCAATTGTACGCCGAGAACGCCATCAGCCAGGCTCAGTTGGATCAGTACGAAAATGCGTATGAACTGGCTCAGGCTGCCGTGCGGCAGGCATCCGCCCAATACGGGCAAAGTTCCAACCAATTGGATTATAGCCTGCTCCGTGCAGATGTCTCCGGTGTCATTGCCGGCATCAACACGGAGACCGGGCAAGTAGTTAGCGCCGGCCAAACGGTAGTAACCATCGTCCAGAATGGTGAGCGCGAAATGGAAATCAGTGTGCCGGAAAACCGCATTGAAGAATTGAGTAAAGCTTCGCAGCTCACGGTGTCTTTCTGGGCGCTCCCCAATGTAAAAGTTAGTGGCAAAGTGCGTGAAATCGCACCCATGGCCGCTTCGACCACCCGAACTTACCAAGTGCGTGTCAGCTTGCTGAACCCGCCGCCGGAAGTTAAACTCGGCATGACGGCTGCCGTGTCTTTGAACAGTGCCAGCGATCAAAACGTCCATCTGATTGCCATTCCCCTATCTGTCATCTATCAAACCAACGATACACCCGGCGTTTGGGTGGTGACTGATTCTACCGTCCGTTTACGTCCAATTCAAATTGTCAGCCTTGACAACAACCAGGCACAGGTGAGGGGCCTGGTTGCCGGTGAAATCATTGTCACGGCCGGCGTGCACAAACTCCGTGAAGGGCAGCAGGTCCGGTTACCGGAGGGTGGCCAATCATGAAATCCTTTAATTTGACCGAATGGAGCCTCAACCACAAACAACTGATTTATTATTTCCTCACTGTCATTTTCCTTGGAGGACTGTTCGCCTATCAGAATCTCGGTCGGATGGAAGACCCGGACTTTACCATCCGCCAGATGGTCGTATCGGTGGCGTGGCCTGGCGCAACCGCCCGCCAGATAGAGGAACAGGTAACCGATAAAATTGAAAAAAAATTACAGGATACACCGGGGCTGGATTACCTGAAAAGCTATTCGTTGCCTGGACAATCCGTAATATATGTAACCCTGAAAGAAGATACGGTTACCGCGGACAAGGTACGGCCCATCTGGCTGGAAGTGCGCAATATGGTCAATGACATCAAGACCACCCTACCGCAGGGCGTCGACGGTCCTTACTTCAATGACCAGTTTGATGATGTGTTCGGCTGCATCTACGCCCTAACCGGTGACGGCTACAGCTATGAAGACCTGCGGGAACAGGCAGAAACCATCCGCCGAACCTTACTGACAGTACCCAGTATAAAAAAAGTGGATCTGCTTGGCGTACAGGCGGAGAAGATTTATATTGAGATCGAATCCGCCAAATTGTCGCAATTGGGGCTTGCCCCATCCGACATTACCAGTGCCGTGACGGCGCAAAACGCCATGGCGGCGTCTGGCATGATCGAAACCGCTTCCGATAACGTTTATCTGCGTGTCTCCGGTATGTTCGAAAATATCGATGATTTGAAAAATCTACCGCTGCGTTCCAATGAACGCACCTTCCGTCTTGGTGATATCGCCAAAATTGAACGCAAGTACATTGACCCACCGGCGCCGAAAATGTTTTACAACGGACAGCCAGCTATCGGTTTGGCACTTTCCATGGAAAAAGGAGGTAACGTTCTTGCCCTGGGAAAATCCCTGGAACAAAGCACGGCTCAAATCAAAGAGAATCTGCCGCTCGGACTGGAGCTACATACGGTTACCAATCAGCCCACCGTTGTTAAAGAAGCCATCAACGAATTCGTCAAAACGCTGGCGGAGGCGATAGGCATTGTCCTTCTGGTTAGTTTTGTCAGTCTGGGCCTTCGTTCCGGCTTCATTGTGGCACTCTGCATCCCGCTGGTTATTACCGGCGTATTCATTATCATGGACATGCTGGGCATTGCCTTGCACAAAGTCTCTCTGGGGGCGCTGATTATCGCCCTGGGCCTTTTGGTGGATGACGCCATTATTGCCATTGAAATGATGATCGTGAAGCTGGAACAGGGCTGGAGCCGGTTTGATGCCGCCTGCCACGCTTATACAGCAACCGCCTTTCCCATGCTGACTGGCACTCTTATCACCTGCGCCGGATTCATTCCAGTCGGTTTTTCCAAGGGAAGCGCCTCCGAATTTGTCGGCAGCATTTTCTCGGTCATCACCATCGCCCTCCTGATATCCTGGGTGGTCTCCGTTATGGCCGCTCCCCTATTTGGGTATCGGTTGCTTAAGGTTACCCCTGCCGATCACGCGGCAGAACAGGATGTGTACAATAAATCCTTTTACCGCCTGTTTAAACGTCTGCTGAGCTGGTGTCTGTCCCATCGTCGTCAGGTATTGGCAGCCACCGTCCTCTGCTTTGTCGGCTCGCTCCTCCTCATGGGACTACTTAAACAGGAATTCTTCCCGGCTGCCACCCGTCCCGAACTCATCGTGGAATTGCAGCTACCGGAAGGCGCCTCCCCGCAGGCAATCGAACAGGAAGCCGCGAAATTCGCCAATCGGTTTGCCGAAGATGATAGAATTGCCAGCTATACCTATTATCTGGGAGGCGGAGCACCGCGTTTTGTGCTGACAGCTGACCCAGCTGTTGAGAATTCAAATTTTGCCCAATTTGTTTTTGTCGCAAAAGATTTAGCATCCCGCCTAGAGCTGCAGAAAAAAGTCCAATCCCTCTTTGCCACGGAATTTACCAGCGTGCGCGGGCACACCAAGATTATTCAGTCCGGCACGACCGACCCTTATCCGGTTATGCTCCGGATCAGTGGCCCAAATCACGACAAAGTCCGGAACATTGCCGGGAAAGCTAGGAATATCCTCGCTTCTGACCCCAACCTTACCGATATCAGCCTGGACTGGAATGAAAAAAGCAAAGTTCTGCGCCTGGACATAGATCAGGCCAAGGCCCGTGCTCTGGGCATAGATAATCAGGCGTTGTCAGCCAGCCTTCAGGCGCTGTTGTCCGGCGTGGGTGTCGGGGAATTCCGGGAAAAGGATAAAACGGTCGGTATTGTGTTCCGCGTAGACCCGGAAAGCCGCCAGGACCTTTCCCGCCTCAAGGATCTTAATATTCACATCGGCGGCGGCCGCTTTGTACCGCTGGATCAGATCGCCAAAATCCGTTATGAGGCTGAAGAAGGCATGATCTGGCGGCGTGATTTAAAAACGATGATTACTGTTCAGGCCGACACTGCGGAAGGTGTCCTGGGAGAAGATGCGGCGATAGGTGCTTATGAACGCTTACAAGAGCTTCGCACTTCCCTGCCGTCAGGCTACAGCATCAAAATCGGCGGTTCCGCCGAAACCAGTGAAAATGCTATACGCTGGCTGCTTCAACCTGTACCGGCCATGGTCGTCATCATCATTACCCTGCTGATGTTTCAGTTACACAACATTCCCAAGATGCTCATGACCCTCTTGACAGCACCGCTGGGAATGATCGGCGTAACCCCGGCGCTCTTACTGACCGGACGCCCGATGGGCTTTGTCGTGCAACTGGGCATTTTGGCACTCGCCGGAATTATCATCCGAAACTCGGTTATACTGATTGATCAGATTGACCGGCATATCGACGCCGGCGAACCGTTATGGGATGCGATCATCAATGCAACCGTCAGCCGCTTTCGTCCCATCATGCTCACTGCTGCAGCGGCGATCCTGGGCATGCTTCCGTTAGTATCCAGCATTTTCTGGGGACCCATGGCCGTCGCTATCGCCGGCGGGCTCTTTGTTGCCACTATTTTGACCCTCATAGTTTTACCGGTCATGTATGCGGTTTGGTATAAGTCCACGCCATCCTATGAAAACCTCCCCGATATCACGCCACCAATTGGGAGGCCATAAATAGGTATAGAAAAGTTTTACTATTTTTTTGTATTTTTCTATCTTTTCGCCTGCTCAGCAGGACCCATCACCGCCATACGCCGACTTCAACTGCCACACCACTCTAGCCGTCGTTACCGGCAACCAGAGCAACGACACCTGGTCCGCCGCTAGTGACCTACAATAGCAATACCGGTGCGTGGAACAGCCCTTCCAGGCTGCCTGCATGCCGGAATCTGTAAGACCAATATCCGAGAAAATAAAGGAGGAGCCACTGCGTGGAATGGTTGGATGCCCTAAAAATTTTTGTGTTGCTTGCACCGGAAGCAGTTTTTATTTTGGGCACTCTCTTCATCGTCAGCGCCTTTTATGTCTCTTATGCCTTTTGGAAATTATATCATGACTTGATTGACTATGAGCTTGACGATGAAGAGATCCCAGACCGACTGTCGGTACCATGCCTAACACGAAAAACACCGTCTAACAACGACTGTATATCTAACAACTACTGTATAAAGGAAAGCAAGCGAATGACTACGGAACAACAACGATACTACGCTGAAAAAGAACAACTGCTGGCAAGAACAGACTGCTTAATCCGGGAATTGGCCCAATTGCAACAAACCGGACCAACGGAATGCATCCTCTGCCTAACCAATCAGTTGGTAGAACGCTTAAGAGAGCTATCTGCTTTACGGCAGACCAGCGCCTGCCGCCGTAGGCGGTACGAATGAACTGCGGAGGTGCCAGGAATTGAAACGCTTATTGCTGTTCTGCCTTGTCATTTGCCTGCTGGCCTATCATCCGGCCCCAGGCCATGCCGGGGCGAAAGAAGACTATGAAGAAGCCTATATCCTCTATTTGACTGCGGCTGCCAGCGCAGCGGCCTATAATGGCCGTATCGGCGAGCTGGTCAATCGCTATCTGGAACAGGACGGCTGGCAAATCGATCATTACGTCCAGTCCCAGGGCCATACCGGCGCCCGCTACCTGATTGCTCAAAAAAAAGATGTCCCCTATTATCTGGTGTCCATTGTCGGCACGGAAAATGATAAGGATATTGAAACCGACCTCAAATTTGATAAAATATATTTCGCCGGCAGCAATGAAGAAGAATTCGCAGCCAATGCTGCTAAAAAAGATGTTCTCGGTACCGAACCTAAGGTGCACAGAGGATTTAATCAATTTGTACAAGCCGGCCTATCAGCTGTCTTACGCAATCCCCGGCAGGCTAGTCTCTCGCTTCCCGACTTGCTCCCAGCTGATAAAACCCGCAAATTGTACATAACCGGCCATAGTCTCGGCGGCGCAGCCGCCACCTTGGCCGGCGCTAGACTACTTAGCGCCGGCATCAGCCCGGAGCAGTTGGAAGTCATTACCTTCGGCGCACCCGCCGTAGGCAACGACGCCTTTGCCGCTAAATTCAGCCCCACTCTCCATCTAACGCGCATTGTCAACTCCGGCGATATGATAACCGGCATCCTGCAAACCCTGGTTGGCGGCTACCGGCAGTTTGGCCGGGAAATTAACTGGCAGCCGCCCGACACGGTGAGCGACGCGCATCAATTAATTGGCTACATTGATTGCGCAATAAAAAACTACTATGACAAACGCCGCCTGGCTGTTGCGGCCGGAATGCAGCTACCCGTCCCGTCCGTCGGCAAGCAAAAAAATCTCGGGCGCGTCTATATTACCCCACTCGGCAATAACCTCCCAGCCGACCTGATGGAAGATTTTTTATACATGCAGGAGGCATTGCAGGATGAATACCAGCAGACATTACCGGACTATGTTACAGCTAATGCCCAAACTGACTGGCGGGAGGCAGCCAGCGCCTCCGGATGCCGGTGGGCCATTGTCTCCGACGTAAGCGCCATGCGTGTAAAACAAGAAAAGAACACCTACTACATCACATTAACGCAAACTGTCTATGATGTTACAACCGGTACCGCCGCTACCACCGCCACTTTTTCGACCGCAACCTATAATCTAACTCCCCTTGAAGCCTTCATTCATACTTTCAAAGGAATGCATGCTCATTTTACGGATCATTTTGCAAACACAAATTGATTTTGTTGATCATTTCGCGGAAATCGCCGGCTACACTCTTACATTGCTTACGAGCCTCCTGCACTTAACCTCTGCTCCACAAATTGAAAAGGAAGCCTGATGATAGAATCATCAGGCTTCCTTTCGCTTTTATTTTTATCTATTCCAATGATTAAAAATATTGTTTTAGGTGGCTGACCAGAAAAATCCGCAAATATAACAGTTCCATGTTCAATATAAAATACTCCACGGCATAAACCGCGAGGGTAGCATTTTAATTTCTACTTTTGATAATTTGAAATCTCTATAAGGTTTTTATCAGGATCCCTTATATAAACTGATTTTATAGAACCAAGAGCTCCTGTTCTCATAACAGGGCCGTCTTCAATCCCAATACTATTAGCTTTAAGGTGTTTTATGACATCCTCCAGCAGGATATTTGTAATAAAGCACAGATCTGCTGAACCTGGCATAGGTACTTTCGCTTTGGGTTCAAATTCTTTTCCCACCTGATGAAGATTAATCTTTTGATTGCCAAAAGACAACGCAACTCGTCCACTGCCAAATCTGACAACATCCATTCCCAAGACCGTCGAGTAAAATTCTATTGCTTTTTCGATATCAACAACCGTCAAAACAAGATGATCGATTCTATCCACTACTTTTAGGCACGGAGTAACTACATTTACATCATTACTTGACGACGCACTTGCTACCACATTGTCCTCCTCCTTGCACGTCAATTTCGAATTCCTGTCTGACCATTTGAGCGAAGGTCATCATCACTCACATTGAATAAGGAATTTTCTCTTTGTCTTCCAATAAGCTTGCACTATTTTACTTAAGAATCATATCTTTTAACAAATCCAAAAAATGCTTACTACTAGCAGACAATTTGTGATTTCTCGCCCAGACAATTACCGTTTGCGTTGATACGGCAGGCTCCACAATTGTTTTGTAAGTCAATTCTGAATCAGAAATAAGTCCCTCGGTAGACTTCGGAACTAAGGCCATACCAATCCCCAATTTTGTCCATATTATATTGAGTAAAATCCCATCACTAATACATACGATGTTTGGCGTAAACCCGACCTTCTCGCACCATTCTACGAACATGGCTTTCCACCTTAATGGAACAATCAACGGCTGGTTAGCAAGTTCAATCAGCCGAACATTGACAGGATCATCGCCACAAAGGCTTCCATCCTTTCGCATCGCAATTACTAGCGGCTCATCGGGTAGAGTAATTGATTCGTAAATTTCCGAATCAAAAGGGGCTCGTATAATACCAATCTCAATGACTCGATTATTCAATAACTCTAAAATCCGACTGCCGTCCCCTTCCCATAGTTGGAATGTAACATGAGGATATACATTATGAAATTGGTGAAGTAAGTTTGGCAGCAATGTTGCCCCAGATGTGGTAACCGTTCCTATAGAAAGTGTACCGACTAAACCTGAGTTCAATTCAGTAATTTCTTTAACTGTACCATCGACTAATCCTAAGATTTGTTCTACCCGCTCCCGTAATAACTGACCAGCTTCGGTCAATCTGATTCTACGACTGCCGCGCTCAAACAATTGAACTCCAAGATCATCTTCTAATTGCTTCATCTGCTTACTAAGGGGCGGCTGCGCTATATTAAGACGCTTCGCAGCATTGCTAATATTCCCCTCCTCAACAATGGCATAAAAGTTCTTCATATCCCGAATATCCATTTTACATACCTCTTACTATACTTTTTCGATATAGAACGTATATTTTATTAGTAATTTTATTATAGTTTGCACCATGCTATAATTGCAACAAATAATAGAAATGCCACATCAATTTTCCTAACGTTTGATTTCTTTAGATCGCAGAATAAACAAGATTAAGGATTGGGAGTGATTGTAATGAGTGACCAAACTACTCTTTGTAACAACTTTGACATTAGAAACATCGCAACTGCTAACCCTTCCCCTCGGATGAAATTCCAAAACATACACCTGCTTTTAATGACTGTTCCTATATTTCTTGGAACTTCCTATGTTGCAGCTAAAATAGGGATGCAACAACTTCTTCCTCTGAACCTAGTTATCTTACGTTTTGTTGTTGCCTCTTTCGTGTTTACCCTTATTCTATTACTTAAAAAGGGAACTAGCTCCATCGATAAAAAAGATATACCTCAATTTTTCACACTTGGCTTCTTTGCGATTACTTCCTTTTTCTATATTCATTATACTGGTTTACAATATACAACCAGTACAAATGCCGGTCTCATTATGGCAACGACCCCGGTCTTTGCTGCTTTATTCTGCATAATTACTAAAAAAGAAAAAGTGACTACTCGTAGTAGGATAGGAATCTGTATTGCCTTTATGGGTGTTCTGCTAGTCATCAGCCAAGGAAAATTTGGCGATCTATTCCACCAAAAGACACTTTTAGGAGACGGTTTACTGATCCTAAATGCACTCGTTTGGGCCTGGTTTACTCTTAAAGGTAAAACAGTGTTAGAAAAATATAGTCCATTTACCGCAATGGCTTATATTCATATTTCTGGAACCATTCTATTGCTGCCATTTGCATTTTTTCCAACGGTATTTGCGGAAACATCACTGTTGCAGCAACTTCCCACAATTAGCAGGGCTACCCTCTTAGCCACCGCATATTTAGCTGTTTTTTGCTCCGTTTATTCATACTTTATTTGGTATTTAGGAATCTCAAAGATCGGTGCCGTTAAAACAGCAATCTTCAGTTATTTTAACCCAATTATGGCTATCGTAGCAGGCATACTGTTTTTTGATGATAAACTGACTCTATCGATTGCTTTAGGTGGATTATTCGTCATTTTAGGTGTATATATCACCAATCAAAAAAATGCCCTCTCTTCAGATAACACTATATCTGCCAAATAAAATAGAACCTTCTTTAGCAAAAATTCTTTTCAATAACCCCCGCTTTACACTATGCTAAATCGAAAGAGAAGCTGCCCATAATCTACTCTTATTAGTAGATTATGGGCAGCTTCTCTTTCGTTAGAAACATTTTAGGTCTTACACTTGATACTCAGATTTTAATAAAGAATAACAATATTGATCAACGAATTTACCACGATTAAACTCGTATTCTCTAAGTAAACCATCTAATTTAAAACCGTTTCTCTCTAATACTTTTTTTGACCTTACATTACCAAAATTAACAAACGCCTCAATCCGATTATATTGCAGCGTATCAAACCCGTAGTGAATAATAGCCTGTAACGCTTCCGTCATAATTCCCAGGTTCCAGTATTCTTTTCCCAGCTCATAACCCATTTCAGCTCTACGGTGCTCACTTTTAAAGTTATGAAAACCGCATGTGCCAATTATCTTTCCGCTATCCTTTAATGTGATCACCCATCTGGCTCCTTGACTATCACCGTATAAATTTTTTAGGATAGCAATCATATCAAGGCTTTCTTGTATGCTGGCAAAAGGATCGATGGAAAGATATTCCAGAACATCCGAATCTGTCCAATATTTATGTAACGCTTCAGCATCTTGGTTGGTTAATTCGCGAAGAATTAACCGACTTGTTGTAATAACAGGAAATATATCCGTAATATTATTATTTTTCAATGTAAACACCTTCCTTATCGTTTTTTCCCAAAAAGGAAAACCTCTGTAGTGTTACTCCCATCTAGCTCTAAATAGTTTTGTCGTATACTATTATAAAGTGTATTGGTTTAATTTCAACTATTTTCCATACAATAAAAAAACTCCTGCATTATGCAAGTACAATGAATTCGCTTGCATTCTTGCATTCACATTAAAGGGTTTTGGATTCTCATGGTAAATAGTATTAACAACTAGATGATCTAGGTGACTCGTCGCTTGTATTCGTCATTAAGGAGGATTTATGCCGATCAATACATTTTCAAATCGCTTGCATACTCTTAGAAGCCAGGAAGTAAAACAACAGGAGACCTCTAATCGAATTAGCAATATTCGTATGCTAGTATTTTTAATAGGCGCAGGGATTACTAGCTTCTGTTTTGTCAAAATAGATTCCATTTATGGATATTTCGTTTTGCTCCTATCTCTGATACCATTTATTTACTTTGTGCTTAAACATCAACAGGTCAAAAGAGAATTAAATAAGATCCGCTGTAAAATTGAGATTAATGAAAAGTATCTCAGTAGAATGGACGGAAGTTGGATCAATTTTAAAGAAAACGGGCAGGAGTTTATTGATCCAGGTCATTCTTATACTGGAGATCTAGATATATTCGGAGAAAAATCTTTGTTCCAGTGGATCAATGTTGCACACACCTTTTATGGAAGAAAGACAGTAAAGAAGTTCCTTGCAACTTCAGAAAAGGATATCGAATTAATCAAGAGACGACAGCAGGCTGTAAAAGAGCTGGCAGAAAAGGGCAACTTTGTCGAGGAATTACAGTGTCTCGGTATGCTTGCAGCAGACATTGAAAAGGACCCTAGCAGTCTAATTGCTTATGCGGAAAATCCTTCACAACGATTTCAACGTAAGTGGCTACAAAGTATCTTTTATATACTGCCTGTGGCAACGGTTCTCTCATTGATTCTGTTTCTTTTTGAAATTTCGATTCCTACTTTTATACCATTGAGTCTGATTTTCGTCCAAATGATACTTACCGCCATTGGTTTTAAAGAAAACTCCCTAGCATTAAATACGGTACACAAATTTAAAGAAAATCTGGACGCTTTCAATCAGTTTATTTCCCTAATTGAAAAAGAAAAATTTCAGGATAAGTATCTGACCCGGTTGCAATCCGACCTATTACAGGAAGCCAAAGCAGCGTCTCTACGAGTAAAGCATCTTGAAAGAATTGTAACAGCTAGTGAACTTCGTTATAATCTCATCTCATTTAGTATCATGAACTTTCTCATGCTGTGGGATTTTCATTGTGTCTTCGCATTAGAGGCTTGGAAGAAGCAAAATGGAAAATTGATACGAAGTTGGCTTCATACCATTGGTCACTTTGAAGCACTGACAAGTCTAGGTGTCATCTTACAGCTACATCCCCAATGGAGTTTTCCTGCCTTCGCGGAAAAAGGACTATTGTTTTCAGCAGTCGACATAGGGCATCCGCTACTCGTTGAAACCAAAAGTGTACGCAACAATATTGATATGAAAAATACGATTTGTGTAATTACAGGATCAAATATGTCAGGAAAAACTACCTTATTACGAACCATCGGTATAAACCTTGTCCTGGCCTATTGTGGAGCTCCCGTCTCAGCCAGCAAGCTGGAATGTTCCATTATGAATATCTTTACATCTATGAGAATTAATGATGATTTAAACAGTGGCATATCAACCTTCTATGCGGAACTGCTGCGCATAAAAACCATCATTGATTTTTCACATAAACAACAAGACATGATTTTTTTAATTGATGAAATATTTCGCGGCACCAATTCACGAGATCGTGTTCTAGGAGCTGCCAGTGTGTTGAAAAATTTAAATAAGGATTGGATTATCGGACTGATTTCCACCCATGACTTTGAACTATGCAATCTAGAGAAAGATACAAATGGCAAAATTGTAAACTATCATTTCACTGAGAACTATGTAAATAATGAAATACAGTTTGACTATAAACTTCGCACTGGACAGTGCACAACTACCAATGCGAAATATCTGATGAAAATGGTGGGCATCGAATTATACGAGTAGTGGGATCGGCCAACTCATCCAGCAATCTACCAATATAAAGCCAAAGCTCTTGCAAAGCTTATCAAGCTTGCAGGAGCTTTGGCTTTATATAAACAAATCCTCAAGATTTTTTAACGAAAGAACTCAAAATAGTTTTACCACTGGCTAAAACCATATCTCCAAATCCTCTATTTTTTGAGCATATTTCTTCCAATGCTGCAAGTAATGTATCAAGTTGCTCATAAGATACGATCAGAGGCGGTTCTAAGCGTATCACATTCGGATTGTTCAAGGTATATGCCGTAACAATTCGATGTTTATTTAAAAGTTCTCCAGCTACCATAGCACCCAAATATTCACTAGCTAACTTTTCCACCGTTCCCCCAGTCAGTCTATTAAGCAGCCCCTTCTCAGGCTGAGCAAACTCAAGTCCAATCATAAGCCCTCTTCCGCGAACTTCTTTTAAGAAGGGATATTTTTTCTGGAGCTCCTGTAATTTCCCCATGAGATATTCGCCCTTTTCAGCAGCCTGACGGGATAAATCATCTCTAAAGAGAATTTCTAAGGTGGCAATTCCTGCTGCTACCGCCCTCGAATTTCCGCCAAAGGTAGAAGTATGTAGTGTCGCTTTTTCTATACTGCCATAGGCCTTTTTCCATATTTTTTCTGTTGTAGTATAGGCAGCTAATGACATCACCCCGCCTCCGAAAGATTTGGACAGACATAAAATATCAGGTACAATGCCGTCCTCTTCACAGGCAAAAAGTTTTCCAGTACGTCCAAATCCTGTTTGGATCTCGTCAACAATAAGCAGCGTATTATAAGTTGTACAAATATCTCTAACCTTTTTCAAGTATCCTTCCGGTGGAACAATAATTCCTCCTTCTCCTTGAATGGGTTCCACGATAAAGGCCGCTACATCTTTCTGGCTCAAAGCTTGTTCAAGGGCTTTGGCATCTCCATACGGAATAAAGTCTACACCCGGCAGTAGAGGGGCAAAAGGTTTCCTATATTTCTCCCGGCCTGTAACCGACAGAGCTCCGAAGGATTTTCCATGGAAAGAGCCTTCACAGGAAATAAATTTTGTTCTTCCAGTAGAGGCTCTAGCTAGTTTTAATGCCCCTTCCACAGCTTCTGCTCCACTGTTACTAAAAAATGAGTATTGCAGTTCTCCAGGAGTGAATAATGCTAGGTTTCGCGCTAATGCCCCTGCTAAAGGGTTTAGAGCCGCTTGCAGCAGATTTGGAAATTCCTTTACTGCCTCAACTGCTGCATTGATCTCAGGGTGGTTATGTCCTAGGTTTAATGCCCCATAGCCTCCTAAAAAATCTAAGTATTCATCATTGTCTTTATCCCATAGCGACGCCCCTTGCGCCTTAACAAAACACTTATCAAAATTTAAAAGTCCCATGAGATTTACCAACTCGGGATTTATAAATTTTCGGTGATTTTCCCGATTTTGTTCCCGGGATAATTCCATAGCTTCTCTCAGCCCTATAAATTCAGGCATATTGTCTTTTATCTGTCTTTTCATACTTCTATTCCTCCCTGTCCGAAACACTTGTATACATTATGTACAATCATTGCCTCCAAGCACTTCCCTGAGGCACTTCAATGCATAAATGAGCTGGAAACCTGATTACTAATCTACTAATGCCACTCCTATTATACTTGCATTAACTCATTCAGTACGGCTTTGCGATTATTGAAAAAATGTTTATTAATCATAAAATGATCCGTTTGCTCATATTCGATCTTATTAATGCCGCTTCCATCAATATTATATATGTAGGAATTAGGATAGGATAAAATAATCGGTGAATGAGTAGCAATGATAAACTGTGAATTGTCTAATACTAGCTGGTGAAGGCGGCTGATAAAAGCAAGCTGTCGCATTGGAGATAAGGCCGCTTCGGGCTCATCAAGAATATAAAACCCCTTCCCCTTAAATCGATGTAAGAAAAGTGACATGAAGGACTCACCATGTGATTGCTCATGAAGAGAATGCTCACCATAGGCTTCTCCAACACCTAGATCATCAACATTCGTAGCCACGTTAAAGAAACTCTCCGCCCGTAGAAAAAAAGAATCCCTTGGCCTTTTAACGCCTTTACATAAAACCATATGTTCATGCAACGGCGAATGTGATTCTTTCGTTGAAAAGGTAAAATGTTTCGATCCACCCTCAGGATTAAGCCCAAAAGCAATTGCGATTGCTTCGACTAACGTTGATTTTCCTGCTCCATTTTCTCCAATCAAAAAAGTCACATTGGGATGTAATGCAAGACTATCCAATTTTGCTATAGCAGGTATTGAAAACGGATAGTGCTTACCGGAGGGTATATTATGTTTCTCCAACAAAACTTTAGAAACATATTGATTCTTATCCAAGAAATTAATCTCTACCACCTTCTTTCGGAAAACCTAAGATAAAACAGTAACTAAGAACCCCAATCAGTAACTTCTTCCATAGTAATACCCTACATTCCTCTTTTATGATATTTCCCGATTCTGACTATAATTATATCATTTGTCTATTTCTACTAAATAAATAGCTATAAGAAAAAGTCCTGTAAAGCATCTACTTTACAGGACTTTTTTCAATGAGCAGGTCCCTTTAAGTTAAGCATTACTACGCCAATGACGATTAATCCTATCCCTATACCACTATAGATATTAATAGATTCTTTCCAAATCAAAATAGACACTAATGCTGTCAAAACCGTTCCTAATCCAGCCCAAATCGCATAGGTGATGTTTAGTGGAATAACCGTCATGGCTTGAGCCACTGCATAAAATGAAGCACTCATCCCTACTACAAAAGCAAGACTAGGGTATAGCTTCGTAAAGCCTTCTGAATATTTAAGCATAGATGTAGAAAATACTTCTAAGGCTATTGCTATGCCTAAAAAAACATATCCGTTCATTTTATATCCTCCTTAGTCAAAGAAATTAAATATTTTAAATATCCTTGATACCTCTCCAACAGGAAGAATCAAGGACATTGTTATTTAAACAGTATTTATGCTGAATAGACTTCTTTTTTCTTTTTCTTCCAGCTTAATTTAGCTACAATCCATTCCACAACCACAAATAATACGGGAATGAGGAAAATACCAAAAGCCGTAGCGATCGTCATACCACCAACAACCGCAGTCCCCATCGCCTTCCTTGCGCCAGCACCAGCACCACTAGCCATTGCCAGCGGCAGGCATCCAATAATAAAGGCGAAAGAAGTCATCAGAATAGGTCGAAGCCGTAAGGATGCCGCTTCGATAGCAGCTTTAACCGGGTCCATCCCCTTATCCACCCTAACTTTAGCAAATTCAACGATTAAAATTGCATTTTTAGCGGCTAAACCGATCAGCATAATCACTCCAATCTGCATATAAACACTGTTTTGCAGATTCATAGTATATTGGGACAATAATGCCCCAAAAATGCCGGTTGGCACAGAAAGCATAACAGCATAGGGAACGCTCCAACTCTCATACAGTGCCGCCAGGCATAAAAAGACAAATACCAAGGCCAGTGCCAAAATCTGCATGGTTGTGCTGCCGGCTTTCTTTTCCTCCCGGCTTTGCCCTGACCACTCCACACTAAAACCGGAAGGCAGCGTTTCTTTCGCCAGTTTCTCCATAGCAGCAAGAGCTTGCCCCGAACTGTAGCCTTCTCCTACGGAGCCATTAATCTGAATGCTGCGAGCAGCATTGAAACGGGAAATAATGGACGTCCCTGTCGTTAGCTTCGGTTTAAGCAAGGTATCTAACGGAATCATGGAGCCATTCGAGGACCGGACATAGATAAAGCGCATCATGTCAGCTTCATTACGGAACATTGTATCTGCCTGCATAACCACTTTATAAGTACGGTTGAACAGGTTAAAGTCATTCACCTGGGTACCGCCGAAATTGACTTGCAGCGCCGTGAATACATCATTTAAGGCAATGCCCAGATTTTTCACCTTTTCCCGGTCAACTTCGAACTCATAGCCGGGAGAATCACTTTTATATGTTGAGTATACCGCCGCCACTTCCGGAAGTTGATTGGCGGCAAGCACAAGTTTCTTCGTCATACCATCCAGTTCTTCCTTGCTGTGACCGGACATATCCTGCAGTACCATAGTAAAACCGCTGATCATCCCCAGACCTGGCAAGGGCGGCATGTTAAAGGCCATAATAGAAGCTTCTGGAAAGAGGTCAGATTTGCTTTGAACCTGACCGATGATGGAATCGATCTGGGTAGCAGAATCTCTTCGGTTACTCCACGGTTCAAGACAAACAAATAGAGCTGCCGTGTTGGCCTTGGCACCATTTGACAACATATCAAAACCGTCAATTGCGATAACCTGATCGACACCTGGCAGTTCTTTAATTTCTCCAGCCAATCGGTCGGTTACTGCCTGTGTCCTATTCATACTCGCGCCTTCCGGCAGAGTGACAGCTACCGCAAAATATCCCTGATCTTCATCCGGTACAAAGGTCGTCGGGACAATTTTGTATAGGAACACCATCCCTACTAAAATGATCAACAAGAATATACAAGAATATTTCGCTTTGGAGATTAATGATTTCACCATTTCACTATATGCACTGGTAGTTCGGTCAAACCAGTCATTAAATTGGCCAAAAAATCTGCCCAGAACACTGTCCTTTGCCTGCTCTTTGTAAGGCTTTAATAACAGGGCACACAGTGCCGGGGTCAGGGACAAAGCGACTAGAGCAGATAAAGCCATCGACACCGCTATCGTCAAGGCGAACTGGCGGTAGAGAACGCCTACCATGCCGCCGATGAAAGCAACCGGAACAAATACAGCGGCCAATACAAAAGCAATGGCAATAACCGGCCCGGACACTTCGGCCATTGCTTTTTTCGTGGCCTCCACCGGTGTCAGTTTATTAAAGCGCATATGATGCTCGACGGCTTCAATAACGACAATGGCATCATCGACAACCAATCCAATTGCCAATACCATAGCGAATAGAGTCAAGGTGTTAATCGAAAAACCAAGAAGCACAAAAGCACCAAACGTACCAATTAATGATACGGGAACGGCCAGCATCGGAATCAGCGTTGCCCGCCAGCTTTGCAGAAAAAGAAATACTATGATCATAACGAGGGCCATCGCTTCAAAAAAGGTTTTAACCACCTCATGCATGGATTCGGCGATAAAATTCGTATTATCAAAGATGGCTCTATATTTCATATCCGGTGGAAAATTTTCTTCTGCTGCTGCTACAGCTTTTTTCACTCCCGCAATGGTATTCATTGCATTGGCATCGCTGGTGAGCTGAATGCCCACTGCAACTGCATTGGCTCCATCTTGTTTTGTGGAATAATTCAAGTCTTTCCCGGCATTCTCGACTCGCGCAATATCTTTCAGATAAACGAAGGAGCCATTCGGCTGGGCCTTCACGATAATATTTTCAAAATCGGCGATACTTGCTAAACGCCCCCGCACTTTCGCGGTATATTGAAACTCCTGCTTTTTGGGTACAGGCATGGCACCGATTGTACCGGCCGGTGCCTGAACATTCTGTTCCTTGACGGCCTCAAGCACATCGGCTACCGTTAAGCCCAGTTCCGCCATGCGATCTGGATTAATCCAGATACGCCGGGAAAAATCCGACCCCAGGACCATCATATTGCCGACACCGTTAACCCGCTTAATAGCATCCTTCAAGTAAACATTGAAATAATTAGTTAAAAATACACTGTCATAAGTGCCCTTGGGTGAATAGAAGCTCAGCATCATAGCCATGTCTGAAGATGCTTTTTGGGTGGTAATGCCAGCCGCGGTTACTTCTGCCGGCAAATTGGCATTGGCCTGGGCGACACTGTTCTGCACCTTGACGGCAGCAATGTCTCCATCGACTCCCAAATCAAAAACAACTTCCAGACTGTAGGCACCCGAATCATCGGAATTTGAGCTCATATAGTTCATACCCTGTACACCATTAATCTGCTCTTCCAAAACCTGGGCTACCGTCTGATTGACAACTTCAGCATTCGCGCCAATATAGGATGCCGACACCGATACTGTTGGCGGCTGGATTTGTGGATACTGGGCAATGGGGAGATTCAGCCCAGCAATCGTTCCCGCTACCACAATCATAATGGAAAGAACAATTGCAAAAATTGGACGCTCGATAAAAAATCTTGCCACGATTATGCACACCTCCTACGAGTTAATAGATAGCTCCAACTCTTCCGGAGCGACGACAGTCACATCAAGGGTCACCCCTTCCTGAACCTTTGTCAGTCCTTCTACAACCACTATGTCATTTGCAGTCAAACCTTCTTTTACAAGATAATAACTGCCCACCTTTTCTCCCAGAATCACCGATCGGGGCTCCGCTTTGTTGTCAGCATTGACAACCGTGACAAGGGATTTATCCAATACTTGCTGCACAGCCCGCTGGGGAACCAGCACCGCATTTTTTACCGGTATGCCAGGGATTTTAACTCTAGCAAACATGCCCGGAATTAACATCCCATCTGGATTGGCAAAAGAGGCTTTTAGCGTCAAGGTTCCACTATTATTGGCCAAACCTCTGTCCGCCTGCGTTACTTTCCCGCTCAGCGGATAGACTGCACCGTTGCTTAATGTAATCACCACGTTTTCACCCCAGCCACTATTGGCAACGTTGTTTTGCGAAACCTGCCGCAAGCTAAGGTATTCATTTTCGCTCATGTTAAATTGCACAAATACCGAATCCAGAGCACCCATCGTGACTAACGTGGTACTTCCTGCTTGCACATAGGTTCCCACACCGACATCATTTACATCGATGCGTCCGTCTATTGGAGAAACAACCAAGGTACCGTTTACATCATCCTGAGCCTTTCTTACTAATGCACGGTTGGAAGACACTAAGGCTTCATTCTGGCGTTCGGCCGATCTCTGGGTAGTTAGCCGCTGTTCCGGGATGGCCGCAGCGTTTAACAGGTTTTGATACCTTTCTGTATCAATCCGTGAGTTTTCTAAGTTAACCTCGGCTTGCACTAATTGCGCCTGTGCAGAAAGCAATGTGCTTTCATATTGAGTGCTGTCGATTCGAAATAACGGCTGCCCTTGTTTAACAATATCGCCACCAGAAATCATTTTTTCGATAATATTGCCTGACACACGGGCCTGAATCTTCACTTCATTTTTTCCCTGTACCTGGCCTGCATATTCATTGACTCTCGTTACATTCTGCTGGATAACCTTTATTGCTTTAACTGGCACTGCTTTTTCCTGCACCATCATCTCCGTGCCGCCACATCCTGTTATAATCAAACCAATCATTATGGTACCCAATCCTACACAGCAACTTTTTCTGAATTTTGCTGAAAACACAATTTTCAACCTCCCCATTCGTTAACGGTATTGCAGCATACCTATGCTGCGCCACCAAGATATATCGGCCCAGCATCCTTATGTACTCCAAAATTGACCAATTTGGAGCTATGGGATATGATAAACTATACAGTAACTGTATAGTCAAGGGGAGGATTTTGCATCATGCATGATTTTTTACAAAAAGAATTTACTACCGGCCAATTTGCCGCTCTTTACGGCATTAACAAGCGCACCTTGATGTATTACGACAACATTGATTTATTCAAACCGGCTATCGTGAAAAAAAACGGGTACCGCTATTATACGTTTGGGCAAAGCACTGTTTTTGACGCCATTCAACTGCTGCGCAAACTCCGTGTCCCATTAGAAGAGATCAAAAAACATTTGGTACACTGCACTCCGCAAAAGACACAAACGGTGCTGTATAATCAAAGTCAAATGTTAGAGCAAGAAATTGCCGAGCTTATGTGGCTGCAAAGAATTGTACAGAATAAGATCAAGAGCATGGAAGCAAACCTAGAAATGGATTGTTCTAAAATCGAAATTATTGAATCAAAAGCACAAGCAATCGTAATCAGCGAACCGACTAACGAAATGTCTATGGAACAAACAATGAAAGTTACGCTGAAATTTATGCGTGACTGCTACCACACTCGAAACTATTGTGGCTACCCCCTTGGCTACATGATGGCTACTGACAAAATACAACAAGGAATTTTCAGCCAATTGACCAATTGCTATTACCGTATTGATGAGAAAAACACTGAAGCCATCAATTGGACTTATAAACCTGCCGGCCGTTACCTTGTGAGCTATTACAGAGGATCTTGGACGGAGATAGATCCAACCCTTCAACAACTTGTAGACTATGCAAATGATCACGGGCTTACATTTAGGGGACACGCCTATATAGAAAGCATCCTGGATGATACTACGGCAGCCGTTGAAGATCCCTACTATTGCGAAGCTAAAATTTCAATTCTATTGAAATAACTCAGCTTTTTACATAACAGTAATTTCCCTTATCAACGATACAAATAAAAAAAGCCTAAACCGAAGTCTAGACGAATATATCATCTTTCTATATAAGCAACTATGGGGCACTGGGACAGGCTCTTTGTCTCATCATACAAATATCATTATAACCTATAGTTATCATACCATGATTATTCAATATTTCAGTTATTTTCATAGTAGGAATATAATAAAGGAAAGGCATAGGTATTCAGTATACTGTATTCTAAATACATTCAACAGAGAAGATATACTCCACTGTGGTGCCTTATTGGCAGGTCAAGAAGCAGAGAGTTTTTCGAAAAAAAATTTATAGCTGTCAAATGACTATCTATCAGGTTTCTAAAGCCCTATCGCAACTGAGTAATAGAATAGTTTTATAATTTATGCTTATTTAGGAGGATTGATTATGTCATTAGTCAAGGTAGAATTCTTAGAAAAAGTGGGCGTTATTACGCTAGATAATACCCAGAAACTAAACGCATTAAGTGCTGAACTCGTTGATGATATTATTGAAGCACTTGATAATTTTCAAAAACAGAAGATCCATATCGTTATTTTGCGTGCTCCAGATGGATCTAAGGTATGGTCGGCAGGTCATGATGTTAAAGAATTACCATTAAAAATGAGGGATCCGTTAAGTTATTACGATTCACTTGAGGTACTTTTACGGGCTGTGGAAGAATACCCTGGTCCGGTTATTGCAATGGTACAAGGCAGTGTCTATGGTGGTGCTTGCGACTTAATAATGACTTGTGATATGGTGATCGCCGATAAGACGGCTAAGTTTGCCATGACTCCTGCTAAGCTTGGGGTTCCCTATAATTCTACAGGTATTTTACATTTTATGAATCGTTTACCGATTAATATTGCTAAAGAGATGTTTTTTACTGCTGATTTAGTACCTGCGGAACGGGCTTTAAATGTAGGCATTATCAATCATTTAGTTTCAGAAGAAGAACTTCTCCCTTTTACATTGAATTTAGCTGCGACAATTAGCACACGATCGATTTTATCGATTGAGGTAATAAAAGAACAGTTCCGTGTTTTATCAAAAGCATATTCTATCACTCCATCCGCTTTTGAACGGGTACAGGGGATGCGGCGGAAGGTTTATGACAGCCATGATTATGAAGAAGCGATTACTGCATTTTTAGAAAAACGCCCAGCACATTTTAAAGGCGAATAAGCTATCTTCACATAGCGAAGATATTTTGCAAAAAAGATATTTCCAATACCCATGTTCCAAACAAAGGGATACGGGGACAGTTTCACTGTCCCAATAAAAAAACAATACTTCTAAATTGTCTTTATCTTATTGATATGTTAAATAAAAGAGAAGCTACCCATAAATCTACTAACTGTAGATTAGGGGTAGCTTCTCTTTATAAATGCTAAATCCCGCTATATTTTTTACATTATATTCATTATTTTACCAACAAGCTTCTATTTTAGGCTTCTTGTCAATCTGCAGTTGCCTTTATCCCAATAACAATTGTAGTTTATGACCTTAATTCTTCCATCTCTCGGGACAAAAAACCTATCCCTTGTTGCATTCAGCCTGCAAACACTAATACTATAACTAAAATTGTAGCAAATAATACTACTCTGGGTTTCATATACCGTTTATTTTATATACTCATTACTAACCAAAGTATCTGATAAGATATTGGTTGGAATAATGAATTGACCAATTCCCATATATCCTGGGGCAACCTCGTATTTGTCAAATGAAATTACCAGCTTACCTTCTGAGTTAATATAGAAGCTTTGCTCCTTTGAAATTTTTTCAAATAGCTTCATATTCCCTTTCTGCTCAATCCCTGCAACCCAATAAAACTTATTGTTATCCGCTTTATTTTGTTCTATCATTTGCTTCTTAATGTTTTCACTTATAATTTCAACATACCTATCGTCTTTAAATAAGCTTGGTAAAGTAATCAGGATTCCGTTTTTCTTATCTACAGTATCATACTTCATTGTTGTTGATGAAGAACCCACAGTATTCACCACATAACGACCTATAGAAAGAATTCTGTCAGTATCGGTCTTCACTTCATAGCCGCTATTTACGCCTAAATGACCGCCACCGTTTTTCTTCAAGTCTTCCATATCAGCCATAAACTGCTCATATAACTTTTTGTTTTCAGCAAGGTATTTTTCATTCAAGCTATTTTCCAGGGTTTTATTTTCTAAACCTTGTATGGCAGGTACTTTTATATTCGTATTGAAGGTATCTTCGTTTACAGTAAATTCTCGAAAAGTTAGCACTTTTACAATACTACCTACAACCGGTACTTTAGTCATTGCTGCTGCAAAAACTGGGCTAGTATTAACGCCTACAGTAAGTACGACAAATGCTGCGGCTATTGAAGCGACTGCTATTTTTATTCTTTTAAAGTTATTATTTCTCATACTGCTATTAATTTCGTTATCTTTTAAGGCTTTTCTTACTATAAAGTCCAATTCCGAAGGAATAGGTACGTTCATGTATTCCTTTTTCAGCATTTTCAATTTTTTATCCATCACAAATGGCTCCTCCTTACTCTAATCATTCATTTGAATACGTAACATTTTTAGTGATTTGTATAAGCGCGTTTTTATTGTATTAACATTTTCATCTAAAATAGCCGCAATTTCTTCTATTTTTAAGTCCTCAAAAAACCTAAGTACTACTACACTACGGTATTGAACAGGTAAATTATCTAATGATTTTTGAAGATCTATGTCCTCACAATTATCAAATGTACCTGAATCCAAACTTAATAAAACTTCATCATTTACTACAACTAGTTTCTTCCGTTTTCGAAGTAAATCCAATGAGGTGTTTACTAAAATTTTATAAAACCAAGTTTTAAAATAGCCAGGATTTTTGAGAGTATCAACAGTTGAAATGGCTTTATAAATAGATTCCTGTACAACATCCAAAGCGTCGTCAACATTTTTAACATAACTAAAAGCAAGCCGATAGTGGTTATCCTTATTTTCCATAACGTAATCTACGAATTGTTTTTCTATATTGCATTTCCCCATTAGCACGAGTAGCTCCTTTCTTTGCTTTACACAGTATAGACGCTGGTGGTCCATAAAAAGTTTGCGCCATATATGGATTTTGTAACAAAAATCTTTCCAACCTATTCTTAGAACGGTTTATGTAATAATAAGCTACGCTATGATGTACTAGACATAAGAGGACAAAAGTGACTTTCTTTTTGTCAGCCTTTCGCTATTATACCTCTCGATATTCCTGTTGCTCGCTCAATTTGACGTATCGATAGCCCGTCTTCTTTTAGTCGCCGAATTATAAGGGGCAAGAGGACAGATTAGTTTTCCCTATTAAAAACTCTAGCTTTAAATTGTCTTTATTTTATCGCTATCTCAAATTAAAGAAAAGCCACCCATAATCTACTAACTAGGTAGATTATGGGTAGCTCCTCTTTCATAAATATTAAATCCTGCTCTGTTTCAGTTTTCTTATCAATTGACAGTTTCTCTAATCCCAATAAGAATCGCAGCTTAAAATTATCTTAATTATTATATTGCCTCTTTCATCTCTCGGGACAAACAACCTGTCCCCGTGTCCCATTTACTTTTCTACTCACATATGTTCAACTGGACAATTGGATGGATTCTGCTTGAATTTATCGTGTTTTTCTGTTATGGTTATGACTGCTGTATATGACTCGAAATCTGAGGGATTGCTTAGTTATTAAACTAGTAGCCTTCCTTTTTGAATTTAATTTATTGTAATGCAGATAATAATTAGGGAGGCGATACTTATGGGGCAAAAAAAAGTAAATAAGGCTAATGATGCTTTTGGACTAAAGAAATCTAGAGAACAAAACAATCAAAAGAATGATACCAGTTTTAGCAATAAATCTACTAATCATCCTAATAAAACAGCACTCATGAATACATTCTTAGAAAAAGTAAAAGGAAAAACTACACAAAAATAAACAGGCTAAAAATAGCCTGTTTTTTTTGATACCCTTCCTATTATGCAGACATAACATGAAGAACGGGACATGGGGACAGGTTGTTTGTCCCACTCCTGGATTTGATGGTCTTTTTGCTATCCATTTATTTACCGTTGGGGCTGGACGGCACGATCAGCGTGAGAAGTAGCAACCTTTATTGTAATTTTTGAGAGAGCAACACCAGATAAAATAAGTGCTGCACCTATGTAGCCTTTTACATTAACACTTCATGCAAGAAAATGTAGGATAAAACCGCAGAGAATACTTTACTTTTTCTACTGACATTTTGTTTGCCTCATTTAATATGGAGTTCCGCCGTAGCGTATAGGACGGCTTTACCTGAAAGTTTTATCCGCTCGCCGCAATCCTGACAATACAAAGTGCCGCCACGTCGGGAGGCTTGACGGGCTACCAGCGTATTTTTTCCTAATTTCTTAGCCCACAAAGGTATCACATGGCAATGACCGGAACCACAAACCGGATCTTCTTCCACACCTAATTTGGGAGCAAAACTACGGGTAACACAGTCATATTCTGTCCCTTTTGCCGTCAATTGCAGCAGCAGACCGTCGAGCGTCTTTAGTTTTGCCTGATCAGGCTGTGCATCAAAGACTTGATTTTCTTCTTCTAATACGCAAACCAAGTCCCGCCCCATCCATGCTTCCACCGGCCGTACACCTATCGCTTCTGTCATTTTATCAGTAACAGGCACAGGTGACAAATGATAAGCGGGAAAATCCATCTCGTATAAATCACCTTTTCGTACTACGGTTATTTTCCCTCTCAAAAACAAATTCAGTTGAAGCCGTTTCTACAAAGTTTGCAAGTACAAATGCGGTTGCCAATGTTGCATGGCCGCAAAGGTCAATCTCTCCACCGGGGGTAAACCAACGCAGACGGTAACTGTTATTTTCCTTGACCGCAAACGCTGTTTCAGAAAGATTGTTTTCCATTGCGATTTTCTGCATAACCTCGCCTGAAAGCCAATTTTCTAAAACACAGATACCGGCAGGGTTCCCCTCAAAAATTTCTTCTGCAAATGCATCTACAACATAGTATTTCATTCGTTTATTTACCACCTTTCTTATTATTGAATTAAGCAATAGCCTCTATTTCACAAAGACTCCTCTTGCCAATATGGATACAGTAAGCGCACGCTTACTATTCATTTTAATTTACAAGCCATCCCTTGCACACGTCTATCCAGCCTGCAGATGCGGAATGGGTTTCAAGCTCTTCTAAAGATAATTTTACTGTGCTGTTTAAGCTGCCTCCAGCTGTATACATAATGTCGAAGCGTTTGAGGGATATATCCAGAAATACACGTACACCATTGTTGACAGCAAAAGGGCAAACCGCGCCTGGGAAATGACCTATATAGGTTTCTACCAGATCGCCAGGTATCATTTTTGCTTTTTGCTGAAAGCAGGCTTTATATTTTGTATTATCTATTTTGGCGTCACCTGCCATTACAAGCAGAGCAGCTTTTTCATCGAGAAAAACCGACATTGTTTTTGCAATCCGTGCGGGCTCACAACCAATCGACACCGCGGCCTGTTCCACTGTGGCGCCAATCTGTTCCCGTTCCACGACACGCCGACCTAAACCCACTCCGTCAAAATATACTTTAACTTTTTCAAAAGACATATTTCATCACCTTTTCTTGTGTTTTTTTATTATGTAGTATATACTGCACTTTAACATAAGTAAAATTAATATTTCTTATTTAAACATTAGAAAAGGTGATTTATAAATATGAACCGATATTTTGCACTGCAAAAAATTGTGGAGCTTGGGAGCTTTACCAAGGCAGCGGAAGCCCTTGGATACACGCAATCCGCTATGAGCCAAATGATCTCATCGTTAGAAGAGGAATTGTCTATTACATTGCTATATCGTTCCCGTGTGGGGGTAAAGCTGACATTAGAGGGTGCAGACTTATACCCATTTATTCAGAGAACCATTCTTCAATATCAAGCCATGCAGGAAAAGGCAAACGAGATAAAAGGTTTGGAAACGGGAGTCATCCGCATAGGTACGATTTCAAGTATTTCCTGCCACTGGATGCCACAGTTAATAAAAGAGTTTCAAGTACTTTATCCTAATGTGCAATTTATTCTTCATCAAGGAGATTATAGTTCTATACAGGAGTGGATAAAAGTTGGGGCCGTAGATTTCGGCTTTATCACTCCCCCTGCCGTAACTGATTTCCATACAATTACTATAAAAGAAGGAAGCATGTTAGCGATTTTGCCAGCAAATCATAGATTGGCTTCCCATAGTACTGTTACTTTGCATGAGATAGTGAACGAGCCATTTATTTTGTTAGAGGAAGGTCATTTTAGTGAACCGATGGAAGCGTTTCATGCTTGCAATTTAGAACCAAATATAAAATTTTGTATCCATGACGATTATGCTATTATGACAATGGTAGAAGCAGGATTGGGTATCAGCATTTTGGCAGAACTTGTGCTACGTCGCACGAATTATAATATTGTCATGCTGCCGGTTGATCCTCCTATTATCAGAACAATTGCTATCGGATTCAAAGATAGAACTAGTTTGCCGATTGCGAGCAAATATTTTATTGATTATTTGATCTCGAATATCGAAAAGCTACCTTAAATTTGGGGCAACCCCACTGAGAAACGGGAACAGGTTAGTTGTCCCTATTAGAGATGTTCACTTTAATTTTTCTAAATTTCACCGCCACGTCAAATCTAAAGAGAAGCTACCCATGAATCTACTAACAAAGTAGACTCTGGGTAGCTTATTTCGTTCCTTATTCGCATTTAGGACTTGACTTTAATTTGCTGTGGTCTACGTTTCTTCTATACTTATTCTTCTTAAGACATTCCCTCATTTTCGTCAAACTCTGGATTGATTCTTAAGCCTTTACGACCTCTTTGTAGAATGACTCGATTTTCGACCTGCATTTTTTGCAACAAATTACGCACCTGATTTTCAGGTATTGCTAAACGTTCAGCTAGAGATCGTCGGCCAATCGAATGGTTTTGCTCATTTGCTAAATTAATTTCATCATAGATTCGTTTGACAAGTTCTTCTTCCGTTTCTTTTGTTAAAAAATCACTCTTATAATTAACCTTAAATTCTTCTGGCAAAATATCAATATCGGGTGGAACATCTGGACAAATATTTACTAGGTATTCAACTACATTTTGTAGTTCGCGAATATTTCCTGGCCAGCTATATTCTAAAAGACAAGAGGCTATCTTCTTGAAATATTGTTCAGCTTCCTCATCATCACTTCTATGCGTATTATTTTTATAAAAAGCCTTTGCTAATAATAAAATATCCTGTCCCCGCGTTCGAAGCGGCGGAACTTTAATAGGCAAAACATTTAATCTGTAATACAGATCCTGCCGAAATTGTCCCTTTTCAATCAAATCTTTCAAATCACAATTGGTCGCCACAATCACTCTAACATCAATAGGAATCAGCTTTGAACTGCCAACTCGCCGTATCTGTTGTTCCTGCAAAACACGCAGTAGCTTCACCTGAAATGCCAACGGAGCATCCCCAATTTCATCAAGAAAAATGGTTCCTTTATGTGCTTCTTCAAATAACCCTGGAGCTCCACCACGCATTGCACCAGTGAAGGCTCCTTCTACATAGCCAAATAACTCTGACTCCAATAAATTTTCTGTTAACGCTGCAAAATTAACAGCAATAAATGGTCCACTATTACGTGGTGAAGCATTATGGATCCCTTGTGCAATAATTTCTTTCCCCGTACCACTTTCACCTTGAATTAAAATCGTCGAACTTGATAACGCCATTTTTTCGGCAATAGCCAGCATCTGCTTAATTACCGTACTTTGTCCAATCACCTGGCAAAGTGTATATTTAGCAAACTTCTGTTCTTGAATCAACTTGCGTCGTACTGACTCTTCCAAACGCCTAATTTCTGAAACATCTTTGAATGTATAAATCCGACCAAGCTCGAAATTTTCTGGATGCATGTAGGCCATATTAACAATCAAATAATGTTGATTTACCATTACCAAAGATTCTCTTATATTGTTTTTTCCATCCAAAATATATAATAAATTTGTATTTGTTATTTGATTTACTGAATGTCCTACTGCCTGCTCTGCTTTTATATTTAATAACCTTTCAGCAACTGGATTAAATACAGAAATTTTTTCACAACTGTCAATTACAATAATTCCATCATGTACCGTATCAATTACAGTTTCAAATTGAGCCCTAATTTTATTACTTTCATAAATTCTCTGATTGTCATTTTTAATTAAACGAATGATATCCTGTACATAATTCGCTGATAAGAAATCCGCATACAGTTCCAATAAATCCAACTGAATTAGTATTTCTAGCAAAGTTGTAATATCGATTAATCGTGTTTTTATATCAATCACTTCTTCAACAAAATCTGGAACAAGTTCTTTTTCACCAGGAGTTACCGCTATTTTTAATCTAGGATAATTAAAAATTTGAGGTGAATACGGATAATAATTAATATGATCAATCCCCAGTGTCTGTAACAATGCAATTGTTTGATTTGCACTTGATGGCAAATCATTAACCAACAGTACATCCGTACCTAATGGAATCTCAAATAATTTATTTACTTCATGATAATTTATCGAACGTCGTGCAACTAATATCGGACAAGTTTTATTCACATAAGATTTCGATCGTTGATATGCAGCTTGACTAGAAAATAAAACGAGATCGGCTTCAATGTTAGTGGGCAGTAGATTACCTTCTATATAATAATTATTAACATTAACTCTGTTACCTAACAATCGATACAATTGTTCACGAAATGCTACGGATGTATTTTGCCCCATGGCAATTACGGCTAGATTTTTCATTAGATGCTCCTCTCTAAAAAGGGAAATATAAAGGGATTAAGAAAATCATCACCCTTTATATTTCCCTTTTATCATTAAGAAGTCCTCTCTTCTTACCGAAAACTCTCTAAAATATAGGAATTGTTTATACAGGAAGAACATATTGATTCTTTTTTTAAAAATTATATTGGCATGAAAGTTGCATTTATAAGCAAATGTACAAAAATTCATATGGAGGCTACATCATGAAACAAACAAATAACTCTACGCTACAAGTTCCCTGGATCGGTTACCTAGCATTCTTAGCCGCTATTGTATTATTTTCTGGAATTTTCTCATCAAGTGACGGTTGGGTGAAAGCGTTCGACTTCAACGTACTCAATGGTTCTTTCGGTAAAATCCAAGGGGCGGATAAAGCTTTCACATTTCGCGGTGTAGGCGGCAGCGGTGCAAGAGATGGTTTCTTATTCGCATTTGAATTAATTCCAGCCGTTATACTCGCTTTAGGTCTTGTTAATGTCGTTGATGGTCTTGGCGGATTAAAAGCAGCACAAAAACTAATGACGCCTATATTAAAACCACTATTAGGTGTTCCAGGAATTACGGCATTAGCAAATATCGCCAATATGCAAAGTACAGATGCCGCTGCTGGCATGGTAAAAGAACTAGTAGATGCAGGCCAAATAACCGATGAAGAGCGTTCTGTCATTATATCTTATCAAACAAGTGCCAGTGCGTTTATTACCAACTACTTTTCTTCTGGAGCAGCTGTTTTTAGTTTTATGCTCGTACCTATTATAGTTCCTATTATTGTTATGTTTACCTTTAAAATCATAGGTGCGAACCTGATGCGTTTATATTTAAAAGCCGTTTTGAAAAAGCCATTGATCGGAGGTATCAATCATGACAACTAAAGAAATTACAGAAAATAAAAATGTTCTTGATTTGTTTATCGAAGGAGCGAAACGTGGTTTTACGATTGGAACCACCAGCCTCCTACCAAATGTTGTAATGGCTTTTGTTATTATTCGTATTTTAGAAGTAACTGGATTATTAAAACTAATCGGTATTGTCTGTTCACCAATCATGGCTTTATGGGGACTCCCTGGAGAAGCAGCTACCGTTATCATCACTTCCATAATGAGCATGGGCGGCGGGATTGGTGTTGCAGTAAGCCTTTATACAAGCGCACATTTAGATGCTACTCAAGTAACAATGCTTGTACCAGCAATTTATCTGATGGGAAACCCTGTGCAAAATATCGGGCGCTGTTTAGGGATTGCTGGTGTCAATACGAAACATTACGCCGCTATTTTTTCTATCTGCGTAATAAATGCACTTCTATCGATTTGGGCAATGCGATTGATTTTAATGTTTTTTTAAGCACTGAGTAAAAGTATTAAACCAGTATATACAATTTATAAGGAGGACATATTTATGTCTAAAACCCAACCATTTTTCAGCTTATTACGCAATGCAAATATCATAGGGCCAGACGAACTAGGACAACAGGATATTTTGATTGCCGGTACAAAGATTGCTGCTATCGGCAAAGATTTAGCACTTCCGCAAGGTTATGACATTCAGGAAATTGACTTGACTGGACACACTATACTTCCCGGTTTTATCGACAGCCACGTTCATATGATTGGTGGCGGCGGCGAAGGCGGCTATGCAACTAGAACCCCAGAAATTCTCCTTTCTAAAGTCACAACATCTGGAGTCACTACTTTGGTTGGCTGCCTTGGAACTGATGGTACAACACGTCATATGGAAAGTCTACTTGCTAAAGCCCGGGGACTTGAAGAAGAAGGGCTTTCCACTTACATTTACACTGGCGCCTACGAAATTCCTACACCCACTATTACAGGCAGTGTACGCAAAGATATCATAATCATTGATAAAATTATCGGTGTCGGTGAAATCGCTATGTCAGATCATCGTTCAGCACAGCCAACAAAAAGTGATTATCAAAAGCTAGCTGCTGAATCAAGAGTTGGCGGCATGTTAAGCGGTAAAGCTGGCATTGTAAACATGCATCTTGGCGATGGAACTGATGGTATGAAGCTTTTATATGAAATTACAGCAAATGGCGAACTCCCAAAATCGCAATTCCTACCCACTCATGTAAATCGTAATGCCAGATTACTGGATGAAAGTATAGAATGGGCTAAACAAGGTGGCATCATGGATATTACTTCTGGTGTCAGCCCAGCCAGTGGATCAGCCAAAGCAATAAAACCTAGTGCGGCTGTAAAAAAAGCGTTAACTGCAGGTGTTCCATTAACACAAATCACAATGAGTTCTGATGGCAACGGCAGCATGCCAATTTTTGATGAGAAAGGCTCTACCATCGGTGTCGGTGTCGCAAGTCAATCTTCCATGCTCGAAGAAGTTCGTGATATGGTACAAAACGAAGGTATAAGTATCAGCAATGCCATTCAAATCGTCACTAGTAATGTGGCAAAAGCTTTAAAATTATGGCCAGAGAAAGGAACGATTGCAGTCGGCTCCGATGCTGATATCATTGTAATTAATAAAGATTTTAACTTAACAAATGTTTGGGCTAAAGGACAACATATGGTAAAAGATAGTAAAGCAATTGCTTGGGGTACCTTCGAAGCAAAAGAGTGAATTGCAAGTAAAGTTAGACATGCGAATCGTTTTTTCCTAGCTGGTCGCATATTTTACAATTGATACACGCCAGCCCAGCCGACTGTATAACCGGAAAAAGGTTAGCCCAGGGCAGTTTTTTAAACCCAATAAGAATCATATCTTAAGATTATCTTCGATATTATATTGCCTCTTCCATCTCTCGGGACAAACAACCTGATCCCGTGTCCATAAATTTTAGGAGGTTCGCCCTATTGCTTAGTTTTGCAAGCGAGAGTACACTGGGAAACAAAGGAGGCGATAAAGTGGACATTGCAGCTTATTCTATAGCCAACTCTCTGATGCAAACGCAAAATGAAGTTGGGATTTCAATATTAAAAAAGGCTATGGACTCTGCAGAAGCAGCTAATTTAAATTTACTATCAATGTTGGTTCCACCTTCTTCAACACTTGGCACAAATGTCGATATAAGCGCCTAGAAAAAAAAATCACCGTAATATTGAACAGCACCTCCTGAGTTAGACTTACTTGTCTAACTCAGGAGGTGCTGTTTATTTACAGGTGGTTCCCCTTCCCTCTATCACATTCCACTGAGCCCTAACTGATAAAAAGGTTCCTTGTCCCAAATAAAGACGCTAGCCTTAAATTGTCTTTATTTTATCACTATGTCAAAGTTAAGAGAAACTACTCAGATCTACTAACTAGGTAGACTCTGAGTAGTTTCTCTTTTATAGTTTTGCATGAGACATATACGCTGCATCGCGCAGCATGGGGTGGAGGTTTTTTACAACGTCAGAACGACTTGATGGGGCTGCCCGTCATCGCGCATTTTAACGTAAGGACCATCCTTCACGTCTTGCTCCGTAAGTGCAACTTCCCGTCCATCAATTTGTAAGGCAATCGCTCCAGCCGACTTATGTGACGGATTTTCAACGGTAATATGGTAGGAACTGTTACCAAAACGGTAACTAACGGAAAACCCTGGCCATTCACAAGGAATGCATGGGCAAATGTACAGTCGGTCACCACGGCGACGAAGGCCGAGAATCGCCTCAACACCCGCCTGATACATCCATCCGGCAGCACCGGTATACCAAGTCCAGCCAGCGCGCCCCTGGTGCGGTTCAGCCGTATAAACGTCCGCCGCAATGGCGTAGGGTTCGCCTGCATACTGCCGTACTTCATTAGGCGTTCGTGTGTGATTGAGAGGATTTAACAGTTGAAACAACTCCAAAGCCTTATCTCCGTTGCCAAGGCCGCACCAGGCGATAATACTCCAGATAACGCCATGGGTATACTGGGCTCCGTTCTCCCGGATACCGGGCGGGTAGCCCTGAATATAGCCGGGACTCGGATTCGTACGGTCAAAAGCCGGTGTTAAAAGACGCGCAACAGAAAGATCCCGATCCACCAGTTCACGGTCGAATGACTGCATCGCCTGCAGTGCCTTTTCTTGTGGTGCCGCCCCGGAAATTACTGACCAGGACTGAGCGATAGCATCGATACGGCACTCCTCATTATATATAGAACCCAGCCATTGTCCGGCGTCGGTGAAAGCCCGCCGGTACCACTGCCCGTCCCAGGCATGCTTATCAAGAGAGGCTCCTAATTGTCTGCATATATCTAGGTAGCGTTCCGCCCGCTCAATAGCACCACGCTGCCGGCATAGATCTGCAAACCGATTTAACACGTCACAGAGAAACCAACCAAGCCATACGCTCTCACCGCGGCCTTCAGCGCCGACATGACTCATACCGTCGTTCCAGTCGCCGATCCCGATCAGCGGCAGCCCATGTTCGCCAAAGCGCTGCACAGCTCTGTCAATAGCACGTAAGCAATGTTCAAAAATAGTGCCCTCTTGAGCAGAGATTTGGGTCGGCTCATACCGTTCATGTTCACCCTCTGATAAAGGTTCACTATAAAGAAATGGTACCGCCTCTTCCAGTATACCGTCGTCCCCCGTATGCTCGACATACCGTCCGGCAGCATAAGGCAACCACAGTAAATCATCGGAAAAACGCGTGCGAATGCCACGCTGCGTCTCTTCATGCCACCAGTGCTGCACGTCGCCCTCCTCATATTGATGCGCAGCATGCAACAAAATTTGCGCCCGTGTTAAATCGGGGCGGGAGTGCAGAAGTGCCAGAGAATCCTGCAATTGATCGCGAAAGCCGTACGCGCCTCCCGCTTGGTAAAAGGCGGAACGTGCCCACATTCTGCAGCCAAGAGCCTGATACAAAAGCCAACCGTTTAATAGTAAATCCATCTCTAAGCAGGGCGTGGAAACCGAAATTTGTTCCAAAACACCATCCCAGAATTTACGTACATGCTCCAAGGCTTGATGGCAAGCTTGGGCTTGGTCGTACTTTTTAGCCAGTTTCACAGCGGCGTCCCGGGAATGTTCCGCGCCGAGCAGGATGTAGATAGTCTGTTCGGCCCCAGGCTCAAGTAAGAGCTTGGTCTGTACCACGCCGCAGGTATCATAAAGCGGTCCCGTTTGGCCTGAAAGGCGCTCCCGGGCCATAGCAGCCGGATTCTCCCAAGTCCCGTTGCGACCGAGAAATTCGCTGCGGTCTGCTGTCCAGGATAAATCCCCAGAGCTGTTATTCTGCTGCGCTTTACCTTCTACTGAAGCCGTTGGCCTAACAGAGGTTCCCATTTGCGAATATACGCCTAAAAAGGCGCATGTCCCCTGAAACTCCTCCTGATATGCATTACGCGCCAGTAGTAACCGAGCAGAATCATCCCACTCTGTGATGATGAAAGAAGCATTTTTCGTCCGCTGTACACCCATCACCCATTCTGCATAATAGGTGATGGAAAGATGCCGCTGCACGGCACTTTTATTCTGTAGCCGCAAATGAATAACCTTGACAGGATCATCTTGGGGAACAAAAACAGTCATTTCGTTCCTGATACCGTGTCCCTCATGACTAAAACAGGTGAATCCCCTGCCATGGTTAATGGTGTAGCCTAAGGCAGAAGACCCGCCCTCCTGTCCGTCGTCCCCTCGTCTTGGCGCAGTAGACCATATTTCGCCACTCTCTTCATCACGCAGATAACAGATTTCGCCTGGCGGATCAAGCACAGGATCGTTAGACCATGGGGTCAGTTTGCACTCACGGCTGTTCTGCCACCAGGTATAGCCCGTGCCGAGTTCGGAGACAAGGCAGCCGAAACGGGGATTGGCAAGCACATTGATCCATGGCGCCGGTAAATAATTGCCGTTTTTAAGCACAATTCGATACTCCCGGCCATCAGGTGAAAATCCTCCCCAACCATTGAAAAACAGTAAGTCTTCTCCGTTATCTGTCACAGATCCAGCAAATCTGTTTACTGACGCTGTCATCCTGAGAGGCTCCGGAAAAGCCACAGCCTTCCGGAGCAGATTGGATTGGGCCTGGAAGCTGGGACCATCTGCCCTGAACACAACACGGGCGGTGGCTAGGAGTAGCATTCTGTCTTCTTCAGGTAGTTGGCTGGAATTTATTATAAAAATCCCGCCCGGGCCTGGACTGTGCCAACCAACGACTTGTTCAACCGCCCGCCGCAGTGTCTCCTGCAAATTCTGCTGGTAGCCTTCCGCCGATTGGTTCAGAATAACCAGATCGAAAAGTAACCCTAAACGGCGCAGATACTCGTGCCCGGTAAGCAGATTGACCACAAGCTGCATATTGACCCGGTCCTCGATCCGTACCAAGATCATCGGCACGTCGCCGGAAACGCCGTAAGACCAGAGGCTGGACTGGCCTTTTACATTAGACAAGATGCTTTGCGCCCGCTCCTGCCGCAACATCGGAGTATACACAATCCGGCCAGCGAAAGTTTGAAAAGCCATAGCCTGAGCAGCAGTCAAATGCAGGTGCTGAAATTCGATTTGACTGCGATTCCAAGCCAGTTGAAATGTTCGTTCCACTACCAGATCTCCAGAGAAACGACTGACAATCTCCAATGCCTCTTCTTTCGTACCTGCCACAGCAGTAACAGCGAACAATTGCACCTGTTCGCCAGGCTTGATGCTCATCCGCCTCCTCATGATAAATGCAGGATCAGCTACAGAACCAACCGTTCCGCGCAAGCGGGAACGAACTCCCAGTGGCAATGCGAGCGTATGCCCCCGTCCTACGAAACTGGCACGGTCAGTCTCATATTCCACCGGCCCGAGGGTTTGGCCTGGGGTCAGCAAGGAGTGCGCCGCCCACAAAGATTTTTCGTCATCCCGCCGGGGTCTGCGTCGAGCTAGCAAGCACTGGGCATCCTCAGCATAAGCCGTTTTGATGAACAATTTACTGAAAGCCGGATGTGCATCGTCGGCCATAGGAGATGCCAGAGCTAGTTCAAGGAAGGTTGTTACTTCCATAATCTTCTCTTCTTTTCCGCTATTCGTAAGCGTCAGCCGCCTGACTTCAGCATTCCATTCCGGTGATACACAAATTTCCAGGCTTGTCTGCACGTCTCCATCCACTCGCATGAAGGTAGCCCGGTCAAGAGCAAACTGCACACGTTGTTCGTCAGACTGAACACGGCAGGGCTGAAATGCCGGTGACCAAACTACATCTCGGGTAACGTCACGAATATATATATAGCTTCCCCAGTTGTCTAGCACCGGATCCTCCCGCCAGCGGGAAATGGCCAAACCTTCGTAACGGCTGAACCCGCTGCCGCTATTGGTTACGGTGGTCGTAAATGTCCCGTTTGACAGAACACACACTTCGGGTGCAAGGGTGTCTGCACTGCGATATTCCCGCAGAGTTACGTTCTCTGCCGGCTTCTTATAAGACACGTATTCACGTGCCAATGCGGGATGTTTAATAATTTTAGGCCTTACTGGAATACGCTCCTGTAGAAGAAGCTCCGCTGCTCGTACGCGCTTGTCACTGTGAAAGCGATCGGTTATTTTTCCCGGTGCCAGCAAGTTAGCAAGTGCCAGCAGACTCATTCCTTGGTGATGGGCCATAAAACTGCGGATGACTTGACTGGCCTGCTTCTTCGGCAGTCGCACTGACGTAAAATCAATGGCTTCATAATAGCCGTATTTTCCCCGGGCGCCAAGCTCATCTAGCCTGCGTAAATCCTGCAGCCCTTGATGCTTAGCAAAAGGTAAGGCAAGGATTGTTGCGTACGGCGCCACAACCAAATCCTGCTCGAGACCGCGCTTGAACCCCAGGCCGGGAACACCAAACGCTCTGTATTGATAGTTCATCTGATAATCAAAGGCATAGTAACCTGATTCTGAGATGCCAAAGGGAACTCCCCGCAGGTGGGCGTACTCAATTTGCCGCTGAACCACCCCACGGTAGGTACTGTCCCAAATGGTTTTCGGATAGGTGCGCATAAACAGCCACGGCATTAAGTATTCAAACATTGTCCCGGACCAAGAGAGCAGCGTAACTCGTTTTCCCACCCGCGTCATAGTCCGTCCGAGGGCATGCCAGTGTGACACGGAAACCTGACCAAGGGCAATGGCAATAAAACTTGACATCCTAGCCTCCGACGCCATCAGGTCATATAGAATTGGATCGGGTTTACCCGGCCCTGGCTTGTAGCCCAAATTAAACAATTTGGCTTTATGGTCATAAAGCGGACGAAAGTCTGTTTCATTGATTAGCATATCTAGGCGGGCCATCAAATTTCCCCCGCGATAGAGCCATTCCTCCCGTACGCTTTGGGCCGATGTACCGTATTGGTCTATTGCTTCCCCTTTCCGTACAGGCGTTAACTCCTCAGCAAAAGCAACATCTAATGTTTCTATCGTTTTACCGTGGACTTTATTGGTACCTGACCATCCATCCCCTTCTAGGTCGGATTTGAGCCATTCCGCTACCCCTTCTTTGACAGCGACCAAACAGACAACGAGATTACCGGAATCTACCGTTGAGACGTACATCGGCGGCAACGGCTCCAATGTAACAGTATCGTACCAGTTATAAAGATGGCCTTTCCATTTATCCAGGTGCTCCACTGTGCCAATCGTACGCTCCAATCGCTCAATTAAACCGGGCGTATCGATAAACCCTAAATCCCGCGCAGTCAGTGTACAGGTAAGGTAAAGCCCAATGTTAGTCGGCGAAGTGCGGTGAGCAATTCCGTTAGGTGGCTCCAATTGAACATTATCAGGTGGTAACCAATTCTCTTTGTCAGTAACGTAATCCTCAAAGAAGGTCCAAATCTCTTTTGAGAGTTTTTGCAGTTCTTCCTGCTCATTCGCCGCCAGCGGTTGCTCAGGTTGCTGCACAGGTTGGTTCAACCAGCGGATCGCAAAAGGAGCAACGGCCCATAAAGCACAAAACGCCAGGCCTGTCCACCGCAGAGCCGGAACGGTACTAGTCGCCGTCGCCAGCACAAAAAGAAACACTACCCCATAGCCTCCATACATTCCCATCAACACGGGGTAGCGCCCACCCCGCTGCCTGCGTTCGACCTCCGCCGCACTCACCCATTCAAGTAAATGACGTTTTGTCACAACTAAACGGTACAAAGTTCTGACGATTGCATCCAGCAAAAGCACACTCTGAAACGGCATTGTCATTATGCTTACCAAAACTTGAGCGGCGGTACCCAGTAAACTCCGCGGATGCCCAATAACCCACCTCACCGCCACCAACTGGCGAAGTAACGGCAACAATAAGGTAGCGACCATAAAGACAATCCAGTGACCTGAAGAACCTGGCAGTACGTTCATCCCAAGCAGTAGTATGGCAAACAGCACCGGAGGCAGCACACTGCGCCGCAAATTGTCAATGATCTGCCAGCGGGTGAGAGAGGATAAATCAACCGGCAGAACTATTCCCCGGCGATCGGCAACACTGTGTAACAGCCATGGAATGAGTTGCCAGTCCCCACGCACCCAGCGGTGCATTCTCATTTGATAGGCACTAAACACAGCTGGATGGTCATCAATTAATTCGATATCTGACAGTAGACCAGCGCGTAAAAATCCACCTTCTAGCAAATCATGACTAAGTACCCGGTTTTCCGGGATGCGCTCGCATAAAACTTGCGCAAAAGTATCAACATCAAATATACCCTTTCCCGTAAAAATGCCCTGACCCAATCCATCTTGGTATGGGTCGGAGGCGGCAAAGACATATGGATCGATTCCCGGGTCCACTGACCACAGATAAGCGAAGCGCGAGCGCAAGGCCGCGTCGTGGCTAATGCCAATACGTGGCTGCAATACGCCGTATCCCTCGACGACCCTTGTCCGATTATGGTTTAGCCGTGGCCGATTATAGGGCAAATGCATGGTACCGATTATCCGTTGCACGCTTTCCAACGGTAGTTCCGTGTCCGCATCAAGGGTGATTACGTAACGGATTCGCGGCAAGACGTCTGTGTCTCCAACTACAAAATCATAGGTTGTATCAGTCTTTCCTTTAAGCAGTTCAACAAATTCCACCAATTTACCCCGCTTGCGTTCCCAACCCATCCATACTCCCTCGGAAGGGTTCCACATCCTGCGGCGCTGAAAGAGGTGAAAGGTGTTCCCATCAGGGCCAGAGTATGTGCGGTTTAACTCCTCAATAATTGCGCAGGCGGCAGCATGAATAGCAGCATCTTCCGGCAGCTTTTCCTCACTTGCATCGGTAAAATCGCCTAGGAGAGCAAAATGAATATTCGAATAGCGGTTTGCCAAGTAGTGTAGTTCCAGCCGATCCGCCAATTCCTGCACCTCTTTGACCGTGGACCAAATAATGGGAATGACCACCATTGTTGTTGCATCCGGTGGAACACCGCGCGAGAAATCGTACCGGAGTAGCGCCCGTGGCTGCCTGATGCATTCTATAAGCCAGTGTGCCGCCGTGATGGCCCATTCGCTGACAGGTAAACACAGCGCCAGTATAACGATCACCCACTGGGTAATGGTAAAGCTTGAGCCCCCGGATACCCACCAGGCAAATCCAAGAAGGAAAACCATGAATAATCCTGTCAGAGCAGTAAAATATGTACCAGTGGAACGACGTAACATTTCTAATTCCGGTAAATGCGAAGGAGTGCCACAGATCTTCAGCGCATTCCGCAGTTCCTTGACGCCATCCGCTTCGAGCAGATAGTATGCAGCAAATACCTGGCGTGGCATTTCGTCCAGCATAACCGGACCGCATGCTGCCTCGCTTACTTTTGCACACTCTATACACGCCTGTTCATATTCCTTCGCAGCAAGCTCGACGGCCTGCTGCGCCACTAGATTTTCCGGCACATGCAGGCGAAAGGCCAAATTTTCAAGACGCTTACGTAGCACGTCGCGGCTTGAGAAATCAAGAAGCTGGTATGTACCTGTATTTTCTCCACGCAGTGTATGTTCAACCATACAAATCTGTTCAAACCGTTCTTGCCAATCCAAGCGGGATATTTTACGCAGACTTCCCATAAGGTTACCTGTAGATACTTGATAGGCTGCCTGAAGCTGATACTCGTAGGAAACAATTTGATCCAGGCTTTCGGGGCCATTTTCTAACTTGCACATTAGCCATTCCCGCACAGTTGCCGAATCATCTGCCCACTCACGCAGACGCCTGACCAAGTAGGCAATCTGGCAGCCAGAAAGCAACATATCCCGGCCTGCTTCTTCAAGAGCGACCTTTAGCACTTCCGGGTTTAACTTCGCCGACTCCAAACGTGCCAGCAGCCGTTCGGTTAAAGTACACACTTCGCGCCGTTCGCGAACTAGTTCCATGACTGCGACCAGGCGCCGGATTAAGGCGATACGCAAAATAAGCGGGACAGCCCACACCTCTGCTATAGTCAAAACTGTTACTTCCTGGTAAAAATTGATATATGAGATGAGAGAATCCTCATCTAGATGCCCGTCCACATGCTCGAGATAGTCAGCACAAATAGATAGTATCCTTGTTTTGCCGGTCTTACGTAAATCGGGCAAATTTCGCAAAAAGGCACCAGGAAGCTGATGACGGATGACCAGCACCTGTTCGTCGATGAATTCAGCATGATCCAAAAGCCATTCTTCTGCGGGCTGCAAACAACTTGCATCACCTTCCTGTAGAGAACGAATAAATGCGCGTAATTTTTCAATGTCGGCATAAAAATCCCGCCATAGGCGCTTTGCTGGCCAACGTCTCACATAAGGATCATGAGTCAATGCAAGTTCATGAGCTTTTTGTCGGAGTTGTTCTGTATGTAAAAGCATAGTCCTCCCAAAGACAATCAAAGATTGAAATGTAATTATCGTTTATTCCATACGATACTGCTGGTAGAAATAGATTCATTAAAAATATACCCCTTTGCAGTACTAATTATTAATTGTAAATTTCGGTAATTTCTATCATAAAGCGCATTTCATAGGACAGTGGCGGCGTATGTGACACTTGGGACGTTCGAAACCACCGAAAAAGTCAGCAGCAGAAGGGGCAGGCTTCTGGCCCCATAAAAAACATTATTTTATCGGTATGTCAAATAAAAGAGAAGCTGCCCATAAATCTACTAACATGGTAGATTATGGGCAGCTTCTTTATAATTGCTACATCCTACAAAATTAAGATGAAGAATATAAGATTATGTGAATAAACTGTTATTATAGTATAATTAATCTACATGTATGTTAAATTTGCATATAGATTTTATTTATTGGAGGAATAGAAATGCAAATCGGTTTTTTTGATTCTGGTGTCGGAGGTATTACAGTATTACATGCCGCATTAAAATTGTTACCTAATGAAGATTATATATATTACGCAGATACATTAAATGTTCCATATGGGCCAAAACCGAAAGACGAAGTGAAAAAACATATTTTCAATGCAATAGAGTTTATTATCCAACAGCAAGTTAAAGCCATAGTGATTGCCTGTAATACTGCTACAAGCGTATCAATCGAAGATTTAAGGTCTAAATATACTATTCCAATCATAGGCATGGAACCTGCTGTAAAACCAGCCGTTGAAAAAAATAAGAATGTAAATAAACGAATTTTGGTAACGGCTACTACTTTGACTCTAAAAGAAGAGAAACTACAAAATCTTATTACTAAATTAGATAATGAACACATTGTTGACTTACTACCACTTCCAGGATTGGTTCAATTCTCAGAAAGGTTTGAGTTCAATGAACAAATAGTATTACCTTATCTTCAAGAACAGTTATCTAAATATGATGTAAGTAAGTATGAAACCATTGTTTTAGGCTGTACTCATTTTTCTTTCTATACGGATATGTTTAGAAAGTTACTTCCATCAGATATCAATATAATTGATGGAAACATTGGTACTGTAAACAATCTAAAAAGAACTTTGAAAAAAATGAACTCTTTAAATGAAGGTAATGGTAATATTATCTTCTATAATTCAGGATTCAAGGTTGAGGATAAAGCAAAATTAGATGAATACAGTAAATTATTTAAAAGATTAGATGACATTAACGTAAAATAAAGCTTGTTCTAAAGGACAGTTCTAGACGCAAGTTAACAGTCCCAATAATACAAAAAAAACCGGCAAGGCTCAGAATCTCTGAACCTTGCCGGTTTTGTGCTATTAAGGGATGTGGAGGATTCGAACCATCGACCAAAAATCAATACAGGTAGTTAAAAAGAACTCTCTAGAATCACCCATCTCGCTACTATATTTTTACATTAATTATTTTACCAAAGCAATGCGCTGTTTTAGGTTTCTTATCAATCGGCAGTTTCTTTAATCCCAATAAGAATCGAGTTTAAGATTAGCTTCATTATTATATTGCCTCTTCCATCTCTCGGGACAAACAACCTGTCCCCTTGTGACCATTAATAAAGGCACTTATGCGGACAAATGGCCAAACCACCGGGGCCGGAGATATCGGCTACTGTTCCTAAAAGGGTGCCGAAAGTAGTAAATACAGCCACTTGCCCCGCAGCGGAAATAAACAGCCTGGTTTCACTGGGGTCAAGGGCTATTTGGTCAACGCCAAAAAAGGCTGTGATCTGAAGGCCGTGGGCAAAGGAACGCGCCAGGGCCAAGCTTCCAGAAACCGAGTCGAAGGTAAAAATGTCAACATTGCTCGATCCTAGAACGAATAAATGCCTGCCATTCCTGGAAATAGCCATGCTTTGCGGCTGACTGGATGCCGGTATAGTACTGATCAAGCTGATTTTGTCCGGAATAACGGTGCTCAGCACACTGATAAAGCCAGCGAAATCGACTACAAAGGCAAAATCTCCGTTGGGGCTAAAGTTTATGTTAATAGGGTTCGTCCCAGCAGGGAATTGCTGCTCGGTGTCCTTGAGGTCACCGCAGCGGTTAATCATAAACCGCCGAACGCTGTTAGTACTCGATACAGCGGTTAATACCAGTCCGTCGCACATCGGAGATATAGCGACAGCTTGAGCACTAGTTGCCAGTGTGGAGACAAAAGCATTTTTTCTCAGAGAATAGGACACAATGTTTTGATCTGCAGCAGAACCATCCACGCTCAACGCAAACATGTCATCGGGGGTGATCTGAACGTCTTCAAGGAAAGTAGCGGTAGTTGCGCTGCCAACCACTTTGGCCGGACTCTCGCTCAAGTCGATTTGAAATATAGTTTTGCTATTGAAAGAAGTTACAACCGCCCGTCGGCAATCGCTCGTCAGTGCTACATCTATAACATCAGCTTCTAACGGGATGTGCTGCACGAGGGTCAAATCGTCGGTGTCAAAAATACTGACTCTTCTGTCCGAAAAATCTGCAATGACGCCAAAATGATTTGTAAAATGTGACATTGTCAATTCCTCCATTTATAAAGATAGACGCGGGACTAATTATTATATATTATGTGAATTAAGTGCAATGTGTTCTTGTTGACGCAAAAGGAATGTCAAAAGAGGGATAATACGGCGATAAGTTATTGTCCTTATTAAGAATGATAACTTTAAACAGTCTGCATTTCATTGTTATGTCAAATCTCGAGAAGCTACCCACAATCTACTAGAAAGGTAGATTATGGGTAGCTTCTCTTGCATAAATACTAAATGCTGCTTTATTTTTACATTATAAGCGTTATTTTACCAAGGGAACGTTCTGTTTCAGGCTTCTTCTAGCAACCTGGTAGTTGCCTTTATCGTAACAAAGAAGCTTAATTTAGTAATCTTTATCTTCCCTATTCAGTCTTCCTAGCAATTGACGAAGTTCTTCACCATCCAACTTTTCTCGCTCTAATAGGGTAGTTGCAATCAGCTGTAGCTTATCAAGATTGGATTTGATTATTTCTTCGGCTTTTCTATAAGCGTTCTCTAGTATCTGGCATATTTCTTTATCTATGGTATACTCCATTTCCTGGCTATTATTGGGGCCGCGAGCAATATCACGACCCAAGAAGACTTGTTCCTTAGATCGCGATAAAGCGACTGGCCCCAAGGTCTCGCTCATGCCGTATTCACAGACCATTTTACGTGCAAGCTCGGTGGCCTGTATTAGATCATTATGGACTCCGGTGCTCGTTTCATTAAATATTAGGTTTTCAGATGCTCGACCACCCAGCAGAATTTTAATCTGATCGAAAATTTCTGACCTAGTAAGACAATAGCGATCTTCCTTCCCCAATGTAAGAGTATATCCACCAGCCTGCCCCCGTGGAATAATAGACACCCTATGAATCGGGTCAGCGTGCCTTAGAAGCATTGCGACTAAAACATGACCAGCTTCATGGTACGCAGTAAGTTTCTTATCTATTGCGTTGATAAAACGGCTTTTACGCTCCGGTCCTGCCACTACACGTTCCACCGCTTCCTCCATATCATGCATCTCTATACATGTTTTCCCTTGGCGCGCGGCAAGAATGGCAGCTTCGTTCACTACATTACTGAGATCAGCTCCTGTAAAACCAAGTGTGCGGCGGGCGAGGACTTCAAGATCCATCTTATCTGCTAAGGGCTTATTCCTAGTATGCACTTTTAATATGTTAAGACGTCCCATAAGATCTGGTCGATCGACTACAATACGGCGGTCGAACCGTCCAGGTCGTAAAAGTGCCGAATCGAGAATATCCGTTCGATTGGTGGCTGCCACAACAAAGACACCTTTATTAGCCTCGAATCCATCCATTTCTACTAGCAACTGATTAAGGGTTTGTTCTCGTTCATCATTTCCGCCACCTACACCAGCTCCACGCTGCCGCCCAACCGCATCAATCTCGTCAATGAAGATAATACATGGTGCCTTCTTCCGTCCTTCCTTAAATAGATCACGCACCCTGGAAGCACCAACACCAACGTACATCTCTACGAATTGGGAACCGCTGATACTTAAGAAAGGTACTCCTGCCTCACCTGCCAGCGCCTTTGCCAGTAATGTTTTACCTGTGCCGGGAGGCCCGTACAACAGAACTCCTTTAGGAATACGAGCACCCAAATTACTAAATTTCTTGGGATGCTTGATAAACTCTAAAATCTCTTTCAATTCTTGCTTGGCTTCATCATTACCTTCCACATCTTTAAAGGTAATGATATTAGTATTCTTATTACGTAATTTAGCCTTTTTCTCAGCATTGGACACATTTGACCATTTACCATTTTCTATCCGTCTCATTATAAAAAGCCAATCGTCAAGTGAGAACAGCATGGGCAGATTGGCTATAGACAACACTGGAGTACTGGTTTTTAGCGCCAGTTGCTTAAACTTCTTAAAGATAAATCTGGAGCTTATCACATTAAATCTCCTTTCCTTTATTATGTCATATTATTTTATGCACTCCAGCGGTCCATGTTACCATTTATATGGGGAAACGGGACAGGTTAATGTCCCCATTAGGGACATTAACCTGTAAATTGTTCATATTTTATCGTTATGTCCAATCTAAGAGAAGCTACCCACAATCTAACTTATTAGTAGATTATGGGTAGCTTCTCTTTAATATATCTCAACAATATCTTGCCATCTTCCATCTCTCGGGGCAAATAACCTATCCCTTTGTCCCCTTGAGCCGGTTTTCCTTTTGCTTTAACTCAAAAGACCTTCAAAGCGTGGATCATATTTGGATGGGATAAACTCAATAACTTCATACTCTGCTGCTCCATTACTATGAAAAGGATCTTGTTTGATTATATCCCATACTTCTTCTTCACTGCTCGCTTTAGCAATAATAACTCCACCAACTCGTGGATTTCTACGCCCTGAGACAAGGAACTTCGATTGATTATAGAACCGATCCAGAAACTCAATGTGCGCTGGTATTAATTGATCAAGATACTCCAATGGTTTAACGTAATTCAAAATTATAAGAAACATCAATATTTCCCCCTTATTATTTGTTTTTTTCTATTTTTAAGGATGATCATAAAATTGCTATTCTTGGACTCGAATTATTTCCTGGTCAGTTGCATATTTTACAATCTATGGGTATAATATAAGAAAAGGACTGACGTGCGCTAACACGCCAGCCCAGCAGGTTGTCTAACCGAAGGGTTAGCCCAAGCTAGAGTTATTAAGAAATAACCGCAGACCTTGGTCAGGGGCGGTTATTTCTTTTTTATGATTAATACGATTAACGTAGCAAATGCGACTGCAAAAGACAACGTCTCATATGTAGTCATAAGCACCACCCCCTTTCTATAAAGGGTATGGCTAACCGTCCCTTGACAACCTGTTACGATTATTATAGCATAATTTTCCAGTGTTAGAAGAAAAAAAATTGCCCCTTGGATGTTGTCACGGCTCACTGCCGCCTTTCGCATTAAGGCGGCCTTTTATTTTTTCTGTCACGAGTTCGCAGCTCCCTTGCTGCCGAAAGGCTCCTCGGTACAGAACGTGGCGGTGTAGATTTGGTCGCCTCGCCGCGCCTCCTTGCCTAGCCTGCGCCACATCAGCAGGCTTGCGCTGCACGGCCACACGAAGTGAAGTTCAAGGGCAGGTGATGATTCGCTTGACTCGCCATGCTAATACCTTAGGTGCTAAATTTAAATTATCCACATTTACCGCTACGCCAAATCCAAAGAGAAACTACCTGTAAATCTACCAATGAGGTAGATTTATGGGTAGCTTCTCTTTAGTAAAATTTCTTAATTTATTTCTTCTAGTTTAACTTCCAAACTTACTGCAGCAATGCATTTTTGTTATCTAATATCTTTTTTATTTGTTTAAGAGAAAGCCCTGTTTGACGATAATTGGTAATCTGCTCTAAACGCTTACAATCTTCTTCCGAGTATATACGGTAATTCCCCTTGCCTCTCTTTATGGGAGATAACACGCCGATCGAATCATAATAGCGCAGCGTACTTCGTGACAGGTTAAACTTGCTCGCTAATCTACCAATCGTAGGTATCATATCTTTACTCCATTCTCAAAAGCCAATGACACATGGCTGAATTTCAAAAGAGTTCCTTGTTTTTTAAAACATGGGTAATCATTACTTAAAAAACTACCTACTTTTATAATGGCTTGCGGATTACGTCGAGAAGCGTTCCATCGCGGTACTCAACAATCGCGACAATGTCCTTATCTTCTTCGCTCAAGACAATTTCCTGTGGTTTTCCAACAAGTTTATGTGCCACCTCTTGTAGTTCTTCGATCGTCATGATCTTGAGCCCACTCTTACGTAGATTATCAATGAGATCTTGTCGGCGCGGATTGACGGCAATACCACGGTCCGTCACCACCACGTCGATGCTTTCCCCCGGCGTGACGATGTTTTGCACTCGGTCACGCACCATAGGTAACCGGCCCCGGATAAGTGGCATGACAATAATCGCCAACTTGGATGCAGCAGCAATATCGGAGTGACCGCCAGAGGCGCCCATCAATAGGCCATTAGAGTTAGTAATCACATTAACATTGAAATCGAGATCGACTTCCGTCGCACCCAAAATAACAACGTCCAGATCATTAATGATCGGGCCAGGGCTCCAGGGGTTAGCATAGAATGAAGACGATATTTCCACATGGCGGGGATTTTCCCGCAAGGACTGAATCGCCGTTGTATCAAATGTTTGAGTATCGTAGCAAATTTCAAACAACCCTTCTTCCAGCATTTGAGCGAATAGGCCTGTTACGCCGCCGACGCCAAAGCTGCCTTTGATCTCTTGTTTGAGCATCTTCTCACGGATAAAGCGGCCCACCGCTAAGGCCGAACCACCACCGCCCATTTGGATTGAGTAGCCATTTTTAAAGTAACCTGAGTGTTCGATAACTTTGGCTGCCGCTTCGGCCAGCAGCAATTGAATCGGATTTTTGGTAATTTTCAGGATGCCGGAAGCAATACCTTCCGGATCACCGATTGCTTCCACCGCAACAATATAGTTGACATCAGTCTGAGGAATGCTATAGGGGAAGACATAGCCATCGATCAGGTTATCCGTCACCAATACAACCTGTTCAGCAAAGCGAGAATCGAGCATGGCATACCCGAGGGAACCGCAAGCTGATTTACCTAGGCGGCCCGTAGCATTGCCAAAGCGGTCGCATGTCGGCACCCCCATAAAGGCCACATCGATTTTCACTTCGCCCGCCTCAATAGCTCTTGCCCGTCCACCGTGAGAACGAACGATAACCGGTCGCTTCAATTTGCCGGGATTCTTAGTCAGATAAGCACCGAGTTTGCCCCGCAAACCGCTCGTCTCTAAAGCCGTAATCGTGCCATCTTCAATGTAATCAATGAGAAAATCGTGACAATCATTAAGGGAGCTGGTCGCAATGGTAATGTCTTTAATGCCTTTGGCGGCAATGGCCGTCATCACTAATTTGTTAACGTAGTCGCCATTGCGAAAATGGTGATGAAAGGATATGGTCATGCCGTCTCTTAGGCCGGTGGCTTCCACTGCTTCTATCAACGAGGGCAATACTTTATTGCTGCTAGGCCGTCCAACGCGCAGCGTTCTGCCCGCCATAGGCACTGGCTCCGGAGGATTGACAAACAGCCCCTCGTATGGCCGATACGCTTTCAGTCCATAAATGTGATTCGGTAGCTCACGTCCTGCTTTATTTTTCATCTTTGCATCCCTCCTCGGTAAGAATACCCGCCGCTTTTGCTTGTGCTACAATACGTTCCGCACGAACAACAATTGGTCCATCAATCATTTTTCCGTCAACTGTTATTACTCCTTTGTTGTTCTCTACAGCATCTTTATAACAGGCTAGTACCTTCACGGCATGAGCAATTTGTTTTTCCGTTGGCGTATAGATTTCATGAACAATGCCGATTTGAGTGGGATGAACCACGGATTTTCCATCGAACCCCATATCCTTGATGTCCGTTACTTCCTGACGGAATCCCTCTAAATTCGCCACATCAGCATATACAGTATCCATTGCCTGGATACCAGCATCACGGGCTGCCATAAGGATTTCGGAACGGGCATGATAAAATTCAATTCCTCGTTGGGTCCGCTGCGTCCTTAAGTCGGCAATGAAGTCCTCTCCCCCCAAGGCAATCGCTATGACACGCGGCTCCTTAGCAATGGCACGTACTTCATAGAGACCTCTGACGCTCTCAATGGCGCAAATGATATTGATGGAGCCTTCCGGAAAGCCTTCCCTCTGTTCCACTTCCTTAATCATCTTGGTTACCAAGCGGACTTCATCGACAGATTCGGTTTTCGGCAAACGAATCAAGTCGGGCTTAGAGGGCAAAATGGCTTTCAAGTCATCGATGCCAAAGGGAGTCTGGGTCACATGGTTGACGCGCACCGCCGTTTCGCAGCTAAATGGTATTGCCTTAAGGGCATATTTGACCATGAGTCGGGCTGCGTCTTTTTGCGATACGGATATGGAATCCTCCACGTCAAACATGATTGTATCGGCACCATAAAGGTCCGCATTGTTAATCATTTTTGGGCTATTGCCAGGCACAAACATCATTGTACGTCTGAGTCTTGATTTTACATCCTGATTCATGCAGCGTTCCCCCTATATAAGGCAGCTACGATACGCGCCTTCAACGCATAATCCCAAGCCCCTTTATCTATTACTTTTACATGGACGTCGGTATAACCCACTTCATTGACTGTCGCCACAATCAAATCTTCTAGGTGTTGACCATACTGGCGTTTCACAGAAGAAACAAGTTCAACGGTAATTCCTTGTCCTGCTGTCAAAGGGCTGACAGTAACCAATGCATCGTTTTTTTCTTCAAAACCGACAGTCGCTTCTTTTTGAATGGTTTTCAAAAGAATTCCTCCTAACAAATTTACGTATATTCGCTCTATTTCACCAACAAGCAAATTATAATATAGGCAAAATCATAAGTCTAATATTATAATAGGTATAATAGTTATACGTTTTTAGGTATAAAGGAGGCTTTGCCATGGAATTACGTCAATTGCGCTATATGTTGATGGTCGCAGAAGAAAAAAGCTTTTCCCGCGCGGCAGAAAAGCTCTATATTGCTCAACCTCATTTAAGCCAGTATATTCAAAAACTTGAAAATCAGATTGGCATCCAGCTATTTGACCGTAAATCAACACCAATTAAGCTTACTTACGCTGGTGAACAGTTCGCACAAGTAGCCCGGCAAATGTTGCAACTGGACAGTAACCTGCTGCAGCAAATGAAAGACTTCTCCGAAGAAAACAGTGGGCGCCTCGCTCTCGGAATCTCACCTGTGCGCAGCGCCTATATCCTCCCGATTATACTGCCTGCATTCCGCGCACTTTTCCCTAAAATCGACTTGACCTTGCATGAAGGCACCTCGGCCAACCTAGAGGAATGGATGAACCAGGGCGTAACAGACCTCACCATTCTCTCGTTGCCAATTAGAAGCGAAGGCTTCTCACATGAAATTTTAATGGAAGAAAAATTGCTAATCGTCGCGCCGCCCACCCACCCGCTGACGAATGGTTTAGGAGACGATGATGCACTAGTTTCTTTAAATTTGTCTGAATTGGAGCACGAACCCTTTGTTTTGCTTCAGCAAGGGCAAGCTTTGCGCCGTATTGCCGACAGCCTATTTTTACAGGCCGGTTATCAGCCACGCATCGTTTTGGAAACGAGAAGCTCCCAAACGGCACATAATCTTGCTTCCATCGGCACTGGTTTTACTTTTTCCACCCTTTCCATAAGCCAGCTAAACAGCAATGTCAACAGACCAGTGCGTCTCTTTACCGCTGAACCGTCCTTTACTCGCACCCTGGCTGTGGTCTATCGGAAAGGCAAGTATTTAACAAAATACGAGCAGGCCTTTATCCGCATTACAAAGAAAACCGTTCAATCGGTCCTAGACAAGGCCTTGCCTAAAACATAATAAAAGAAGCTGCCACATAACGAAAACAATTCGCAGTGGCAGCTGTAAAACTAAATCATCAGCAAACTCATTGATCATGCTGATTCTTCATCATATTCATTTTCCCGCCACCATAAAGTACTTAAACTTTACTATTAGGAGAAATCTCCTTCGGCAATGAATTTCACCTCTAATAAAAATATTGGGTATTCGGAAGTCTTGGTTCTTGAGCAACTAAGTCATCTACAACTACAATCAAATTTGCTCCCAACGCGGTAGTCCAAGTCACACCTACTTGCCCATGTACAAGAAGATTATCTATTCTGGTTAATGAAATATTAGGTTCTTTCATGTTATTGCCCCCTTCTCATATGATATTGAATCCACCAGCTAACATTATATACTTCATAGAATGCTAGCTGGTGGATTTTCAATTCTTGCACAAATCATGCTAAGATTCTAAAGTTTCCTCACCCCTGCTCTTGTACGAGGATTTTGTACTGATGATGGGCAACATCACTGTGCGTTGATGATCTATGAATTATATATTGATACACCTTGTACAATCTTGTTCACCTCACCACTAGGAAACGGATTATCAGGTGTGCAGTTTAATTGAACTGAAGCAAACAATGCATAAAGTTGGGCAATTACAAGTGAAACATATGGTGTAAAAGCTTCATCTAAATTTTCCATGTTCGAATTAAATATATAAACGTCAGCATGTTTTTCAATATCAGCATCATATTTGTCCGAAACAGCTATTAAATTATATTTGCTAGCCTGTGACAGTTCTTTTAACATATCTAGATCATATTTCTGTGTGTACTCGTTGTTTGATACAAAATATAAAATAGTCGTATTGGGTGTTAGCATCGCTTTAGGTCCATGGCGAAATCCCATTGGTGTATCATAGCGAGATATTATTTTGCCGGCTGTCAATTCGAGCAATTTTAATGCTGATTCCTTAGCCGCGCCAAGTAAATTACCGGCCCCCAAAACAACCAGTCTATCTACACCATTTTTGTACGAATCAAATATGATAGGATATTTAGTATTGATCAGTTCTTCGGTATAAGCTACAATTTTTGCAACATCACCACTCACATCTTTTGCAATATTTAAAATGCTATATGCTGCCAGCATCATTCCTGTGACACTACTAGTCATTGCAAACCCTTTATCACCAGCTTCGTCAAAAACAAAGTTTATTGTCCTTTCATTATTGAAACTCGCTAATTTTCCTTGGGAGTTGCAAGTTATAATAATGTGGAATAAGTCCTTAATATTATTTTCAGCAATTTCAATCGCTGCAATACTTTCGGGACTATCCCCCGACCTACCAAAGGATATCAATAATGTTTTAGCATCCTTTACTAAATATTGTGATGGATTTGCAACAATATCTGTCGTATGTATTGATTCAATATGATGATAACCTAATTCTTCTCTAACAGCTGGCGCTAATGAATCGCCTACAAAACCAGAGCTGCCCGCACCTGTAAAAATGATTCTAGTGCTTTTATCTATCTTTTCCATAAAGCTTTCAATTTCTTTTTTTCTCATTAATACCTTATCATATATTGCTTTCCATACATTTGGTTGACGTGAGATTTCACGAATGGTATTTTCCATTTTTTTATTTACTGCTTCATTTTCAGTAAAACCTAACAACTTGCTCACAATATTCACTCCTCTTTTTTATTATGTAATGTATAAGATTATTAATCGTTGGTTGTTGGCCCTATAATTTTGTAGCATACATATAATCATCTATGCAGTTGATGATGCGATCTTTCAGCAGATTTTCTGGGTCCTTCTTCAATAAGCCACTGCGAATTTTATTATATTGAATTGGCATAAACTGATTTATCAGCGTTAATGGAATATCAACTGAACTTAAATTCATGACCAGCCTGTTAATTGAGTCCTTAACCTCGGGCACTGGTACATAATATCTGCATCGATCAGAAAAACTGTATTTTCTGGCATATCGAATTTTAGCCGAATCTCCATAGTAATGCATTCTCCAGTTTTCGGGATTGCGAACCATAAATGAGTCCAATACTTCTATGAACTGAGACTGTTCGATTTCCGGCCTATACCGAAACAATTCAGCTTCCATGTGACGTAAGGCAAATAGCCCCTCTCTCATGGCAAACGTTAATGCAGGACCTACTTTCAAAATGGCAATTCCATCTTCCACCATTTCTTTTAGCGCCTGGGGTGTTTGGTAATCAGTCGAATGCCCTTCAAATATAATTCCCGGATATTTCTTCAAAGCTTGGGTAAGTTCCTGAGCAGCTGAGCGGCTATATTCATGTATGGTTTCATCGCCAAATTCTACACCCGGCTGCACAACTACCCCAATAACATTATTCCAAGCATTAGCAAGGCCATGGAGTTGAAAGGCCTCTTTAAAAGCAGCCACTGTATTCTCAAAATCCAAAGCTTTGGTAATGTGAAGACCTTCTTCCGCTTCTTGGCTACCTCCTGGTATAGGTACCTCGCTGCCCACAATATATACAGGATGCACTGCCCTAGGATTAACCGCTTGCAACTTTGCAAAGGCTATTTCGGATTCTTTACACAACATAGCTCCTCTTTCGGCAATCACAGCTGTATCAATTTGACAGTTTTGAGGATCATCAGCCAAATTCATGCTAGTATCGATATGGATCTTATTAAACCCAGCCATAACATACTGCTTTATCAATTCTTGAGATTTTTGCATAGCTGAAGCTGCCGGCTCATTTTTCCAAGTTAAGGGCCCTAAATGATCACCACCAAGAATTATTTTATCCACAGGAAAATTGACCTTTCTGGCTAAGGAATATACAAAATCACGAAAATCCGCCGGTTTCATACCTGTATATCCACCAAACTGATTGACTTGGTTAGCGGTTGCCTCAATAAGAATATATTCGTTATCTTTTAATGCACGTTCCATCACCGCTTCAATTACATATTCATTGGCACTACAAGCCGAATAAATACCACGAGGAACTCCCTTTTTTTGCTGTTCTACCAATGCTTTCAAATAATGTTTACTACACACATAACCATCCCTTATACTTTTTTACCTACCATCTTCACCCTATTTACTAGTCACACTAAGCCGGCATCAACTCCTTTCTCTCCCGGAGCATTTTTATCAACCTTTGCCCAATGATTATTCAAAGTATAATGATAATCAGGCTCTACCAGCGCTTCCACACATGATAATTTTATCTATAACCACCAGTCCCATTGCTACTTTGCCTGGCATCATATATCTACGCGGATCATTAGCGTCAGGATTATGCTGGAAATAGTCTTTAACAGCAGTGGCAAAAGGTATCTTTAAATCGGTGGCAATATTGACTTTTGTGATACCAAGCTCAATACATCTGCGTACCATGTCATTGGGTACATCAGATGCACCATGAAGCACTAGAGGCACGGACACTTTACTTCTAATTTCGGCTAACCGATCAAAATCTAATTTAGGCTTTCCCTTATATAAACCATGCGCTGTACCTATAGCAACTGCCAAGGAGTCTATCTTTGTTCGCTCAACAAACTCGACCGCAGCTAAGGGGTCAGTGTAGGCAGAATCTTTGCTCTCTACAACCAAATCATCCTCCTGACCACCCAACCTGCCCAGTTCAGCTTCTACAGTAACCCCATGGGTATGGGCATATTCCACCACCTCTTTTACCATCACAATATTTTTTTCAAAAGGTTGATGTGAGGCATCAATCATAGCTGATGTAAACCCCATATCAATATATTGCTTAATTTCTGCCACATCTTCAAAATGATCTAAATGCAGTGCTAAGGAAATATTATATTTCGAAGCAGCCGCCTTAGCCATTGCCACCAAATACTCTCCACCAGCATACTTGATAGTACCAGGCGTACCTGCCAAAATAAGCGGTGTCTCAAAGTTAGCTGCCTCTTCCACCACCACCTGTAAAGTTTCTAGATTGTGTATATTAAAGGCTGGAACAGCATACTTGCCTTGCTGTGCGCTAAGTAACATTTCTTTGGTAGATATAATCCCTCTCATACCAGTAACCTCCTACAAGTAAAATGTATTGCCTATCTCTGGTAAACTACTTTACCTTTTACCACAGTCATCACAACCTCAAAATTATTATCTACCACTACAAAATCGGCCTGTTTGCCACGTTTAATGCTTCCTATGATAGAGTCCACCCCCAGAAGTTTACTAGGATTGAGAGAAGCCATATGCACTGCAGACAAAGGTGGAACCGCCATTTTCTCAATTAATCCCTGAACGCACTGCAATAAATTAGTAGTACTACCAGCCAAAGACCCACTTTCCGTCCGTGCAATGCCCTTTTTCACAACTATCTGTAACGTGCCCAACATATATTTCCCATCTGGCAAACCAGTAGCCTCTATAGCATCACTAATTAAAATAACCTTATCCTTAGGTTTACAGCGCAAAAGAATTTCCATTGCTGCTGGATGGGCATGAGTAAAATCAGCAATTAATTCTGTATAAATCTTATCGTTTACCAATACTGCCCCTAATGTTCCCGGCTCTTGATGATGAAGACCCCGCATGCCATTATAGGTGTGTACTGCAATATTAGCCCCAGCCTCAGCTGCCTGCTGCACTTCTTCATAAGTAGCACTAGTATGTCCAATGGCCACATGAGTGCCCACCTGATGTAAGTATTTAATAAGAGCCAGAGAATTTTGTTTCTCAGGAGCCAAAGCAACAGTTCTCACCGTATTTCCTGAGGCAACAATTAATTCTTCCATTTCTGTCAGACGAATTTCACGAATCAACTTTTCCGGATGGGCACCCCTATGTTCTGGCGTAATATACGGCCCTTCTACATAAGAACCTAATATTTGGGCTCCCTCAACCTCTCCCATACAAGCATTTACATTAGCCAATGCCCTTTTGATCTTAGGCAGTTCATCAGTTACTGTCGTAGGTACAAAAGCTGTAATGCCTTTTGTCGCCAAATAGTTAGATATCTCATTCAATGCAGTGAAATCAGCTTGCATAGTATCACAACCATTGGCTCCATGAATATGAGTATCTATGAGCCCAGGAAGTACCTGAAACTCAGAAAAATCATAGAGAACCTTTGCCTGCAAGTTAGCATCTTTCTCCTTAATAGCAACAATGCTGCCATTCTCTACAATGACTACACCATTTTCGATAATCTCATCTTCTGTATATATCTTCCCAGCAGCAATAGCATACCTTAATCTTTCCATACTTAAATCCCCATTGTAGCTATGTTTTTTTTGACTTTGGGCTCATCACCAAAACATTTTATAGCATTTTTCCCCACTTCTAAGGCTATATTTTTCAACACTTCCAAATTCCCAGAATCTCTAGCAAAAACTATTTCTAACAACATTGGCAAATTAGCTCCGGCAATAATCTTACTCTCAATCCCCTCTTGACCAATTAGAACGCAGCAACGAAAGGGTGACCCCCCCATCAAATCAGTAAAGAACATAACCTTATCGCAATTAGCAAAATCTTGTACTGCCTGTGTTAATTTTTCACTCAGGTCCTCTGTAGAAGTATTTACAGCAAAATCTACAGCTGCCACATTAGCAAAATCTCCGGCAATCAGTTGTAACGAGCTTAATAGCCCTGTAGCAAATTGACCGTGACCAGTTATTACAATTCCTACCATATCTATTACCTCCTAGTCTCCATTAGTAAATGTGGATCAGAGTAAGTTCCCTTCTTATCTCTGATCCATCCCTTGTATTACAATAAACCTACCAATTTACCAACTATTCCAATAATTACAGTTAATAAAATTAATTTCACTGGTGAGAAGTTTTTATTTAGCAGATAGTACATTAAAATGGTATAACCAAAAGGAAGCATATTCGGCAAAACTTTATCTAACACATCAGCCTGTAGTGCTACTTTAGCCTGCCCGGCAGTAACAACTAAAGGAATTTTCAAGCTGATATATGAGGCAATTAACGCACCGATTACTGTTAAACCAACGATATTGGCTGCCCGCGAAACATATTTGGTATTTTCCTTCAAAGATTGCATCGCACGCACGCCAGTATTGTAACCATAACTCATCAGACCAAAGCGCAGTCCAAAGTGAATGATATTAAACAACACCAAGAAGATAATCGGTCCTAGAATATTACCATCAATGGCGAGAGAAGCACCAATACCTGCTGTAATAGGTAATGCAGTCAGCCAGAACATGGCGTCACCAATGCCGCCCAACGGCCCCATAGTAGCTACTTTAATACCACGAATGGTTTCTTGCTCTTCTTTGTTTTCTTCCATAGCAGCTACGATACCCATAATAAAAGTTACGAGGAAGGGATGGGTATTAAAAAACTCCATATGCATTTTCATTGATTTCGCCAAATCTTGCTTATTTTTATGAATTTTTTCCAAGGCAGGAATCATACTATACAACCAACCACACGCCTGCATCCGCTCGTAATTAAAGGAAGCTTGCAAAAATAATGATCGCCAGACCATTCTATTTAATTCTTTCTTAGTTATCACTTTCTCGATAGAAGTATCTTGATAGCTAGCGATATTAGATTCCATGACTTCTTACCTCCCTTTTAGCTGGTTTGTCAGTATTATTCTTGTTCATATAGTAATCATATCCAGCCACGCAAACGGCGACAATGGCTACTGCCAATAGTGGAAGTTTCAAATAAGTCGCGAGAATAAAACCAATAATCAAGAACATAGCATATTCTTTTTTATACATAATTTTTAGCAACATGGCAAAACCAATGGCTGGCATCATACCACCTGCGACTGATAAGCCACCAATAAACCATTGAGGCAAAGAAGAAACTACGCTTTTTGCTAGATCAGCACCAAAGTATATGGGTAAAAAGGCAATCAGGGCATAAAATAATCCTAAGAATAACATTCCTATGTAATTAATACGGGCAATGGCTTTGGTATCAGCATTTTCTGCATAGGTATCTGCTTTGTGCATAATAGGGGAAAAAATTGTAAACATCAAGGTAATAGCCCCTTGAACAGCAACCGCAAACGGAACAGCAACACCAACAGCCACTTTAGGGTCCTGTTGGGTCAAGATAGCAAAAGCGCATCCAATAATTCCGCCAATAACCACATTCGGTGGTTGGGCACCAGCCAATGGTACCATCCCCATCCACACTAATTCCAAGGTAGCACCAGTAATTAAACCTGTTTGTAAATCACCAAGAATAAGTCCAACAACGAGCCCTGTAACCAATGGTCTATGAACATGAGTTAAGCCATCAAACAAATCGATACCAGCAATAAATGCCCAAATTGCAATCAGTAACGCTTCACCAAACATGTTATCACTCCTATTTTTAAATTCCCATTGCTGACAATATGATTAATTACCATCACCTCCGAATTATTAATACAGAAACATCTTTACTATAAGAATTTTAAAATATCAATACTGCTTTCATCAGGAACCCGACGAATTTCCAGTTCAACCCCTAGCTCACATAACCTTCGAAAGGCTTCTTTGTCAGCTTCATCTAAAGAAACAGTACTGGTAATTTGTTGTTTTCCTTCACTAAAATGCATATTTCCAATATTGACTTTGCTAATCGGCACATCCCCTTCTACTAATTTCACAACATCCTGCGGATTTCTTACTACCAGAAAAATCAGTTGATCATCCGCAGCATAATGTATTTTCTCTATCGTCTCTTGAATAGTAAAATATCTTGTTCCTACCACATCAGATACCGCCATATCCATTAAATTTTGCTGCACATCATCAGTAGCAACCTTGTCATTAGCAACTACAATTAAATTGGTTCCTAGATGATTAGACCAAGTCATTCCTACCTGCCCATGAATCAAACGATTATCAATTCTTGTCAATAAAATATTCGGCATACCTATCACTCCCCCAAAATCAGTTCACTTTTCACTAAATATTAACTCCTTATACCACGCGATTTACGGTACCATCAAAGCTGGGATTGTCGGAAGTAATCCCCAATGCCAGAGAGTTTAGAAAAGCATACATTTGAACATATAGAATATGAACCTTTGTTCCATTTTGCAGAATGTCCTTTCCACAATCAATAATTTCCTGGATTTAGCACGAATCCGTAGATTTAACCACTCCTCTTCTATATCTAATTTACCATTCGGACTCATCATGACGTCCGTACCACTATTGGTAAAATAAAATAATAGAGTCAATTGGCAGCTCTATTATTTTTCTAACGTAATACAATACTCAATTTTATCGCCTCTAGCAATGCTTACAGTATATTCAATAATATGGTCATTCTCAAAGGTAAATCGTTCAATCTTCAAGCTGGGAATTTCTTTAGCAACCTGTAAATATTTAGCTTCTTCCATATTAGTAGTAACAGACTGGAATTTTTCTTTAGCTGAAGTGATTTTGACAGCGAACCTTTGTGTAAAAACATCATACATAGCCGTTTTTTCCAATTCTTCTCGCGTAATATCAGGAAACCTATCGTAAGGCAAATAAGTCGTCTCAATCATCATCGGCTTATTGTCAGCTAATCGTAATCGAACAATTTTATATACCTTTTGGTTTTCTTCGATAGCTAAATTTTTACTGATTTTTTTTCCACAATCAATAATGTCAAAATTTAGTACGATCGAAGAAGGGTTTTTACCCATCTTTTTCATTTCCTCAGTAAAACTATAAAATTTTAATAGTTCCTGATTTACTTTCTGAGGCGCAACAAATGTTCCTTTCCCATGTGATCGATAGATATAACCTTCCTGTTCCATTTCCTGCATGGCTTGCCTAACAGTTGCCCTACTGACATTAAATTTTTCACATATTTCCCGCTCAGAGGGTAATTGATCTTCTTCTCGCATATTTGTCTGGATTTCACTTACTAAAATATCCATAAGCTGACAATATAGAGGAATCCTACTTGTTTTGTCTATGTGCACCGTCTACCATCCTAAATCAACTTATTTTTTAATATTATCGCAAGTGGTACGTACCACTTGTTTTTAAGTATATAGTTAATTATCTTTTCTGTCAATAGCGTTTAATGATTTATGTTTAACTTGTAATAATGTAACTATGTAGCCTATCGCGAGAAAATGTCCTTATAAATCACTTTAATTTTTCCACATTTCACCGCTACGTCAAATCAAAAGAGAATCTCTCCATAAATCTACTAACGGTTGATTATGGGGAGATTCTCTTTTATAAATACTAAATCCTGCTATAAAAACAGTTCACGGTTCATTATGTTTTTTTTATATGTTACAAATTTGAAGCAACCTCATAAGCATCCCAAATCGCATACATGATATTTGCCACTTTACGAGCATCACCGATTAAATGAACATCAGCGTATTCATATTTAATCTCGTTATAGAGGGAGTTTTCAGCGCTGTAGCCTACGGCAAGGACAACGCTATCCGCAGGAAGTTCGCGGTCATTACCGTTGCTGTTTACTATAACGCCTTTTTCCGTGGTTTTCACAACCTTCGAGGAGGTTAATACTTCGACACCGCTAAATGGTACCAGTCTTTCTAGCATTTCTGAATTGGCATGGCAGAGTGGACCGTTTACAGCTAACAGCTTATCTTGAATCTCGACCAGAGTAACATTTTTTTTGCTCCGTGCCAACCAAATAGCAAGTTCGCAGCCTACAAGTCCACCACCTACAATTACTACATTTTTGCCAGAATCAACCTTCTTTAACAATACATCTGCGGCAGCATATACTTTACTGTCATCGCCAAAACTGAACATTTTGGGTTTTGATCCTGTCGCAATGATGGTAGCATCTGCAGAGATTCCGCTGAGCAAATTTGCATTGACTTCGGTGTTTAGATTAATTTCTACCCCAAGTTCCTTGAGCGTATGTTCATACCAAGCAACTAAAGCGTGGTCATCTTCTTTAAAATCAGGCGCCCCGCCGGGAATTAGATTACCGCCCAACCGGCTAGATTTTTCATAAATTACAGGTTTATGTCCTCTTAATGCTAATACTCTTGCCGCTTCACATCCTGCGACTCCGCCGCCGACAACCACTACCTTTTTGCTCTTGAGTGTCGGAAAAAGTGCAACGTCTTTTTCTCTGCACGCAGCAGAATTTACGGCGCAGTTGAGCACAGAATACTCCTGGATACGTCCCATGCAGCCTTCCTGACAAGATAAACAAGGCCGAATATCCGCTGTTTTTCCCCCTCGAAGCTTATTGACATAACTTTCATCTGCCAATAGCGGACGACCAAGACTTATCATATCACAAGCACCGTCATTTATTGCACTTAAGGCTAAATCAGGATTGTCCATACGTCCTGCACAAATGATAGGTACATCTACTACGTCTTTGATGATTTTAGCATAAGGAATATAGAGTCCTTTATTCTGATACATTGGAGGATGACTCCACCACCAGGAATCGTAAGATCCCACATCTATGTCTAGGGCATCATAGCCGTAGGCCACAAGCAGTTTTGCCACTTCGATACCTTCCGGGATATCTCTGCCCTTCTCTTCGAATTCTTCACCAGGCAAAGCGCCTTCGCGCCAGTCCTTTATGAAGCTTTTAGGACTATACCGCAAGGTAACAGGGAAATCCTTGCCACATCTTTTTTTGATTTCTTCCACAATTTCGCGGGCAAAGCGCAGACGATTTTCCAAAGGACCTCCGTATTCATCGGTTCTGTTATTGAAAAAAGAGATGGCAAACTGGTCAATCAGGTAACCTTCATGAACCGCATGAATCTGCACGCCGTCAAAACCCGCCCGTTTAGCACTTACCGCACCGTCGCCAAATTTTTTAACGATAGATTTAATCTCTTCAATTGTCATTTCTCTACAAGTTTTGTCAAGCCAGCGATGCTGAATGGGTGAAGGGGCAACCGGAGGAAACTCGCCTAAATTAGTCGGTATCGTTACTCTGCCAAAACCGCCGCTTAACTGCAGAAAAACCTTTGCATCATAGGCATGAATGCGTTCTGTCATTTCACGGGCTGTACGAATAAAATGCAAAGGATTGTGAGTAGAACAAGGAACACTTGGCATTCCATGTTCTTCAACAACGTTATCTACAAAAGTTACCCCTGTAATAATAAGACCAGTACCACCCCGGGCACGAGCGGTATAGTATTCCACCCCACGCTGATTAAAGCCTCCTTCAGCATCTGCAAGTCCTAAAGGCCCCATAGGCGCCATGGCAAAACGGTTTTTTACCTCTAAGGAGCCTATTTTAACTGGCTCAAATAATTTTTTGTACTTTAAAGACATTATAAATACCTCCTCAAATTTATCTATATAGCCTCCGCTGAGCTTTCTCACCATTACCTGAAGACTGCATTTACCCAATATTGATCATGCTGATTCTTCATCATATTCATTTTCATTAACACTATCTTGTTTCGCCTTTATCAGGTGATACCCATAGATCACGGCAAACACTACTAAAAACAAAACAGAGATTCGATACATAGTAGCATAGTTAGTGTGGGTAGCAATTAAGCCCAACAATACGGCACCAACTGCATATCCTAAATCCAAAGAAGATAAGAATGTTCCATTGGCTGCGCCCTTACGTTCTTCGGGAGATCGTTGAATTGCCCATGCTTGCAGTGAAGGATGGGCCGCTCCATATCCTAATCCATAACATAATGAGGCTGCAACTAAAGAGTACATGGAGGTTGCATAGGATAAGATAAAGAGACCAATTATCATAAGCAGTACGCCTGGTATGATTACAAATGAATGCCCCTTTCGGTCGAATAGTTTTCCCGCAAAGGGACGGCTGATTAAAATCATTGAAACATGGCCGACGAAATATAGCCCCACATTTTCAATACCAGTTTCTTGACCAAATAATATGATAAAACTCATAATCCCACCAAAGGTAATTGAATGTAAGAAACATAGAAATGCAGGCAATAATGCATTTTTTTCAAATAAATCATTCCAACTAAACCCTTGTGTAATAGGTTTTGATTTATGTAATTTTGGTATCGGCGCAATTGATATACCTTGCGTTAATGCCATCCCAAGAGCAACTAGAATTGTAGAAATAGTTAGAATGACGTCAAAGTTATAACGCTTCATAGCTTCAATTCCTAAGACTGTTGCAAAAGACGTTCCAAGAATAATGGATAATGCGAAATATCCTGTACCCTCCCCCCGCCTTTTAGCGGATACAATGTCAGACATAATCGTTGCTAGCACTGTCGATGTCATTCCCCAACCGATTCCCTGACAAAATCGCAATACTAGAATAATGGCCATTCCTGAAACTAGAAAATAAGAACAATTAAAAATAATAAGGAGACTCATGCCGATTATCAGTAGCGGCCTTCGTCCATATGTGTCTGCTGCATTGCCGCTAATGGAGCGAACAATCAGAGCAGAAATCGAAACAACCGCAAAAGGAAGACTAGCTTCTAAATCATTCCCGCCAATTTGTTTTATATATAGTGGAAAGGTTGGAATCAACATCAATATTCCTTGATATACAAAAAAATTCCCAAATATAAGTAATAAAAAGTTTTTTGACCACAATGATGTAGCACTGCTACTTTCATCCTTTTTTATTTCCATCATATCCTCCATTTAAGTTGCCCTTTTCTCACCACTAGGATTTCTGTGCTGCTATCTAAAGTCCCTCGTACTGCTGAGCACTTTGAAAAATTGTTTTTAGCAATGTTGTTACTTCCTTTTGTTTTTCCTTAGGCACATTTGCTAAAATCGCTTTTCTATGATGCCCTACTATTTGGCTCCAAGTCAGGTATTGCTCTTCGGCTTTTTCAGTTAAAATTACTTTCTTTTCTCTTTTGTCATCCCCCGGAATCCTCATGATTAGCCCCTTTTGTTCTAGTTTGACTAAACTTTTAGATACTGCAGGTGGCTCAATATTTAAATAGCTTGCTAATGCTCCCTGGGTCATTGATTTTTTTTCCTTTAATGTCGTTATAATTGACCACTCAGAGCTATAGATTCCATGAGACTCTAAGTTCTTATTTAAACCTTTGGAAATAATACGGACCGTTTGAAAAAGTTGATGTAATAGCAATTCTGAGCATTCCATACTTTTCACCTTCTTATCATTGAATAATAGTTAACTAGTTAACTATTATTCAATGATAAGTCTTTATGACAAATCTGTCAATCGGATAGGGCAAATTGTTTTCGGCAGATCCGCTCTTTACGAAACATATGTATTTTTTTACAATATCCCGGATTATTTCTTTATGATTTTTTCAAGCTTAAGGCATCAGCATATTTGGCATGCTGATAATTATCCATATTAAAAAGAAGCTCAATAGTATTGTTATATTCGTTACAGTCCCCACAAACTTCTGGTCATAATCAAACTCTATTGCATATTGTATGACCGCCGTAGGCATAGGAAGCAATAGTCCAATCAACATGGTGTATTTAAACATTCTATCAAAAGGCATTATGAAAAAAAATGTTGTACCTACCGCTAATCCAACCAAATATCGTAAGGCCAACACTTTGGCCATATTTTTCAAATAATTTGATTCTAAGGAAAAATTTAAATATACTCCCAAGAGCAGCAAGGAGAGCGGCATGTTAGCACGCCCTAAGATTTGTGTACAATCAACAACAATCCCCGAAAAATGTACCCCTATGGCAGAGAGAGAGAAAGCAATTAGATAGGATAGCAAAGGGACAGATTTTAAGAGTTTACTAAGGACACTGGTAAAACTTAAATCTGAACTATCAGAAGAAAAATAACCGGCTATGATGTAGGAGACGCCAAATATGACCAATGAATTGCCTACATCAAACATCCCAAAGTATTTAATCCCCTCTTGTCCCCAAATAGCCTCTACAATCGGGTATGCAAATAATCCAATATTAAATGAAGGAACTAGCATCGAAAGCATTCCCCGAGTGGCTCTATCTTCATTTTTAAATACAACTACGCCCACTAAAGCCATAAACACACCATATACAATACCAATTATAGTTATCAATATAAGAGAAAAATCAATGGTAATTGTATTAAAAGTATTAATAATCAAAGCAGGGAGAGTGATATTGAATATTAATCGGGATAGGCTTTCACCATCCTGTTCTTTGATTAAATTTATTTTTCTCAACAGATATCCTAATATGATAATTACCATTGATAATAAAAACTGATCATTCCCATTGTTCATGTATACTCTCCCTATATCTGTTCTAATTCATCTACATCAATTGCATTATAAGTGCCGTATTCTTCTATATTACTCTTATATCCATCAATTACAACATTAATTGCTCCAGTATTTGGGTTAAATATAAGTCCATGTACGGGAATATCTTTAGGAATCAGAGGATTACACCGAATTTTGTACACAACACTTTTAACATTGTCGATGGGATTGTGGAATTGATCTAACCATAATTCTAGTTCCGACTCTACCATGCGAATCGCGTCTAGAGAAATACCTCGTGAAAGCATCTTTTCGATTAATTCTCTTGATGTGGAATGAGCAATACCACAATCCATATGACCGATTATCATGATTTCCTTAACCCCTAGTTCGAAAATGGATACTACAAGGCTGCGGATGGTAGACGCAAACGGTCCTGTAATCGAATTACCAGCATTTTTTATTACCTTTACCTCACCACGCTTTATTCCCATAGCTGGCTCAAGAAATTCAACTAACCTTGTGTCCATACAAGTAAATATAGCTAAGTGCCGATTCGGAAATTTGCTAACTGAATGGTTGTTTTCATGAATTTTTTGTATCGATTTAGAGTTCATAAATTCACTGTTTGCCCTTAATACTTGTGCCAAAGTACTCATTTTCCCACACTCCCTAATGCTACTTATATTTGACAAACCAACTACGCCCTTTAAATTACTTTTGGTGAAAAGAGCCGTAAAATCGTTCTTTTCACCAAAAGTGGTACTATATTCTTATAACAATTTTCAATATGAGAAAATAGCCATTATAAAAGCACACTACATATCATTGCGCCCGCAAAAGCAACGACAGAAGCAATCGTTGTAGAAAGTGTCCATGTTTTGAAGGTATCCTGTACCGACATGCCAAAATATTCTTTAACTATCCAGAATCCTGAGTCATTTACGTGTGATAATCCAACTCCGCCCGCCCCAATGGCTACACATAAAAGTGATGGATTAAGGTTTGGGAAACTAGGTATAATTGGAAGAATGATACCAGCAGCGGTAACCATGGCAACAGTAGTGGAACCTACCGCAAATCTCATTATAAGAGCAATAATCCATGCTAAGAGTATCGGATTCATATGAAGGTTTGTAAGAACTCCACCTAATGCTTTGCCTATTCCGCTGTCCTGCAGTACCTGATTAAATGCTCCGCCTGCACCGATAACGAGCAGTATGCCTGCTACTGGCCCGAAACAGCCATCAGTTATTTTTAATATATCTTCTTTCATCAAACCTCTTGTAAAGCCGAGGGTAAAATAGGAATAGACTACTGAAATCAAAAGTGCTGTGATTGGATTTCCTAAAAATGATATAAGCGGTAAAAACGCCGCATCTTTCGGTAATAATAATTCAGCAATCGTTTTTATTACCATAATTATCATTGGTAAAAGTATTGTAAAAAGTGTCGTTGTAAATCCCGGCAGCTTTTCATCCGGTATCAGTTCGCTTTTAAAAAGCTGTTCCGATGGATTCGCCTTAACATACTTCGATACTATGCTACCAAAAATTGGTCCAGCGATAATCGCCGCAGGTAATCCAATAAGCAAAGAGTAGATAATAGTTGTTCCAACATCTGCTTTAAGCGTGCCAACAATTGCTAAGGCAGCTGGATGTGGAGGTACTAAGCCATGTACTACTATCAATCCAGCAACAACGGGAATTCCGATTTTTATTAGTGACATCTTAGTTTGAATGGCAATACTAAACATAACTGGGATTAATAAAACAAAACCGACCTGAAAGAATACAGGAATACCACAAATAAAGGCTACAAACATCATGGCCCAATGAGCGTTTCTTTCACCAAACGCTTTAATTAACGTTTTTGCCAAACGTTGCGCCCCACCTGAAACCTCAAGCATCCTTCCAAGAATTGTTCCAAGTCCAAGAACAGTTGCAAGAAATCCTAACGTACTTCCCATACCTGCTTGAAAGGATCCTGCAATTTTCTCAAGAGGCATACCTGATAAAATACCAAGCGTGAGACCAGAAATAGTTAATGCAACAAATGCGCTCAACTTTACTCTCATAATAAGAAATACAATTAAAGCGATTGCAACAAGGAGACACATCACTAAATACGTTACATCACTCATGATTAAACCCTCCAACTATATTTTAAAAAATTATTTACATAACTCATCAGCTTAAGAGTTTTATAAACCGTTCAACTGTTGCGCTCATAGTATGACGTGCATCCATTAGCAATGTTTCAAAACGTAATCCCTTTTCGGTATTCTTAGCTAAAAACTCTCTTGCTGCCATTACTGCCCCTGTTGAAATTTCTGTATTCACATTTATTTTAGCCACACCTAATGATACTGCCTTTTTAATGTAGTCATCAGGTATACCAGAACAGCCGTGTAAAACAATGGGGACTGTAGTGGCCTGCGCAATTTCATCAAGCCTTGTAAAATCTAATGTTGGTGTCCCTTTATAAATACCATGGGCATTGCCTACAGCCACTGCCAATGCATCAATTCCCGTGCAATTTACATATTGAGCGGCATCTCGTACCCTGGTATATCCTTTTTCTAAATCCAGTCCTTCCTCGCAGGTACCATCTTCATTATTCATATAACCCAGTTCGCCCTCTACACTTACGCCCACTGCATGGGCATACTCTACAATATATTTTGTCTTTTGAATATTCTCAGAAAGGGGCAAAGCTGAACCATCATACATTACTGAAGTAAAGCCAGCCCGAATAGCGCGAGCAATTGATTTTAGTTCTTTCGCATGATCAAGGTGCAGAGCTACTTGAATATCAAGGGGAGTGCAAATTTCTTTAACAATTGAAGCAATCGTTTCCACTGGCGCATGAGTAAAATAGCCTTCCCCGAAGGAAAGAATTACAGGTGATTTTAGGCGGTTGGCTGCCTCAACTACTGCCAGAATCGTCTCCAAATTATATATATTAAACGCACCAACCGCCTTCTTTTCCTGCTTAGCCGCGTTCAGCAAAGTACTTAATGTTGTCAGCATAGTTGTTACTCCTTACATTTGTTATTTGCTGCCAAGCATCTCAACAACTTCTTTTAAAGTAGTTTTTGTACCGACATTTCCTGGGAAAATAATGTAGGGAAGTCCAGGAAATTTGCTTTCGCTGCCAGTAAGCCATACAGGTACACCTGGTTTAACTTGCCCAGCAACAGTTGCTTTTTTCACAGCCAAACCTTTGGTTCCTACGTCACTTGATGTAATACCGCCTTTCGCAATGAGAAAGCTTGGCTTAGTTTGAATACGCTCTACTATGCTTGTTACAGAATCCGATATTTTTACAGCAACTTTGAGTTCTTCTTCCTTATTATCGGCCCCAAGCTCAAAACGTTTACGCCCAGTGTAAACGGCTACTGTTTCTCCGTTTTGGATGTGTCCTTCAGCTGTTTTTACAATACGGCTGATTTCCGCTTCTAATACTGCGGTCGGTTCTAACACCAAGAGATGATTAAATTCGATAAAATTCACAAAATCTAATGTTTTTAGTTCTTCAAACTGTTCTGTTGTCTTTTTAACATGTGAGCCGATAATTACGAGGCCGCCTGCAGTGCTGCCCTCGGCAACCAAATCCTTTTTAAGAAGAAGCGGTTTATCGCTTACCCCGCCAATTACTTTAGTAAACGCAGCCGCTGTGCGGAACATGAAGTTTTTCCCTGCAGCCATCGCTTTAATAAGAGCAATCGAGAATACTTTTACATCTACATAGTCAACAGCGTTGACAACTACTTTACCGAAATCAGAAGCTTTTTCTAATTGGGCAGCAATTCCATCAATATCAAAGCTTCTAATACTTTCTAAAGAAATATAGGTAACATCTTTCGCTTTATAAACGCCCTTGTTTTTTTCTTCGATATAATCCCCCAGATTGGAACTAGCATAACCAAAGGTTTTATCTTTGGCAAACTCGGTTTGTCCCGCTGGAGTCAAATAGTCGCCTTCCTGTACATAATGCACATTTCCGATCGTAAAGCGTCCGCCTTCTTTAAAAATAGGCATAAGCACTTCACCATCAATTCTTGTAGTACCGTCTTTTTCAAGGGTGTCTTTAAGCACTTTAGTTTCAAGGGGATAATGGCCACGGAGTGTAGAATCGCCTCTGCTAATAATCATGAATCCTTTGCCAACTTTTTTAGATACTTCTAATATGTTGGTTGCCATTTCCTGATGTGCCTTGGCTGTCTCTTCTTCAGTAAAGCTCCGGGAGTTAGTTAAAATAAAAAATATCGAATTTTCTTCTTTGAAACCGGCCTCAATGTTTTCCTTTGACCAGTCAGTATATACTGACACACCATGAACAGTTTGAATTCCTGTCGGATCATCATCAAGAACAATAATTTTCTTGCCAAAATTTTGTAAAGCTTTAGCTATTTCCCCATTAACCTTAGCTTCATCAACATCTGGAATTGTAGCAAAGATTTCATTTTTTAATACTTTTTCCATTCCGCACACTCCTATTACCTATTAAATAGCTTGGAATAGATGGGCTGCCACCTATTCCGACTTAATTAACTTTTAACCGAAATTAGCTGCCTTTTTTTACTTCAACACCTGCTAATTTTTCATAAAATTGAACAATTCCGCCATGGTCATCCATAATGTGACCGTCAGCTTTTAAGCTGTGCATGATTTGTTTTAATTGGCTAGTAAGAATTAATGGAACATCAAGGCTTTGAGCCGTATCCATAACATTTGTTATATCTTTTAAGTTAATGGCAAGGGTTCCACCTGGTTTAAAGTTCCGATTGTACATCATAGGAGCTTTTGCATCAAGAACAACGCTGCCTGCAAGACCACCGCGGATTGCTTGGTAAACTTTTTCTGGATCGGCACCAGCTTTTTGAGCTAGCACAAGCGCTTCAGACACGGCAGCAATATTTAAGTTAACAATAATTTGGTTTGCCAATTTTGCTACAGAACCGCTGCCGTTAGGACCTATAACAGTAATTGATTTACCCATTGCCAAGAAAACATCTTTAATTTTTTCAACAACAGCTTCATCACCGCCAATCATATATGCGAGTGTTGCATTGATTGCACCAGGTTCCCCACCGCTTACCGGTGAATCAAGGAATGGGCAATCATATTTTGCTGCAACTTCAGCAAATTTCTGAGAATCTACAGGAGATACCGAACTCATATCAACAATAACTGTTCCAGGTTTTGCGCCAGCTAAGATACCATCTTCCCCTTCTAAAAGCGACTTTACGATTGCTGCATTTGGTACGATTGTAATAACAACATCACTACCAGTTGCCAGTTCTTTAGGAGAAGTAGCTGCTTTCGCTCCAGCTTCTACTAATGCTTCAACTGCTTTTGGATTAACATCATAAACAGTAGTATCAATACCAGCTTTTAATAAGTTTAATACCATCGGTTTCCCCATAATACCTAATCCAATAAAACCAACTTTTGCCATCATAATTTTCCCCCTTATTTTATTAAAAACATACAAAAGGCTCCAAATCAGCTTATTTCATCTACTTTCATTTCTTTATGTAGACTACTCTGCGCACTAGCGTCTTTATATGCTTCAATCCCTCGTAATTGTTACATGCCTATGCCCATTTATAGTGCAATCCTCAATAGCCATACGCAACACGCTTCATGTAGCACGTAGCATACTGCGTGTAGTGCACTACTATAAATATAACGCAAACGAACACTTATTGAATAATGTCCTATTTGCGCCCTTCTTTTATTTCAATCAAAGTTAATGGTGCTAAGCAATTCTTCCGTATTCTGCATATGTTGCTGAAATGAAGCAAATGCCCCATGTTCATCGCCTCTTTTAATACATTCAAACAACTCTTGATGCTCATTAACCGCATCACCCATTCTAAAATCCTTTTGCAGAGATTTGAATATTACGCGCTCAATACGTGATCTTAATGTTTGAATTGTAGTAACAAAATACTCATTATTTGTATAATTAATAATGCCAAAATGAAAATCTACATCAGCTCGCATAAATTCAAAGGCTTTTTCTTTTCTATTCTTTACATCTTTCTCCATGTTCAAGTATTCCTCAAGGTTAGAAAGCAATTCCTGCGCATCTTCTTTATGGATGTTCCTGGCCAAATACATGGCACTGTATCCCTCAATAGCAATTCTTACTTGAAGTATCTTCTTTAGTTCTTCAAAAGACATGGGTTTTATCATAACGCCTCTGCTAGGATATATCTCTAATAGGTTCTCCTGTTTCAGCTGCAAAATAGCTTCCCTGACAGGCGTTCTAGAGATATTAAGGTTAGTAGCAAAAAATTGCTCTGAGTATATCTCTCCACTAACTAATTCACCATTCATAATTGCCTTTTTTAAATAGTCATAAACTTGATCTTTTAATGATATTCTCTGTAAAATATAAAACACCACCATATCTGTATACTTTGCTATTGTAAAATTCAACATTCTCTACAATTTTCTGAAAACTATCTCTTGTACGTAGCATACTGCATACATGGAAACTTGTCAATTATCTTTTTTAAAATTAAACACCCCCTTGTTAGACTTTTACTAAAAGGTCCAAAAGGGGGCTTAGTAGATTTTAATTGTTGTATAATTTTTCCGCAACTCTATTGGATCGGTATATTGCCCTGCGGCAATTGTGATTTATCTGCTTTTAGTAAGATAACGGTAAGAACACCGTGATCAAATTTGGCGCTAATTTTATCATCTTGAATATTATCTATATAAAAATTCCGTTGGAAATGACCAAATCGTCTCTCCCGGCGAACATATTTTTTTTCATTTGTTACTTCTTGTGTCTCATTTCTTTTGGCGCTAATTGTTAAATAATGATTTTCATAACGCAGACTAATATCCTCTTTATTTATGCCAGGTAGATCCGCTTCTATTACATATTCATTGTCAGTCTCCTTCAAATCGACTCGAAAAGAACTGGGGAAGTTATCAACATGATCAAAGAGTGCTTCAAAATCATCTCCCAAAAAATTACGTGCAAATTTACTCAATGCATTTCTTTGATGTCCATGGTTTTGCTTATAAGGTGTTAAGTCAAACATACTTATTCTCTTCTCTCCTTTCTTTCTGCTTGCATCATTTTTTAGTATACTTACTCTTCCTTTTTTTATTCAAGATGGCTCTATACCTGAATCAGATTTTAACTGTTATTCGCTCAATGAATAACACATTTTCAGTCTCAACTTTGAAACTACTAATTTATTAAGTCTTGAATCTTTACACAAAGTATTGAACAATCGTCCAATTTAGGTTTTTCTTGAATTTGCTCTTTCAAGAAGTCGATACTCATTTCGAAGTCGTGAACTTGATCTGGCATATTACCTTTAATCAAATCTATCAGCCCATCTGTAGCAAAATAAAAAGCATCACCAGGCTGTATTGGCATTTTTACAATATTCAAATCCGCCACGTCAAACAATCCAATAAGCCCCCCAGGCATTGTGACTAAACCGTTAAATTGCTGCGTAGAAGCTAAAAAGTGGTTAATCCCACCTGTAACCAACGTTACTGTCTTTGCATAGAAGTCAAACTCAAACATAATCAGAGCAACAAATGTTTCATCCGAGAGATATTCTACAAATTTAGCATTAACGTTCTGCATTAACTCCAAAGTGAGTTTCTTACCAAGGGCCTCATCTAGAGTAAACCGAACCGCTGCGGAGTTGAGTGCCGTAGCTATACCATGACCAGAAATATCTGAGACATATCCCCGTAATATACCATCGGAATGAAAGAGGTAATTATAAAAATCACCACTTACTTCTCGCAAGGGCGCATAAGCTGTACGAACAATAAATAATTCATTGTTCGCATCCCCCGGCAGAAGGGCTTTTTGTAATTTACCTGCAAGTTGAACATCCTTGCGAATTTTTCGTTCCAACTGTCGTTCCTCTGTAATATTACGGTCAACTCCCTGAATGCCGTAAATCTCTCCATCCGCGTTGTATATTACACTACAGGTTGACTCAGCCCATACCACCGTGCCATCTTTACATCGTAATTCTAATTCTAAACGTCGACTTTCTATCTTCTGACCAGATTCTATCATATCATGTAGACATTGAAGATCTCGCATGGCTATAGCAGCTGAGGAAGGCGTTAACCATTGCTCAGTGGTTAACTCGAGAGCCTCTTCCACGGTATATCCCCTGAGCCGTTGAACTGAAGGACTTATATACGTAAGCCTTCCCGATAAATCCATTGTCCAAATTACGTCAGTAACATTTTCAGCCAACAACCGATATCGTTTTTCACTCTGACGAATCATTACCTCAATCTGTTTGCGTTCTTGTAGCTCACAATTTAACGCAGCAACCAACTTGTTCAATTGCCTAACCATATGGTTAAAAGCATGCCCCATCCTACCAACTTCATCCCTAGATGTTATCTCGACATGCTGCGTCAAGTCCCCTATAGCTACTAGCCCCGCACTCCTTGCAATTTTTCTAATTGGCGTAACAATACCTTTAGCCATAAATACTGCAAGAAAAATAACCAATATAATGGCTACTAAAACTACACCTGTCACGGTACAAATTAACTTATTTCTGGCCGCTAGAGAATCTGCAACCTTCTGACCAGCGAAGATTGCACCTATAGGCTTTTCATCTATACCGATTAACGGCATATAGGCAGTAACGTACTTTTCTCCTACAATTTCTGCTTGACCAATATATTTGCCCCCTTGCCTCAATACCCTTTGATCAATTATTTCATCCAGTGTAGTACCTGCTATACGCTGGCCATCTTTAATAATCGTCGTTGATAAGCGAACATTCCCTAAAAAAATAGTTGCGTCTGTATTAAACATCATCTTAACCTGATCAACTGCCTTATTATTCTCCAGATTATGTCCCGCTGATATGACTCCAACTATTTCACCTTGCTTATTTTTCACAGGAATGCCTATCATGATAGCAAATTTCATTTCACTATTTGACTCTATCCCTGTAACTTCTTCTCCTAAAAGCGCCCTCCGGATATTTGACTGATTTGTCAAATCATCACCGTTATTAGCAGGAGCATGTGTCCGAGCAATGACGATTCCCTTGCCATCTGTTACCGTAGCAAAATCCAGTTTAGCCTTCTTCACTGCCGGCTGAAGAAGGCCTAGAATTTGCACCGTATCCTTCGACTCAATGGCACTAACCAATGTCGGATTAACTGCCAACATAGAGCCATGATCCAGAGCATCCTGTTTAACCATTTCAATAATACTAGCAAGGCCTTCTAGCCCTTGCAACGCTCGATCCTCATTCATCTTTTGCATTATATCCGAAAATAGATATAAAGTCGGCCCCATAGTGGCACCGACAATAAAAAAAATGACTAAAATATAATATAATATCAGTCTATTTGCTAAGTTCAAAGAACTCCTACGCTTAAACCATTTAATCCACTTATTCACTAAAAGTTGCACCTCGTCATATATCTCTTTGCTGTAGAAAATTGAAATCTTAAAATTCGATCTATTAATTAGCATAAAATTCGACAACCATCGACTTTTCCCTTTAAGGTATAAATGAAAAAAGCGTACCAAGTTTCTCATTTAAAACTTGGTACGCTTTTCGCATTCACAGAAGAGCCCTTTCCCCTAGCCAAATAGTAATAAAACTCCACCAAAGATCGGTATAGACACCATAGAAACCTTTAGAATAGAAGGCTTTAGGCGTTTAGTGAATTTTGCCCCAACGTAGGCCCCAATCATCAGCCCTATCGTTACCTTGAGAAGCAATGATACGTCCAAATAACCAGCTGTCAAATAACCTAAACCGCCTAATAAAGCAATCGGTATAATGATTAGCATGGTTGTACCCGCGGACTGATGGATCGACATATTAAAGAATACTAATAAACCGATTTGAATAAATGGAGTGGCACCAATTCCAAAGGTTCCTGATAAAATTCCAGTAAAAATTCCCAAGCCACAGGCAGTTACCCAGAACTTCCATCTGACTAGGGCAGATTTACTTTCAATTCGTGAGAAAATCTCCTTAGAAGCAAAAAAGATTTTAAGCCAAAGTAAAATAGCTGATAAAAATAACATGCAAGCTGTCAACCATTTGAGATCTTTAGCAGGCAGGCCAGATGCAATTTGCGATCCAATAAAAGCACCTATCGCCCCAAAAACACCAACAGCTATTCCATTTTTCATCTCCACATTGCCTTCGCGAAAATGACTGTATGCGCCAGACAGAGTGGTAAATATCATCGCGCTAAGCGATGTTCCCAAGGCAGTGTGTATTGGAATACCAAATACTACGGTTAAAACCGCAATAACAACACCCGCTCCCCCAGCACCAACAAAACCAAGTAGCAATCCTAAAAAAAACATTACAAGAGCAATCAGCATGATTCTACTTCCCTTCTTCATGACCAACAGAGTGAAACCCCAACAACAATATTATATAATGTTGAGTCCGCTTTGCAATGTTTTTCGGCACGGTTCCATTGAGTTATCTTTCATATGATTTCGGAAAGGCTAGTAGTCTTTACACTCTGCATCTGTCTCTATCAACTTAAATGTCTCTACTATATTATATATACGCTTTCCCTGCTCTACATTGCTCGATATTAAACAAAAATTATCTATTTTGAAACAGGAAAGCTGCCCCATATCAAACTCTCCTCTCTCTTGATCCAATAAGAAGTCCTTGTCGATAAAGTCAACATCACGGGCTAAGGTAATATGTGGATGATAATCACGACTCTCAGCTGGAAACCCTAACTCTTGCATACTTCCTACAATACTGGTTTGGAGCTGTAGTAGCGCTGCCACCTTTCCCTTTACTCCTACCCACACTATACGTACTGGATTCTTATGTCCAAAAGAACCTAGGTGTGTATTGAATGATAGCTTAAAGGGAAAATTCAATTTACTTACTGTCTGTAACGAACGTATAATGTCTTCGACTTTGCGTTCTGACGTTTCCCCGAGGAACTGTAATGTAAGATGTAAGTTATCTTTAGATGGAAAGCGCCCTCTTCGCACTTTTTTCCTTAGTAGATTTTGTAGAGAATGAAGTTCAGCAATAATATTTTCTGGGAGCTCTATTCCTATGAACAATCTCATTTTTAAAACCTCCAGGTCTTTTTGGTAACTTCACATTGCTATATATTGCCCTCTTTTTTATCCAATGACTCGCCAGTGATTCTAGGATTTTTTTATTCTATTCTCCCAATAACCACCATAATACCCTCTTCCCTTGTCCGTGTTCCATATAATAGGAAACTCCTGCTAAATTCTACGAGTTTTAGCAGGAGTTCGGTCGTTATTGTAAATGATGCGGCGCACTAACTATCCTTTATCTTACCTTTTTAAAGTCGATATAACCCCGTTCTACATCAACGCGAATTAGTTGTACGCGAAGCCTAAGACCGACATCCTCTCCCTCAAAGTTACCTTCTAATCGCCCTTCAATGGGTGGGTGCAGCAGACGAACCCAAGTCCCCTTATCAGCTGCTCCTGTGATAATCGCATCAAAGGTTTCTCCAATTCTCGATTCAAGAAGAATGGCAGCGGCGGATTTTTCGACCTGCCGTTCCACTTTCTGCGCTGCATTCTCAGCTTCCGAGCAGTGCTTTGCTAGCGTTACAAGTTCCTCATTTTCATAAGGAATAGGACTTCCTGATATTGCTGCTTTCAATAATCGCTGGGTGATTAAATCTGGATAGCGACGGTTCGGCGCCGTGGAATGAGCATAATCTTTGACTGCGAGACCAAAATGCCCGATAGAATCTTCGCCTGGAAGCTCTACAACATATTCACCAGGTCCTAGTAACTTGATAATACTAAGAGAGAGATCGGGAAAATGAAGCGGATCGGTGGCTTTTGCTAAGACCAGGAATTGATCTAATGCTTTTGAATCGGGATCCTTGGGCAGTATAAAGTTTAACTCCCCAGCAATTTCAACAATCCGCTCCCAGCGTTTGGGCTTGCGAACAACACGTCGTATTGACGGAAATTTTTTATCTGTGAGGTAACGCGCAGTTACGCTGTTTGCCGCAATCATGAAATCCTCAATTATATCTTTGGCACTGTTCCGTTTTTCAACTTCTAAGTCTTTGATCTTATCTTCGTGGAAAACAGGGCGAGCTTTTATCGTTTCAAAATCAAGCGCTCCGTGCATATGTCTGAGGGTTTTTAATTTCTTTGCCACTTGATTCTGCAGTAAAATGTTCTCAGCAAGGCCATTGACTGCACCAATTGCCTCAGGCATAGGCCCACTACCCTCGAGCCAAGCCGCAACACTATTATATGCAAGCTTTGCATGATTACGGACTATGGCTTTATAAATTTGCGAACTTTGCATCGTTCCATCCTCGGCAATGATTATCTCAACCACGAGAGCAAAGCGATCTTCTTCATAATTAAGCGAGGTAATATCTGTCGAGATTTTCTCAGGTAACATGGGGAATATCTGCGCAGCGGTATAGACCGAAGTGGCATTATGCTTTGCATGATCATCAATTGCCGAGGACTTCTTGACGAAGGCATCAACATCGGCAATCGCAATATAAATCTTTGCAGCTCCCTCTGACATCTCTATCGCAGTGGTAAGTTGATCTAAATCGTTTGAATCATCATTATCAATGGAACACCACAAAAAATTCCTAAGATCTTGTGTCGACTCTTCAAAGTTAGAAATATTACTATCCATTCCGTTAAGCTGATCAATTGCCTGAACAGAAAAATCCGGAAGGAGCCCCCGGTCTATCATAGCCTGTCGTGCAATTTGCTGCAGCCTAGAACGGTCTTGTACTTCTTTTGTATTACTCATATTTACACCCTCCTCTAACAAATCAGAAATTATCGTATGTAGTCCTTTTATGCTACCTTATTTTTAATAGCTGTAGTTCGCCATTCCAGATGTCGCCCTTCAAATATAATAATATTTATAAATGTACGATTATATGTATGAAATTCGCCAAATTTCTAGGGAACCCTCTATAATTCACAAGCGTAGAAATAGACATCAAGCTGCGATAACTTCTAAAGAAGCTTAAATAAATTAATTTAGAGTGCTATTCACTGTAAGGAATTGCATATCTATCTAGTATATAAATTCCCCATGAAGCCTCTTGATTTATTCATCTTTATAATCGCATAAAAGATATTGCATGGCATTATTTTATGACCAGCATGATAAAAAGGCAAATTCATTTGGGAATGTATATTCTAAATTGCAACTTAGCTTTTACAATGAAAAGTTAAGGAGAGGGGCGAGCAATGAGTAGCTTTGATTTTGACGAATTGATAAAAAAGGATCGGGAGGCAAAGAAACATCAACAGTTTAGTGGTTTGCTTCTTGATTATCTGGACGTCGTTAAGGAAAATCCCAAGGTGTCTATTTTAGCACATCAGCGAATGTATGAGCTATTGGTTGCGAATGGTGTGAAAACAATCAAAACTGAAGAGTTCCCTCGGCTAAAACGAATTTACGGTAATGATGTATTGAAGCGCTATACATATTTTGAAAACGATTTTTATGGTATCGACAAAACAATTATGAAAATTATGCGTTATTTCCATTCTGCAGGCATGAAGGGGGAAGAATCTCGCCAAGTGCTTTATTTTGTTGGACCCGTTGGGGCAGGTAAATCTTCTATCTTGGAAGCATTAAAGCGGGCTTTAGAAATGAGTCCTCCCATATATGTTATTCAAGATTGCCCAATGCGGGAAGAGCCATTACATTTAATTCCTAAGCATCTCAGACCTAAATTTGAGCAATTATTAGGGGTAAAAATTGAGGGTGATCTTTGTCCCATTTGCCGCTATCGCTTAAAAAATGAATATCATGGTGAGTTTGAACGCTTCCCCATAACAACGTCTGAATTTTCCACTCGAGCCCGTAAAGGAATTGGCATGGTGCCACCAGTTGACCCGAATAACCAAGATACATCGGTACTCATTGGGTCTGTTGATATTTCTAAAATGGATCTTTATGCGGAAGATGATCCTAGGGTATTGTCGCTAAACGGGGCGTTTAATGTAGGCAATCGAGGTTTGGTTGAATTTATTGAGGTTTTTAAAAATGATGTTGAGTATTTGCATAACATGATAACTGCTACACAAGAAAAGTCGATAACATCTCCTGGCAAAGGATCAATGATTTATTTTGATGGCATTATTTTAGCCCACTCGAATGAAGCGGAATGGAATAAATTTAAATCAGATCATACAAATGAAGCTATTTTAGATCGAATTGTTAAAATTGAGGTTCCTTATTGTTTAGAATTGGATGAAGAGGTAAAGATTTACCAAAAGATTTTAAAAAATAGTAATTTTGATGCTCATATTGCCCCACATACCATTGAAATGGCGTCCATGTTTGCAATATTAACTCGGTTAACACCATCAACTAAGGCTGATCCATTGACAAAGTTGAAAATATATAACGGCGAGGAAATCGTCGAAAACGGCTCCACTAAAAAGTTAGATATTTTCGAGTTGCGGGATGAAGCCAACCGAGAGGGTATGACTGGTATTTCTACTCGTTTTATTATGAAAGCGATCGATGTGGCGTTATCTGAATCAGAGAATAATTGTATCAACCCAATCAGTATTCTAGATAATCTAATTAAAGCCGTTAAGGAAATGGTCATTGCAGAGGATGATAAAAAACGGTATTTAGGCTTTTTGCAAGATACAATTAAAAAGGAATATCACAAAATCCTCGAAAAAGAAATCACACGTGCTTTTATACACGGGTATCGCGAACAGGCTGAAAGCTTGTTTAATAATTATTTAGATCATGCTGAAGCGTTTGCTAACTCAACTAAGATCAAAGATAAAAATACTGGAGAAGAGTTAGAACCTGACATCAAGTTCCTTCAGTCCATAGAGGAACAGATTGGTGTTTTCAATGCATCCGCACGTGGTTTTCGCCAGGATGTTACTGCTTATATGTTCTCGTTATTACGTAATGGAGGCACAATTGATTACCAAAGCTATGAACCATTAAAAGAAGCAATCGAGAAGAAATTAACGGCTGCAGTCAAAGAATTATCCCGTATTATCACCAAGGCCAGGGTGCGGGATGGTGAACAAGATTCTAAATATAATGTCATGGAAGAAGAAATGAAATGTAACGGTTATTGTGATCATTGCTGTAATGTCATCTTAAAATATGCGGCCAATAATCTCTGGAAGGACTAAGGGCTTTCGTGCTAGGGAGGTAGTAGATTGTGGCTATTTTTAAAGATAGGGATATGAGTCAGTCCGACCGTTCAGCGTGGGACCGGAAACGCCACCGGCAATTGGTGGAAGAGAGTATAAAAAAGAATTTGGGCGATATTATCGCCGAGGAAAGTATTATTGGGCAAAGTAAGGATAAAAAAATTAAAATCCCCATTAAGGGTATTAAAGAATATCAATTTATTTACGGGAAAAATACTGGCGGTACCGGTACAGGGACTGGCGGGGAACAAAAAGGTCAGGTGCTCGGTAAAGCCAACGGGCAGCAAGAAGCAGGACTGGGGCAACCAGGCAATGACCCTGGTGAGGATGTCTATGAGACGGAAGTTACAATCGAAGAACTTACAAATTATCTTTTCGAAGACTTACAGTTACCAGATATAGAGCGAAAAAAGTTCGCCCTGATCGAATCAGAATACAAGTTTAAGCGCTCAGGATTTCAACGCAAGGGCATCTCGCCACGCTTAAATAAAAAAAGATCAACCATCCAAAAAATTAAACGAACACAAATGACCAAACGAGACCCCGAGGACAGCGAGGCAGAGCCTATACCTGATCGCATACCTTTTCATGAGGATGACCTGCGATATAGCCGGATTAAAGAAGACGTTCGTAAACATTCGAATGCTATCATCATTTGTATTATGGACACATCAGGATCGATGGATCAAACTAAAAAGTATCTAGCCCGTAGCTTTTATTTTCTACTGTACCAGTTTGTTCGCTGGAAGTATGAACATGTTGAGGTTGCCTTTATAGCCCATACGACAGAAGCCCACGAAGTGAATGAAGATGACTTCTTCCACCGTGGCGAGACAGGCGGAACGTATATTAGCAGTGGATATACCAAAGCTCTAGAAATTATTGAACAACGATACAATCCAAGCATTTGGAACATTTATGCATTTCATTGCTCCGATGGTGATAACTGGAGTGAAGATAATAGTAAAGCTGTTGATTTGGTAAGGCAGCTATGTAATATCAGCAATCTATTTGGGTATTGCGAAATTAATACCAATAAGATGTATGCCAGCTCTATAAGCAAAGAATATGAGAAGCACCTCAGTCTAGATAATTTCGTTATAGTAACTATGAATAGTAAGGCAGACATTTGGCCAGCATTTAGGAAAATTCTAGATAAGGAATCTACTCCCGGAGGGAATAGCTGATGTCAGACTATAGCATAAACAAATTAGAAGATTGGAATGAAAAAATTGAGAAGTTGGTTATAGCTGCAGGACTCGACTGTTATGAGCAACACTTTGAAATTTGCAGTTATGAAGATATGCTGTGCTATGAGGCATATTTAGGTATCCCCTCCCATTATCCACACTGGAGCTTTGGTAAAGCCTACGATAGACAAAAAAGTCTTTATCAATATAACGTTGTTGGCTTACCTTACGAATTAGTGATTAATTCCGATCCTTGTATTGCCTATCTTATGAAAGATAACACATTGCTGACTCAAATTTTAACAATGGCCCATGTATACGGACATAATGATTTTTTTAAGAATAACCGTTTATTCAAGCGTGATACACGAGCTAATATAGAAGTTGATATGTTTAAAACCCATGCCAATCGCATACGAGAATACATACAAGACCCAAGTATTGGACCAGACAAGGTAGAACGAATTTTGAATGCTGCCCACGGACTTAAATTTCAAGTGAGCCGCAATGGGGAAGGAAAACAACCTGATAAAGTACAACGTAACTTAGAGGCAAATCAACCTATACCAGAAAGGCTGCAAGATGACTTATTAGCTTTTCTAGCCGAGAGGGGAAATTTGACTGAATGGGAACGTGATTTGATTAATATCGTTCGAAGAGAATCCATTTATTTTATTCCTCAAATAGAAACAAAAATTATGAATGAAGGATGGGCCAGCTATTGGCATTATCAGTTGATGAATCAGCTGGGCTTACCTCAGGGTCTCCACTTGGAATTCTTGAAACTTCATAATTTGGTAATCTGCCCTCACCAAGGTAGGATTAATCCCTATTTTGTAGGATTTAAAATCTTTGAATACTTGGATAAACAACCCGGCGGGCGGAAAAAAATTATGGACATACGGTCTGAGGATCGTGATCAGTCTTTTATACGCCGGCATTTGAACCAACAATTGTGTGAAGAGCTGCAATTATTCTCCTATGGTATTCAAGATGGCAATATTGTCGTTACAGAAGTATCTAATGAAGATGGTTGGAGAGCTGTGCGAGATAATCTGGCTAATTCTGTTGGTTTAGGTAGTATACCAGTAATACAGCCCTTATCAGTAGAAAATGGTACCTTAATTTTGGAGCATATCTACGATAATCGGGAATTAGAGTTAAAACACGCACAAGAAACTATCAAATATGTTGTTGATCTTTGGGGAGGAAAAGTAGATTTACGAACAAAGATAGATAATGATACTAGAATTATCAGTTGTAGTGAAGCTAAAATAGTGACTGTACATAGCTAAGCGTTTAGGTTAAGGAAAACGCTACGCGTCCTTTTAAAAGATAGACGTTTTGAAACACAAAGACACAAAGCCGCTTACGCGGACACGGAGAACACAGAGGGGTAGAATAAAAATGTCTCTGTGTTCTTTGTGCATCTTTGCGTTCTCTGTGTCTAACGTACTCTTTTGTGTGCTGCACCGCAGCATTGCGTCTTTGTGGTTCAATGGTTTTACCCCAAAAAACTTATACTTTCTGATTCCGCAAAAAAGGACTGTATGACAAATCAATGTCATACAGTCCTTTTTTGTACTTTTCCCCTATATTGATCTTATTTTTTTGTTATAACCTCATTGCAGCTTCAGCTGCTAAGGGAGATCGTTCACATTCTTCTGGTAACATCGTTACTTGAAAACATAATTTTGATCCCATCATTTTTTCACTAGCATAGCTTAAACCATTGGATTGGCTATCCAGTAAAGGATTATCAATTTGCGCTGGATCTCCAAGTAAAATTATTTTAGTACCGAGACCAGGACGAGTGAGTACGGCCTTGGATTGGCGGGGAGTGGCATTTTGCATCTCATCGAAGATGACCCAATATTTTTGTAGTGACCGACCTCGTTGATATGCTAATGCTTCTGTTTGAATGATACGTTTCTCAAAGAGCATGTTAACCGTATCTTCCGTTTGCAGCACGTCTCTATCTTCCATAGAAGAACTTCCTGACATTAATGTAAATAGATTATCTTTAATCGCTCGCATGTAGGGTTCGATTTTTTCAGCCTCTGTTCCAGGAAGGAAGCCTATTCCCTCGTCTAGCATTGAATTTGGACGACAGATAAGAATATGCTGATATTGTTTGGGGCGGCATTCCATATAGTTGTAAAGTCCTACTGCTAAGGAATAAAAAGTCTTAGCAGTTCCTGAAATTCCTTTTAGAATAACTAGAGGTGCTTCATCGGCACTCATCATGAGGCATTCTTGCATGAAAATTTGACCCACATTTTTAGGAACCACTCCAAATGGATTACGATTTTGATATTGTAAGTGAATTACTTTTTTGCCGTCAAATCTACCTAGCGCGGTATGGCGGTCATTATCTGTTGACTTTATTAGCAGAAATTGATTGGTAATAAAAGTGGCAGGAATTAATATACCTGCCTGATTATCGAAAATATATAGTTTATCAGGATCTATCCACCGATTATCATCTTCATGAAAAGCATTGATTACGTCACTAGAGGTATAAACAATTATACGACCAGTGTATTGCTCCTCAATGCTTGAAACTTTATCATTACGAAAATCCTCAGCCTGAATTTTCAGGATGGATGACTTGACACGCATATTGGTATCGCGGCTCACCAAAACAGCCTGCTGGCCGCTCTCGACCAGTCCCTTACAAACTTGTAGAATACGATTGTCGGCTTTATCCTTTTCCCAATAAATAGGCATATTCGTAGCTGTATGATTGGACTCTAGAATAAGAGTTCCACCATTATCATTTAAAGGTACTCCTTCTAACAGATTACCTTGGGTACGCATATTATCAATAATGCGGCTAACGTGGCGACTGTTAGCACCTCGTTCTGTTGATTCTCGCTTAAATCGATCTAATTCTTCAATAACAACTTCGGGAATTACCACTGTATGTTCATTAAAAGCATATAGAGCATTCGGTGAGTGCAGCAAAACATTAGTGTCTATGACATAATATTTTTTCAACAGAATCCCTCCCCTTTATTGAGCACATCTTCTCCTTCCAGTATAGGTTGTCCGAGGGACTGCTGCGTTAGGAATTCATTAAATTTATATTAATATTTAGTTTGTAGTTATATGACATACAAGGCATTTAAGCGATCTACGCAATTGATAAAACAAGCCATTTAGGAATAAGCGGTAAATTCCCTTTTTCCTTTAGTCACCAAAAGAAATTCCCAGAGATCGTCCAGTTGTAATCAGATCATGCGTAGTTGGAACTAAGTATGGAGTTCCAACTACATCAATTAAATTGACTGAGACAATTTCGTTATTTTGTAATGCCACCATTGTCTTGAATTTTTTATTAATGATTGCATTTACCGCAGCCTCACCGTATCGGGTAGCCAATACCCTATCATACGCAGTCGGACTACCACCACGTTGAAGATGGCCTAATACTGTAGATCTACATTCCACCGGCAGTAAATTTTCTAACTCGTGAGCAATTTTATCACTTATCCCACCTAATCGTATTGTTTCAGGGCAATTATTTACTATCCTAGCTACGGATAAATCGCCATTAATAGGTTTAGCTCCTTCGGCCACTACAATAATGCTGAACAAAGTTCCTTTCTGCTGTCGTAACTTAATTTTCTCTATAATCGAATCCCACTTAAAAGGAATCTCAGGAATTATAATGCAATCCGCTCCACCAGCTATACCACTATGAAGAGCAATCCACCCAGCATAGCGTCCCATTACTTCCAGGATCATTACCCTATGATGGGATTCAGCAGTTGTATGCAATCGATCTAACGCTTCTGTCGCGATGCTAACGGCTGTATCGAAGCCGAAGGTTCTCTCTGTTTTAGGTAAGTCATTATCAATTGACTTTGGAACACCAACTACGGGAAATCCTAATTCTGCAATTTTACTTGCAATCTTAAGTGTCCCATCACCACCAATTACAATTAAGGCTTCTATATCTCGTTGTTTAAGATTAAATAGAACTTGCCGTGACATATCCTTGTAAACAAGTTCGCCTTGATCGATACACTGATATTTAAAAGGATTATCTCTATTTGTAGTCCCTAATATTGTTCCTCCACGAGGTAATATACCAGAAACGCTTTCAGGACCAAGCACAGATAAGTCATCCTCAACTAAACCCTTAAACCCATTTTTCACCCCATAGACCTCTATCCCATTTGAATGTGCAGTCTTATAAACTGCCCTTATTACTGCATTTAATCCGGGGCAATCCCCACCACCAGTTAATACTGCAATTGTCTTCAAATTTAAAAACTCCTTTCATTATCGCTAACTGCTATTTCTTCTGGAAATTAGTTGCCATCTTTAAGCGAAACTTACTTTTATACATCTACATTTCCCATATAATACAAGAACTCCTGCCAAATTAAAACAAAATTTGGCAGGAGTTCTTGTATCATAAATGATACGAACCTGAGTATCATCTCTAACAGTATAATTGAAGTGACAGAAGGAACTAGCTGAAGTTATTATAAGGCTTGTGAATTGGCTAAAATGTTTAAGACTTCATTTATATCAGGCAACTGCTCCAGAGGATAAACCTTCACCCATGTGACTTTACCCTTTTCATCAATGAGAACATTGGCACGTTGAGAATATCCATCTATATCAAGAAAAAGACCATAATCTTGGGCGACCTTTCCGTGTGGCCAGAAGTCCGCAGGGAGGCTGACATTCCTAATATTAAGCTCATTTGCCCAAGCTTTTTTACACGGCGAGGAGTCAACACTAAACCCTAGGGGAATGGTGTTGGCCTCTTTGAATTTTTCAAAATTAGCTTCCAGTGCCTTCATTTGTTTAGTACAAACGGGTGTCCAAGCAAGGGGATGCCAAGAGAGTAGCACCTTTTTTCCTCTGTAGTCTGATAGGCATATGTCCTTTTCATTATTATCTTTTACAACAAAGTCTGGTGCCAAATCCCCTACTGCAATAAGTTTCATGCCGAATCTCCTTTTTTTTAGTTTACCAATATTATTTCCAAAAGTAACTATTTTATTAGAGATCAGCAAGAAACCTTATCCCAAGCAACCCCCTGTCTACTTTCATTAAAATAATTTCACAGCCTGAAGCCTTATTTTAAAAAAATCCTTTAAGCTGCCTTCGCCGTTAAAAGATGATAGGATTTCTAAGTACCATCTGTTGACGGCAAATCTATTTTACATCCAAATAAAAAACTGGCTAGGCTACTTAACAAGATTAACCGTAGAAATGAATACTCCTGTCGCGATAGCAGTTACTATAACCCCGCTAATGTTTGCTCCGAGTGCTAGTGGAAGAATCATGGCTGCCGGATTGGCCTCTTTGGCGGCATACTGGGCTAATTTCGCCGTCGAAGGCACGCAGGAGACACCCGCAATACCAATCACTGGATTGTAATTTTTACTAAACCAATATACCAACCAACCACCGATTAAACCACCAATGCCAGAGAGTAACAATGCAAGGCAGCCAAGAAGTACAAGAATTCCCACTTCTGGATTCATAATGGTTTTTGCATCACAAAGAATCCCGAGCAATAAACCTAAAAAAAGTGTAGAACCATAGAGAATTGTACTATCAAGCAATTGTTGAAATGCTTCGATTTCAGCCTCTCTGATAGCAACTCCAAGGAAGAAACACATGATAAGCGGAGCGGCTACTGGCAGCAAGAGGCATAATACAAAACACATTATGACGGTAAACATAAATCTTTGCTTTTGGGGAATATCTACATGTTTGACTTGAACCGCTAAACCACGGTATTTTTCCGGTACTAAGAGCTTAATCAGATAGGGATATCCAGCATAGGTTAGACTTAGATACAAATAGGCTATAATTGAAATAGGAACAAATAATTTTGGTGCTAACATGAGTGACGTGAATAGCACCATTGGACCGTCTGCACCGCCAATGATGCCAACTGCCGCCGCGTCTCCGATAGGCAAACCTAGCTTATATCCGATAACAAGGGTAGCAAAGGAACCGAACTCTGCAAATATGGCAACCGTAATGCTAGCCCAAGGCCGTCCCAAAACAAAACCAATATCACTCATCGCACCAATTCCAAAAAAGACGAGACAGGCGATGAGTCCATTACTAAAGGTAAGATTATAAATCGGCTGAAGAAAATTTACCTGCATAATATTTACGAGCGCTGCAGGATCTGATACCAAAGGATCAAGAAAGATATTTCCAATACCGCCGCCTTGCATAAATAAGACCCCTGAATTTATAGAAATCATGCCGATCCCCATGGGGACCATGATCAGCGGTTCGAGGGTGCGCTTAAAACCAAGATAAGCAAGAACGAAACCAAAGGCTATTAAAAAAATTCTAGCCAGTATGATTCCAGTGTCCTGAACAAAAAACGAGAAAATGCCGGGAAATAGATTGTGTAATACCTCAACCATGCCATTTCATCTCCTATTTTTACTACTGTAAACTTATTTGCCAGTTTCTTGAAGCCTATTTAGAAATTTATTGACCAACAAAATGATTCCAACTGTAAAAAGTGCGATAATTGCTGTTAGACCATAGGAAAAGAAAAAGTAAGTATAAATATCCATCTGCAATTCCTCCTTTCTAACGCAGTTTCTCTGTTTAAACATACCTTCCCTCTTGAATCCTAACGCAAATATATCATGTAAATATAAATGTTACAGATAACAATGGATACCAGCATTAATGGAAAAGCAACTTTAAAGTAGTATCCAAAACTTATGGGTCTTCCATGGGCGGCGGCGATGCTTGCAACAACAACATTAGCCGAAGCCCCAATAATAGTACCATTACCACCAAGACAAGCTCCCAACGATAAAGTCCACCACATAGAAGTAACATCAACATTGCCAATTTGCGCAACCGCTTTTATCAAAGGTATCATCGTTGCCACAAAGGGAATATTATCAATAAAAGCGGAGGCAATGGCCGATAACCACAAAATCAAAAAATTCATTGCCACCATATCACCGCCGGTTAAACTTAACCCCCACTCGGCAACTAACTTGATAATTCCCGTGATATCCAAACTTCCGACAAGAATGAACAGACCAATAAAGAAGAATATAGTCGACCATTCCACTTCGCGGCAGACTTCTTCCGGCTCCATACCACTAACAAGGAGCAGTATAGCGGCTCCAGCCATCGCTATCGTAGCGGATTCAAAGCCCAGAGAGCCGTGAGCGACAAACCCAATCATTGTCAACATTAAAACAAACAATGATTTACGCAATAACGCCGGGTTTGATAAAAATTCATATTCGTTCAATGTCATTACCGACGCCTGTTTTTCAGGGGAAACAACTAAGTCCTTCCTGTAAATCAAATATAATAGCCAGCATGTAACTATGCTACTAATCATTACTGGCAAGGTCAGGTTTAACGCAAAATCATTAAAGGTTAATCCTGTCGCCCCACCAATCATAATGTTAGGAGGATCGCCAATTAACGTAGCCGTTCCCCCTAGATTGGAAGCAAGGATTTCGGCAATTAAGAAGGGAATAGGGTTGATTTCAAGAATAGCGGCAATGGGAAAAGTAATGCTCGTCAAAAGTAGTACTGTAGTCACATTATCAAGAAAAGCCGAAGCGATAGCGGTGAATGCGAAAAATACAATCATAATTTGTGCTGGTTGGCCATCTACAGCTTTTGCCGATTTAACAGCTAAAAACTGAAAAATACCAGTTTGTCGCGTAATCGCCACAATAATCATCATCGCAATGAGCAGACCTAAGGTATTGAAGTCGATAGCTTTAACTGCTTCCTCTTGAGATACTACCTTTAACAAAATGATCCCCACCGCTCCTAAAAGCGCAATCTTTGTCCTATGTATTTTTTCGGAAATGATAATCCCATATACACACAAAAACACGGACAAGGCAAGATATGCATTTGTAGATAACATTCTTTTTCCTCTCCGATCTATAGAAATAAACAATTTTCACTTTGGAAAGACCGGCCGTTTACAGCCGGCCTTTATTCTTCACTATTTACCGGGAAAGAATGGCCAAACCATTGGAATGATAATAATTGATACAATAAAACAGACAAATACTAAACCAGTCCCAGCCTTCACGTAGTCCATAAACTTATATTGACCAGGGCCGAGTACTAGCGTATTCGGCGGCGTTCCAACCGGTGTGGCAAAGGCACAGGAAGCAGCAATGGCGATCGCCATTAGTACGGCTTGGGGACTAGCGCCAATTCCTTTGGCGATGGAAATGCCGATGGGCGCCAATAGCGCTGTGCAGGCAGTATTAGACATAAACTGAGTCAGACCGCCGGAAAGTATAAATAGAATGGCAGTGACAAACATAGGGCTAGGCTGATCACCTAATACACTAATAACTACATCAGCAATTAATTTACCAGCGCCGCTCTTTTCCATAGCAGTCGCGATAGGCATCATTCCAGCAAATAGAAAGATAGTAACCCAGTCAATACCGGAATAGGCTTCCTTTTCTGTCAGGCACTTGGCAAGCACGCAGATGATCGCACCAATCACTGCCGCGATCTCTAGGGGGAATTGCTTAAGATCAAGAGCCATAACGATAACAACGCCAACCAAAGTAATGGCAGTAATCCATTGCTTTTTAGAGTCGTGGGAAGTAGCTGTTGCTTCTTGTTTTGCTTCTTCGTCAATCTCAATTTTGGTGGATAACTGAACCTTTGGTAACAGGTGTTTACCAATAAACATCATATATAAGATACCTACTACAGTCAGAGGAATACCAATCCAGGCAAACTCAAAAAAACCAAAGGGCTCGTAGCCAGCTGCTTTCAATGCGCCAGCAGCAATAATATTAGGCGGAGTACCGACAAGGGTGATCATGCCGCCTAAACCAGCCCCGAAAGCAAGGGGCATCATCTGGCGAGAAGCAGGTATCTTTGCCACGACACAAATACCGAGAATAACCGGCATTAGAGCGGCAGTCGTGCCCGTATTAGAGGACACCGATGAAATTGCAGCCGCAATAAACATCGTCCCAAACATTAGTCCATTTTCACTAGTACCTACTTTTCTAACGACATATTCCCCCATCTTCTGAGCCAACCCAGTATGGAACATGGAAGCGCCAATAACAAACATACCAGCAAACAAAACTACGGTAGAGTTGGATAAACCGGAAAATACCATATTCATGGGAATAACGCCCAGTACTCCCAAGGCGATAGCTCCGCCCATGGCTGCAACAGCTAGCGGTATGACTTCTGTCACAAAAAACAGTGAGACAACTGCTAGAACCAATAGGGTTATAATTGCAGGTGACATTTTCTTTCCTCCTCTCCATTTTTTTAAAGCATCGAGAAATGAACCCTGATATAATTAAACATAAGAATTTGTCTTTATCCCCCCTTATTTCCTATGCTGACTTTTATGTCCGAAAAATAATTCCGTAGCCAGCTAGGCCAATAATACTATACATAAGTATCGTAATAATTAGCCCTTGCCAAGTACAGGGATAACCGAAATAGCAACTTTCCCCCAGCATTCCTCGCCGGTTAAAAAAGCTTGTCTGCTGGCGTTGCTTAAACCATTTACCTTTGTTTTGACTACCGATTAGCAATGCTGTCACATAAATAATGGCTATACCCAGGGAAAAGGCAACGATTACTTTGATTGTAAAAATTCCTTCTATATCTTGTATCATAATCACCCCTTTACTGCACCAGAACTTCTTTTGGTATAACATGCGCCAATTCTATTGCAGGATAAGCTTCATCAATATAACTTATGGGAGTAATGGGTAAGATATTCTAACTATTCTTTACCAGCATAGATTGAATTCCAAAAAATCATCACTATCGCCCCATCGTGTATTATATTAAATATGTCTTATCGCGTTTTACTGAAGATGTTTTGTGAGCAACTCAAAAGGCTCAACTTGCATTTAATAAGTTGAGCCTTCCTTCTATAAATAAATAGCAGGTTACATCCTATCTTGGTTGTAGCCTGCTATTTTTTAACATCTTTTATTTTGCGGTTTAACCCAATACGGTACTAGCGACATTATCTGCGTATGGGTGATAAAGGCTAAGGTAATCACGTGTAAATGTACAATTATAACAGTTATACCCGGCCTCTGTCTTGTTCCAATAATTACGTACCCTGACGCAGCGTAATGATTATCGCTGCGTTAGTCTGCTGTATTCAGCTTTACAATGGAATCCAACAACTTATCCGTCATATTGCTGATATTCCCTAATGCGTTAAAAATCTTCAAGACAGATTGATTACCAGACTTAGCATTCTCCGTTACCTCAAGAAAAATGCTCTGATTACTATTAAGCTCGTTAGACACAGCATCTAAAGAAGGGGCAATCTGCGCTACTACTTCCTGAATTTCAGTGATAACTTTACGGATTGTCTCCGTTGAATTTTGGCTTTCAGCGGCTAATTTACCTACCTCTCTAGCAACAACTGCGAACCCGCGCCCAACTTCCCCCACCCTTGCAGCCTCTATCGTCGCATTTAATGCTAACAGATTGGTTTGCGAGGAGATGTGTTTTATAGAGTCAACGATATTACCGACATTCTGAGTTGATTTCTCCAGTTGCATAGAAAGATCTTGGACACTTTTTATTTTGCCAACCCCTTGAGCCATCTGGTTGCTTAGGGTGGTGAATGCTTGGATTTCATCTTTGATGGTTTTTGCCATTGTATCTGTTATTGAGGTGATCTCTTGGATTTGCGAAGCTAGCTTGTTAGAGTTATCAGATACGTTCGATGCTAATTGACGCTGGTTAAGCAAAGTTAGTGATCTCATCAATTCACAAGCAGAACTTACATTGGTGACTCGCTTACAAGCTATAACCCTTGCTCCAGGACGAATATGCTGTTTATATTGAGTCATCAATACCCCCTTTGAGCCAACAATCGCGTCAACACCAACAATGAGCTCTGCCTTTTCTAGCTCACTTACCATCTCTTCAGAGGTTATTTCATCATAGGCGATGATCTCAAATACAATGTGATCAATGGTCATATCTAGACAATATTGTATTAGTGTCTTTGCGTAGCTCATACTATTATTAAATATAGTAACTCGTTGGCCTTTAGGCAACTTAGCCAAATCAATGAAAAATCGATTTTCAGGGACCATCTGGATTCCAACTATCTTTCCCTGAGGAACAAATTTAGCTACCTCATCCTTTCTCGAAGAGATGCAGACGAACAGGTCAGCTTGTTGATGATCCGGCAAGCCACTTAGGGTATATGCTTTGCCTTCTATCGATGGTCCTAATACAGTTTGCACTGCAGTTAGGATTTCTTGTGCGACTAATTGATCACCTGCAGTAGTAATAACTTTAGTACTCATTCAGTTTCCCCCTATAACGTCTACTAATATGATTATTAAAATGAATTTTTTTTACATCAGGATAATTTTACTAATTATATCATGAAAATGCTGCATCAATAACATAAAACGACAATATAGCCTTATTTCCTAGCCTATTAGTCCTGCCACTACTCTCGATCGTCGACTCTGAAGCTACCATAGATTTGGCCCGTACTCGGTAAAAAGAGACAACCATCGCCCCGCGGCACCTATCATCAGCTCTTCAAAGAATTAAGAAAACTCTTATCAGAATCTACAAAATCTGACAAGAGTTTTCTTAATTCTTCGCCGTTATAAATGATACGGATCTGCGTATCATTTATAACAGCGAAATTTATAATATGATTATGATCCAAGGAACTGCCACCTGACTCACAGTAGGTTTGGAGTTTTCACACATTCTGCCGTTCCCCTGCATTTCTATTTCATAGTAAACTTATCCAATTCATGAAGGAATTACAGCTATAACATAATCCACGTTAATTGCCACATCTCTTGTGAGAGCAGCAATAGTAAGAGGGAACCCAGGTGGTAATATTGCTGCAACAACATCCACAACCAAAAATTCCTCTACTTCTGTAAAGCCTACAGATGACGTATCATCTGAGTTACTATTACTACTATTACTACTATCACTGCTACTATTACTATAACGATGATAGTCTCTCTCTATGTTTCCAGTTAAAACCAATGGTATGCCACCGCCGACATTGACTAGAATAGTCGAGAGTCCAGCACAACCTTTAGTTATCATGTACTTCACTCCTTTTTATTTTTCTACAGGTAAACTACTATATACTATTCGTCCTTTACGGTTAATGTGATGTGTAACAAGGTTTTTTAATGGGAATTTTATGGGGTTGATGTATTAAATAGAAGCGCTACATAGATTGATACAGCAGTTGTTATTCTAATATTTTTTGTTGGGTATTATTTCTCAAAATTCGGAGTAGATATTTGAACACAAAAAAATACCAGCGTCGCTATCCTTTGCCATATAATACAAGAACTCTTGTCAAATTTCCACAAAATTTGACAAGAGTTCTTTCGCAATTATAAATGATACGGTTCTGCGTATCATACCTAACGGTGAAATTTATTTTGCGTAAAATAAGTCAATTAAACCAACAAGTCAATCCTGACCCTAATGATTTTCAACTCAACGGAACATTCCCCTTAATTTTCTTACTGAATTTAACGCTTCATTTCCCTCAAAATAATTTCTATCCGTTTTTTTCCGGTTATAATACGGCCATAATCATGTACTGAGCAAGCGATAGCAGCCAATTCAGAATCAACGCCGCGTTCCAAAGCAATCATTCGCCCGACTGTCGCACAACTTATCATATGTATTCTTTCCCAATTTAATGAGATATCTCTTTCTTGATTGGCATTTTTGAATTCTGCAACATTCTTTCCTGTATTTGAAAAACTCGATTCATTAAATCATCTCCTTACTACCTATACTTTAGGGGACAATGGGGACAGGTTGTTTTGTCCCACCAAAACTCTTCCGGGGCAAAATAACCTGTCCCCTTGTCCCTGCACATAAAGCATGCCACCGTCCCCTGTCTCTTCTAGAGGCGATAAAGAATTTTGCAATGAGCTTCTTTAGTTTCTAACGGTTGCATAATATGTCCCATCAAACTACAAAATCCCTGCATGAAGAGGATGCCAAAGAGACGGGGTTATCAACACAAAATCCATTTCAAAGAATGTCACCTACTCCGTCCCCTCGACACTATGGAAAGTACTGTTTTAATTATTTAATTAGATTAATATACCTTCAAAATGATCCATTTCATGTTGAATTATTTGTGCTGTAAATCCAGTAAACACTTGCTTTTGCTTCTTAAAATTTCTATCAAGATACTCCACCTCTATCATTTCATATCTCTTTGTTTTTCTAAAGCCAATTAAAGATAAACAACTCTCTTCTGTTTCATAAAGCTTTTCTTTCTTTAATATAACTGGATTTACCATAGGCGCAATAAGGTTGCCTACAGTAAATACCAATATACGCTTTTTTACTCCAATCATATTACCAGCCAATCCAACACAATGCTCTAAGTTTGCTCTTAACGTATCTATTAAATCATCAATTACTACTATATCATTTTTAGTTGCCTCTTCTGATTTTTGTCCTAAAAACAATATATCTTTTACAATTGGTTTTATCATAATTTATACCTCTTTTTCAGTTATATTTTTACAAAAAATAAGATATGATTTAAAAATATATCCTTTTACTCCTATTTATAACACAAGAAATTTCTTTATAAATATAGAATCTCACTTATTTAAATACATCCTTTATATAATAAATATATCATAAGCCAATGATTCTTTTAATATGATTGTCTTATTTTTTAATATTTAATTATGTTCTATTTATTTTGGTTGTCCATGTATACGGTTCTCAGTAATGGCTATAACGTAAATTATATAAAAAAAGGGGAAGTAAATATACTCCCCCTTAGGACAAGACGAGGTGATGGTTCTTTTGTCTTTCTTTCTAATTTAGACAGAAGAACCGTCACCTTGTCTCTTTATCTCTATTCCTTTGGCATTGCAAGGATAACCCCGCAGCACTAATATAAAAAATCATCCAATGTCCTGAAAAACCTCTTACTACATAGCTCTGATATAGTTCATATTCTTGTTCTGAAATCACTCTAACAATTTTCCCATGATCGCTAATAACATAATTACCTGAAATAATGTTAGGGCTTCCATCTTTCATTAAAATCATAAAACATACGAAATTTATAAAGACGTAATAACAAAATATTTTACATAGAATCTTCATCCATTTTGGTATACTGTTATCAAACAAATTGGGTATAGAGCTTTTATTTCGCCCATTATTCAATCGATTTCGCGCTAGTAATGCTGGTATAAATACAACAAATATACCGATGTGGAGCAACCAAATAGGCGGAAATTTTTTCTGAGGATTAATACCAGCATATGTAGATAAATGCACGATAAGGCTTAAGGCAAATCCGATTAATGCCAAAAAATAAATTAATTGAAAATTTTTTTCATTTTTCCCCCATTGACATCACTATTATCGTTTATAAAGCAACAATTCACTCTGTAAGCTTACACTTTAGTATAAAAATTCCATCTAATGTTAATTATTGATGAATTGAGACTACCATAAGTCATCATTTTTTTCAAGCACTCATGTTATTTAGCTTCACTTGTTTAGAACTTGACATGCATACCATTTTTAGATCAATTAATGTACAACCAATTTAATTTTACAGGTCAATCAGCGCTGATCCATCCAAGGGTTCATTAACATATAGAAAAAGATAGCAATCCTTTATCTAACAAGGATTGCCATCTTTTTCGCCATTAGAGATGATACGGTTCTCCTCGATTAATCTTAAATGCCCTATATACCTGTTCAACTAATAACAAGCGTATCATCTGATGAGTAAAGGTCATCTTGGAGAAAGACAACCGTTCGTTGGCTGCTTTGACTATATCGGGAGAAAGACCAAAGGCACCACCAATGATGAAAGTGATATCACTTTTCCCGGAAATACCCAGGTTACTAATTTTTTCTGCCAGCTCTTCTGAGGAAGCCAGCTTGCCAACCACATCAAGGACAATAAGGTGTGTACCTTCCTTAACGTGTTTTAACATGCGTTCCCCTTCTTTAAGTAGAACCTTCACTTTTTCAGCGTCAGAAGGATTATCGGGCATGCGTTCTTCGTCGACTTCTATAATTGATAGACGGCAGTAAGGAGTAAGACGTTTAACAAATTCAGCAATGCCCATGGTAAGATATTTTTCTTTTATTTTGCCAACAGCAACAATGGTAATTTTCATGTTACTGCTGACTCGGCATTTCTTCTAGAAGTACGCTCACAACCTGTTGCTGACCTTTACGTGCAATGGTAACACTTACGTTACTACCAACAGCCTGAGCATCGACTGCACTTCTTAGATCTGCTACACTATTAATTTCCGTCTCTGCTATCTTTAAAATAACATCGCCTTCCTTAAGTCCAGCCTTACCTGCCGGGCCACCTTTTGCGACTTGCACTAAATAAACTCCTTTATCAATCGCGAGTTCATAACCATAGGCAGCAGCCGTATTCCGATCTAAAATTCCCACTCCTAAGTAAGCCCTTACTACACGGCCTTTCTCTATTAGCGATTGCAATATTGGTCTAGCCGTATTTATCGGAATGGAAAAGCCAATTCCTTCTACACCAGCAACGGATATCTTGGCGCTGTTAATACCAACAACTACACCATCAGCATTGACTAATGCTCCTCCTGAATTCCCTGGGTTAATCGCAGCATCCGTTTGAATTAATTTAAACTTGCGCTCACCAATTTCAATTGACCGATTTAAGGCGCTAATCACCCCAGCAGTTACACTTCCCTTAAACTCTAAACCAAGAGGATTACCAATGGCAATAGCTGGTTCCCCCACAAGTAGACTGTCTGAGTCACCTAATACAGCGATAGGTAATCCAGTAGCTTCTACTTTTACTACTGCCAAATCCGTAGCAGGATCGGCACCAAGGACTCGCCCTGTTAGCACTCGCCCATCAGCTAAAGATACCGTAATTTCCTGGGCATTTTCTACCACGTGATTATTGGTAGCAATATATCCATTAGCATCAAAGATCACACCTGATCCAGTCCCTTGTTCTACAAGTACTTTCTTCTTAAAAGAACTCTGAGCATACGCTTTATTTGTTATTCCTACGACTGCGGGGCCAACAGCTTGCGCGGCTCTAACAATCGGAGTATTACGTGCTTCTGATACTTGCGCCTTAGCAGTAGGTGTTGTAAGTAACTGCTCTACAGGTGTTGTATTCTGTGACATTGGCTTTGTTAGAAAGCTGCCACCATATGCTAGTACCAAACTACCACCAATCAGTGCCCCTATGACAGCAATCAAAAATAGAGGCCCAATCTTTCTAAACATCATCCAACCTCCTTAAAATTACTACTCACTGTACGGTCAGGATAAGTAACATGAAGTTCAATTTCTGAACCAAGCTTACATCCCTGCTCTTCTAATATAGCACTCACAGTTCTTCTTGCCAATTCAGGATCATTATTTTCTTTGCTAATATGAGCTAAAAATACTTGCATACTCGGTTTGCGCTTTAAATTAGCTAATACCCAAGCTGCATCCACATTCGACAGATGACCGCGATTACTCTTAATACGACGTTTTAAGTGCCAAGGATACGCACCATTCTCTAACATGTCCAAGTCATGATTGGATTCCAATACCAAGATATCACTTAAAGAGATTGCCTCTTTCACTGCGTCTGTTACAAAACCTAGATCTGTAACAACACTACACTTATCTGTACCATTATAAAATCGATATCCCACGGGGTCGGCCGCATCATGAGAGATACTAAAAGGCTCTACTCGAACTTGACCAATTGTCAAATTGCTAGTTAACCTTTTGCAGCAGCTATCTGGTATTACCCCACGGCAGTACATGGCATGCCAGGTGTCGGGGCTAGCGTATACTGGCAAGTTATACTTTTTGGTCATTGTCGGTAGGCCACTCACGTGATCTCTGTGTTCATGAGTAATCACTACCCCATTAAGTTCTTCTATATCAGTACCCAAAGCAGCTAGGCTATTTTTGATACGTCTAGTGCTAATACCCGCGTCTACCAATATTTTTGTATGTTTAAAATCTAAAAAAATAGCATTTCCAGTACTACCACTTGCTAAAACATGAACTTGCATAATATCTCCTTACGTTAAAATATTGATATGTTTTACCACTCTACTACTTGTAAAACAAGGTCGAAATCTATATAGTATTATATCAGAAAACAGTTTATCTTTTTAGCATAATATATATAAAGAGGTATTCTATCAATGAACGATCAACAAAAGTCTAAGAAACAACTCATTCAGGAACTATCTGAATTACGTCAGCAATTAGAAGGGTTAACAGGTTACCCCACTTTAAGTATGCTTGAGCAATCTTTTGAGTTACCATTAAAATCTAGAAAATCTTGTTACCCCGGGGAAGGTGAGTTTAAAAACCTAGTAGAAAAATCTCCCGATGCCATTGTTCGTTTTGACAGAAATCTGCGCTTTTTATATGCAAATTCCATTACGATCGAAGTAATTGGGATACCAACCACCCAATGTATAGGAAAGACTATTTACGAGTTAAATTTAACAAGTAAGAACCATCAAGCTTGGAAAGCCCATGTAGAAAGAGTCTTTACAACCAAAAAAAGCGTCACCTTTGAAGCTGACTTCACCAATTATAAAGGACGGCATTTTTATTATCACGCTCGTCTTGTTCCCGAGTTTTCGAAAGATGGTAGTGTCCCTTCTGTCTTATGCACATTTCGTAATATTAGTGAATTAAAAAAAGCTGAGCTGGAGCTACGTGCCAGTGAAGAACGTAATGGCAAATTATTGTCCTCTTTGCCCGATATTCTGTTTTTTCTTACAAATGAAGGCGTCTATTTAGATTATCATGTAACTAACCCTCTTTTACTCTATAAGCCTCATCACAGTCGTATTGGTAAACATGTATCAGAGGTGCTACCTGCCGAACAAGCTGCCCAGATCATGGCCACAGTTAAGAGAGCAATCAAGAGCGGTAAAATGCAGTTTTTAGAATATCAACTACCAATAAATGACGTTATTTGTACTCTAGAAGGCCGCATTATTACATATAATTCCGATAGCGTATTAGTTATCATTAGAGACATTACAGAACTAAAACATTTAAGACAAGAGCTTACCCGTCTCGATCAGCTAAATTTAGTAGGTGAAATGGCTGCCAGTATTGGCCACGAAGTGAGAAATCCTATGACTACAGTCCGAGGATTCCTGCAACTTCTGAGCAATAAAGAGGAGTGCAAAAAATTTCAAGATTACTTTTCCCTAATGATCGAGGAACTAGATCGGGCTAATTCAATTATCAGTGAGTTTCTATCTCTGGCAAAAAATAAAAAAGTAGAGCTAGAAAAGCAAAACCTGAATACGATTATTAAGACCATCGCCCCATTAATTGAATCAAATGCCATTATGTCTAATAAATATCTCCATTTGGATTTACAGGCTGTTCCTGATTTACTCCTCGACTCACAAGAGATTCGTCAGCTCATCCTGAATTTAGTTCATAATGGTTTAGACGCTATGCCACCTTATACCACCATAAACATTGCATCCTTTGTTCAAGACGATCAAGTAATATTAGCAATTCAAGATAAAGGCATCGGCATCCCACCTGAATCTATTGAGAAATTGGGAACCCCCTTCTTCACAACCAAGGAAACAGGAACTGGTCTGGGCTTAGCCGTTTGTTATAGTATTGCCGCTAGGCATAAGGCAACCATTACTTTTGACACGGGTTCCCAAGGTACAACATTTTATATAAAATTTAATAAGTAGCGCTATTTATATTGGGTTGGTAATGCATCCATTACTGCCGTTTTTATATTTTGTGGCAGAGCAGATACCAAAAGGCTAATTATTTCATGTAAACGTTCCATCGACTTTGCCTCAAAACGCAACGTAAATAAAGGCTCCGTTACGGATGCACGAATCATACCCCAACCATCTTCAAACTCAATCCGTACACCATCAATTCGGTTAGGCTGATATTTGCTCAGTTTCTGGGCCACCTGGTCCAAAACTGCTTCTTTATCGTTTCCCTTATAAGTGATGCGAATATCAGGAGTTAAAATATAATTTGGTATCTCATCTACCAAGTCTGCAAGTGAACCATGGGTAGCAACAAATTCACATACTTTTAGACCTGCAAACATGCCATCATCATAGCCAAGCTCACGAAAGAAAAAGTGGCCACTAATCTCCCCAGCGAATAGTGCCTTTTCTTTTAGAAAGGCTGCCTTGCAAAATGTATGTCCAGCCCTTGCCATAACAGCCTTTCCACCTGCTTTACTTATTTGCTCCGGCGCAACCATCGAGCATTTCGCATCATAAATAATACTTCCTGGCTGTTGTTCTAAATAATATCTAGCAATGAGGACAATGATATCATCATTGTCCACAGGACGCCCATTTTCATCCACAAAGGCGACCCGATCACCATCACCATCAAAGGCAACTCCTAAGTTAGCACCACTTTTCACTACTTTCTCCCCAAGGCCTTTCAAATTCTCTGCTAAAGCAGGGTTAGGGGAACGATTGGGGAAGTTTCCATCAGGCTGGCAATACAATTCAATTACATCATAACCTAGCTCTTTAAATAAGGCGGGTGCAATATGAGACGTTGCTCCATTCCCTGCATCTACTACTACCCGTAGTTTGCTTGGCTGGGCCAATGATGCAGTAAATTTTGTATAATCCTCTATAATTGGCAACTTGGTCACCGTACCATCCCCAGAGACCTGAAGCCCCTCTTCTACCATCTGTTTTATTTCTAGAATATCTGCCTCACTTACTGGTTGATCGCCAAACACTAGTTTAAAACCATTATAAGGTGCTGGATTATGAGAAGCTGTGACCATAACGCCACCAGCTGCTTTCGTAACCTTTAGTCCATAGTAAAACACGGGAGTTGCAACGGTCCCAATATCAATGACTTCACAGCCTGAGTCTACCAACGCTTTTATCATAATACTTTTCAGAAGAGGAGTAGACAGACGAATATCGCCTCCCACTACTACCTTTTGACCAGTCAGTTTAACTCCTACTGCCAAACCTATTTTGTGTGCCATCTCCTCTGTAAGTTCAGTGCCAGCAATTCCTCGAATATCACACGCATGGAAAATTTTCATAGAATAAGCCATTCTCCCTTCACAACAATTATTATGATTATTGTAGCACCTAAAAGGGTGTAAGTACAATTTACAGTCACCTTTTTCCCTCTTTCAACATAAAATATAGCAAAATGTTTACCAAATAAAAAATACTAGGGGGAATCAGCTTGGCTAGTCCTGAAAAGATGATAAGAATGTTATTAGACGAAATCAGGCAAGACACAGCGCCACTGGCTACCATTATACAAAACCAAGAAATTCTTATTCTTCAAAATAAGCAACTCCTTGAATTATTAGAAGATACTCGTCTCACCATTGTTAACGATCAAGAATCATAATAAGTACCTATAACAAAGAAGTAGTAAGAGATATCTCGAGGCCTATCTCTTACTACTTCTCTGTTGCCGTATTCATATGCAATATCGCCCATTGTTGCCAAGAGCTTGTAAACGATGGATAATCTTGACCTAAAACTTGACTTATAGATTTGTCCATAGTTTTTCCAGCTTTTAGCCCACTAATGACCTCTTGTAGTTTATCTTCACCATATACCTCTGCAATATAACGTACAGCCGCTAGCGACTCCCGATAGGCTAAGGCTTGATTAGGCAGTTCGTCAAATTGCTGATCTAACTCTGCCATCGTATACATACTAGCATCTAACGTATTGCTTTTTGTCTTCCACTCGTAATTATTTACACGGTATTCCACATATTGGGCTAACCCTTCCGTAAACCAACGAGGATAATTTCCATTTGTTAGATAATCAAAAACCATGTGAGTATACTCATGTACCATTGGTCCTGAATGAATAAACTCCTCTACTGACTCTCCCTTATTTAACCAGACATGAGGTGACAAAATTTGAATTGTACCACCCCAATAGACACCCATAGCGCTTTCATTATCAGACCAACCAAAAGCCTGGCGCAATTCGCTTTTATTAGGGTGTATAAGAATCAAGCTTTTGCCACGAGGTGCATATCCTAAGGCATTTACCACAGGCTGATAGGCTGCCTCAGCTGCCTCAGCTATCATACCTACCACATCGGCATCGGCTGAAGTGTATTTAATCTTAAAATGTTCGGTCTCATAAGATGCCATATCACGTGTTTCATAATTGACTTTAATCTGCACAGCTTGACGTACTATAGGGTATACCCATGAGCGAGTTCTTGACGGCACGATGAAGACTAGCACTAGAATACATAGTAGTCCAATCACAAATGTCAACATACCAGTATCGCCGATTTCTACTTTTCGCATAGGGCACCCTCCTTCCTAAAAAAGAGTGGCAGATGCTTATTATAGCATGGGCGATACTTACTGACTATCGGTATTTTATGTAAACTAACTTACGATACTTACACCCGTACTGGTACCTAAACGTGTGGCACCAGCAGTTATCATGGCTTTAGCATCTTCTAGAGTACGGATACCTCCTGACGCTTTGATACCAATTTTATCTCCTACTATGGACTTAAATAATTTTATATCTGCGACGGTAGCTCCACCAGGCACAAAACCTGTAGATGTTTTTATATATTGGGCCCCACTTTCTAAAACGATGTGGCAAACCTTTTCTTTCTCTTCCTCTGTTAATAGCCCAGTTTCTACAATAACCTTTACCGTACGCCCCTGGGCTACTGAAAGAACCTGCTCAATATCATACGATACCGCTTCCCAAAGCCCTAGCTTAGCAGCACCAACATTGATAACCATATCTAATTCATCTGCACCATGCAAGATTGCTTGTTTTGCTTCAAACGCCTTGACAACGGACAAGTTTGCTCCTAATGGAAAGCCAATTACAGTAGCAACGTTAACACCCGAACCGACCAACAAACTTACTGCTAAATCTACATAACAAGGATTAACACAAACAGCAGCAAAGTTACATTTTATGGCTTCGCTACACAAACGACGAATATCTTGTGGGGTCGCCTCTGGTTTCAGAATTGTATGATCAATATAATTTGCTAAATCCATTTTCATTCTCCTTTGCGTCCTAGATAGAGATCTTCTTAACATTATTATTCGTACTCCAATGTAAAAAATCCTCTAATGATATCCATAATATCCTATATATGGTTACTTGGGAAAATTGTAGGTGTGTGCGAAAAAGGCTTGGCATTTGCCAAGCCTAGATATCAATTTTAAATTATCATTAATTGGCTTGCTTAGGTTGACAATTTGGACAAATTCCATGGAAATAAAATTGTTGACCCATAATTTTATAATTTGTGCCTTGGGATACTTGATCAACAAAAGCATCAATATCAATACCATGAACATCTTCAACCTGGCCGCACTCAGTGCATCTTACATGAGGATGATTTGTTGTAACCGCATCATAGCGAAAACTATCTTCACCAGCATTTAAGACTTGAACTAAACCAATTTCTTTCAGGATTTCCATTGTCTTATAAACAGTAGCTAAACTCATAGTTGGATACATCTCCTGCAGCTCGCTAAAAATCATTTCTGCATTTGGATGCGATTTGGTTGAAGATAACATATTATAAATAGCTAACCGCTGAGGGGTAACTTTAAATCCTTTATCACGAAGTAAAGAGGTAATACAGATTTCCATTTACTCACCACCTATCTTATTTGTTTTTTATGGAAAGTGATTATTGAATAGTTTTAGCTATATTTTAATATATATTAAAAACTATTGTCAAGAAAAATCTCCTTGTTAAAGCAGTATATAAAGAAGAACTCCTATCTGCACAGGAGTTCTTCTTTATATACTGCTTTATTGCATTTGACCGTTAAATTTACTTTGTGCTTTTGCCATCTGTTGTGCAGATGCATTTTCTACATTATAATAACCTTTTTGCTGCATCACATCAAAAATTTGCTTTTGTTGGCTGTAAACATCTCCAAGCACTGTCATATAATCTCTACGCAGTTGTTCATCGCCAGCCTCGAGAATATAAGAATTAATGGATTCTGCAGTGTGCTTACTTTCATTTAATACTAACTGTAATATATCCCGCTCAGCAAACTGACTGCCTTGTCCTGACAGCCCTTGTTGTTGATTACCTTGCTGGTAGCTTTGTTGGTTACTTGATTGATTATTTGGTTGGCTACTTTGTTGGTTTTGCTGTTGACCTGCTTGTACCATAATATCACCTCCTATTATTGTAATTTTTGACCTGCATTTAAGTGTTTACTCATTGTTTGACAATGTTGTTGATTCTTTTGTGCCATTTGCTGAAAAAGTTGCTTAGTTTGGCTGCATTGAATTGTGTTGGCAAAGTAATTTAATGTCTTTACAGTACTTTGCTCCATACCTAAAAAGTCTTCTAACTGCATAACTTCTTTGGATGATAACATTATGGATCCCCCCTTTCCACATTTTTCACCGCGCGAAAAACGCAAATTAGGTTTTCCCGCACTTACTATAGCTTGTACGATAAAAACATCAACTATGCACACTAAAAAAAACCATCTGATAGAGCTGCTTCAACCTATCAGACGGTATTTCCCTTGCAATTATTTTTTACTTAGCGGCTATCGTACCTGACCTTCTATTATGAAAATTGCCAGTAAAACCAGCATTATTTCAAACCTAATATACCTTTAATTTCTTTTACCTTGCTTTTACTAACGGGAATTTCAATATCGCCTTCAACCTTCAGCCAATATGTTCCTTTAAACCAAGGAACTACTTCTTTTACCTTATCCAAGTTCACGATATAGCTCTTATGTACTCGCACTAATGCTGTATGCATTAGACGATCTTCTAATTCTGTAAGAGTGCCTACGTAGCCATATTCACCATAGATAGTCACTACGGTCACCATGCCTTTTTGAGTATAAACGTAAATAAGGTCATTGTAATGTACCATAATAATTTTGCCGTTCTTTTCTAGAGGAAGCTTTTGAACAACCACTTTAGCTTTATGTAAGGCGGCATCTACACGCTGAATGGCCGCTCCCCACTCATCGCTATGATAACTTTTAAGACGCTCTACTGTCATATGAACCCGCCCACTTTCAAAAGGCTTTAAGAGATAATCCACAGCCCCAACGTCAAAAGCCTGCACCGCATATTCATCATAGGCAGTAGCAAATACGAGCAAGGTATCTGGAATGATAGTACGAAGTACTGCAGCCGTCTCAAGGCCACTCATACCACGCATTTGAACATCCATAAAAATCACATTTGGTTTTAATTGCGCCGCTAAACCAATGGCGGCAGCTCCACTATCCGCCTCACCTACTATTTCCACCTCATTTTCCAAAGACAATAAATAGGTTAATTCATCCCGGGCTGGATTTTCATCGTCCACAATTAAAATACTAAGCACATTCTTCCCCCTCATCACACAAAACTTTCGGTATACGCAACGTTACCGTCGTTCCACTACCAAGGGTACTAAAAATCGTCAATCCAAATCCTATGCCATACTGGCCCCGCAAACGTTCATGAACATTGGATAAACCAATACACTCTGGAGAAGGCGCTGCCAAAGGGCATCGCCCTTTAACGTCCATACCAATACCATTATCACGAATGGTAATAGTAATATCCTTATCGCCCTCTTTCGCTCCTATGACAATACATCCTCCATTCTCTTTAGGCTGCAAGCCATGTTTTATCGCATTTTCTACTAAAGGCTGAATAGTCAAAGAAGGAATTAAAAACTTTTCTACTTCTGGTGAAATATCTTCCTCAATAACTAATTTATCCCCATGCCGAGCTTGTTCAATTGTCAAATAGGCACGTACTTGGGCCAATTCTTCACTAATAGTAATCGTACGCCCTGTTTTATGCAAGGTATAGCGAAACATGGCACTAAGCTTAAGCAGAAGTTCTCTAGCTAAATCAGGCTTCGTACGCACCAAAGAAGTAATGGTATTGAGGGTATTAAATAAAAAATGAGGATTAATTTGCGCATAAAGAGCTTTTAGCTCTGCCCTAGACACCAATTTTGCTTGGCGATCAATTTCCGTTAGTTCTAATTGCGTTGAAAATAAATGAGCTACACCAGAGGCGAATACCATATCTGCCTGCCCTACCGCATTCGTCCGCGTATAATAAAGTTTTAAAGCACCAATCACATGATTTGCACGTTTTAACGGTACAATAATACCACTGGCTAATTTACAATTTTTACAAGAACACCCAATTTCGAATGGACTTTGTGCAATATACATCTCGCCGCTAGAAAGTACATTACGTGTCGAGACTGTTAACCCTAAAGTATCCGGGGCATGATGGGCTTTCTCAATTCCAACAAAAGCTAAAACCTGCTCTGTATCCGTAATGGCTACTGCTTCATAACCCCCTGCATCAAAAATAATTTGGGCTGTTTCCTGGGCCGAGCGGCTATCAAGTCCATGCCGTAAGAAGGGTAATGTTTTGGTAGCAATATCAAGAGCCTTATGGGATTGTTCCGCTCCCACTTGTTCTTGGGTGCACATAGCCGTTTTAACAATTAACATAAAGATAGCGATACCTAAAGAATTAACGACAATCATAGGTATTCCAATGGCATCTACTAATTCTCTAGCCATCCCATAGGGCCTGGCTGTAAGTAAAATAATCACCATCTGCATGACTTCGCCTACCACACCAGCCACTAAAGCCACCCACCAAGGAATCAACTTTTCTGGGTAATAACGGTGGACCATTCCTGCTAATAAGCCTTCACAGATATTTGCAATTCCGCAAGAAAAAGCAGTAAAACCGCCTAGTAAATAGCGATGACCACCAGCAATAACTCCCGCAGCAATTCCCATAGCAGGGCCACCAATTAATCCTGCAGCCATTACACCGATGACTCGAGAATTAGCTAATGCATCACCAACGGGAATACCTGCATAGGTTCCTAAGATTCCTATCATGCCAAAAACGATGGTGATCGTCGCTTTTTCACTAAAACTACCTTGCCGATAAATCATCCTGCGAAATATTGAAAACTGAGATAACAAAAAGGCAGAGGTCGCAGCAACACTCATCCTTTCTACCATTTCCCATAACAAAAAATTATCCATATCATCACCTCATACAAGGATTTCTTATTGTTCTTTTCGTCGGCATCAGTGAAATTCCTGTTTAAAATAAGATATTACATTATAGCAAGGTCATTTTGTGGTATAATAAAAACCATCTAAAAATCGTAAAGTTGGTGCATTATGTTACATACTGATATTCCTACACTAATTGCAAGGGAGCTTACTATTAAAGTTCCTCAAGTAGTCGCCACCATTCAGCTATTGGATGAGGGTAATACGGTTCCTTTTATTGCTCGTTACCGCAAAGAAGTAACTGGCGAGCTAGATGAAGAGCAACTTCGCATTACAGAAGAGCGCTTACAGTATTTGCGCAATCTCGTTAAACGCCAAGAAGATATACTTGCTAATATTGAAGAACAGGGCAAATTAACGCCTGAATTAGAGGTAGCGATTACTTCCGCTAGTAAACTTCAGGAATTAGAAGACTTATACTTGCCCTTCAAACAAAAGAAACGTACTCGTGCCCAAATTGCCAGAGAAAAGGGTCTAGAACCTTTAGCTGAAATTGTCATGGCCCAACAACTGACAACGGAGACACCACTTCTTATTGCTGCAGACTTTGTTAATGCAGAAAAAGAAGTAAATACACCAGAAGATGCCCTCAGTGGCGCCCTTGATATCATTGCGGAAACAATAAGTGAAAAGGCAGATATTAGAGCCGATATGCGTAAGCAGTTGTGGAAGACAACTGAAGTCTGTACTGAGATGGCAGTTTCAGAAGAGGACGGTAAAGAATTTCTCACCTATAAAGAATATCGCGAACCTGTCAATCGCATTCCATCTCATCGCATCTTAGCGGTTAATCGGGGTGAAGATAAAAAAATACTAAAAGTCTCCCTTTTAGCACCTCATGAAACCAATGTGGAACTTATAAACCGTAAGGTCAACACTGGCAAATCAATTTTCACCGACTGTATTGCATCTGCCATAGCAGATGGCTACAAGCGCTTATTATTCCCTGCCCTAGAGAGAGAAATCCGTTCTCTCCTTACCGAGAATGCAGAAAAACAAGCAATTCGCGTATTTAGTCTTAATCTTCGTCAACTACTTCTTCAACCTCCCTTTGCGGGCCATACCGTTATGGGGCTTGATCCGGGGTACCGTACAGGTTGTAAAATGACAGTAGTAAGCCCTACGGGTTCCGTGCTGGATACTAATGTTATCTATGTAACCATGGGAGAAGGACAAAAAGAAAAATCAACTCATATTGTGTTAGATGCAATAAAAAAGCATGGCGTAACTCTTATTGCCATCGGTAATGGTACAGCTTCTTATGAAACAGAGGAATTCACTGCTCAGCTGATCAATACATATCAATTGCCAGTTCACTATCTAATTACAAATGAAGCAGGTGCTTCCATCTATTCCGCTTCAAAATTAGCAAAGGATGAACTCCCCGATCTAGATGTTACCCTGCGCGGGGCAGTGTCTATTGCCCGAAGAGTACAAGATCCTTTAGCCGAGCTAGTAAAAATTGATCCCAAATCCATTGGCGTTGGCCAATACCAACATGATGTCAACCAAAAGGAATTAAGTAATACCCTATCTAACGTAGTAGAATCTGCTGTTAATCATGTTGGCGTTGAGTTAAATACAGCTTCTATTGAATTACTCAAACATGTTTCAGGTATTAATGCCACTGTTGCCAAAAACATTGTAGCTTACCGCGATGAAAATGGCACCTTTAAAAGTCGATCTCAGTTATTAAAAGTGCCTCGTTTAGGACAATCTACTTTCATTCAATGTGCTGGTTTCCTTCGTATTAAGAATGGGGACACGCCTCTTGACAATACACCTGTTCATCCTGAATCCTACAAACTGGCAGCCGCCATTTTAGCTAAACTTGGCTTTACCCCTAAGGATTTAAAAGATAAAGAGACGTTGCAAACAATACAAGATGAAGCTCAAAAAGCAAATTCTGCTGCTCTTGCAGCAGAATTAGAAGCAGGCGAACCTACCGTTCGGGACATTTTAGCAGCACTAGCTAAGCCTGGTCGCGATCCGAGGGAAGATTTACCGGCTCCTATGACGCGAAAAAATATTGTTAAGCTCTCTGAGTTAACCCCTGGATCCATCGTCAAAGGTACCGTACATAATGTGACTGACTTTGGCGTATTTGTAGATATTGGCATTAAAACAAATGGTCTTATCCATCGTTCGGAACTCAGCCATAAACCCTTCCGCCATCCATTAGACGTTACTTCTGTAGGTGACATCCTAGAAGTAATGATTCTTAGCGTGGATGAAAGCCGCAACCGCATTGCACTAAGTTTAAAACAGGCAAAAATAGTCGAAAGCAAGCAATAACAAAAAAGCCGATTGCATCTGCAATCGGCTTTTTTACGGAATCAGAAAGTATAACACTTTCTTGATTCCAAGTAAGAACGGCTAAGGCTTCTGCCTGCGTCCGTGGACTTGGCATAAGCCAAGTCTTTTCTTATTATCTATATCGATCTCGGTCTCTATCTTTGTCTTTATTCTTATATTTATCCCATAAGGTACGCCCTAGCATAACCACGGCACCAATTAGCAGCAGGTTTATAATCATACCAAACAAAGAGGACATTCCTCCACCCATGCCGCCAAAACCAAACATATTCCCTAACAAACTGCCTGCTAAGAAACCACCACCAATCATACTCGCATTCCGCCAAAAACCACCTGAAGAAGGTTGATTTTGGGTATTGGATTGTACTCCAGAAGCTGCAGTTGGAGCTTTATCACCAAAACTATTAGCCGGTGCCGAAGGTTTGTAAGTTCCACTCGTACTGTCTGGAGCTGTTGATTTAACAGAAGAACTGCTTGATGAAGGTGCCGAATAAGATTTAGTACCTGAAGAAGAAGATTTACCTGAACTGCTAACAGCAGCAAAACAGACTGTACTTACCAATAACATAAGCATCATTGTTAATACTATTATCTTTCGCATAAACGAATTACTCCTCCTTGTGCACTTTCACATCTTCCGGGAAAGCATAAATAGCCGACAAATTCGGTAACTCACCAACTAAATAACGATCAATATCATGAATATCAATAAAGAAGGAGCAATTTATCTCTAAATATCCCTGTTCTTTATCTTTCGTTAGTGTTTTTAAATGTTCGCGTAGCTTATGACACTCTGCTTCTGATGCTTTTACATCTAAAGTTACCAACGGCACGCCATAATCGCGTAGCACATCTTGCAAACTAATTCTTTCAGACATAAATATTCCCCTTTCCTTTTACCCTAATAATAATTAGGATGGCATTCTTTCTTCAAGTTGAACATTTTTTAATACTTCAAAAACATTCAAGGATACTCTTTGTAAAGATATTCATCCTCAAGAGTATATCTATATTATATACAATATACGAAAAAAGAACAGTACTTTCACTATAAATTAGTTTCCCGCTTTATAATCTACATATTTCATCTGCCCAAGCTACTGCTTTTTTATAATAGTCAGGGATATCCTCTTCTTTTATACCTAAATTAGCAGCATACATAGTAAAATCTGTCCACTCCGCTCTTTCGTAGGCCAAGGTTAAACGATAAACTTTGCTAATTTTATTAGTCTCTCCTAATAAAGCACCTTTAACATCTTCACTTATTGGCAGCTCCGCTAAAATATCTTTAAGGGGCCTTCTAATAAACACATCAATTAAAGAAAACATCCCCATCATAAATAATTCAGGCTCCCGCTCTTTTAAACCGGCCTTTTCAGCAATTAATTCGCAAAATTTAGCCCGAGCCAAGGAAGTAACAAGGATTCCATCGGTCTTATTATCTCCTACTGTACGCATAACAATTAGCGATACCCACTTGAAAATCTCATTTTTTCCGAGCAATACTAAAGCATGTTTTACGGAAGAAATTTCATTTGCTAAAGAAAAAGCCACTGAATTAATAAACCGTAATAATTGGTAAGAGAGGGTAAGATCATACATAATAAATTGTTCAATCGCACCAAACTTAAAGTTTTCTTTCTCTAATTCTCGAAGTACGCGAATGACTCGTAATTGATTAACTTTGTTCGTCGGAATATCTTTACCTTTTAGTACAATTGGTTTGCTGAAAAAGTAACCTTGAAAATAAGCATATCCTAATTTTACTGCCTGTTCAAAATCCGCCCGTGTTTCTACTTTTTCCGCTAAGAATTTAATACCTCGGTCACCAACATCTTGCATTACCCTTTTTCTATCATGTCCGGTTGTACTTAAAAAATCAATTTTAATAATATCTGCAAGATTTAAAAGTGGTACAAATTTGGGTTGAAAGACAAAGTCATCTAACGCCAGTAAATAGCCCGCCTCTTTTAACTTTTTGCAGGCTTCAATTAATTCTATAGTCGGCTCTACATTTTCTAGTATTTCAACGACCACTAATTCTTTAGGTAAAAGCATAGGTATCTCTTTTATTAATAAGTTCTCAGTAAAATTTATAAAAGCGCGTTTACCGCCTGTTAGGTTATCCATACCAATAGCAAAGAAGCTATTGCAAATTACGTCCGATGTAGCCTGATCACCATCTTTACAATTATAAGCATTATCAAGACTATTTCTAAATAGTAATTCATAGCCAAATATTTTTTGATTCTTCGTAAAAATTGGTTGTCTAGCTACAAAAACATCCATTCTTCTAGCCTCCTTTCTAAAAAATAAAGTCTAAAACAAACCTTCTTAGAATGGTTCTAAGAAGGTTTGCATTCAATTTATTCAACACTAATAATGAAGTAATAGTGCGGCTGACCACCAGGATATAACTCAACCTCAATATCAGGAAACTGATTAGACAAAGCATCGGCCCACTCTTGGGCTCCCTGTTCTGTAAGATCAGCACCGTAGTATAGGCTCACGACTTCATCTTTATCCTCGAGTAAAGAGCCTACCAAATTTAGCAATGCAGTCTTTACATCATCTGCATCTACAATAACCCGATTATCCACTACACCAATAAACTTACCTGCCGCAACAGTACGACCTTCTACTACGCTATCACGCACCGCTATCGTTACAGCGGCAGCTTTAACTTCCGTGCTGCGTGCTGTCATGCGTTCCACATTATCCAAAATAGAAAGATTGGCGTCAAAGGCTACAAGTGCAGCTAAACCTTGAGGTACATTCATTGTAGGTACAATCTCTACACGATCTCCTAATAGCTTCTTCGCCTGGGCTACTGCCAAGAGGATGTTTTTATTGTTCGGCAAAATAATATACTTTTCTCCATTGCCCCGATGTACAGCATCAATAAAGTCTTCAACTGGCGGATTCATGGTCTGTCCGCCCATAATAACATTACTAGTGCCCATTTGTTTCATAATCTCAGCTAACCCTTGGCCTGCCGCCACACTAATGATTGCTATATCATTATGCCCTGGCGACGCCGGTAAAAATTCATGGCGCTGCTGATGCTGATCCGCCATATTATCAATTTTTATATCATGTAAGGTCCCCCAAGACATGGCTGACTCTAATACCACTCCAGGGCGTGCAGTATGAATATGAACTTTCATAACTGCATTTCCTTCCGCTACTACTAAGGAATCCCCCAAAGGAAGGAGGATCTTTTTTACTTCCGCCCCACTTAGACTACAATGCTTCACTAAAAACTCTGTACAATAGGGATGAGTGATATCTACTTTTGTCTCTCCAAGGGCAATGGCCTGCAAACTGTTATCAAAATCAGCTTCGGGCCCCGCATATCCTCCACCTAATCCTTCTAGGCAGCCTGTTAAAAATACTATAAGTCCCTTGCCACCAGCATCTACCACTCCTGCCGCTTTTAAAATGGGTAATAGTTCTGGTGTTTTTGCAAGTTCTACCTCACCTGCTTCAATTGCATGTGACAAAACATCCATAAAATCTAAACCATCCCGCACTGCTCGGTGAGCACCTTTGGCAATGCCTTTTGCGACTGTAAGAATCGTCCCCTCAACAGGTTTAGAAACTGCCCGATAAGCATACAATACACCATACTGAAACGCCTTTCCGACCTCAGAAGACGTGGCCTGCTCTTTACCAACTAATCCTCGAGCAATACCACGAAAGATTTGGGATAAAATTACCCCCGAATTTCCCCTTGCCCCCATAATAGCACTATCTGCCGCTCGCTTACTTAAAGAACCGATACCACTATCAGGTGCTTCTTTTACAGCTTGCGCTACTGCTTTTAACGTTAACAACATATTCGTACCAGTATCACCATCTGGTACGGGAAAAACATTTAAGTTATTAATATATTCATATTCACGCATAAAAGTTTGATATGATCCAACAATCATACGACGAAAATCATTACCTGTAAGCCATTCAGTCGTTCCCTGCATGATAAATCCTCCCCACTAAACAGATTTCTTTCTTAAATCTTTTCCTGGAAAATTAGCCCTAACAAACCTGGACCTAAATGAGTAGCTACTACAGAGCCAATTTTTGCAGGTAGTATCGGGGTATTCGGGTACATTTCTTTAATCCGAACTGCTAATGCTTCTCCCTCACTTGGAACTTCAATTTGGCCTATTCCAATATATTCTAAGTTTGGATATTTTTTCAGTTCATCTAGCATACGGTTTATAACCCGCTGCTTAGTACGAACCTTATCTATTACAGCAACTTTACCATCTACTAATTGCAACAATGGTTTTATTTGTAAAATACTGCCGAATAATGCGGCAGCTCCTCCAATACGCCCGCCTTTATATAAATACTCTAAAGTATCAGGTATTAATAAGGTATGGGTAGCGTTTGCCATTGCCTCAACAGTAGCAACAATCTCCTTCACATTACAGCCGGAGGATGCCATTTCTAATGCTTTCTTAGCCATCTGTACCATACCGACAGATGCAGTTGCTGAATCCAGTACATGGATATGTTCTTCATCTAACATCTTTGCAACAGACCGGGCTCCTTCTACCGTGCCACTTAATCCTCCCGAGACAGTTATGATAATAACCTCTTTACCTGCTGCAATGAGAGGTTTACAAACTTCGATAAAATCACCTGGAGCGGGCTGGGAAGTCATGGGGTGCAGCTTTTTATCTTTACTTATTTGAAACAACTCTTTAGTTGAAATTTCATTTTCTTGCCATTCTTGATCACCAATTCGAACCTTTAAAGATACTATATGTAAATTTGGATGCATTGCAAGCATTTCCGCTGGCACTTGCCCAATGCTATCAACAATAATGTGTATTTGTGACACAATTAAACTCCTCTCAAGTTAAGTAGACTTTTGCCTACTACATAAGCTATCAACCCAGTATATTTTTGAGTTTCTTTCTTATACTTATGTTACATTTTATCAAAAAATTCGCTATAAATACACAAATTTTTTCTGTTTGTCCTTTGCAGGGCAATTATTTCATTCAAAAAGGAAATTTGCCAAAAACCGCGAAAGTATTATTATTGTACGATAAATTCTTCAAAGAATTTTGTTAATTTACATTATAAGTTTTTAATATAAAACAAGTAAGACAAAAGGAGCACAGCATGGAAAAAGATCTACTATTTGCGTTAGATATTGGAACACGTAGTGTCGTTGGCCTAGTAGGCGAAAAAGTAGATAATAGCATTCGTATTATAGCCTCTGAACGCCTAGAACATCATACAAGGGCTATGATGGATGGCCAAATTCACGACGTTCCGGAAGTAGCAAACATTATCGCACAAGTAAAAGCTAAACTGGAAGCCTCCTGTGGCCCCTTACGAAAAGTATCGGTAGCAGCAGCTGGACGGGCCTTATGCACAATTAAGTCTAACGCCGAAATTGACGCAGGCGAGCGTGGTATTCTAACAGCTAGTGATGAACATTCTTTAGAACTAGCCGCTATTCAATCGGCGCAGCACAAACTAGCTACTTCTAATACAATTACAGATCCTACCTCTTACTATTGTGTCGGTTATAGTGTTGTCAGTTATACTCTTGACAATACACCTTTAAAGACCTTAGTGGGACAACGAGGAAAAACAGCTACGATTGAGCTAATTGCCACCTTTCTCCCTAGACAAGTTATTGATTCCCTACAATCGGCTCTTAAAATTGTAAATTTAGAAATGGCTACCTTAACACTAGAACCGATTGCAGCCATTAACGTACTCATTCCCCAAACTATGCGCCATCTAAACTTAGCATTAGTTGATATAGGTGCAGGTACTTCTGATGTCGCGCTCACCAAGGATGGATCAATTACTGGCTATGGTATGGTCCCCTGCGCTGGTGATGAAATCACCGAAGCTATTTCCCAGCAATATTTGCTAGATTTCAATGTAGCTGAAAAAGTTAAACGCCAACTAAATGATCCCGAAAATCAAACTATCTGTTTCAATGACGTATTAGGTTTGGTACAAGAAGTACCTACCAAGGAGATCACTCAACGTATTGAGCGCCATGTCGCTGAATTATCTCAGGCTATTGCTAAAGAAATTCTGATGCTTAACGTCACGCCACCACAAGCCGTACTTTTAATTGGTGGTGGTTCCCTGACTCCCATGTTAGCAGAAGCCTTAGCCCAATCCCTTGACATTCCAGCGCCTCGAGTTGCCGTTCGCCGTCCTGATGCAATAGAAGGAATTAGCCAAATCCCAGATGACCTTTGCACGCCCGACGCAGTTACTCCTCTTGGTATTTTGAGACTTTCTGCCAGTCGCACCCTCAATTTTATAAATGTCACATTAAATGAGCAACCGCTCCATCTTTTCAATCTTGGGCAACTGACCATCGCCGATGCACTACTTGCTGCAGGAATAGATATACGAAGTTTGCATGGTCGACCAGGACTTGGGATCACTATAACAATTAACGAGGAAACCCACTTTTTCCCTGGAACTCATGGCACACCCAGTCTTATTGAACTAAACGGTAGTAAAACTGGTCTATCTGAACAAATTAAAGAGAATGATACCATCAAGGTAATAAAAGGTACCTCTGGAACAGTTCCAACCCTTTGTCTTCGCGATGTGGTTAACGTTTTACCACCTTATACAGTTTCTATTAACGATGAGCTGTACGATATACATCCTATCATTACCGTACATGGCATTCCAGCTGAACTAGACACTCTTTTAGCTGATCGGGATCATGTTACCTATCGCTTACCAACGACTCTAGAGGAAGTATTGACAGTCACGGACAATGTAGTAGAAATAACCCCTTATCGTTATATTATTAACGGCAACGAACGCGAATACAATGTGTGGCCCAAATATAGCATTAACGGAACCTCTGCCCAGAGTACTAGCTTCGTTAATAACGATGATATTATTATTACTGGCGTACTTTCTGAACCTACAGTCGAGGAATTGTTAGGATTAGATAACTATGAGGAAAATTTTATTACCGTCTTATTTAATAAAACCAAATGCAGCGTTCCCTTACGGCGCTTTACTATTATAATGAATGATAAACCGGCACAAGCAACGGATACTGCTCACAATAACAGTATCATTAATTTTTCATGTACTGACCAAGAACATCCTATGGTTACTGATGTTCTACTTGCCGCGGATTTTGATACGAAAACCTTACCTCCTGGCAGTACTGTAAAAATTCATTTAAATAAACAACCTACAGAATATACTTCTCTTGTTAAAAGCGGTGATGAAATCGATGTTTTTGTTACATCTCGATAATATTTCGCCAGACTTTTAGCAAATTGTGACATACATCACATTCATTCTTCCTCAATAACGCTATAATGAGTTATGTAATAAAAAAATGTAAGGGGGATTTGAATATGAGTATGTTCTGTCGTCAATGTGAGCAAACTGCAGGTGGTACAGGCTGTACTAAAGTAGGGGTCTGTGGTAAAAACGAGGATATTGCCAGTCTCCAAGATACCCTTGTTTTTGGTTTAAAAGGAATTTCCGCTTACGCTCACCACGCTCGGGAACTAGGCGCTAGAGATGAACAAGTTGACGCTTTTATGCATGATGCTTTATTCTTCACTCTAACTAACGTTAACTTTAGCTTAGAGCGCCATATTGAAATGGTATTAAAATGTGGTGAAATGAATCTTAGAATTATGGAAGTTTTAGATAAGGCTCATGTTGCCCGTTATGGTTCACCAGAACCTGCCCAAGTATTTACGGGTACTAAAGCAGGTCACGGTATTGTCATCACTGGACATGATTTATTAGATCTTGAAGAGCTATTGAAACAAACAGAAGGAACAGGCATTAACATTTATACTCATGGAGAAATGTTACCTGCTCATTCTTATCCCGAACTTAGAAAATATAAACATTTAGTAGGTAATTTTGGTACTGCATGGCAAAATCAGCGCACGGAGTTTGAAAAATTCTCTGGTGCTATTTTGGTAACAACAAATTGTGTAATGCCTCTAACTGACAACTGTACTTATGGCGACCGCATTTATATGCGTAATATTACTGGTTTACAAGGTGGTAAACAAATTCTTGATCGTGATTTCTCAGAAATCATCGCTCATGCCAAAGCATTACCTGCATTAACTGAAACTGCTGGCGATTATACAATTGCTACTGGGTTCCATCACAATGTGATTCTTAGCTTAGCTGATAAAATCGTAGATGCAGTTAAAGCAGGAAAAATTAAACGTTTCTTCTTGATCGGTGGTTGCGATGGTGCAAAAACTGGCCGCAATTACTACACTGAAATTGCCCAAAAAGTTCCGAAAGATTGCGTAATCCTTACAGTAGCTTGCGGTAAATATCGCTTTAATAACATTGACTTTGGTGATATCGATGGTATCCCTCGTCTACTGGATTTAGGACAATGTAATAATGCATTTTCTGGTATCCAAGTAGCAGTAGCCTTAGCTAAGGCCTTTAACTGCGGCGTTAATGATTTACCTCTTTCCTTTGTCTTATCTTGGTATGAACAAAAAGCAGTGGCTATTCTCTTAACGTTACTTCACTTAGGCGTAAAAAACATTCGCATTGGCCCTACACCACCTGCTTTCATCTCTCCAAACGTATTCAAAGTATTGAATGAATCTTTTGGTCTACAACTCATCACAACCCCTGATGAGGACTTAAAAGCCATTCTTGGTTAACATAAGAAAAGACTTGGCTTGTACCAAGTCCTCAGACGCAGGTAGAAGCCTTAGTCGTTCTTACTTGGAATCAAGAAAGTGTTATACTTTCTGATTCCGTAAGAAAAGACTTGGCTTAGGCCAAGTCCTCAGACGCAGGCAGAAGCCTTAGTCGTTCTTATTTGGAATCAAGAAAGTGTTATACTTTCTGATTCCGCAGAAAAGATCCTGGATGAATTTCATCCAGGATCTTTTTATACTCTCTTTAGGATAAAGATAATAATTTCGTTAAATAGGCTACATCAAGAATTCTGACCTTATGACCATCGAAATCGATGATTTTATCTTTTTTTAAGGAGCTTAGTGTTCTTGTTACGGTTTCTCTTGTTGTACCTACCAAACTCGCTAAATCCTGCCTTGATAAATCAAGATCAATCTCAATAACACCACTTTCTAATTTATGGCCTTGTTCCTGACTTAATCGCAATAATACTTCTACGGTACGTGACATAACATCATGCAACGCTAGATTTTTGATTTTTTGCTGGGCATAAATTAAGCGTTGGCTTAATGCTTTAATTAGCTGCAAGGCTAATACATTATTCTTAAGGACAAGCTGCTCCAAATCCACATTACGAATCATTCCAACACAAGAAGGTTCTACTGCTACTGCGGTCGCTGGATAGGGCTGATTATTAAACAACAGGACCTCCGCAAAAATTTCACCCGCACCTAAAATTTTGATAATATGCTCCCGACCATCATCTGAGGTTCTTAGTACTTTTACTTTGCCACTTTTTACATAATGAAATCCTTCTCCAGAATCTCCTTCTAAAAAAACAATGTTACCTTTACCAAAACGTCGTTCAACTGTATGATTGTGAATAATTCGCAATTGTTCCTCTGGCAAATTTAAAAACACAGGTATGTCTTTTAGATAATCTAATTCGTCCGTTTTATTTTCCGTCATGTTCATTCCCACACCTCTATCTTCTAAACTATCCTTATGAATAAATATTCTATAAGAAAAACAATTTTCCTTTAATAACTAGCAGCCTTAACACGCAAGATAAGAAAAAATGCTACGCGTCCTTTTTGAACCACAAAGACACAAAGGTCACAAAAGGGTTCTATCCATTTCATTCCACTCTACTTTGTGTGCCGCGATAGCGGCATTGTGTCTTTGTGGTTCAACCTTTTTAACTAGGAACTTATAAATTCAGATTCCTTAAAAAAGACCACTCGTTTTTTTATTCACTAAACAAAAACGGATAGGAAATAATCTGATACCCTTTCGCTGCTGCATTTAACTGGGCTAACTCCAGCCTCTCGTCAGCAATATGCAGATCTTCGTGACACCCCGGACCAAAACCAATTGTCGGCACCTTCGCCATACCCGCTGAATAACTACCATTGGTAGAAATCTGATAGCAGGAAAGTTTAGGAGACAACCCAGCCCTAGTTAGCGCCGCTAGAGAGCGACTTACTAATTCATGTTCAGATGGTATCATCCATGCCGGAAAAAAGCGTTTTCCCGTCAGGTATTGGCCAGTATAACATTCAATACCTGCTTCTACAATACCTACTTCAGCTTCAAATCCAATATCTTCTGCTTGTAAAAATTCAATAACTTTATGGAAAGGTTCTAAAATTGCCTCTTCCGTCTCTCCTTGTACTAGATACCGATCAAAGGTTGCCCAACATTTATGAGGTACCGTGGAACTACTCGGGGAAGGGGCAGAAGCTATATGAATTAATTCTAAGTTTCCTTTTCCCAAAGAATCCTTGGGAAAAGTAGACTGCTTTAACAATTCTTGCACTAGTGATAACATCGTATATCCAGCATTTTCACCTGCCGAAGCAATTGCTGAATGAGCTGCCTTTCCCGATGTCATCGCAATAATTTGGGCCCGTCCCCGTTGTCCGTGACAAATATTTAATCCTGAAGCCTCCCCTATGATGACATAATCGGGTTTAATCACCTGCATAACTTGGCGAAAAGCCAGACCTTCAAATTGCTCTTTTCCAACAGTACCAGAAACAAACACAGAACCAGCTAACTGAGACTTATGCTGAGCCAACGGTGCCAACCCGTAAACCATAGCCGCTAACGCCCCTTTACTCACAGCACCCCTACCATAAATATACCCCTCTTCTACTACCCCTTCAAAAGGCTCTCTTCTCCACTCTTCACTCCCACTTACAGGTATGGTATCGATATGTCCATCATATAACAACTTAGGACCTGATTTTTCACCGCGGATTTCACCAATTACATTGCCAACTCCATCTACCCAGGCACGGTCATACCCTAATGCAAGCATTCTCTCTACTATATAATCCGCTACTTCCTGTTCTTGTCCAGTATAACTAGGAATCTGGATTAATTCTTGGCAAAAACCAATCATTTTTTCTTCATCCACTATACCAAAGGGTGGGATACTTTTTTTATCTTCCATACATCCAGGCTCTCCTTATATTTCAGCATTTATCAAATTATAATATGTTATGATTGCTAACTCGCGCTTCATAAGAAAAACGCTACGCGTCCTTTTTGAACCACAAAGACATAAAGGTCACAAAGGGGTTCTATCCATTTTATTCCCACCTTCTTTGCGTGCCGCGATAGCGGCATTGTGTCTTTGTGGTTCAATCTTTTTAACTAGAAACTTATAAGTTCTGATACCATAAGAAAAGACTCGGCTTGTGACAAGTACTTGGGCGCAGGCAGAAGTCTTAGTCGTTCTTACTTGGAGATCAAGGAAGTGTTATGCTTTCTGATTCCGTAAAAAAAACTACTGATAGCTCAAATTTTTGTTATAATAAAGGTTGCACAGTATAACACTATATACTAAGGAGCGAACAAGCTACTATGAATATTCACTTACCTACTATATTTATTATCATACTAATACTATACAGTGCCGTCAATTTTTATATTGGCATACGGGGATGGCAGGCTTTCTCTACTAGGTCTTCACCTATGTTTCGCCTATTTTACCTCTTAATCTTTGGCATCTGTGCATTATCTTATCCACTAGGAAGTTTAGTACAAACCCTTTCCCCTTCTACCCTTGGTGATAACCTCACCTACGCTGGCTCTTTTTGGCTAGGTATGATTTATTATTTATTAATAGCCACCCTTTTCATTGATCTACTACGTGTCTTACATAAATATAAACCTTTTTTGCCCAAGAGGGTAACAGAGCACCCTTTTTTCGTCGCTACCGCTATATTTTGGCTGACGATAGGTCTAATCCTTTATGGAACTTGGAATGCCCGCCACCCGGTAACGATGAATTACGAAATTACAATTCCCAAAACTACAGGTTCCCTAGAAACTTTACAAGTTGTCATGGTCTCTGACATTCATTTAGGAAAAATTATTGATAATCGTCGTTTAACAAAAATAGTAAACCGTATTAACCAACTTGAGCCCGATATAGTTCTCCTTGCTGGAGACATCATTGACAATCAAGTAGAAGTTCTCCCAGATCAAAATATGATCGAGAATTTTAGCAGGCTTCACCCCAAACTTGGCACTTATGCAATACTCGGTAACCATGAATATTTTGACAGACAGCCCGATCGTGTTATTCAATATATGGAGCAGGGTAATATTCATGTACTTCGCGACCAATGGGCCCTTGTTGCAAATAGCTTTTATGTAGTGGGCCGAGATGATGTATCCAAACAACGTTATACAGGAATTACTCGACAAGATTTGGCTTCTGTTATGATGGGAATTGATCACAGTCTGCCAATCCTCTTACTCGACCACCAACCTACCGATCTAGAAGATGCGGTCAATCAAGGTGTTGACCTACAACTTTCAGGTCATACTCACTTAGGGCAACTCTTCCCTAACAATTTAATTACTAAAAAGCTTTATGAATTAGATTGGGGCTATTTAGTTAAAGAAAATCTACAAGTTATTGTATCCTGCGGAGTAGGCACATGGGGGCCCCCTATTCGTATTGGAAATCGCCCAGAAATTATCAATTTGACAATTCATTTTGTTAATAATAAAGATTGACCTTCCAGCCTTCTCATGCTACTATATATTCAAATAGAATATAAAGCCCTGCAAGGGGAGTAGCTGTACAGCATATGTCGTCAATACGGATTTTCCCGGCGATGCTGGCAATAAAGTATTGCAAGCCAGACCTTGCCTCATGTTCCATAATATGAGGTAGGGTCTGTTTACATTACCTAACCTACGTGATTCAATTAAAGGAGGTTTTTTCAATGAATAATCTAAAGACAACCTTGTTATTAGCTGCATTAACAGGTATATTAATGGCAATCGGTGGCTTATTTGGTGGTAGATCTGGAGTTGGGTTTATGCTCTTAGTTTCCCTTGCTATGAATCTTGGAAGTTACTGGTTTAGCGATAAAATCGTGCTGTCAATGTACAATGCACGAGAAATCACCCCGGAGCAAGGACCTGATCTATTTAAGATGGTCGCAAATCTTGCCCACAGAGCAAATCTTCCTATGCCTAGAGTTTATGTTATTGATACCGATGTACCAAATGCTTTTGCTACTGGTCGCAGTCCCCAATATGGTGTCGTAGCGGTTACTACTGGCATCATGAGAACTTTAACCTATGACGAATTATCCGGCGTTGTTGCCCACGAACTAGCGCATATTAAAAACCGGGATACACTTATTAGTACAGTTGTTGCCTCAATTGCTGGTGTCATTACTTGGATTGCCCATATGGCTCAATGGTCTGCTATGTTTGGTATGGGCCGTAATGATGATGAAGATAATGGTGGTATTATTGGAACTCTGTTTACCATTATTTTAGCCCCTCTAGCAGCAACTCTGATTCAATTAGGCATTTCCCGTTCCAGAGAATACCTAGCTGACCAAGCTGGCGGAAAAATTTCAAATAATCCCTTAGCTTTGGCCAGCGCCTTAGAAAAAATCGATTATTATGCAAAACATCAAGTGCTGCCTTCCTCTACCCCATCCACTTCTCACTTATTTATCATTAATCCCTTAAGTGGGGCAGGAAATTGGGCCATGAGCTTATTCAGCACCCACCCAACCACAAAAGAACGGGTAGCTCGCCTTAGAGAGCAAGCAGGTCATCATTAAATTAGCTTCCAAACTAAAATGATAAAAATATACACTGTTTATCAGTGTATATTTTTATTCTATACAATCTATACTAAATTTTAACTGTATTTCTGTAATATCTACTCCGTATATGCAGGAATGTTAACCTGCATTGTATAATTAAAATAGTCTATGTAAAAAAACTAAGAACTCGCGTTTTTAGTCCTTACTTATCGTATTTGAAAGGAGCTTATCACATATGGCATTATTAAATGAAAACTACTTAAAACTCCCAGGCAGCTATTTATTTGCCGAAATAGCGAAAAGGGTAACTCAATTTAAAGCAGAAAATCCTGAAGCAAACATTATTCGCTTAGGAATCGGTGATGTTACAAAACCTTTAACACCGACTGTCATCGAGAGCTTACATAAGGCAGTCGACGAAATGGCAAATGCTGAAACCTTTAGAGGTTATGGTCCAGAGCAAGGCTACAATTTTCTAATTAAGAAAATCATAGAAACAGATTATATTCCTAGAGGTATTACGCTAGACGAAGATGAAGTTTTCGTTAGTGACGGTTCAAAAAGTGATGTAGGTAATATTCAGGAAATCTTCGGTGTACATAATAAAGTGGCTATTACAGATCCCGTATATCCTGTATATTTAGATACGAATGTAATGGCTGGCCGAACAGGTACTATTTCAAACGGAGTCTTTGAAAATGTTACTTATTTACCTTGTAATGCGGAGAACAAATTCATCCCTGAATTACCAAAGGAAAAGGTAGATCTTATTTATCTATGTGTTCCTAACAATCCAACAGGAACTACTCTTTCTAGAAGCGAATTAAAAAAATGGGTAGATTATGCCAAAGCAAATAACTCCATCATCTTATTTGATGCTGCTTATGAAGCCTATATTCAAGATCCAGAACTTCCTCATAGCATTTATGAAATCGAAGGCGCAAAAGACGTTGCGATTGAATTTAGATCTTTTTCTAAGACTGCTGGTTTTACTGGTACTCGCTGCGCCTTTACTGTTGTTCCTAAGACAGTTATGGGCCTCACCTCAAAAGGAGAACCACACCCTCTGAATAAGTTGTGGAATCGTAGACAAACTACAAAGTTTAATGGCGTACCTTATATCATCCAAAAAGGTGCAGAAGCCGTTTATTCTCCTGAAGGGCAAGCTGAAATCAAAGGCATTGTCAGCTATTACATGGATAATGCAAGAATCATTAAAGAAGGCCTCGATAGCATTGGACTTGAAACCTTTGGTGGTGTGAATGCTCCTTATATTTGGTTAAAAACACCAAAAGGTATGGATTCATGGTCTTTCTTTGACAAACTGCTTCGTGAAGTCCACATTGTAGGTACACCTGGAACAGGCTTTGGACCTGCAGGGGAAGGTTACTTCCGCTTGACTGCTTTTGGTAACAAAGAGGCTACCATCGAAGCTGTGGAAAGAATTAAAACTAAATTAAAATTATAGTAAGAGAAAACAGGGAACGGTTTGAAGACCGTTCCCTGTTTTTTAATTATTTAACTTCGCTATACTGAATGGAATACTGTTGCTTATGATTTGGTATCATTCTGTTCCTGACGCTTCTTCACTGCTAAGAGCCGTTTGATTGTTAGTTTGGGTAAGACTTACTTCATAGGCAGGACCAATCTCTGACTTTGCTGAAGTATTTTGATTCTTATTGGAATTTTGCGATTGATATTTTTGTTGTGCTTGTTGAATTTGCATTTGAATTTGTTGCATTTGCTGTTCAAGCAACTCAATTTGTTTTGCATTTTTGGTCGCATCTTCCGTTTGCAATTTTTGTATTTGGCTTGTAAGACTTTTTAACTGCTTTTGTAACGTAGATACATTACTTTCAGAACTAGATTGACTGGTTTGAGTACTGCCGCTAATTGCTATCGACATAATTAGGCCTCCTTTTTCTTGCCATAAACGATATATCTATGACATATTTAAATAATAATTTCGTACTTATTATTTAAACTTTCCAAGAAGCGGTTGCGCTATCAATCGATTGATAATCATTTTCGTAGGAATTAGCAGCTAGGGCAAGTAATTGTTGCGATAAATCTTGATTGTCTTGTTTAAGTGGCTTCGCTCCATTAGCAAGAAGAGTTTGTAGGCTTGTTAAATCATCTGTAGTTACAGTTCCATTTTTCACTTTATCCAAAAAGGACGTTAGGCTAGAATCAAAATCATTACTTGTGCTAGCACTCTGGCTAGATGCTGTGGGGCCACTAGCAAGAAGGGCTTGCATACTTGTTAGATCATCTGTAGTAACAGTTCCATTTTTCACTTTATCAAGGAAAGCGGTAAGGCTTGAATCAAAATTATTGCTTTCACTATGACCTGGAGGCGTGGGACCATTGGCAAGAAGAGCTTGCATACTTGTAAGATCATCTGTGGTAACCGTTCCAGCCTTCACTTTATCTAGAAAAGCAGTAAGGTTTGAATCGAAATCATTGTTTGTGCCAGCACCTTGTTTAGGCCTTGTTGGCGCATTGGCAAGAGAAGCTTGCATAGTTGTTAGATCTTCTGTGGTAACAGTTCCCGCTTTAACTTTCTCTAGAAAACTTCTAAGATCGGAATCGGAACCAGAATCCCCACTAGTATTGGTTTGCGTATTACCAGCGTACGTGGCTGACATTGCTGACAGCATAGAAATTAACTCCGCAAAGCTGTCTTGTGTGTCAGTACTACTCGTTTTTTTTGTCGAAGAAGTACTATCATCCGTTGCTGTTGTGGTGGTGGATGTTGTTGCACTTGCTTTTGCACTTGCTTTCTTGGCTAGTAATTCCCAATATGCATCATTAGAACTGATTGACGAAATAGACATTAACTTTTCCCCCTTTATATAGTTGGTCTATTTTTTATATCGATGCAGAATATTGGAATTGCCTTTGTTTTTTGTAATTTATTGTTACTTTTTAAGTTTAGCATCCAAAGCAACTATTACTCTAGCCAAAACTTCTTGCCAATCACCAATATGAAGTTGGCGAAAAATACGTATAGTTGGATACCAAGGACTATTTTGGCACTGGGTTTGCCAACGCCAATCAGGATCAATCGGCAAAAGAAGCCACGTTTCTTTTCCCATAGCTCCCGCTAAGTGTGCAACTGCCGTATCTACTGTTATAATGAGATCAATATTTTCAATAAGTCCTGCCGTTTCGGCAAAATCACTCATATATTCATGGAAGTCTATTACTTCATTAGGAAATGTTCGTAAATCATTGACTCGCTCATCTACCTGCAGGCTTATCCAACTTACTACCTTGAGAGAAAAAAGCTGTTTAAACAAACCAAACGGAATTGACCTATTTCGATCATTTTTATGATTCGGGTTTCCAGCCCAAGCTACACCAACCTTATACTTATTTAGGTTTATTTCTTTTTCTACAATATTACGCCATTTTTCTATAACGTCATTATTTATCTTTATGTATGGAATGGATTTGGGAATTGTATGTAAAGTGGTATTAAATAAAAAAGGAAGCGTAGGTAATGGACAGGAAAATTTATATTCTCCTACCATTTTTTCATCCGAATGAATTGTAATATTTTTTAGTGAGCTAGACATTATTCTTTCTAACTGCTTAGGAACTAGCAAAACTACTTCAGCAGCTACTTTTGTAATCTCTTTAACATACCTTGAGAAATGTATCGTATCGCCAAAACCTTGTTCATGAAATAATACAACCTTTTCTCCTATCAGGTCTTTTATTTCCCAGTGGCTGATCCCAGGATCAAAAGAGTCAAATATTTTGCGACGCAATTCATAACGTTTCCAACCTTTCTCATACTCACCTCGAAGCAAGTATAGTATTCCCAAAGCGAAATCAGCCTCTTTAAAGTTAGGTCGCAGTTCGACAGCCTTACACAGATGCGTTTCTGCTTTTTCTAAACGTTCCATCTGTTTGAAAACCATTCCAAGTCGAAAATGTGCTTCCGGAAAATTTGGATCTAGGTTTATCGCTTCATGAAGGCATATTTCCGCTTCATATAGAAGGCCTATCTTATTAAATAATGTTCCTAAGTTATAAAACGCCTCATGATAGTTATCCTTAAATTCTATAGCTCGGTGAAGATAATATTCTGCTTGACTTAAATGATTCATATTTATTAACAATGCCCCTATAGCATTATAAGCTTCAGCATAATCTGACTTCAATAAGATAGCTTGCCGAAAGAAATCGATTGCTTGCAATGCATCGCCCCTGTGGGCTGCTTCAACTCCATTGTCAAAATGTGACTGTGCATTCATCACTCTATCTTTCCTCACCTTTCCATTAGTTATTTTTAAAACGAAAGGGAAGTGCTCTTTAAAGAGCCTTCCCTTTTCTAGCGGAATCAGAAAATATACCACTTTCTTGATTCCAAGTAAGAACGACTAAGGCTTCTGCCTGCGTCTAAGGACTTGGCACAAGTCAAGTCTTTTCTTATATCACTATTTTTCTTACTCGAAAAATGGAATTATCATTCTACATTTTCTCCATTGTACTTTATAGCTGATTTATATAATTTGCGATTATTTAGCAGCCATATTTTATCGGAGAATTGTTTATCTTCCACCTTTTCTAAGGCTCGCCTCATATCATACATTCTAGCATCCATCATATCGAGATAATGCAGAATTTCGGCTTCTGGAATCATCGGTCGTTTAGGACTACCAAACTCTGGCTCATAGTGATGAGACAATGTCATATGTTGTAACAATAAGGAGACCTCTTGGTCTACCCCCAGCTCAATAGCCGTCTTTTCAATCATTTTTATGCCTTGAATTATATGTCCAAGGAGCTCACCTTCCACTGTATATTCAGAGACAATACCAAGCTCGCTTGCATTCATCTCAGCTGTTTTCGCAATATCATGCAAAATGATCCCCGCAAATAAAAGATCCCGGTTAAGGCCTATATATACTTCACTTACTTTTCTTCCCATTTTGAGCATAGTGGTAATATGATATAAAAGGCCCGAACGAATCGCATGATGATTTTGCTTAGCGGCTGGATATAACAATAGTTTTTCTTTATTATTAGTGACTAAAGTACTGACAATCTTATATATATCCGTATTTTTAATCATGCCTATATATTCTTCAATTTCAGCAAACATTACTTCTGGGCTATAAGGAGCTACTGGTACAAAATCACCTACGTCTAGATTATCTTCCTCAGTAGCCATTCGTATTCTGTCGACCTTAAGTTGCAGCCGATTCTGCCATTCGGAAACCGTTCCTCTTACCCGAACTAACATACTAGAGACATATTGGGGCTCGGTTTCTAAACTATAATCCCAAAGCTTAGCATTGATTTCACCCGTCTGATCTACCAATGTCAAATCAAGATAGTTTTTTTGATTGCTTGTAGTTTTATATTCAGCGGCCTTCACTAAAAAGTAACTTTGCACCAAATCGCCCGATTGAAAATCTTTAATTTTTTTATTTTCCATCTTGCCTCTCCCATATTCTTTTATTTCTTACTTGATTTTGTGCCAATAACCGGCAAATGAATATCATATCTCATACAAATCATGCGTATGCATACAGTAACTAAAAAGCACAAATACATGGCACCATTACCTTGCATAGATGGCTTAGCATAGAAAAAACATATGGCACCGACTATAGAGGCCACTGCATAAACTTCCTTTTGAAAAATAAAGGGAATATCCCGTACAAACACATCACGGATTACACCGCCACCTACACCACTTAATACAGCCATGGTAACAGTAATAAATAATCGATGATATTCATAGGTAATTGACAAATTAGCCCCCGCTGCCGTAAAAGCTCCTAGGCCTACTGCATCACAAATTAATATAATATTATTGAATTTACTAATCCATTTATATCCGACACAAACCACAATTGCTGTAATCAAACTGATGATTGTAAATAGGGGAAATACGAAGGCAGTTGGAGGTGTGACACCGATAAGCATATCGCGGAAAATACCTCCACCTACCGCAGTTGTTAGCGCCAACATAAATACACCAAAAATATCAAGTTTCTTTTCAATTCCAATCAAGGCCCCTGCTGCTGCAAAAGCTACTGTTCCAATAATTTCAAATAAATTTAATACACTCACACTACTGCTCCCTTTTTTCCTAGGAGGTCAATCCGCATCATTATCAATATTATCCATAATCCGCCAACTAACTGCATTGACAGAAGACTCTATACTCAAACGACTTACAATTTGCTCCATAGATTTGTCTGTACGTTTATTGGCAACAAATTGTGCCACAACTTCTACCATCTCTGAGTTCTCTAAATCTTCACTATGAATTGCTCTTAGCATCACGGGTTCCTCATGCGCAATATGCAACAATAAATTCCGCACATGAACTTCTCCTTCTGTACGACATACTGCACGGAAAAAGTAACGTATTTCTGTATCTTCCATAAGCATCGGTTTGTCATTGATGATACGTGCTAAGGGCCTTAGTAAAACGTTAGCAATTAGGATCACTATCATTCCAACCCCTGCGTGCAGAATAAATCCCATCCCAGTAAGAGTACCTACTGCTGCTACACACCACATGGTTGCCGCTGTGTTCATGCCTCGAACATTGAGGCCATCCCGCATAATAACGCCAGCCCCCAAAAAACCAATACCAGTGACTACTTGGGCTGCTATTCTAGTAGGACTGGCCTCATTTGGTGTTAATAACCCCAGCATTACGAACATAGCAGCCCCTACACAAACCAAAGCATTGGTTCGAATCCCTGCCATACGCTGCCGCCTTTGACGTTCAAAACCAATGGCTGCACCAAAAACTAAAGCCGCACTCAAACGTAAAGAAAAATCTATAACATCCATATTTCACCTCAATCTATTTTATCGACACATCTAACAATGTATTCTTTTTTTCAATACTTGGCCTACGGTCCTTATTTTAGGTGTCTTAATTACTATGCATTCCAACAACCTTATTGAGATCCACTTTTTCTAATTCCATACTAAATTCATAAATTCCTGCAAATAAAACTCCAGGAAAAACTTGCTGACGCAAGCTCCTCTTGGAGTTTAGATATTATCCTATAAATAGGTTAATGCAGTAGACTTTCTCCAGGTACTATGGCCGATATATTAGGCTTAGGCGAATGCACTACCAGTAATTGGCTTATAAGGAAAAGTTGTTTTATCACTGGCCTGCATTACTAAGTCACTAAGACCTAAAAAGGCGTCTTTATCAATAGGAGTACTAATACCGTACATAACTTGCAAGGCTGTAACAACCTCCTCTAAAGCTGCATTACCTGCCCGCTCCCCAATACCAGCAACGGTTGTACTGGCTAAATCTGCTCCAGCCTGCAAAGCGACTATAGTATTGGCACCTGCTAAGCCAAAATCATTATGCATGTGTACTTCAACGGGCAAAGGGCAGCGTGGAATTAGTTCTTGGAAAATAGCGTGGGTAATCAAAGGGTTTAGACACCCTACCGTATCTGCATAACGAATGTGGATTGCCCCCAGCCTTGCCGCTACATCTGCTACTTGCAAAAAATATTCCCGGTCAGCTCTTGAAGCATCCTCAGCCCCTACAGTAACAGTACAACCAAAACTTTGCGCGAATAAGATAGACTTTTCTAATTGATCTAGTACCCACGCTCTGTCTTTTTTCAATTTCTGCTTTATATGCAAATCGGAAACAGGAACGGAAATATGCAAATAGGAAAAGCCACAAGAAATGGACGCTAAAATATCCTCTTTATTGGCGCGATTCCAAGCAATTATCTTTGCTTTCAGTGGCTCTGCCAATACCATTTTCATAGCTTCTTGCTCGTCGCCTCCCATGGCAGGAACGCCAGCTTCAATCCATGGAATGCCCGCCTTATCTAACGCAGTAGCAATCTTTACTTTATCCTGCACTGAAAAAACGATGCCCGGCGACTGTTCCCCATCTCTAAGAGTAGTATCCACAATTTCTGCCCTTCTTACCTCTTGCATACTGATCCATCCTTTCCCTTCTACTATCAAACATCTAGATATTTTAATTTTAATATATAGACAACACTCTTCAGGATTGGGTACAACTAAAGCATTACGTAGGAAACAAGAGATGCCCTATACCATTCCTAGCAACCAACAACATAGCCAATATTTATTATATAGATTCTAGATATAAAAAAGTTGAGGTCAAACACCTGCAACAAAACGTTGGTGCTTAACCTCGATTGTGGAGAATCTCTTACTGCGTTTAGAGATCATCGCCTGGTACATTCCCCATAAAGCATTATCATCTACTTCTTTTTTTTCCGCCACAGCCAATTCACGCACCTGCTTTAATAAAATTTGTGCATCCGCTACAGGCAGAATTTGATTCCACTGGCGAAACTTAGCCTGTATGGATGATGTTCCGGAATGTTTACCAATTACCAAACGTCTTTCTAACCCGACTTCCTCAGGAGAAAAAGCTTCATACAACTGTGGATTTTTAACTACTCCATCTACATGAATTCCCGATTCATGTGCAAAAATATCCCGCCCGATAATAGACTTACTACTTGGAACGTTAAGTCCTATAAGGGATATCATCTGTGAACATAGCTGAGCCAACTGGGAATTCACCCCAGATCCTTCGCCTAATAAACTCTTTCGCGCCATTATAAGTTCTTCTATAGCTGCATGCCCGTGTAAGCCTATGCCAGCCACTGCTACTGCAATGTTCTTTACACCAGTTTGCAAAGCTGCTAATCCATTAGCACTCGCCAGCCCATAGGCATTATGTCCATGAAATTCTAAGGTAACAGGAATTTTTTTACGTAAAAAGGCCATAATCCTAGCAGTAGATAAAGGATCAAGAAGACTATCCCTATCACTATAAATAAAAGATTCTATCCCATCAATGGGAATATCTCGCCAAAGAAAACCGATTTCTTCTAGGGAAAACTGAGAAGCATTTTCTATACAAAGACTCACCTTCATCCCCATCTTTTTCGCTGCAAATAAAGCGGCACAAACCTGGCTGATTAAACCTTGCCCCAGATGGGGAGCACAAGAAACAATAATTTTTTTGAAACCTAAGGCATGGGCTCTCTCCACTTCCTCTGCGGTTCCATTGGTAATCCCCCGTAGTCGCTCTTGCTCGAATCTAGTAAGCTCTGAAAAGCCCTTTTGTTCCCAGTCAGCTACTATTACATCACTAGTCTCTACGTGAAGTTTCTGTAAAATCGATAAAATCTGTTTTAACTCTCCCCTATTTAGCCCCCTAGCCAAGCCCTCCTGTAAGGTTTGATCAATCCAAATCATGTCTCGCAGCCTCTTTTACCAATATAAACATGGGTTTCTGTCGGTGCCAGCTTCTCTACTCGACCAATTAAATTACCAACGGATAATTCTGCTTCAAGCCAAGGGGGAATATGATTACAGAGGACTTCTAAACTATAAAATTTCCCCTGACGTATAAATGGCAATAGCACTTGTTTCGATGTTATTCCACCACTATTCTCTTGAATCTCTTTAATAGATATATAATAAACTCCATTTTCCCTTTCTACAGGAACAGGTATAGCATTACTGCCTTGAACTGCATTCTCCTGTGCCTTGCTCTCTTCCTGTTCTAAAACATAATCTAGAAAAGACAATGGTTCTCCTTCAAATTCCCAAATACTGCATTGCATCTTTTCTAATTCAAAGTAAGGCACACCAACAACAGACTCTCCAACAAAAACCTTACATTGGTCTAAAAAGGGGACTAACTCAGCCATTTGCCTTCGCATTTCAGCCATTCCGCCTTGTTTATCTAAAGAAAATTTTTTATCTTTGAAAATCTTCCAATTACCGAGTTCTTTTTGGTAAATGACAATGGCGCTGGAATCATATAAAGAACTGGTTACACCATTATCATTCATACAGACTGCAATATGCTCTGCCACAGCAACCACTCCTTTCCACAATACGCCTTTAGATTTCTAATCGGCTAACAACATTACCACCTTCAATGTGTTCTTCCATAATCGTTTCTACATCATCAATAGTAACGCCCTTATACCAAACACCTCCAGGATATACAACAATAATTGGTCCTTGTTCACAAACACCGAAACAGCCTGTGTTATTGACAAAAACTTCTCCACCTAAACCTCTTTCTTCAATTTCTTCGGTAAATTTCATAACAAGATCGACGCCGCCTTTTGCATGGCAGTACCCCTTCTGTTGCCCATTAATTCTAGAACTTGTACATACAAATATATGGAACTTTGGCTTATTCATAATATCCTTCCTTTCTTTTTCATATTACTTTTTTTAATTGTTCTAACGCATACCCTAAGCCTTCTTCTACGGTGTAACAATACTCAACACTCATAACACCTTGTTCTGATAACCTTTTCTGTCCATGATAACCAATGCGCATAGTTAGTACCGCATCACAGTCAGCAACAGCTTGCATTGCTGCAATCTTTCGCTCTTCATCTTTGTCACAATCGGAAATTCCAGAGCAATATTGTTCTGCCTTACGATTCTCTAACAAAGTAAACTCGTTACCCTTTCCTTGGTATATCAAAAACTCCGTTGCATGGCCAAAGTGTTGATCCACTAACTTACCATGCTTAGAAGTAACGGCAATTTTATATGCTTTATCATCTTCCTTGGATTCTAGCGATGTATCTTCGACTTTGGGCTTTGTCATACGAAATTCATTAGATCGATCATTACCTAGTAAACCAATAGCATCCGCTCGGCACTGTTTACAATGCCTCATTTGCTGCATTTCCAGCTGACAAAGATCTCTCATTTCATTAATCTCTTTCATACTGGTCTGAGGGAATTTCTCAAATGCGCTTCCCGGAGCAGGAATTAATGGCATGATATTGGTAATAAAAACGCCCAACTCTTTCATTTTTTTGACAACTTCTGGAATATGCTGATCATTAATCCCTTTTACCATTACAATATTAATTTTGACCAATACTCCATGGGCTACTAAATAAGTAATTCCTTCTAATTGATTTTTTATCATCAATTCAGCAGCAGGAACCCCTGTATAGCTTTTATCTTCATAATTAACGACTTTATAAAGCTGAGCACCAATGTTAGGATCGAGACAATTTACAGTAACCGTTACATGCTTTATGCCTAGTTCAACCAATTCCTGAGCATACCTTGGTAACATTAAGCCATTTGTTGACAGGCAAAATATTACATCTTCACCCTTTGCCTGAATCAATTCGATGGATTTTCTCGTAACATCCCAGTTAGCTAAAGCATCTCCAGGCCCAGCAATTCCAACGACACTAAGATTTTCAATATTTTCTTTAACCCAGGAAAATTTTTGACTTGCGAGTTCTGGCGTTAACACTTCACTCGTTACCCCTGGTCGACTTTCGTTTACACAGTCAAATTTTCGATTACAATAATTACAGCTAATATTGCACTGGGGCGCCACTGGTAAGTGCATTCGGGCATATTTATGATGCGCATCAGCACTATAACAAGGATGTTTGCTCTCTTCCATACCCTTCACCTCAAATTCCCCCAACAACTCAGGGTAATATTATTATTCCTTCATGCCATTGTCACAGCTACCCTTGCTGATAATACTTTTCATACATAGAACTTCTATAGGATATATATTTGTTTTCCAGTAGTGTATTGGTTACTCGGTCCAGAAACATCATAGTACCTGTATAACCTACTGACAAAATGCGTTGCCCTCCCACTCGGTCATGAATGGGAAATCCTAATCTGACTAAGGGAATTCCGCCTTTTTCTGTAAGATACTTACCATCTGAAGGACCAATCCCAATATTGACTTTAGCTTCCTGGCTAGCAGCTAAAATATGAGCAAAATCAGTTTCAATAAATAGATTGCTTTTCTCTAGAAAATCAGTTACTGCTAACCCTACTAGCTCATTTAACTTGCCGCCTTGACTACCCGTAGCCACAACTGCTGGGAAAACTCCATTTTCAACACAAGTTTTGGTTACCGCATAGACCATCTCCGGTTCACCAAAAATAACACATCTTCCCTGAAAATTATATTTATGCGAATCAATCATCGCATCTAACAAACGCCCGCGCTCTTTGGTAAGACTCTCTGGAATCGTCTTACCGGTTATTTCTACTAAGGTATTAATAAAAGCATCTGTACTTTCCACACCAATCGGTATGGCCAAATTATATAAAGGAACACCAAACTCATCTTTTAGGTATTGTCCTGGAGATATAGAATCATCCAGTGTAATTCCCATCTGAATGGTAGCAAGCCCACCACCCATCTCTTTGATATCGACTAATTTTGTACCACCGTCACTCATTTTGGTATAAGGCCGAGAAAAGGGGCGATCTAAGGTATCTGAAAAATCAGGACATAATACATATTCAATTTTCATCAATTCTAGGATACGCTTGATTTCACGAATATCAGCAGGACTCATGTTAGGAATAATCACGTTAACCTTATTATTTTTTTTAGTTGCTGCCGTTAACTGCATTAAAACTCTTTTCACGGTTAGAAAATAACCTTCAAAATGACTCCCACCATAACCAGGCGTTGCTGCCGTAACAATGGGGAAATCTTCCATTTGTTTATCAATTAGATATTGACCTGTAATTCTCTCAATATCTTCACCAATGGTCTCGGCCAAGCAGGTTGTTACAATACCAATCAGAGCAGGATGATACACTTTCACAATATTATCTAAGGCTTGTCTGAGATTCTTTTCCCCACCATAGATTGTGCCCTTTTCATTTAAGGAAGAAGATCCAACATCAACAGGTTCATTAAAATGTTCTGCAATATGCCTACGCATATAGGTACTACAACCTTGAGAGCCATGTACAATAACCATGGACTGTTCAATGCCCTTTAAGGCTAAAATTCCGCCCATGGGCATACACATATTACAAGGGTTTTCATTCACATCTCGATAATGGACATGATTTTTTTCAGCCATGGTCTGTCACCCCTCTGTCAATACCTGATTTTGAAAGACTCTTCCATACAGGAGAACAAACCGTAGAGTATACTTCCTCTGCAAAGTTGACAGCACCCTCAAAACCGCTTAAAGGATGTTTTCGATCATGATTATGATCAATAAAGGCAATCCCTAGCTTATAGGCCAATGGACGTTCTTTTACACCACCTACTAGTAAATGAGCTCCCTTCTCCATCATAAATCGTTCCAATTCGGCAGGATTTGCATCATCTAAGATAACAGTTCCATCATCCACTAAATTGTTAATGGTTTCATATTCTTCTTTTCTGCCTGTTTGTGTACCAATCATAACGACATCAATCCCAATTTCTCTAAATTGTTTAACGAGAGAGATGGCTTTAAATCCTCCACCCACATAAATGGCAGCCTTCTTGCCTTGCAGTTTATCCCGATATCCTTTAATAATGGCTTCTACTCTAGCAGTTTCCTTGGCAATCAAGTCTTCCGCTTTAGCAATCATAGATTCCTCTCCTAAAGTAGCCGCTATTTTTCGTAAGGAGGCTGCTGTATCTTCAATTCCCAAAAATGAAATTTGAATATAAGGAATCTGATAAAGTTCTTCCATTTTTCCCGCAAGATATAGCATAGAGCCAGCACATTGTATAATGTTCAATTTGGCTTTAGGAGCTGACTTCAAAGCCGTGTAGTGAGAATCGCCAGTGAAGGTAACATTTAATTCTACACCGATCTGCCGCAAATAATTATGAATAATCCAAGCTTCGCCAGCTAGATTAAAATCCCCCAAATAGTTAATACTATTGGACTTCACTATCGGTTCTGAAGGTTTTATAAGGCGAAGCAGAGCATCCCCCGCTGCCCTGTAGCCAGCAGATTTGTTACCAATAAACCCGCTAGACTCAACAGGTATCACTTCGATATTATGTTTTTGGGAGGCTGCTGTACATATGGCTTCCAGATCATCACCAATTACGCCCACAATACAAGTTGAATATACAAAAACTAGTTTTGCTTGATACTTTTCCACCAATCCATCAATGGCTGCGTTTAATCTTTTCGCTCCGCCAAAAATAATGTCTTGCTCTTTTAAGTCTGTAGAAAAGCTATTGCGGTATAGCTCAGCGCCACTGCTTAGGCTGCCGCGAATATCCCAAGTGTAACTAGCACAGCCAATAGGCCCATGCACCAAATGTATGGCATCCGTAATCGGATTGAGCACGACTCTGGCTCCGCAATACACACAAGCTCTTTGACTTACGCACCCAGCAGAACTATCTGTATCACATTGAAGTTGTTTCTTATTCTTGCCTTTTGTAACAATAAATCCATCTCTTTCTGCAATCCTTCCTGCATTATCTTCAGCCATAGTACATCTCACATCCTCTCCCTAAAACATATAGCTTAAGAAACTATTTTTATAACGATAGAGAAAAAACTGTTTGAAACGCGAAGGCGCGAAGAGTAAGAAGAATGGAATATAAGAATACGATTCCTTCGTGCTCTTTGTTTATCTTTGCGTTCTTCGTGTTTCAACGTTTTTTCCAATACTTGAGATTCTTCTTAAAATAGCCTACTACTACATTACCAACTCAAAATCTTCATCTTTTGCATCGCGATCGGCTCTATCCAAGAGAGTATTACTGATCATTTCAATCAATCGCATAGCACCTTGGTAACCAACGATCGGCAAGTAGGAATGGACACTTCGATCTAGAATTGGGAACCCTACCCGCATAAAAGGAATATCTTCAGCCCGAGCAATATATTTGCCATAGGTATTGCCAATTAATAAATCTACAGGCTGATTTTTAATCCATTGATGCAAGGTAAACAAATCACCAGCACTTTTAACATTCGCTGTAATCCCTGCAGTTGTTAACATTTCATTAATGTCATCTTCAAAACTTCCGGCTGCAGAATTAGAGGATCCCCCTGGCGTACCTGTCAGTACATGTACAGGTACCATGCCTAAACTTAATACAAACTCAGTGATACCAGTAACGATATCAGGATCACCAAAGATCGCCACGGTTTTTCCATGGAAGTGAAAATGAGTATCTGTCATAATATCAACCAGTTGGCCCCGTTCTATTTCTAGTTCTTTAGGAATTTCGCGAGCAAAACTATTGCGTAAGGTCATTAATAAAGCATCTGTTGCCTTAATACCAATCGGTGTCTTCAAAACGGCTGCTGGAACCTCACACTGTTTGTTTAAAAGATCCGCAGGATCACTAGAGGCAAATCTACCCAAAGCTAGGGTGAGTTGTGAATTCCCAGTATCCTTTATTTGTTCCACCGTAGTACCACCTTCAGGATACATCTCGAATTCTCCAGTCATTGGTGAATCGACAACCCCTGATGTGTCAGGAAACATAATATATTCAATGTCCATACTTTTTACTAAACGTTTAATCTCTCGCATGTCTCCAGGATTGACGAAACCAGGAATAATATTAACTTGCTCTTTTTTTACTGGCAACGTACTTTCTGCTATATAACTAACCATAGCTTTTGTCATGTTGGAAAATCCCGTAATATGTGACCCTACGTAACTAGGCGTATTTGCATGAATGACAAGCTTACCTTCAGCAACATCCGCTGTTTTAATGATACTAGAAACATCATCACCAATCGTTTCTGTTAAACAAGTGGTGTGTATCGCCATAACATCGGGCTTATAGATATGAAAAACGTTTTGTATTGATGCTTTTAAGTTAGCCCCACCACCAAAGACGGATGATCCTTCTGTAAAGCAACTAGTAGAGGCCATAACTGGATCACGAAAATGACGAGTTAAGTGCATACGGTGGTAAGAGCAACACCCTTGTGATCCATGGCTATGAGGCAAGCATTTATGAATCCCGAGAGCAGCATACATAGCGCCAATTGGTTGACAAGTTTTGGCGGGGTTAATCATACCGCCGCTTTTACGTTCTGTTATCTCTTTTGGTGTACAATCTAACATATTATGCCACTCCTTCCTCAGTTACTGATCCTTCTAGTAAAGGTTGATTTTTCCATGGGGGAGTAATAAAATTCCAAGTTGGAGATGCAAATCCCATGCTTATATCTTCAGCAAATTTTACTGCACCGTTAAAGCCAGCATAGGGTCCGCTGTAATCGTAAGAATGTAGTTGTTTTGAATTAATCCCCATTTTTTGAATAACATATTTATCCTTGATTCCAGAAGTGAAAATATCTGGTTTCAGTAATTTGATAAACTCTTCCGTTTCAAAATGATTCAAATCATCTACAATGATACTGCCATCTTTCATATCAAAACGCATCCCATTATATTGACCTAAAGGTATTTTTGCTTTTAGCTCTTCCAATTTCTCTGGTGATACTTTTAGACGGAAACGCTTTTCATCAACTTCTGCTGTATAGTGAGGAATATTTTTACTATCCGCATCGGTTTTAATGGTAGGAATGACATCACGGCCTTCATAATCATCACGATGAGCAAATTCATAACCTGCCAATAAGGTTTCAATTCCTAGTTCACTAAACAAATTTTGGAAATGATGACCACGGGATCCTCCCACAAAACAAAAAGCTGTTTTTCCTTCACAAATCTTTTTGTATTGCTCAAATACAGGTTCAATCCTTGCCAATTCACTAGCAATTACTGCCTCTGTCTTAAGAGTTAATTCTTTGTCATCAAAGTAAAGAGCCATATTACGTAGAGACTCAATGGTTCCTTGAATTCCAATAAAGTTAACTTTTAACCATGGTGTACCATATTTGGTTTCGAGCATCTCTGCAATATAGTTAATCGAGCGGTGACATTGAACCAAATTAAGTTCTGCTGTATGCGCATTTTTAATTGCTTCATAAGAGCCATCCCCTGTCATAACGGATACAACATGATAGCCAATTTCCTTAAGGATTCGTTCTACTTCCCAACCATCTCCGCCAATGTTGTATTCCCCTAAGAGATTAATCGGGAATTTAGCAGGAGCCTCTTCTTGTTCACCTGTACCGATGACCTTTTCCATTAATATATTATTGGCAATATGATGACCAGCTGACTGGCTAACACCTTTATAACCTTCACAGCTAAAGGATAGTACCTGAACGCCATGTTTGGCTTCCGCTGCTTTGGCGACAGCTCCCATATCATCTCCAATTAACCCTACTGGACAGGTAGCAGAAAGAGTAATGGCTTTCGGTTTAAAGATCTCCATGACCTCATCAATTACCTTGGTTAATTTCTTTTCTCCACCGAAGACGATATCACTTTCTTGCATATCGGTAGATATGCAGTAGTTGATAAAATTTTGCTTTGGATCATCGGATTTGGCTTTATTTCTACGTGTATTCCATGCATAATATCCGCAACCGATCGGTCCATGAACAATATGCACCATATCTTTAATCGGACCTAGAACAACGCCTTTACATCCCGCATAAGCACAGCCTCTATTGGTGATAATACCAGGAATGGTCCGGGTATTGGCTTCGATTTGCTGGCTTTCTAGCTCGGAACGTTTAATAAATATATGTTTTTTACGATTTTTTTGAACTTTTGCTGGATATTGATCTAGTATTTCTTGAAGTTTTGCTTCATTCATTTCCATTTTCCCTTACCTCCCCTGTTATACTGCAACTTCTCCCGTTTCACCAGTACGAACCCGAATGGCATCTATAACTGGTAGTACAAAGATCTTGCCATCACCTACGTTATTACAGGTCTTATTTGCTTGAATAATAGCGTCTATAATCTTAGCTACGTCTTCATCATGGGCAAGGATGGTAAACAATCTTCGTGGAAATAATGTAGTACCAACCAAAAAATCTGTAATCAGCTTTTCTGCTTCCCCTGTTTGATCCTCCCCAGCCATAAGAAGGAGTTCTTTCTTTCTTTCCAAAATCAAACTTGGGTTGGTTACTAACTTCCCCCGCCCCTCTACTTTAAAAGCAGTAAAACCAGCTACACCAGCTTCTACTAACGCTTTTTTAGTAGCGCTTGTCTTATTCATCCGTACAATCGCGATAATTTCTTTCATCCTTATCCCTCCTTCTTATAGACTTGGGATGCCACTAGAAATGGTATAAGCTTCTTCAATGGAGCTTATGAATATTTTTCCATCACCATAAGCACCTTGTTCGCTTGTTTTCGCATATTTTAAAATCAGACGAACCATATCTTCCTTATCCTCATCACGGATCGCCATCATTAATAAGGCTTTGGGGATTTCATCATAAATGATACCGGATATTTTAATCCCTTTTTGTTTACCGCGCCCAACTACATCCACAACTGTAGCAGCATGAAAACCAGCTCTTGATAACTCAGCTAATACTTCATCTTTCTTTTCTGGTCTGATAATGGCTCTAACTAATAACATATTGTTTCCCTCCAATATTTTATCTACTTTTTCTCTGACAATCAGGCGTCCATAAAGCCATATTGCATCATGATTTCTTCTAATCTGTCTTGTGTCATTGGTTTAGGGATAACAAACATTTTGTTACCGTCGATAGCTTTTGCTAATTCACGATATTCGTTAGCTTGACCAGATTCTGGATCGAAGTCTACAACTGTCTTTTTATTAATTTCCGCACGTTGAACGAGATTGTCACGAGGTACAAAGTAGATCAATTGGGATCCAATTTCTTCAGCAAAGGCTTTTAATAATTCATACTCTTTATCAACTTTACGGCTGTTGCAAATAATGCCGCCAAGTCTAACTTTACCGTTAACCGCATATTTTTGAATTCCTTTTGCAATGTTATTCGCTGCATAAAGAGCCATCAATTCACCAGAAGCAACAATATAAATTTCCTCTGCTTTACCTTCGCGGATCGGCATTGCAAAGCCACCACAAACAACATCGCCCAGTACATCATAAAATACATAATCAAGATCTGGTGTATAAGCACCTAAGGATTCCAACATATTAATAGAAGTAATGATACCACGACCTGCGCAACCTACACCTGGTTCAGGACCACCTGACTCAACGCACATGGTACCGCCGAATCCTGGTTTTAAGATATCTTCTAAATCGATATCGTCGCCTTCATCACGTAGCGTATCTAGTACTGTTTTTTGGCATAATCCATGAAGTAACAAGCGAGTGGAATCCGCCTTAGGATCACAGCCAACAACCATAATATGTTTACCAGCCTCCGCTAAGGCACCTACTGTATTTTGAGTAGTGGTAGATTTACCAATACCACCTTTTCCGTATATAGCGATCTGTCTCATAATAAGAACCTCCCTCTATTTTTAAACGCATTTTTTTACCGATATAGTTGAAAATTACTTTGAGTTCACTTATAATAAAAATAGGTACATCAAACAAACCCTGGTGACTGCTGGGGCACTAAGATTACCAACGCTTTATGGATACCGCAAATATCCATAAGGCATTTTTTATTTGTCTACCATCATACTTATTCGATAGAACCACCTCCTTAATTACTAAAAAAAACACAATGGGGCTCATAAACGTACTCCGTTTATAAGCCCCATTGCTTATGTGCCTATTTCTTGGCAAAAAGGCAAAAAGCTCACAAGGGTTTTAAAAAAACCACTTGTAAGCTTCATTGCTTCTGCCTATTAACTTGAGCTGAGTATAGCATACATCTTTTTGTGATGCAATACCCTTTTTAAATAGTCGCAATATTAAATTTTAAGCCTCCGCCCCCACTATACTCGACTAAAAATAATACTGAAAAATCAACATATATACAGGGATAACAAGGATTGCTATTACCGTTGTCACCGTAGTCATTATGGCAGCATATTCAGCATCCCCTCCATAGGATTTGGCAACAATGGATGTTTGCGTCATTACAGGCAACATGGCTTGAATAATAAATACTTTTTTCATCAAAAGGGGTAAGGGTATAAAATGAGTTACGCCCATAACAATCAGCGGGGAAACTACAAACCTTCCTAATAGAATAGCGATCATATCCTTGCTGACTTTAATATTTCTTAATTTTACACCATAAATGGCAATCCCAATAAAGAGCATGGATAGAGGAGTCGTCATATTGCCAAGGTATTTGCAAGTATCAAGAATAAAGCGTGGCAAACTTATATTACATAAAATAAGAAATATGGCGAACAGAAATCCTAACAGCGGTGGTGAGAAGATCTTTTTCACTACCTCTAGAGGAGATACTTTTTCTTTACCTAGCGCACCATCATTCCGAATACCACCGGCACCAATCGTCCAAAATAGAGATGTGTTGGCGATATAATACAATAAGACATAAGGCACACTTTCTTCGCCAAACAAGGCTAAATTTACAGGTATGCCAATAAAGATACTATTGGAAACAAAGAACATTGATCGAAAAGTCCCTTGCCGATTAGGCCTAACTTTTATTACTTTGGAAACAACATAACCTACAATATAACAAGCTAACATAGAAGAAAAGGGCACAACCAATCCTGTAGCTAGATGAAGTAACCCATCTTTGTTAAAGGTACTCATTAAATTCCAAATCATATAAGTAGGAAGCGCAATATTCGTTATGATACGTGAAAATAACTTGGATGCCTCTGGGTTAAACCAGCCTTTATTGGTAAGAACATAACCTGTTGCAATCATTAAAACAATACTAAATATACTTTCAATTGTATGAAAAATAATCATATTTAAAAGACTCCTAACCTACTTTTCCCTATCAGATAATACAGCTACCAGAGCCGCTTTCGCTATTGCTTCTAGTTGGGTTGAAAAGCCTGCAGGGGCTATCTCAGACTGAATTCCAACTTTTTTAAACGATGCATAATATACACTTTCGCCTTCTACTATTCCTTTTTCTAGATTGTAGATATACCCAATGGCGTTCATATGCTCTATTACCTTCTGGGCTGACTCCATTTCCGTAGAAAAGGCAGGTACTGCCTCATCAAAATTTTCTCTAAGTTTTAAACTCACCATTTCACTCTCTTTTGTCAGTGCAGTATATACTCCACCAGATTGTTCAATATCCGCTGGTGTTCCCAGCCATTTTACGGCAAGTTCAGCGCTAAATTGTAATAAGTGCTTCAACCAAATAAACCCCATCACCTCTAGGGCCACTGCAATATCTAAATCCCGTCCAGGTTTCATCTGTAAAAACTTTTCATTCATTATTTTTCCTCCATTACTGTAACTGTAAAGCTGCCTTAGCTAGTTGATCTGCCTGTTCATTATATTTATCTCCTGAATGGGCCTTAACCTTTACAAAGTGGATCTCCAATTGTTTTGCGGCTTGTTCATAAAACTGTTTATACTTTTTGGTTCCCTCTTGTTTTGCTTCCCAGGCTTTGGTACACCACTTTTCTATGCCTTCGTAGTCATGATATATAACGATTGTAGGTACACCCTGTTCTAAGGCATACGTCATCGCGATTTTAGCCCCCATGGTTTCTCCTGCTACATTACGCATCGGTGCCAATTCAGGATCATTTCCTTTTTGACTAAAGGTAATTTCCTCTCCTTTCCACAAGATAACAACTCCTGCCGAATATTCCTTTGTTGCAATGTTATAACTGCCATCAACGTAAGCAAGCATAACATTATCGGAAATTTCTCCTGTAGGAAGAGATGGTATTACCTTATTCACTGCCCCCGCAAGGTAAGCATTCGCTTCTTCTTCCGTCTTAAAACTCTTATACTCAGCTCCTGAATATCCTTTTATTTGTTCCTGACACTGGGGCCAGCTATAGAATAAACCTGCCTGTCTGCCTTTTCTAACGGCGTACACTTTTTTATCTGCCATATGTCTCTCCTTACTTTTGGTTATCACATGTCCGGCTAGTCCACTTATATTTTATGTCTTCTGATTTATAAAAAGCAAGTAATTAATTTTTAGGGTAGACGTTCACATACTCAGTGAAAGTCTACCCCTTCCTATTTACTAAAAGTTAGGTACATTTATTGATTCAGCTTTGCTAACTTTCTGCTATGATCATTAATACGTTTTACAATATCTTTTGAATAATAGGTACTCCCTGTCATGATGTCCAAAAGGGAATCTTTTTTGAAATTCAATAAATCCAATTTTGAACGATAGCCAATCGCTTCTGTCATCATGAGATATTCATCGGAAATGTCCGTAGGAATTCCCATATCTGCAACGGCTTTACGGAGTTTGCCAGTTTCACGGAGTAAATCTATACTTTGCATGCCTTGTAAAGACACATTTAACTTAGGCCAGAACTCAGCAGGCTTGTATATGGAATACTCATACCGCATCAGGCTATAGACAAAGTCATCACCAATATCAAAACCAAATTGATCTGCCTGATCAAACCATTCCGTATCAGGAAAGGCTCCAGGAGGATTTACAACAACTGTACTCGGCATTGTTTGCTCAATTAGGCTGATATTTTCTGCGAAAACATCCTCTAAGGTTACATTCGCAACTAAAGGGCACGGATAGATCAGGGAAAGTCCAATACGGCATGGTTCATTGACAATATCCGCAGCTAACTTTATGCATTGTATCGTGTCAATAATCTCTTTCTTAGTAACCCCCTTATTCATAACTTGGTCATTAATCAGATCATGCCCCGTTTCGCCTCCCATAAAAACTGCTCTCAAGCCTGATTTTATCATAATTGAAAAATCATCATAAGTTTGACTAGATACTTTGGTAGCTCGTATAAACATAGAATAGTTTACTTTGAGGCCACTATCAAGTATTGCCTGGGCAATTTTTCGTCCTTGTTCAAGAGGTGTTTCTGAACTACTAAATCGAAAAAAAGCAATGCCAAGCTTTGTCATAGCTCTCATTTCTTCGATAATTTGTTCTACAGGGCGACCTTGATAATGGATAAGCTGCCTAGTATGGGAGCAAAAGTTGCATTGATTCCAACTGCACCCCACACCATCTACTAAGGTGTGAAAAAGTATTTTATCTTCTAAATCAACACCTCGATAACGGGGAATGGTTTCCTGAAAACTTGCCTTGTCATTTACACATTTCACTGCATGAAAACCACCAGTTCTAAGTAAGGGCGAACTGCTAATCTCATCCTTAACTGCTTTTAAAAACGCAGCTTTTCCTTGGGTTTTTCTGCGCAATCTAATTAACTGTTCTAGCATTTCTTCGCCTGGCCCCATAATGGCTAGGTCAAACTCATCATCTTTCAAGGTATTTTCACCATATACCTTTACTTGAGGTCCGCCAGCAATGACAACGGTTTCTGGGCATTCCCTTCTAAGCCGAGACGCTAAATGAATCGCCCATTGAAAAGAATCACCATACCATGTCTTAATACCGACAAAAGGAATCTCCTGTTCTTTAACCATCTTGACGATGTCTTCCACCATCTGATTCATGTACCTACGCTTGCAAAACAAGGACAAGGCTTGCAAGGGCCAACTAAACAGCATGAGAAATAAAGCTAATTTTTGATTTCCTTTCTGATATACCTTTAACTGCAATCCTACAATCCAGCGAAGAAGTGCCAAGCACCATCTAGGTACACCTTTTTCAATGTAAGAGGTACGAACATTATCAATAATTTCTGCCGCAATTCCCGTATCTTCAAGATACGTACGAATCATTGCCAAACTATTTTCTAACGCCGTATCCGATGTAATTCGCTGCCTTATTGCAAGGCTATTTACCAGTAATAATTCAATACCATATTTCATTTCAATTCCTCCACTTTTTATTTTTAGAGAACCTCTACTTTTACCCTTTGCAACTAGTTAGATTCTGTAAAACCTTGATGCCAATCGTAGGATTGCTTCTGTAAAACTTTTCGAAAGCTTGCTGAGAAATTACCATAACTTCCGACTCAGTAGTGGCAGAAACGTCATTTTTTTGTACTTGTGCTTGTATTAACCCTGCTCTGCCGAAGCATTGCCCTGGCACCTTCTCACTTGCCACCCCATTGGATAGTACCGTAACCTTCCCTGACAGCAAGATATATAGCTCCTTTGTTACTTCGCCAGTATTTATAATGGTGTCGCCTTCCTGGCAATGAAAGATTGTGCCCATATGCAATACCTGCATTGCTTCTTCTTCCATTAATCCTTTGAGAATAGAAATACTCTGACCCCTTAATTCTCCTTGTACATAAGCCCACAGCTGTTCTTTGGTGGTTAACTGAGTGTTTACCACCTTAGTCGACTGTGGGAATTCCTCTAAAAACCATTTTGCCGCATCTGGGCTGTTTTTTCTTTGTTTGGCAACACGGAGGAAGGGTGATCTAACCGTCTGGAGATGTTTAATATCTTCTGTAATTAAAAACAATGGAATGATCAGACCAAAGCCACGTTCAATGAAGTTATACCCCAATCTCCGAAAGCCAAGACGTTCATACAGGGGTACCAAATAAGGGCTGCATCCTCCAAATATAAATTGCACCCCTTCATCTCGAAATACTTCATACGCTTTCGATAATAATAGATAGGCCGCTTGCGAACTTCGGTACTTAGAAATAACCATCATTTTAGTGCTTAAAGAATGTTTTTGGTTTGCCGTTCCTTGTAAGAAATCATCAAATTGTTTCATTTTAAATACTTGTTGTAACTCAGTCGGAAATGCCCCCATATTTCCAACGGTTACTCTTATAGTACCTATAACCTCTGCCCCTAATTGGGCATATAACAACACACTCTGGTCATCTACGGCATCTACAATTTTCTTTTCTTTATGATTCGCCGACAACATGGGCGTTTTCCCCATCTCTTCTACGTACACTCGATAACGCAACTTATAAATAGCTTCCCTTTCTCTTTTAGTCGATGCTTTTTTAATTTTTATACAATTTTCACTACCCTCACTAGTTCTTACTTTTAGCTCTGCCGTTTGTAAATTCATACATTTGTCCTCCTTTTTTGACCATAAAATTATCTACTGACTAGAGAAAAGCTATAGCCGATTCATAGGCACCACCTCCTAATAGAACCATGTTCTTCTCTCCACAATGAAAACTCCTGTAAGATTTGTAATAAAATGGACATTTTTGTAATTATAAGTAAATTTTGCAAAAAAAAAGAGAACCTCACTAAAGGTTCTCTTTTTCTAATACTCTATTATCTTTTTTCGTTACATTGCCAATCCCTGTAGTAGTTTAAAACAAATAAAAAATGTGGTTCCTTGTGTACTTGTCTCTACCGTTATCTTTGCCTTATGACGATTTGCAATTCGATAACAAATCGCTAAACCAATTCCTGTTCCGTCCGCCTTCGTCGTCACAAAGGGTTTGCCTAAATTATCTAAAATGTGAGCAGCGATCCCCCCACCTTCATCCCGTATGGCCAAAATTGTTTCCTCATTTTCCAAATAAGTTCGGATTGTTAATGATTTTCCTTCTTTCATGGACTCTAGTCCATTACGAACCAGATTTAATATTAATTGTCGGATTTCTTTTTCATCGATATATAATTTAGGAATTCTCTGTAATTCTAGTTTTATATATTTATTACAGGCATTGCTATCAGCCTGCAGCAGCGGATACATGGATTCAATAATTTCATTCAACTGACACAATTTAAAATCCATTACCCGATTTTGACTAAGAGAAAGATACTCACTAATAATGGAATTTGTCCTGTCCAACTCGTCCATTACCAACACAAACTGTTCCTTATAGAGAGCAAATTCTTTTTTATTTCCAATCAGTTGCAAATATCCACGTACCGTAGTCATAGGGTTCCTAATCTCGTGAGCGACACTCGCTGCCATCTGCCCAACTGTATTCAGTCGATCGAGACGGGCTACATCTTGTTCTAACATTTTTCGAGTAGTTATATCTCGTGCAATTCCTTCAATAGCAACAATTTGATTATTTTCTCCATAAATAAAATTGAACTTTTGTTCCACCCATATTTCACTAAGATTCTTACAAAGTACCCGGGTAGTCACCATAGAATTAGCCACATGCAAGTTTTTCTTTGCATCCTCATATAATGCTACATCTTTAGGGTGAATCATTTTTAATATTAGCTCAGGATCATTATAAAATTCCTCAGCCGTATACCCAGTAATTTCTGTAACTGCTGGGCTAATATATTCAAAACCCTGCTCGGGGACGATTCGGTAACGAAAAATAATATCCACAGCATTTTCCGTAAATAATCGATAGTATTTTTCTTTATTCGTTAGATCTTCCCGTGTTTTTTCAAAATACACTAATAAGGTGCCCACAGCTATAATAAACCGTAATATTGCATCAAATAAATAACCCCATGGAGCGAACCATACTACATTCTCCATAAAAATATAATCGATAGTATGGGCTCCTAGAAGAATAAAAGCAGCTCCAGTAATATATTTACCCACTCCAGTAATGTTTAAATAGTAAAAAAATACAATACCAGTCCAAATATAAATGCTACTAATGAAGGTACATGAGGGCATAGCCTTATAGAAGAAATCTTGATGTGATCCAATTGCAAAATAGCTTAACCCGCTACTAATAATTGCTCCGTATAACCACAGCCTACTCACGCGTTTATTAATAAATTTATTAGTTCCCCATACAAGTAGCAAACTAGACAAAACTGACAAGATTTGAAATGAAATTTGAAATTCTACCCCTGCCCCCCCAAATATGGGCATTTTAAAAAATATACTGCGGATTAGATGAATTAACCAACTTAAAATCCACAATCCTATAAATGGTTCCTTATATTGCACATATAGATATATGTACACAAGTAATACTGCTATCGTACCTGATATTGTTGCCAGTAAGGATGTATCAATTAATGTCACATTTACACCTCATTTTTATCCGCAGACACGAATTCCATATATGTAAACATTTTCTATATATTCATTTAAATTCCTCTATTATTTACTATATATTTCAATTTAAGTGTAAAAATATGTATTCCGTTGAAATAGCAAAACACTATTACCATTTTTTATAATGGAATAGTGTTTTGCTTTAATTCTATTCTTACGTGTTGTTTACTCCTCTGTACGGGGAAAACACATGGGAGCCGTTAACTGATTAAATACATTAACATTGGGATCGCCAAGACTTAAGCCATTAGTAAGCCGATCACTGTGTAGTGAAATAATTACGCTTGTAATTTTGGCTACACCACTCGGCGTGGGAATGCCTCTTAATGGATTATAATCTAAGGGAGCAACGTAGTAATTTAAAGTACCATTAGTATTTACAACTAGTCGATTTGGGTCAAAACCATCAGAGGTATAAACAGCTGATAAAGGAGCTGCCGGCCAAAGCCCTCTATCCGTTACAAAAAATAAAGTATACACTCCTAGGGGAATTAGCCCTTGAGCTGATACTTGAATATGTCCTTCACACCCTCTGCCGCAAATCTCTCCTGTAGCAGTTGCCTGTAGCCAAAAAGCCTGGGCAATCGCAGGTGGCCGATTATTGGGCATAGTTTCAAAAATCAAATCGCAACAACCATCGCACGCTTTGGATTTTCTATCCTCTTCCATACTTTTCCCTCCTGAAATGAAATTTTCATTTAAGATGATTCAGAATATATTTATACCTAATACATCACTACACTTTTTTTTGTATTCTATGCGAAGTAGAGGAAAAACGTGCAATATAAGAAAAGACTTGGCTTGTGCCAAGTCCTCGGACGCAGGCAGAAGCCTTAGTCGTTCTTACTTGGAATCAAGGAAGTGTATACTTTCTGATTCCGGAACAAAACTCCTGTACAAATTCTTAGTAGAATAGTACAGGAGTTTATTCTATCTTATTATGGTTTTACATTGGCTTTAAACACTTGTTTACCATCTTTCATTTCAATAATAACTACACTCTTAACAGCATCATGAGTTGCATTTAAGGTCGTCGCCCCCGTAATTGCTGAAAAATCCTTGGTGGTAGCTAAAGCCTCACGAATCTTTTCAGGATCAATGCTATTGGCACGTTTAATCGCATCAATTACAATGTTCGCTGCATCATAACCAAGGACAGCCATAGCATCTGGCACTTGCCCATACTCCTTCTTATAAGCCTCTACAAAAGCCTGAGAAGTAGCACTAGTATCATCTACCGAATAGTGATTGGTGAAATAAGTATTATTAAGGGCGGCTCCAGTTCCTACTTCTACTAACTTAGGTGAATCCCATCCATCCCCACCTACGATTGGTACCGTAATCCCAATTTCGCGGGCTTGTTTCACAATTTTACCTACTTCCTCATAATAACCCGGGATATAAATTACCTCCGCATTTAATGCCTTAACTTTTGTCAAAATGGTTTTAAAATCTTGATCCTTTTGCAAATAAGCTTCTTCCGCTAAAATATTTCCGCCGCCTTTGGTAAAGGCATCTTTAAAGAAGGATGATAAACCTTTGCTATAATCACTGCTACTATCAACTAACATAACTGCCTTTTTCAGTTGCAATGTATTAAGTACAAAGTTTGCTCCAACTGTCCCTTGGAAGGGGTCGATAAAACAGACCCTAAAAGTATAATCTTTCACCTTACCGCTCTTCTCATCTACTGTTACTTTAGGATTAGTAGCCCCTACTGCCACAAAAGGAACTTTAGTTGCTTCCGCTACGCTTGAAGTTGCAATGGCATTCGAACTAGCAAAGATACCTGTTACAGCAACTACTTTATCTTGTGTTGCTAGCTTTGTCATAGCATTTGCCGATTCAGAAGGTTCACTTTTATTATCAGCAATGACGGCTTGGAGTTGCTTGCCAAGTACCCCGCCTTTTGCATTGGCTTCTTTAATTGCCATTTTCGCGCCATTTGCCGACGAAGTCCCCATCGTCGCATTACCACCTGTCATTTCATTGAGAATACCAATTTTAATATCTTTCGAGCTAGAACTGCCGCAGCCCGCGAGAACCCCTGCCATTATTAGAACTACCAAAGATACCACTACCAACTTAAAACTAATTTTACTCATAAAAATTTCTCCCCTTTTTTAAATTGTTTATATAAAGAAGACTTGATTTAGATGGAGTTTTAACTCCATCTGAATCTTAGTCGCACTTATCCAGGAACTTAGCCGCTCTTAACTCCCGCTTATATAAGTGAGCCTTGGGTCCGGAGACCCCTAATTCGAACTTATTTCGAGTTTACAGCCTGTTTCCCTGACCTTCAAGGGCAGGGAATTACAGACTGTTAACGAGATGAAGAAGGGAGTTTTAGAGCGGTTTAGTCATCGGATAAAAATTAAAGAGTCAAATCATCTCTGATTTGACTCTGGAAAAACAAATGAACACACCAAAAATGGCGTTTTCAGCATCACAATATAAAGAGATATAGAAATATCCCTGTATATCACGATTTTTGTCTCTGTCCTTTTGCCTGAGAGATTTGTCAGCAACTTATCATTGCTGTATTTCACCTTCGGCGCTCAATTTAAGAGTCTCTCCAGAGTTCCGTCCACTTACGGTTCTACTCGGTGGTCCGAGTGCCTGAGAGTTTTACTCCTTCGGCGGGCTATTCTAGCCACTCTCCCGCAAACTTCATTCGGTAAACATATGTAGTTGTAGAAAAAACATTCACTGTAAGTATCATTATAAAACAATACATCAAATTATTCAATAGTATTATATAAGTATTTTTCAAATTTCCAACTCTCTATTTTCTTTATGAACTAAATGTTTTAAATGACCTTTTTCTATATTTTCATAATATTTAATTTTATAATCTAAATGAAATTGTTAATTTGAAAGGAGTCGTTCTATTATATTAACTTTACTTGGATTTCTTATGGTTATTACTTTCATGTACCTAATAATGTCTAAAAGGATGACTGGATTTGCTGCACTAATTATTATACCGATTACATTTGGACTATTAGGCGGGTTCGCTCCCACAATTGGTAAGCTTATGATGGATGGTGTTAAGACCATAGCACCAACGGCAATTATGATGATGTTTGCTGTTATGTATTTTGGTATTATGGTGGACGTGGGTTTATTTGATGGACTCATTGTTCAAATATTAAAGAAAGTTAAAGGTGACCCGCTAAAAATCGTTGTAGGAACAACTTTATTAGCAATCATAGCCTCTTTAGAAGGAGAAGGTGCTGTAGTCTTCATGATTACCTGTACAGCAATGTTACCTCTATATAAGAGGATTGGCATTAATCCCGTCATATTAGCAGTAATATGCGCAATGGTGACTGCCGTGAAGAATATGTTTCCATGGGCAGCTCCCACGGCTAGGGTTTTAGCAGCGTTAAAACTTGATGCAGCTGAAATTTTTAATCCCTTGGTTCCTGTAATCATTTGTGGATTTGCCTATATAGCATTGATGGGATATGTATTGGGTAAAAGAGAACGGGCTAGATTGGGAGTTATCCAAATAGAAGACTCTATGATCGACGGCATTGCTAAAGAAGTGGTATCGAAAAATCCTGAGTTTAAGCGTCCTAAATTATTCTGGGTTAATCTGATTATGACCCTAACTCTTATGGGCCTGTTACTTGTAGAAAAGAAGATCGGAGTCTCGATTCCAATCATCTTTTTGGCGGGAAGCGCATTGGCTTTAATTGTAAACTTTCCTAAGGTTAAAGAACAGCAAGGGCGTATGTTGGCTCATGCCAAAGAAGCTCTACAGGTTACCGCAGTGGTTTTCGCCGCTGGGATATTTATGGGCATATTAACAGGAACTAAAATGACAGATGCTATGGCAACATTTCTAATAGGAATTATCCCAACTGGTTTGGGATCACACATGGGGATGATTACAGCGCTGTTAAGTGCTCCACTGTCCTTCTTGTTATCCAATGACGCCTTCTACTTTGGCGTGTTACCAGTACTGAACCAGATGGCTGCGACTTATGGAATCGGTGCTGCGGAAATTGGTCGAGCCTCCTTGTTGGGAACACCGGTACACATGTTGAGTCCACTGGTAGCAGCATTATGGTTATTGGTGGGAATGTGTGATATTACCTTTGGCGACCTACAAAAAGGCGGCATATGGTGGGCCTTTGGACTAATGATATTGAATATCGTGGTGGCAATAGTAACTGGAGCCATTAGTTTATAATAATAGAAATGAAAAAAACTCCTACAGTCTTTTCAAACCGAAAAGCTGTAGGAGTTTTTTATGGTATCAGAATTTATAAGTTTCTAGTTAAAAGATTGAACCACAAAGACACAATGCTGCTATCGCGGCACACAAAGAAGATGGGAATGAAATGGATAGAACCCCTTTGTGTCTTTGTGGTTCAAAAAGGACGCTTAGCGTTTTTCTTATGTATGTTAGTCGAGCTTACCAACCAATTTTTTACATGAAATGAAAAACTGCTCCACTTACAAATGGTATTAACCATAATATCCAAACGATCAAACTATAACGATGAAATTTTCTTGTCCAAATATCTTTTTTATTTACAATAATAATAGTTGCCCAACATGCATGTAGTAGCATTAATGAAAGTGCCACTATACCAGTAAGGCTGTGAAAATTGTTAGGTATTTGCATGTACTGAGAAATAGCTTGGTTAACTCCTTCTACTTGTGTCTTAGAAAATTCCCCCATCGCCCTTGTTCCTAGAACATCACAAATAATCCCAAACCAAAATAAGATTAAATGTACTCTTTTCAACTCACCTTGTATTTTTTCACTCCAAACTCCAATGGTATAGAATACAAAGGCAGAATTTATAAAGATAATTCCACTCGACATGATAATTCCTCATTTCTACCAAATCTCATCGATTCAACTTAAATCGTTTCACTACTCTTATTGACGAAATAAACGATGATTTATTGCATAAAAACAAACTAACACTACTCCCTTTAAAAAATAATCCCACAGCCATTTGGCTGTGGGTAATCTGCATAAGGGTTTTACCCTGCATTATTTCTTTTGCTTATGATATTCTGCCACTTTGCCAAAAGCATAACCGCTAGCTGCAATGGTTGCAGCAATATCTTCTTCTGAATGAGCCGCTGACATAAAGCCTGCTTCAAATTGTGAAGGAGCCATATATACTCCCTTTTCTAGCATTGCATGATAAAAGGTATTGAAAGCACCAATATCTGATTGTTTAGCGCTTTCATAGTCATAAACTGGTTTGTCGGTGAAAAACATGCCAAACATAGCGCCAAGTTGATGATATTGTAAGGAGAAGCCAAATTTGTCTGCCTGTGCCCGAATACCAGCACATAAGCTTTCTGTTTTCTTACCTAACACTTCATACAATTCAGGTGCCTGAGATAGTATTGACAACGTTGTAATACCTGCCGTCATTGCCAAGGGATTTCCGCTCAGTGTACCAGCCTGGTATACGGGACCCGCTGGAGAAATTAACTCCATAATATCTTGCCGTCCACCATACGCACCTACAGGCAACCCACCGCCAATAATTTTGCCTAAGCAGGTAAGATCAGGTTTTATGCCAAACACAGACTGAGCGCCATTATAAGCTACTCTAAAACCAGTCATTACTTCATCAAAGATTAGTAATGCACCATATTGTTCTGTCACTTCTCGTACAGCTGCTAAATACCCCTCTTTCGGCAATACCATCCCCATATTACCTGCTACAGGTTCTATAATAACGGCCGCAATCTCCTCGCCGTATTTACTAAAAGTTTCTTTCAATGCGGAAATATCATTATAGTCTACGGAAATTGTTCCGCCAGCAACAGCCTGAGAAACGCCTGGACTATCAGGAACTCCTAGGGTAGCGGCACCAGATCCGGCTTTCACTAAAAGACTATCGTGATGACCATGATAACAGCCAATAAATTTTACAATCTTATTACGTTTCGTATAAGCTCTTGCCAAACGTAGGACACTCATCGTAGCTTCTGTACCGGAGTTAACCATACGTACCAATTCCATTGATGGTACAGCCTGCTTCACTAATTTAGCTAGTTCTGTCTCTAAAAGGGTAGGTGCCCCATAGCTCGTTCCTCTACCTACAGCTTGAGTCAAGGCTTCCACTACTGCAGGATGGGCATGGCCTAAAATCATTGGCCCCCAAGAACCAATATAGTCGATATATTTATTTCCGTCGATATCATACAAGTAACTTCCCTTTGCGCTAGCAATAAAAGGTGGCGTACCACCTACACCACGAAAAGAGCGAACAGGACTATTGACGCCACCAGGAATACATTCCTTCGCTTCTTGAAATGCCTTAATTGATTTTTCCAAGTTCAATGTCATTAGTAGACCCCCTAAAAAAATAATAATCGAACCACCAAGACACAAAGGGCACAAAATTTTTCACAAAGGGCTTATCCTTTATGTTCTCCTTTGTGTGTTGCGCTAAGGGCATTGTGTCTTGGTGGTTATATATTTGTTATCTTTATTCTTCTTTTAACCAGCGGGCAACATCCATAGCATGATAGGTAATAATAATATCTGCACCTGCCCGTTTCATGCTGAGCAAAGTTTCCATTACAGTACGTTTCTCATCAATCCAGCCTTGGGCTGCTGCTGCCTTTACCATAGAGTATTCACCACTCACATTATACACAGCAAGAGGATAATCAAAGTTATCTCTCACTTGGCGAACAATATCCAAATAGGCTAACGCCGGTTTTACCATAATGATATCTGCGCCCTCGGCTATATCTAACTCTACTTCACGCATAGCTTCTCGGCTATTAGCTGGGTCCATTTGATAACTGTGACGGTCACCAAACTGTGGTGCAGAATCAGCTGCATCACGGAACGGACCATAATAAGCCGAGGCATACTTCACTGCATAGGACATAATGGATACATTCTTGTACCCATTTTCGTTTAGCGCATTACGAATGGCTAAAATCCGACCATCCATCATGTCCGAAGGAGCAATGATATCTGCCCCTGCCTGGGCTTGGCTAAGAGCAGTCTTCGCCAATAGTGGCAATGTACTATCGTTGTCTACCTCATGGCCTTCTAGCATACCACAATGACCATGACTCGTATATTCACATAGGCACACATCGCCGATCACAACCATACTAGGAAGGGCTGCTTTAATCAAACTCATAGCCTTTTGTACCGGACTATTCATATCCCAGGCACTTGAACCTTGTTCATCCTTATATTCAGGGATTCCGAATATAATAACAGCCGGTATGCCTAAGGCATATGCTTCAGCCACTTCTTTGACTGCCATATCCGCAGATAGATGAAATACATTGGGCATAGAAGGAATTTCTTTACGAATCCCACTTCCTGGCACAACAAACAAGGGATAAACCAAATTATTTATCTCAAGAGTCGTTTCCCTTACTAACTTTCGTATTCCCGCTGATACTCTAAGGCGACGGGGACGAAGAAGCTCGTTCATTATTTAGCCTCCTTATATAAGGTTGTAATTGCTTCTACCATACCATGAATGGTATACTCCTCTGCTATTACATCGGGCTTAATGCCATTTTCTAAACACGTACCAGCTGTTATAGGACCAATGCATGCAATTTTGGCAGTTTGCAAAAGCTCTGAACCCTTAGAACCTAATAGCTCTAATAAATTAGTCACCGTAGAAGAACTGGTAAATGTAACTAGATCAATTTCTCCAGCTGACAATTTTTTTGCCAGCATTTCGCCATCGCTATCCCCTGTAAGAGTACGATACACTGGTACTACGTCTACAGTAGCACCCATTTCTCTTAGCTTTTCTGGTAAAATATCTCTGGCTACCAAAGCTCTTGGAATGAGTACGGACATTCCCGGCTCAATCCGTCCAGTCAATGCCGCAGCAATACCTTCCGCTCTAAATTCCAAAGGTACAATATCCGCTAAAATTCCGTAATTTTTAAGCGCAGCTGCTGTTTGTGCTCCTATGGCAGCAATTTTCACATTGCCTAAAGCCCGGCTATCTCGTTTTTTACTATATAAGTGGTTAAAAAAATGTTCTACTCCATTTACACTAGTAAAAATCATCCAATTGTAGGTAGCAAGCTTATCAATGGCTTTATCCAGTTCTGCATAACTTTCTGGTGGAACCAACTTTATGGATGGTGCTTCAATACATTGCGCACCTAAGTTTTCTAATTGACAAGTCAAAGCACTAGCCTGCTCACGAGCCCTAGTAACAAGTGCTGTTTTACCAAATAGCAACCGCTGATCAAACCAAGCCAAGTCTTGACGTAAATTCACTACTTCACCGACGATAAATATAGCAGGAGGCTTAATACCCTCCCTTGCTACATCAGCAGCTGCTTTGCCTACTGTTGTAACTAATACCCGTTGTTCAGGTTTCGTACCCCAGCGAATGACTGCAGCGGGAGTATCCGCCAAGCGGCCATTTTCTATTAATTTTGCTGTAATATGAGGTAGGTTCTCTACCCCCATTAGAAATACTAAAGTATCTACCGCAGTAGCCAAATGGGACCACTTAATCGTAGATTCTGCTTTAGTTGGATCTTCATGACCCGTTATGACCGCAAAAGAAGTCGCAACGCCTCTATGAGTCACAGGAATACCAGCATAAGCAGGTACGGAAATGGCGGAAGTGATACCTGGTACTACTTCAAAGGATACTTTATTCTCAACTAAGGTTAATGCCTCTTCCCCGCCCCGCCCAAAAACAAAAGGATCGCCACCTTTTAGCCGTACTACATTTTTACCTTCTTTAGCTTTATCCACAAGTAACTGATTAATGTCTTCTTGACGCATAGTATGATTACTAGAAGCCTTGCCCACATAAATAAGTTCTACATCTGGACGTGCTGTTGACAAAAGGCGATCATCTGCTAATCGATCATAAACTATGGTATCTGCTTGCTGTATATATTCTAGGGCTTTTACACTAATTAATTTATAATCACCAGGACCTGCCCCTACTAAATAGACCATTCCTTGTTTCATATTCTCTCCTCCTGATAGGCTACAATTATTTAAAAATACCTTAAACCACAAAGGCACAAAGGACACAAAGCTCTTCTACAAAGGTCTTTTCATACTTTCCTTTAACTTTTTCTTTGTGTGCCGCGCTAGCGCGCATTGTATCTTTGTGGTTTATCCATTTATTATTGATTTACTTCTAGCTCCTGCAAAATTTCCCGCCCACCTGCATCTAACATGTTTTGGGCCAACGCCTTACCAAGTTGTTTAGCTTCTGCTGGGGCACCACTAATCGTCTTGCGTATTTGGCGAACACCATCAACAGACAATATAGCGGCCTCTAAGTTTAATACACCCTGATTCACGGTTGCATAGACGCCAATAGGAATTTGGCAACCGCCCTCTACCTCCGCTAGATAAGCACGCTCTGCCTCTACGGCTAGGCGAGTCTCTTGATGATTCAAAAAGGCAAGCATTTCTAAAACTTCCTCATCATCACTACGCGCCTCAATTGCAAGGGCTCCTTGTCCAACTGCCGGCAAACAAATTTCACTCGGCAATACTTGGGTAATTCGCTCCTGCCAACCTAATCGTTTTAGACCAGCAACTGCCAATAGAATCGCATCCAAATCTCCCGTATCTAATTTCTTCAATCTCGTATCTAAGTTCCCCCGTAGGTCATGAATCACTAGATCAGGTCGATACTTGAGCAGCTGTGCTTTACGCCTTAAACTAGACGTCCCAACCTTAGCCCCCTGTGGCAAGTTTTCCACAGTACCATACTTCGGACTAATAAAAGCATCACCAGCATCAGCCCGTTCTGTAATAGCGGCCAACAATAAGCCTTCTGGCAATTCCGTCGGCATATCTTTAAGACTATGTACTGCCAGATCAATTTCTCCCCGTAACATGGCAGTCTCTAGTTCTTTTGTAAATAACCCTTTCCCGCCAATTTTAGCCAGAGGTACATCTAATATTTTGTCACCTGTAGTTACGATATGGACTAGATTTACTTCTATCCCCGGATATTGATCTCTTAAACAGGCGGCAATATAATTAGCTTGCCATAAAGCCAATTTACTGCTGCGCGTACCGATAACAAGTTTTTTTCTTTTCACGATGTCTGCCCTCTCCTATTGTATCGAGTTTAAATAAATCTAGTATTGCGTCTAAATATAATTGTTCATTCTGGGTACAGGCCCCTTCATTGATACAAACCATAGGGTCCCTTAACATCTTTCGAATAATCATCTTAGACATGTTCTCTACAGCCCTACGTTCCTCTGCCGTAATGTCAGGCAATTTCGTTAAAGCACGTTTTAATTCCCGTTGACGGATTCTTTCCGCTTTATCTGTTAAGCGTGCCATAACAGGCCGCAGAGATAAATAGCGAAATTTGATCAGTAATTCTTCTAATTCTTTTTTGATAATATTCTCAGCTAACTCCGCTTCTTGCTCGCGAAGGCGCAGATTGGATTCCACAACTGCTTCCAAATCATCAATGTTATATAAACGTACACCGGCAATCGCAGATACCTCAGGTTCCACATCTCGGGGTACAGCAATATCAATAATAATGATAGGACGTCCTTGCCTTTTTGGCATTAAGTGAGCAACATCCCAAGCTCTGATAATATAATGAGGAGCCCCTGTAGAGGTAATAATAATATCCGCTTCTACAGCACTTTTCATAAAATTCTCAAAAGGTACTGCTATACCACGAAATTGACTCGCTAATTCAACAGCCCTCTCATACCTACGGTTCGAAACAAATACAGTTTTAACGCCATTTCCTACTAAATGCTTAGCTGTAAGTTCGCCCATTTGTCCCGCACCTAATAACAATACATTAGAAGTTGATAAATCCCCAAATACATTTTTCGCCAATTCAACTGCCGCATAACTTACAGATACCGCACTATGAGCAATACGAGTTTCAGTCCGGACCTTCTTTCCTACGGCAATCGCCCTATGAAATAAAGTGTTAAGAACAGTACTTGTTGTACCAACATCCCTTGCTATGGAATAAGCCTTTTTTACCTGACTCAAAATCTGCCCTTCACCAATGATTAAGGAGTCAAGGCTCGATGTTACACGAAATAAATGGTTAATACAATCTTCTTCCGCATAATAAAAGAAGTCTGCGACATCTAAGGGAGTTTCAGAAATTCGTTGCAAAAACTGCTGCATTACTGGAAAGCCATCTTCTGCATCATCCACAACAGCGTACATTTCTGTACGATTACAGGTTGATATTATCACGCATTCGCTGATTTCTTCATATTCATGAAGACGATTCAAGGCCATTTTTATTGTATCTTCAGAAAAAGTAAAACATTCCCGCACATCAACAGATGCGGTTTTATGATTGAGTCCCAGAACAACTAATTGCATTATAAATCTTAGCCTCCGCCTCTTTTATCTTGCCATCTTTTAGCAAGCTAATTACTTCCTGATCTATGGTTCTTCGCCAAACGACTTCTCGTTCCTTTGATGTTGGCAATTCTTTTTTTATTTGTTCTCGAACCTTTGCCACCAACTCAAGGTATGTACCATATTCAGGACCATAACGTTCTCCTAATTCTTCGCGTAACTTTTTGGCTACTGCCGGGCTTTTCCCCCCGGTAGAGATGGTCAGCAATAAATCGCCACGAGAAATTTGGGCTGGCACACTAAAATTGCCCAATTCAGGAGCATCCGCCACATTAACAAGAGCACCAAGCTCTTTACCTTCTGCCGCTACCAGCTTATTTACCGAAGGATTATCAGTGGAACAAATAATAATGAAAAAACCTTTAACATCTCCCTGCTGATAACTCCGGGCAATATGAATAATCTCTTTTCTTTCTGCCAAAACGGCCAACCCTTGGGTAATCTCTGGGCTAAGCACCGTAACAACTCCACCTGCAAGCAAAAGTGCAGCTACTTTGCGCTCAGCAACGTTGCCGCCCCCCACAACAATACAAGGCTGGCGACTTATTTGTAAGTTTATTGGATAGAACGGCACATTTTTCACATCCTTCATATTTTAGCATATTTCGCACTAAAAATGTAATAATCCTCTATTCAATTGTAGAAAGTATAACTTTTAATTGCATACCCCTTTTATCCGATGACTAAACCGCTCTAAGACTCCCATCTTCTATAAGTGGGAGTTAAGAGCAGCTAAGTCCCTGGATAAGTGCGACTAAGATTCAGATGGAGTTAAAACTCCATCTGAATCAAGTCTTCTTTATTTCTTTTTAAGCGCAAAATATGCCTCTACTATTTTTCTGACAACAGGTGCTGCCGCAACAGAACCTTCGCCTCCTTCCTCAACTAGGACCGCGACGGCAATTTCAGGATTTTCTGCTGGCGCATAGCAAGCAAACCAGGAATGAACCGTGCCTGTTCCAGTTTCAGCAGATCCACTTTTACCAGCTACTATCGGAGTCATTCCTTGAAATACACCTAGTCCAGTACCTTTAGTGGTCACAGCCACTAACCCTTGCTTAAGTAAATCCCATGTTTCTCCTCTTAAATAAATAGTATGAAGGATTTCTGGTTGATAGGTTTCAGCTACCGCACCATCTGCTGTTAATACTTTTTCTACCAGCATTGGTCGATATACAGTTCCCTTATTTGCTACCGCCATTAATAACATCGCCTGTTGCAATGGGGTTACCAGATAATATCCTTGTCCTATAGCAGCAATTACGGTTTCCCCAGCATACCATTGTTCATCATAGGTAACCTTTTTCCAATTTTCTGTAGGGACAGTGCCTTCCTCCTCTCCCTGTAGGCCAATCCCACTTTTTTTCCCTAGACCAAAGGTTAGAGCGTAACTCGCTAAGGAATCAACTCCCATGCGGCGACCTAATTCATAAAATACAGGGTCACTTGACCAAGCGATTGCATCTACAATATTGAGCTTTCCTAATCCCTTAGTTTGCCACCCGAAGAACTTCCACCCATCAAGTATGTACACGCCCTTGTCATCAAATATTTCATCTTTAGTCACATAGTTCATATCCAAGGCAGCTGCTGCCGTAACAATTTTAAAAACCGAACCTGGAGGATAAACATTTTGAATGCTTTTGTTCGTAAGAGGATGATAAGGATTATTGATAAGCTCATTCCAATGGAAGTTACTGATTCCACTTGCAAATTGATTAGGATCAAATGACGGATAACTAACCATAGCACGCACTGCTCCTGTTCTTACATCCAGGACAACAACACTTCCGCCTTTTGTTGGTTCTCCCCTCTTCTGTCCTTCTTCAATTTGCTCCATTAAGGCGTCCTGAGCTGCCTTTTGTAAGTTTATATCAATAGTAAGCATTAACCCCTTACCAGCGATTGCTTTTTTATCTCCAATGATCTGAATTTCTTCGCCTGCTGCATTAACTTCAATTTGCAATCCACCATCTATCCCCCGTAATACTTCTTCCCACTCCTGCTCTAAGCCATCCTTACCAATAAAATCTGTTGGTTTATATCCCTGCTCTTTACGCTTTACATATTCCTCTTCATTAATACTGCCAAGATAACCAAATACATGAGCTGCCAATTCCTTGTATACATATTCTCGAATAGGCATCGCTTCAATAATTACCCCTGGTAGCTCATCTTCTCGCTCACGAATCTTTGCCTGAAGCACTGCATCTACATCTCGTTTAACTCGGATGGGAGTATAAGGGTACTCTGCCCCAACCTTTAACAACCTTTCAATCTCATCAGGCTGCACATCGATAATATTAGCTAACAGCAATGTAGTATTCCAGTCCTTACTATATTTCGCAGGAATAATAGATATAGCGAAACTAGGCCGATTAGTAACAAGTAAAGCCCCATTATGATCATACATAATACCACGAGGTGCTTGCGCTGTAATTTGATGGATGTGGTTTTCTTCGGCAAACTTTTTATACTGGGGACCATGCAGCAATTGCATCCAAGCCAAACGCAAAATTAAAAGGGCAATAACAGTAATAACTATCCATGCCATAATATTAAGTCTGCGAGACTTCTCTGTAATCCACATTCGATGGTACTCCTTTTTAGCTTACTTCTTATCTACATAGTATCTCGCAAATAAAAAAAAATAGCCCTTATGGGCTATTTGAATCTTGATTATTTAGCTGCGTAGTCTTTACCAATTACAACGATTCCATCTGTAGATTTACCTTCATCCTTAGTAATTTGCAGCGTATATTTAAATGGTAATGAGCTTAATTTATTAACTACCGCACTATTTGTAGAGTTAGAGATGACTACTGTATTTTTATACGCGTTAGGCGTACTCGTTACACCCGCTACTTCAAAACCTTGACTTCGTAGTACTTCAGCAACTTTGTCACCAGCATCTGCTACACCGCTAGCATTTAATACTTCAACGCTAACTTTAGCATTTACACTTTTCATAACAGGTTTGCTTACATCCGTAGAAGCCCCTGGTTTTTCTGGAGTTTTAGGTTTCTCTGGTGTTGCTTTTTCTGAATTTAAAGTTTTGGTTGTCTTAGGAGTTTCAACCACTTTCATTTCTTTAGGAATTGAAGTTTCATATTCATTTACTTCACGTTGCGTTGTAGCCACATATTTTTCTTCCATAGTTACTCCCAATGTCTGAGCAACATGTCTTCTTAATGACATGACATCAGGTAACCAATAACTTACATCATCAATATAAGCAGGTTTTCCAGGTACCATGTCTGTTTTTAAACCACTTTTCGATGCATCATTCAAGGTTTTAGCAAGGGTGAGCATTTCACTTGTCGATAGATCCGTTTTAACTACACTACTTACCTCTTTAATAATCGCAGGAATTTTAGTAATAACAGACGGACTAGCTACTTCCTTCATTAATGCTTTTAAGAACTGATGCTGACGCTCAACCCGGCCAATATCACCTTCTTCATCACGGTAACGTACATATTGAATAGCTGTATCGCCATCCATGTGCTGTACGCCTTTACGTAAATCAATTACAAAAGCACCACCACCGACCCCATTATCATCATAGGGATCCGAATAATACATGCGTTTTTCCACATCAATTGTAACACCGCCGACAGCATCAACAATCTTTTTAAACCCAGCAATATTAATTGTAACGTAATGGTCAATTTTAATACCTAACAAACCTTCAACTGCTTGTTGCGTTAATTTGTAGCCACCATAAGCATAAGCATGATTAATTTTATCCCAGCCGTGTCCTGGGATTTTAACCCTAGTATCCCTCGGTATGGAGAGCATGGCGACTTCTTTCGTATTCGTATCAATTGTCACAACAAATAACGTATCCGAACGTCCTACATCATCACTACGTTCATCGACTCCCATAACCATAATATTGATTTTATTTTGAGGAGTTACAATACTTCCTTTTTCCTTACTTTGTTCAATTCCTCCACTAAACCAATAATAGGACGCGCTGGCTACTACTAATAATGCTAACAGAATACCAAAGATCGTAACAATACTTTTTCCCTTGCTACTTCTGCGCTCAGCTAATCTTTTTTCAAGTTCTGCCATAAAGCGCATCTCCCTTCTATTACCTGCAAGGCATATCGCTATCCAGGCATTAATTTTAAAAACTGCATATAAAAAATCAATAAACAAGCCTCCGACTTGGGAGGCTTGCTTCTAAGTATAACAAAATATAACATGAAAGGTCAAGATTTTTATGCATTGTGCCACAATATACCACAGCTTCTTTAGTAAATTTAAAGTAAATTAATGCTGTTTTTATTGCTTACCTACAACAGTAAAACCTTCGTCATCGACAACTTCTTTTATTTTCTCTAATGTTACTTTACTAGCATCACTCTCTACAGTAAGTGTCTTATTTGGTAAATCCACGAACGCTGAAATTACTCCTTCTAAAGCACTAACAGCCTTCTCTACAGCATTTTTACAATGACCACAACTCATACCTTCCACCATAAAAATATATTTTTCAACGTTCATATTAATGCCCCCTGCTATAATAGAATTACGTAATTTATTACTAACTTGCGTGAATTATTATTTCTTATAACTATATTATTCTTTTTCCCCGCCAGTTGCAACTCCACTATTATTTATATCAACATTATCTGGCAATCTAACTCCGCCATTTTTGATGATAATAACTGATTCCTTATTCTCAATCCCAACAATTTCTTTGCCCTCATCTTTTTTCCCTAAATATGCCGCAGTAGTATATTTACCGTCTACCAGATTTTCCGGCGTCGGTGGCGTCGGTGGCGTCGGTGGCGTTGGCGGCGTTGGCGGCGTCACTACATTTTTCAAATTAACAGTTGCAAAACCACTATATGTCACTGTGCCATAGCCTGGCGCAGTGATTGTTGAACTTGTTACAATAGGATTTGTCCCCTGACTATCGAAATTCAGTATACTCGCCGCCACATTCCCCCCTGATAATGTTTGAGTTACACCAGGAATGAACTGACTATTGACCTGATTTACTTTGCCAACTCCTGCCATGCAAGTCAAATTATTTACATTATCATAACTGATACTTAATCCCAGCATAGTTCCTATTGGAGCATATTGTATCTGCGTTCCTGTAATCGTATAGATATTATCATGGGAACTGGTTGCATCATTAATATTAAGTACGTCATTGCCACCAATTCCCTCTACCTTCATCGAAGTAAATCCATCTAACGAACCATTTCCTATGTTAAAGTTATTATTCCCATTCGACCCTCTAATAATTAATGTACCATTCGTAATAGGCGCATTGATATTCATATTACTACCAGTTTGCAATATAATATTTTTGCTTCCCTGCCCCAACGGACTGGCTACTGTAATATTTCCCGTAGTAGAACTGCCAATCTGCAAGGTACCTGTGCTCAACATATTTAAATCTGCCTTTGTCAAATTCAGTCCTGCACCTGTACCTCCTAACGTAACATCTTTCCCAATTGTACTTGGCTGTACAATAACTCCACTCATTCCAGTCATAGTATCATTAAAAATCATCTTATCTGCTGTCAAAGCCAGATTTCCGCTGGCATTCAAATTTCCAAGTTCTATGCCTTGTGCATCCTTTCCTTGTAAATTAATGTTTTTGGCGGTGATGGAACCACCCTTACTATATACATCTGAACTAACTCCATCCGTACTTGTTCCAATAAATGTGGTATTACTGTGGGTAGATATAATACCATTGGGAGATAAAACCGTACCGCTAACATCAATACCATAATTCTGGCTACTACCTTTTCCACCTGTACCATTTAGTATCAAATTGCTACTACCAGATGATATAAAAGCATTATTTTTCAGTACGATCCCTGCATTATAGGTATCTGTGTTATTGCCACCACCAATACCTATAATACTTACATCTCCATCTACACTCTCGATTGGATTTGTATCAAGAAGTACACCATGATTTTCATGAGTACCAGTGTTACTACCTGTTCCCATTAAAGTTAGCTTGCCATTTCCTGTTGACTCCAGTAAAACAGTTGGATCGACTCTGATCCCCATGTTTTTAAAGCCAGTACCATTAGCTTTTCCAGTAATTATCACATTTCCATCATTTGTTTTTACAGTACCACTCATCAGATAGACACCATAATTTTCGTGAGTTCCAGTACCACCGGCGCCTATTAGAGTAACCTTCCCACTACCTGTTGACTCAATGATACTACTATGATTCAATAAAATTCCTGGATTAAAAAAAGTACCACTACCACCGGTACCTTTAATCGTAACGTCACCATTCGCTATCTTGATTATTGCATTATCGTTCAGATACATCCCATAATTATCACTAGTACCGCCGCTACTACCCGTACCATCAAATGTAATTCCACCAATTCCTGTAGATTGAATTATTGCTGATTTGGTTATGACAATTCCTTGATTTCCTATACCACTTCCGGTATTACCTCCTCGTCCAACACCAATAATGCTAACGCCACCATCTTTGCCAGTAATGGTACTACTATTAGCAACATACACACCATGGTTATTCGTATCCCCACTTCCCCCTGTGCCCTCTAACCCGATGATTCCGCTTCCAGTGGATCTTATATAACCACCAGCATCTAGAGATATTCCATAATTATGATTTGTAGTTCCATTGCTACTACCCTTAATATCAATAGCACCATCAACAGCCGTTACTCCACCAAATATGCCAACGCCAAAATTACGATCAGCAAGGCTATTCTCACCTATACCACGCAACGTAATATTACCACTAGCAGATGTTTGAATTACACTACCTGTATTTACAGTAAGTCCTGTACTTTGCATCGTATTTCCCTTTCCAGTAATTCTAATATTGCCCCCACCTGCATCAACGAGAGCGCCACTACCTCCGTTTCCGATCCAGACATATCCAGCACCACCAATCCCAGGACTAATAGCAACGGCACCACCATTTGTAATAATTTTTGCTCCGTCATTCATCCTAAAATTTGCCGTATTAGGATTTGCTAACGAATCATTGATAGTAGCTGTCACATCGCCACGATTGGTTATCAAGGTTACATTAGGATTAAAAACAATAGAATTCCCCGCTTGCAAATTCAAACTATGATTAGCTGCCCCTGGCACATTGGCATTCACACTATCATTAAAAGTGATATCATTCGTAGCCTGCAAAATAACATTGCCCGAAACCATCGCATTGGCAAGAGCTGTCCCACTAATCGTGGTTGTTGCAGGGCCATCCGCAAAGGCAACGGTATTACTCACCATTGGATCGATCCCAGAGCTGTCAATTACAATATCCTGAGGATCTAACAGCAACGTCCCAGCCTCACCTTTAGAAGCCTGTAGCTCTACATTTCCCTGATAATTGAGCACTTTCTTGCCAGACACTTCCACACTACCACCATTACCTGTTACCGTTCCGCCACTAACAGTAATCTTTCCTTGGAACTGGGTCGTATCATCCGCCCATACGACTACTTTGCCCCCATCGCCTGTAACTAATGCATTAGCATGAATGACGGCACTCGTCCCCACAAAAGTCTTCTGAGCATTTTGTTCACTGCCTTTGCCTTGATAGTTCCCTCCTATGAGAATAGTGCCACCACCTGCATATCCTGATGCATCTAACTTTGCATTATCAAAAACTCCTACTTTTTGACCCAATACTTTGATAGTACCGCCTGTTTGTCCGGATAATCTGCCTGATACATCAAGAGTGCCAGAAACAGCGACTATACCACTATCACTTTCCAGACAAATAACCCCGTTATGATTGGCAATACTTTTCGCTTCAATAATTCCTTCATTATTAACAACTGTAGCCAATAGAGCATTACCAGCCTTGGCAGACAATATAGCTTGTCCCCCTTCTGCCTCTATGATCCCCTTATTGACTATATTAGCATTCAACACAGCCTGATCCACATTCAAATGTAATAACCCATCTCCATTTACATCCAATGTCACCTGTTTGCCCGCCCCTAAAGCTACCGTACCCAACTTGGTAACTAATACCCCCTCATTTCTCACCTCTGGCGCAAATAATGCAATATATCCACCAGTACCAGCATCGATACTCCCCTGATTTACGACACTACCGTTGGTGGTGCCTTGTATAAATCTATATTTGCCAGCGAGAAAGTCTTTATCACTTATATTCATAGTAGTAGCTACCAGTCCCCCTACATCTACACGAGCATTGGAGGCAAATAAGACACCATTAGGGTTGACAAGAAATACCTTGCCATTGGCTGATAATTGGCCAAATATTTGGGAAGGATCACTGCCAAGTACACGATTCAAACTTACTGAATTCACAGAAGGCTGCAGAAAATTAACTTTTTCGCCAGCCCCAATATTAAATTGATTCCAATTCATAATTAAATTAGAAGTCGTCTGATTGATATTTATCGTACTACCGGTTTGGGTAACAATTCCACCTCCAGAAACCACTGTTCCTGAGGTAGGTAAAGCAAACCCATTACCCGGCAGCAGAACAATCCACAACACTCCCATTGATAAGATGAGACCTTTCCCACGACGCATTGCCCGTAAATACTTTCTTTGCATAATAATCCCTCTTCTTCAAAAGTATTGTATCCCTTGTAGCCATAAACGGCTAGGCTCATCTGCTTGTGCTGTGGATTTTTCGCCCCTCAGCTTCCATGCATAATCCATCCGTATATAAAACTCCCTGTCCTTATTCCAAATTAGTCCAATGCCCGCTCCTGATAAAGTTCGCCGATTAGCTGTAGCTAACCATGGTTTCTTATTCACCAAAATACTACCGGTGTCAAAAAAGGACGCTATTTGCAAACTTCCTGGTATATTTCTAACTGGTAAAGCATGTCTCACTTCCGCAGTAAACAAGTATCCTTCATCACCCATGGCTTCCCCTTGCGGATAAGCACGTACCCCATATGCTCCTCCCAGAGACATTTTCTCCGAGGAATCCAAATTGTTAGTAGCAAGCTGACTAGATAAGGATAGATACAGTGACAAGTTATCCCTCAACCCTTGCTGACGTACTATTTTCAAATTATATTTACCATATTTACCATTAGTTCGAGCAGTCAAATCATCGATTGCTTTCGCATCTAAACTTTGAATATTCAAAGAACCTGTAGAATAGGTAAGAGAATAATTCGTCATCCCACCATAACCAATGCTATCCCAATTATCACCACTTACTCCAATGACTATATCCCTTTCATCTTTTTCTGTCACACTCTGGATAGCACCAATACGATCTTGTATCTCCTTTTTTTGATAGCTTATCTGACCATATACATTAGAACGATAAGAACGTACAAAAGGATAGCTAATGAATAAATTTCCTGTTTTAACTTGACCATCTGCAAGTAAGCTTGCGAATTCTTCACCAAGATCATAATGCATTTTTGAGTATCCTACCCCCATTTTAAGTCCTGAACCCTCAATAGGTATTTGATAGGCTATATCAGTATTCCTTAACCCATGGCCCGGCATCATTGTGTTAACTGAAAGAACATCTCCCTGACCAGTGGGATGATTTAAATTAAACCCCAAACTAATCTGATTTCTACCTATGTAAGGGCTACCATAATTATTAATACTGACACTGCCTGTTATCAGGCTATCATTATCCACGGTAACATTTAAGTCCGAAGTGCCAACAAGCTCCCCTGGACTTAATACGGCTTTTACCTTTATCCCTGGAATATCACTTAACAACAAAATGCTGCGATCAAGCTTCTTTTTTTCTATTGTGTCGCCACTTTTAATCCCACTTATCATATTTTGGACAGTCTCTTGTGCTATCCCAACTTGGTTATGTAGTACAATTTTACCGTAGTGCCCCAAAAGAACTCTTATATCAATTACGCCATCTTTAATTTCCTGAGCAGGTAAATAAGCTCTCGCCACTAAGTAACCCTGCCTACGATAGTACTGAGTTATTTCCCCGGCTATATTTTGTATTTCACTTAAAGTAACTTCTCGACCAACTGTATCTTGAACTAAGGCTACTAAGGCAGGCTCACTATAAATCCCCTGACCAATAATACGTAATTGCCTTATATTAATCTTAATATTAGATTCCTTAATCTCCCTAACCTGAGGCATCTGGTACATTTCCACCTTAGAAATCTGTGGATTGGATAAGCTCTGCCAAGGGTTACTTATATCAAATTTATCAAGCCGCTCAGTTGCAAACCCTACTTCACAAATTGATATTGACAAAAAGATCACTACTACCAAAGTTATTACTTTCGTTATTAGCCAATTATTTCTCAAAATAATACTCATCCTCTACTCAATCTAGTATGTGTTTTTCTGACAAATTACGCTAATTTATTTTTATTTTTGATAAAAACTTCTATTTTTTTCTATTTTATATCAAATTCATCATAGATACATCTATATAAAGATATAGAGAACAATACTTTAAAATATTATTCTCCTCGAAATTATTATACTTCTCACTGCTATCAAGAAAATGAAGATAAGAAAAATTGTGACCATAAACAAAATATTCTCGAAGCACTTCAAAGCTATACATGCTGAAACGGAAAAAATATCTGCTGATACTCGTCAGCAGATATTTTTTCTCACTTACTTGGGAAACTTTTTATCAATTAAAGGCCATACTTCTGGTTGTTCTTGCCCTAAACGCCATAATGCAATCCCAGCTGGGTTGTACTTTGCAACAACATCTAACTTAGCCGATATACTTTTATCATTTTCAAACCAAACTTCATGATCTTTGTACTTATAGTGGGGTGCTTGTAATGCCTCATCATACTCAATCTTAGCTCCATTTTGTTCCGCCCGTACAATCGCATCTACATAGGTAATTGTCTCTCCTTCCTTGCCAACCCAATCGTAACCATAAAAACCTAGGCCAATTATGACCTTTTGAGGCCCGCCACAATTATCAATGGCGTATTTAATATTTTTTTCATACCAGTCAATTGGTGCAATGGGACCTGGTTTGGATGTTGACCAATGATTATCATAGGTCATGATTTGTAAAAAATCTGCACTCTTTGCTAGCTCTGGATAATTATAAGCCCCTGAGACATCTTCCGCTACATCAACCTGAGGAAATACAGATATAATCACAGTCTTATTAATCGCCTTCATTTTGGGATATAATTCTGCCATAAACTTTGTTAAATTATCTCTTTGTGCTGGTGGTAGTAATTCAAAATCAATATTCACACCATCGTATTGTTTTTCTTGTACTAGTTTTACAATATTATCCGTTACTATCGTACGAATTGCTGGATCGCCTAGCACTTGTTCATTTGATCCAGTTTTATTTGTAATCAACGGATACATTGCCAGACCTAAGCTCTTAGCAGTATCATAAACAAGTTGGCTATCTTTCGCTTCTAAAGCCCCATTCTTAGTGGCTTTATACCAAAAGGGACCAACTCCGGTCATGCTTTTGGCAAAGGATTTCATACTAGGAAATGATCCTGTCTTATCAGGTGTACCAGGCCAAGGATTTTCATAGTACCCGAGTACCATACGGGGCGGCATAGCAATTTTTCCTTCTGGATTTTCTGCTGTTCCCGGTGTATCTGGTAAAGGTTTTGGCGCTGGTTTATTACTACAACCACCTGAAATTCCAATTACCATAATCACAAAAAGTAACAACACAATACTAGTTAAAGTTTTTGAATAGCGCAATATAGTCACCCTTTCGCAAAACTATACTCAGTGCAGCAAGCATTTATTAAACCATTCATTTTGCTTTTTCTGCCCTTAGTCATAGTATTGGCGATGATGATTTTCTTATACAAAAAATATTGGTACATATAGATGTTCTATTTTTACTATAAAAAGGGGAGTATCAATATTGATACTCCCCTTTTTATAGTATTTATTCTGTTTAAAATTTATTTATTCGTCGTAATTTTTGGCATAGGCTACTTGCAATACTTCATCAGGCAACTCATTTTCCCAACGGGCCACAACAACCGCGGCCACACAGTTACCAATCAAGTTACAGGCTGTCCGAGCCATATCGAGAATCCGGTCAACTCCAAGAATAATACCAATACCTTCTACTGGTAAACCAAAGGCTGCCGCTGTACCGGCGATAACAATCAGAGATGCACCAGGAACTGCTGCAATACCTTTTGTCGACATCATCAAAGTGACTAACATAACGAGCTGCGTAGAAAGCGGGAAATCAATATTATATACTTGAGCAATAAATATAACTGCCAACGCACTATATAACGTAGAACCATCTAGATTAAAAGTATACCCAGTAGGCAATACAAAAGTTACAATATGCTTAGGTACACCGAACTTCTCTAACTTCTCCATTGCAATCGGTAATGCTGCTTCGCTAGAAGCTGTGGAGAAAGCAATCAAAATTGGTTCCTTAATTGCTCTTAATAACTGGAAGAAATTCATCCGAATTATGAGAGATGCACAAGCTAGCAGTAAAATGATAAACAATACTAAGGCAAAATAAAGCGATCCGATAAGTTTTGCCAACGGAATCAACATACCCAAACCAAATTTACCAACGGTAAATGAAATTAAAGCAAATACACCAAGAGGAGCTAATTTCATTACATACCATGTAAATTTAAACATAATCTCCGCAACACTGATCGCAAGGTCAACAACTGGCTTGCCTTTTGCTCCCAAATGGGCGGCTGCTACGCCAAAGAATGTAGAGAATAAAATGATTTGGAGCATATCGCCACGGCCCATGGCATCAACAACATTAGTAGGTACAATATTAACGAGCATATCTACCATACTAATTGTTTTCTTCGCTGCTGCGGCAGCTGCGCTAACATCAGCACCAGTTGCAAGAGCGACACCTACACCAGGTTGGAAAGTATTTGCAACAAGTAAACCAACAAACAAAGCCAATGTAGTTGCAAGTTCAAACCAAATAATTGCTTTAGCCCCTAAGCGTCCCAATTTTTTAAAGTCACCAGTTCCTGCAATCCCCATAATTAAAGAACTAAAAATCAGAGGTACAACGATCATCTTAATCATACGAATAAATGCATCACCAACTGGCTTTAATGCTTGTCCATACGTAGGGAAAACATAGCCGAAAACAACACCTAAAACAAGAGCAATAAAAATTTGAGTAGTTAACCCTATACCCTTTTTGTTTTTCTCCAATGTAATTCCTCCCCTTTTTATCTTAATGTTTCCCGATGGGATACACCCTTTAAAACTACTTTAGTATACCAGCTATAACATGAAAAATCTACCATTTTGCTGTTATTTTCTGTATTTTGTACACAATTATTGAAGCTTTTTCTGAATGATTCTTTTTTCAAAAATAAAACAGAATTTTGCAAATAAAGTAGCCACTTATCTGTTAATAGGTTACAAAGCCAATTATCCCTATTTTTTTACCAAAAAGCCATTACACTTTTTCTTCACTAAGTGGTATAATGCTTGCAACTACATTTCATTCAAGTAGTAAAGGGAGTGTGTTGATATTGAAAAAGGAAACTGTAATAACTGCCATGCCTCCACTTGACGGCTATGCTGTAAAAATGCTTGAGGATGCCTTAGGCAAAGCCCCTAGTAAGGCCATTCGTCTAGAAATCAACAACACCATTTATCAGCTTTCCCGAGAAGGTCACTGGTTTAAATTTTCCCTACTTACTAAAAAACAAACTGTAAAACGATCTACCATATTTCAAACCATTACTGAGATCTACAACCAAGTAATTCATGGACAGGCCTGGCGTATCGCTGAAAGTTTCTAAAAAGTAACTAAACAAATCCCCCTTATAATAAGGGGGATTTTTATTTATCCTCACTGCCTATTTTTTTACATACATCCAAAAACCGTTTTAAGACTTGCGCCGTCAATCCCCAGATAACATACTCTTTATATTTATAAAATAATACTTGATACTTCTTGCGAACCCGCCACTCCTGTGAATACCCTGGTACTAAAGCAAAAGGAAAATCTTCTAAGGGTCTAGTACCCATTTCCATGTGTCCAATAATAGGATCATAGTTTATAAGATATTCCAAAGGCACAGTAAAGACTTCTGCGACCTCACCTGCATTAGGGGTAATTGATTGCTTAGGAGAAAGGTATCCTACATAGGGATGTAGGCGAACTCCAATGGGACTAAGTATTTCCTCAAGTGGACCTAAAACCTGTATATCTTCCTTAGACAGGGCGAGTTCTTCTTGAGTTTCACGTACAGCTGCAAAGAGGGGATTTTTATCGCCGTTCTCAATGCGACCACCTGGAAAACAGATCTCCCCAGGTTGCCAGGACAATTGGGTGGATCTGACTTCGAATAGCACGGAAATTTCACCATTATCCCAGACTAATGGCACCAAAACAGATGCAGAAAAGTAATCATTGTAGCCGTCTTTATTGTTGATAGCAACTGCTAAGGCAGCTGAAAGTTCGTTACATAACTCATTCATTACCACATCATTCTCCTAATTCTATTCATGGCGATGTACATGCACGTGTTGTAACTGTCCGTGTAAATGTACATGTTGGTCTTGATCAATAATATTTGCGGCTAATAGTAACTCCTGATTTGCTAAAATAATGGCTGGTTTATTATCGGCCATTATTTTATGCCCATCACCAATTACAACGACTCGCCTTGCTAAGTCTGGGACTAATTCAAGCTGGTGGGTCGCAATAATAATCGTTTTACCAGATTCATTTAACTGACGAAGCATGCCTCTCATCCATCGTTGAGTTTTTGGGTCAAGACCATTTGTTGGTTCGTCTAAAATTAATACTTCTGGATTTACAGCTAGCACGGCGGCGAAGGCGACCTTTTTCTTTTCTCCACCACTTAAGTGATGAGGTAATCGGTCTTTCAATGAAGTAATACCAATACAATCCAAGATCTCTTCAGCCTGCTTCTTTGCTTTGTCAAAGGAAAGTCCCATGGCCAACGGACCAAACATAACCTCATCTAACACGCTAGCACAAAAAAGCTGTACATCTGAATTTTGAAAAACGAATCCAATTTTTTGTCGATATGCAGCTGCAAAGTTTTTATCCTGCATCTTCTGCTTTGTTATTTTAGTATCGTAAGCCCAGAACTCTCCTTGGCTCGGAAAGATTAATCCTGCGATTACCTTCTGCAAAGTAGATTTACCGCACCCGTTTGGTCCAAGTAACACAATCTGTTCTCCTGCATCAATTTCTAAAGAAACCCCATCTATTGCCGCTTTTTCTCTTCGGTAACAATATCTTATATTTTTTAACTTAAATAACAATAGCCTTCAGCTCCCTCACATTGCCATGTACAAAAGGCGTCTTAGTAATTACTTTACAGCATCTCAGATAAAATACATAAGCCTAGAATTACGCACAAGAAGCAGAGATCCAATAAGCGAATAGATTTATCTAACCTTTGTTTATTTTCTCCATTATATCCACGAGCAATCATAGCTGCTGACACTTCTCCACTATATTCTAAGGACATACGAAAAAATCCGCCTACTGCTCCACCAATCCATTCCCATTGGCTCAGTGGCCCCTCTTTACCTACTAAACGACTTTTTCGTCCGAAAATAAAATCACTTAACAACAATAAAAATAAGAATAAATAGCGATACGTTAAATCAAGTACCATTACAAACACACTAGGTACACCTAATTTACCTAAAGATTTGGTTAAAATGTTCCATTGTGTAGTTTTCACAAGAGCGACCATAATCGCTAAAGATGTCGCAGTTCGCATAAACACAAAACTGGCCGCTCTTACCCCCTGCTTAGTTATTATCATTTCCTCAGGCAAAGAAAATCTACCTATATGCCAATACCACGAACGATAAATAACCAGCAATTCATCTCCAGGTGTTATCCAACTGCTTATTGCTGGTAACATCATAATACCAGAAAAAATAAAAGCGGGTATCCATACCCGTTTTATATAATCAAGCATACTAATACCAGACATTAATAGCATAGCTATGGTTAAAAGATGAATGCCGACTAAGAATAAAAAACTATGGGACATGGCAGCTAAAATAAGTAATGCCGTGCACCCAATAATTTTTATGATTGGATGAATTCTTTGCAAAACTCTAGAACGACTAGCAATGCCATCTTGATACATATCTTCAGCCATTACTTGACTAATATTGTCTAGAGTTTTTTCTAGATAATCCTTCCTATGCCAAGATGACTGTACAATTGGCAACTTAGCATAGGAGGTAGCTGTTAACCAACTGGGCAATTTATTCTTATTCACAGTATTTCATACTCCACCTTCCAAGTAAGCTAAGGCTTAGTTTCCAATTGCTTTTTATCTGACTCTAATGGTAATTCAATCTTGCCCTCAAGACCAGGTGTAACAATAACTTTTCCCTCCATAGTTACAATTACAGCCTCATTACCAGGAAACTGCTTTAATATTTCTAATCCTTTCTCAACACCTAATACAAAAATAGGTTTACTCAATATATCACCATAGGTTGAACTATTATTGACCATGGTCACGCTAGCAACCTCCCTAGGTTGCCATCCAGTCCGAGGATTAAGAATATGAGAATATCTTATGCCGTTTTTTATAATAAATCTCTGATAATCACCAGAAGTTTCCATTGTATCCCAATCTGTTAAGGCTAACTTTGCACTAATTCCTTCTGTCTCTCGAGGGTTTTGTATACCAATTCTCCATGGTTTACCATCAGGTTTATTGCCGATTACTCGTACATCTCCCCCAGCATTCACCAAGGCAGATGTAATTCCTTTTGCCTTTAACACTTCAATTGCCTTATCCGTTGCATACCCTTTAGCAATTCCCCCCAAATCCAGCATCATACCTTCCTTAGGTAAATATACGGTATTTTCAATGGTATTCACTTCTATCAAATGATAATTCACTAAAGGCAACACTGCTTCAATTTCGGCCTGACTTGGAACAAATTCCCCCTTATGCCCGATACCCCATAGCTTAGTTAATGGGCCAATTGTTATATCGAAAGAATCGCCTAATTTATCAGATACCTCTTGAGCAAACTTTATAATATGAACTAAATCTGGATCGACAGTTACTTTAGATTTGCCAGCCATTTGGTTAATCTTTGATACTTGACTATTCTCATCAAAATTATTTGTAATCGTATGTAATCGTTGAAATTCTATAAATGCTGCCTTGACTGCTTCCTCTGCCCCCGGGCCATATGCTGTAATTTCCACAATAGTATCCATAAGAAATTGAGTTTCCTTATATGGTTGTGCAGCCGATACATTATGATTCCGCAAATATCCGAAAGCTAGTAAACTAATCATAACAAGTATTGTTAATACTATTGATAATTTCTTCTTCATGTAAGCCCCTTCCTGCTCATTACTATCGCCTATGTCTTAATTAATGCTGTTTATTGTCACCCAAATTTATTCATTGGTTCCACTAGAAGATTCGTGACTTTATAGTCCCCGTAAAATATGAAAATTCCATATTCAGTAGACAATCACTACTATAATATCTATTATTTCATAAGACAATTAGATCTACTCTAATTATTAACTAGATTCGCTAGAAACTATATATTTCGTTATTTTCTTACCTAAAACCTTTATTATTCCCTAATTTCTTCTTTAAAATTTATAGTGCTTATTACCTTTATTTAGGTCATATCAGACTAAGCGCCAGCTTCATGTTATTATAAGCGAAGGTTAAATGCTAATGACGAAGCGTTAATAATATGAAGCTGGCGCGACCAATCATACTAACATAATAATCATTTGATAATAAAAAAGCACCCACAAAAGTGAGTGCTTTTCCATATAACCAGCAACTATCTATCCTCCCAGGCCGTTTCCAACCAAGTACTTTCGACGTATGGGCTTAACTACTGTGTTCGGTACTTCGATTGGCGATAATACCTCATCTGCGTCGTTGCTCCTGCGCGCGCTCACTTCGCGTACTGATGTACTGCTCAGTTCGTGTGCTCGTCGCGTCTAGCATCTGAAGCATTCTCACCAATCTCAGGCACGACGAAATAAGAAAAAGCTATCCCTAGTACAATATCTATTTGACAACAAAAAAACACTCACAATAAAGTGAGCGTTTTTTCTTTAACCAGCAACTATCTATCCTCCCAGGCCGTTTCCAACCAAGTACTTTCGACGTATAAGGGCTTAACTACTGTGTTCGGTATGGGAACAGGTGGAACCCCTTAGCTATCGCCACTGGATTTTAGAAGTACATATTTTCATATGTTCCTTCAAAACTTCACAGAAGAAAGACTACATGTTAGTCGT